>NZ_DLHQ01000063.1:45607-45817 GCF_002483305.1 Brevundimonas sp. UBA7664
GGCTCGCCCTTCGATGCCTATCTGACCCTGCGCGGGGTGCGCACCCTGTTCGCCCGCATCGAGCGGCAGCAGGCGACCGCCGGTCGCGTCGCGGAATGGCTGGCGCAACAGCCGGTGGTGAAGGCCGTCCACTACCCCGGCCTGAAGACCCATCCCGGTCACGCCGTCGCGGCGCGGCAGCAGGCGGGCTTCGGCGCCATGCTCAGCTTC
>NZ_DLHQ01000051.1:0-532 GCF_002483305.1 Brevundimonas sp. UBA7664
GGGGGGCGGACGGCGGGCGCGGCGCCAGCTCAGGACGCAGGCCGGCGCGGGCGGAGGCGGAATCGATGCGGGCGGAGACCTGCTGCACCACGGCGTCGGCCACCGCCGGAGCGGCGGCGGCGACGAGCCCGGGCGCGGCGCGCTCGACGGCGCCATCCAGACCGTAGCGGGCGTCCCACAGGGCGTGGGGCTCCATGACCTCGACCCGCAGGGCCGGCCGCAGACCCGCCTCGGCGGCGGTGCGAGCCGGGGCGGCGGCGCGCTTGCCGTCGAGATCGATGGCGGCGACGGAATTGGCCAGGTTCTCGAAACGATGCGGATCGCTGTCGACCATGCCGCAGGCGTTGAGGCCGACGGCCGCGACAAGCACCACGACTGGACGAATGAGGAGGGTCGGCGTCATAAGCCGACACTGGCACGGCAAGATTTGCCGCCCGGTTCACAATCAGGCTTAAGCCGGAAGGTTAATCCGTTCATCATGCCCGAGACCGACGCCCTTCCCGTGGTTCGCAGCATCGCGGCGCTGCGCCAG
>NZ_DLHQ01000051.1:573-99555 GCF_002483305.1 Brevundimonas sp. UBA7664
GTGCCGACGATGGGCGCGCTGCACGAAGGCCATCTGACGCTGGTCCGGGAAGCCGGCCGGCGGACGGACCGGGTCGTGGCCAGCGTCTTCGTCAATCCGACCCAGTTCGCCGCCCACGAGGACCTGGGGACCTATCCCCGGCAGGAAGCCAGGGACGCCGAACTGCTGGCGGAGGCCGGCTGCCACCTGCTGTTCGCGCCCCCGGTCGAGGAGATGTATCCGGCGGGCGCGACGACCACGATCAGCGTCGGGGGACCGGCCGAGGGGCTGGAGGGCGATTTCCGGCCGCAGATGTTCGGCGGCGTGGCCCTGGTGGTCGCCAAACTGTTGAACCAGGTCCAGGCGGATTTGGCCGTGTTCGGGGAGAAGGACTGGCAGCAGTTGATGGTCGTGCGGCGGCTGGTCCGCGACCTCGACATCCCTACGGAGATCGTCGGATCGCCGACGACGCGGGACGGTCATGGCCTGGCCCTGTCGTCGCGCAACGCCTACCTGTCGGAGGCTGAGCTGGAGATCGCCCGGCGGCTGAATGGCGTGCTGGCCGAGGCCGGGGCGGCGGCGACCTCAGGCCGGCCGGTCGAGACGGTTGAGCGCGAAGCCTGCGACGCCCTGCTGGCCGCGGGCTTCGACCGGATCGACTATGTCGCGGTGCGCCGGGGCGAGGACCTCGCGCCGTTCGACAGCGCCCTGGTCGACGCGCCGGGCCGCATCCTCGCGGCCGCCTGGCTGGGGCGAACCCGCCTGATCGACAATATGGCGGTGGCCTCGCGGTCCTGACCGCGCGGTCAGGCCAGCTTGAGATCCATGGCCCCGCCGACCCATTCGATGCGCGACAGGCGGCGGGCTTCGGCGGCGGCGTCCGCGTCGCCCAGGGCCGCTTCCGCCTCGGCCAGGACGAAATAGCTGTAGGGGTCCGCCGGCCAATCCTCGATCAGCTCCAGCACCTTGGCTTTCGCCCCGGCGGCGTCGCCACTGAGCAGCAGGGCGGCGGCGAGGCTGCGGCGGGTCGGGTACCAGATGACGGGCGGATCGCCGCCCTCCTCCCCCTGGCCCTGGATTTCCGCGGCGCGGGTGAAGGCGGCGACGGCGGCGGCATGGTTGCCCTCGATCATCGCCGCGCGGCCTTCGAGAACGCGTTGGGACAGTTCGGTGAAGTCCCGGCGCATCTCGGCGCTCGGGCCCGAGGCGAAGGCGGGTTCGGCGCGGAGGGTCTTGATAGCCTCGGCCTCGGCCCGCACCGCCGCCGCGTCGCCGGCCCGGGCCGCGGCCTCGCCCCGGGCGTAGCGCCAGCTGATCCGCAGCAGCGGATGGGTGGCGGCGGGCTCGGCCAGGGCCGCGACCTGCGCGGGCGATCCGAACCGCCCGTAGTTGGCATAGGCGTTGTTGGCGGTGATCTGACGCCAGACATTGTCCTCCGGGATGTCCGGGAAGGTCGCCAGGAACCAGTCGGCGAGCTTCAGGCCCTCCTCGGCCCCGCCCGCCATCAGGGCGCCGCCCATGCCGAAATGGATGTTGTGGCCGTGCAGCGGCATGCCGGGCACGCCGCCCGGCGGCCGGGCCAGGCTGTCATAGCGCCGGTCCAGCGCCACGGCGTTGACGTTGGACATCATGGCGTCCCGGTAGCGGCCGACCCGGTAAAAAGTGTGCGACGGCATATGCACCAGATGGCTCGCCCCGGGGGCCAGCGCCGCCAGCCGTTCGCCATAGGGAATGGCCTTGTGCGGATCGTCCGACCACTCGGTCAGGTGGATGTAGAGATGAATCGCGCCCGGGTCGTCGGGTGCAGCGGCCAGGGTCTGCTCCAGCACGGCCATGGCGCGGGTGATGCCGGGGTCCATCGCCTTGCCGTCGTCATCCCACCAGTCATCGGCCTTCAGCATCCAGGCGTCGGCGGTGATGGCCGCGACGGCGATGTCCGATGGATTTCGACGCGCGATCCGGTCCATGGCCTGGGCGAAGCGGCGGTCACGCGATCCCTTGGCCCCCGAATAACGCTGGACCAGGGCGTCGATCATCTGGCGCTGCATGGGGACGGCGCGGCGGGCCAGCCGCCGGGCCTCGCGCGCGGCCTTCAGCGCGGCGGCCTGGCTCTCGTCGTCATTGCCGCCACCGTTGAGATTGGGGCCGAGGGCCCAGGCCTCGCCCCAGGCGCACATGCCGCACGACGGATCGAGCAGGCGCGCCTTGCGGAAGGCGCGCACCGATTCCTTGTGCTCGAAGGCCCAACGCAGCCGGACGCCGTGGTCGAACCAGGCCTGGGCCTCGGGGTTGGCGGTATCGATGGGGAAGCCGCCGGTTCCGAACCCCTCGACCATGACCATGTTGGCGACGGGAGTGCCTGCATTGGCCGAGACGGCCGGGCCGCAGACCTGGGGCCGTTCGATCCGGTCGAGCGCGGCGCGCTCGGCAGTCGCGTCTGCGACGGCGGCGGGACCAAACAGCGAGACGCCGAGGGCGACGCCCGCCAACAGAATTGTGCGCATTGTCCAGCTCTCCCTGCCCTCGGCGCCAGCTTGTCGCGAAAAGCGGCGGTCGCCAAGGGCCGGATCAGCCGCAGGCCACGCTCTCGATGATCCCTGTGGCTTCGTCGAACCGGATATTCAGCCGGTCGGGCCGCAGATCCTTGGTGACGGGACAGGTGGTGCAGGCGATGCGGACATTGGCGTCCTGCGGGAAGGACACCGCCCCGACATGGGAGCCGACCAGGGACCGGGCGCCCTCGATCCCGCATTGCTGCGGGATCGGCGTCTCGACCGGCGACGGCGCGGTCGGGGCGCACGCCCCGAGGGCAAGCATGGCGGCGATGGTGAGCGCTCTCATCCGCATTTAACCTCGCGGATGACGCCCGTGGACTGGTCGAACAGGATGTTCAGCCGGCCTGAGTTGTAATCCATGGTCACCGGGCAGGTCGTGCAGGTCACGCGCCAGACCTCGTCGGCCGGACGCGGCGGCAACTCCGAGCGGTTGCGGCCGACGAAGCGCTGATACTGGTCGGCCCTGCACTGGCTCGGTCTGTCTTCCGGCGGCATGGGGACGGCGCCGCCGTCGTCGACGGGCGCACAGGCGGCTGCAAGCAAGCCGGCCGCGGCGAGGCTTAGGGTCAGGATCTTCATCGGCGTCGTCTCCCGTGATGGCTTCAACCGCAGCGGACCTGTTCGATGACTTCGGTCTGTTCGTTGAAGAAGATGTTCAGGCGGTAGGGCGAATAGTCCTCGGTGATCGGGCAGCTGGTGCAGGTGACGCGCCGGTTCACGATATCGACGGGAACGGGGATGTCGGTCTTCGGTTTCCCGACCAGCCATTGCAGTTCGCCGGCGCGGCACAGGTCGGCGGTGGGATTCGTCGGACGCGTTCCCGTCGGCAGATTGATCTGGGCTTCTTCGATGGCGCGCGGGGCGGAGGCGTCCGAGGCCGGCGTCGAACAGGCCGCCAGGGCCATGAGCGCGATCAGGCCGCCTTTTCCCAGCGCCCCTCCGGAGACTGCTTCCAGTAGGCCAGATTGGCGCCCTGATCCTTCAGCGTCTTCCACCGGACCCGCGCGCCCGACAGCGCCGTCTCGTCCCGTCCGTCGAAGATGATGAAGCATCGATCGAAGCCTTTCGTATCGCCCAGCTCTGAGCCGTCCACGATGAACAGCGCCTGAGCGGCGTTCGGGTTCTCAAGCGATTCGGTCAGCAGTATGGGCTGCCGCGCCGCTTCGGGCCCGGACGCCCGGCCGTGGGCGAGGAAGCTGTCGTCGCGGTACGTCCACAGCCGATCGTCGATGTCGTCGAGCAACCGGGCGTCGGCAGCGCGCACCAGCGCCCTCCAGCCCCGCTCACGCGTCTTCTCCAGCAGGCCGGGCATGACCTGTTCCAGGGTCGACCGCTCGAGGTGGTAGAACCAGATTTCCGGCTTGGCGTCAGACACCCGGTTCTACCTTTTCAGAGACCTACGACTCGTAGCTGTCGGCCACCATCCGGTCGAGCGTGCGCACGCCCCAGCCGACGGCGCCGTCCGGGACGGTCGGATTGCGGCTGTCCTTGACCCAGGCGGTCGGGGCGATGTCGATGTGGGCCCAGGGCACGCCGTTGGTGAAGCGCTGCAGGAACAGGGCGGCGGTGATGGAGCCGCCGGCGCGGCCGTTGCCGGTGTTCTTCACATCGGCGATCGGGGTGTCGATGTGGCGCTCGTAGAAGGCCGGGATCGGCATCCGCCACGCGTTCTCACCGACCTTGGGACCGGCGGCGAGGAAATTGTTGGCCAGCGCGTCGGAGTTGGAGAACACCCCGGCGTATTCGAGCCCCAGCGCCACGATCATGGCGCCCGTCAGGGTGGCCAGGTCGAGCATGAATTTCGGCTTGAACCGCTCTTGGGTGTACCAGAGGCAATCCGCCAGAACGAGGCGGCCCTCGGCGTCGGTGTTCAGGATCTCGACCGACTGGCCCGACAGGGACATGACCACGTCGCCGGGGCGCTGGGCCGCGCCGTCGGGCATGTTCTCGACCAGGCCGAGGACGCCGACCGCATTGACCTTCGCCTTCCGGCCCGCCAGCGCGTGCATCAGGCCGGCCACGGCGGCAGCGCCGCCCATGTCCCATTTCATCTCTTCCATGCCGTCGGACGGCTTGATCGAGATGCCGCCGGTGTCGAAACAGACGCCCTTGCCGACGAAGGCGATGGGCTGGTCGCCCTTCTTGCCGCCGTTCCACTTCATGATGGCGACCTGGCTCTCGCGCACGCTGCCCATGCCGACCGCCAGGAGGGTGCGGAAGCCGAGCTTTTCAAGCTCCTTCTCGCCGAGAATCTCGACCTCGAGTCCGAGTTTCTCCAGCGCCTTGACGCGTTTGGCGAACTCGACCGGATACAGGACGTTGGCCGGCTCGCTGACCAGATCGCGCGAGAACTCGACCGCGTCGGCGACGGCGGACAGGTCGGCGTAGGCAGCCCCGGCGGCCTTGGGATCCGCCGCGACGATCTTGATGGTCTCGATCGACGGCGTTTTCTCGGGCTTCAGCGTGGTGCGGTATTTCAGGAACCGATAGGCGGCCAGGCGGGCGGCGAAGGCGGCGCGGGCGGCCTGGTCGGCGGTCAGGTGGGAGGCATCGATGGTCAGGACAGTCGCGCCCGACAGCTTGACGGCGTGATAGGCGGCGCCGGCGGCGGACTCGAGCGCCAGGTCGTCGAACTTGCCGGCCTCGCCCGCACCGCTGAGCAGAATGCTCGTCGCGTCGACGCCGGCGGGGGCGGCGACGATCAGGGTGCTGTTCGAGGCGCCGGTGAAGCGGCTGGCGGTCATCGCCCGGGTCAGGGCGCCGGAGGTCGCGGTGTCGAGGCGGGGACCGGCGCCGGAGAGGACCCGGCCCTCATGGACCAGGACGGCGAGAATTTCGGCGGGACTCGCGGACGCGACGAATTCGATCTTCATTTACTACTCCCGCCGGGCGATACGCCCCGGCTGTGTGTCGATGGGATGAGTGCGCGCGGTTTCACCGGCGCATTCGGGTGTGTATTAGATGCTCTCCCTCGCCGCCGCCTGCAACGGGCGATTTCCTGCCGTATATGACCCTGATTCAAGGCTATCTTTTCCGGCAGATCGCCCGTCCCGTCGTGGGCGCGTGCGCCGCGCTGGCCGGAATCGGCATTCTGAGCCAGAGCCTCGACCAGCTGGAAGTCATCGTCGAACGCGGTCAGAGCGTCTGGGTGATGGTCAAGCTGACCCTGCTCGCGGTGCCGCAATTGCTGGCCGTGATCATTCCGATCGGCCTGTTCGTCGGCGCCCTGATCGCCCTGACCCGGCTGCAGCGGGAGCAGGAGCTGACCGCGGTGTTCGCCTCGGGCGTCACCCGCTGGTCGGCGATTCGCCCCTCGGTCCAGCTGGCGGTCATCGCGGCGTTGCTGACCCTGATGGTCACCGCCGTGGGCCAGCCCTGGGCGCAACGGCAATCCCGGGCCGAGGCCTTCGCCGTCCGCTCCGACCTGGCGACCCTGCTGGTCCAGGAAGGCCGGTTCGTCGAGGGCCCGAACGGTCTGACCGTCTATGTCCAGCAGATCGAACAGAACGGCCTGCTGAAGAATCTGTTCGTCTATCTCGAGGAAGGCGACAAGGTCACCACCTGGGACGCCGCCGAAGCCCGGTTCAGCCGCATTGACGGCCAGCCCTATCTGACCCTGCTGAACGGGTCATGGCAGCGCTACTCGTCGCGCGGGGTGCTGGAGTATCTGTCCTTCGGCCGCCAGGACGTGCCCCTGGCCCAGTATTCGGAAGTGACCGAGCGCGTCCGCTACAAGCCGTCGGACCTCTATCTGACCCAGCTGTTCAACCCGTCGCCGGCAGATCTGGAGCGGGTCGGTTCGGCGGGCGAACTGGCGGCCGAGGGCCATTCGCGGCTGTCGGCGCCGCTTTACGCCCTGATGGCCATGGCCATGGCTCTGACGGCGATCATGGGCGGGCAGTTCAGCCGGACCGGCTACGGCCTGCGCATCGCCAAGGCCGCGGGCATCTTCCTGGTCGTCCGCATCGCGGGCTACGGCGTGGTCTCGGCCAGCGCCTGGAACGGCTGGTTGAACGTGTTCCAGTATCTGCTGCCGATCGTGGCGACGGCGGTCGCGCTGAGGCTTCTGTTCCGGGCCCTGAAGCCGCGCCGACGCCGGAGCTCGCGGTTTCTCGAGCGGCTGAAGGCGCGGGTCGCATGAGCAGCCGCACCTCCCTGCCTGTGCCCTGGCTGCGGCTCGGCCGGATTGAACGCTATGTGCTGGTCCAGCAGGCGCGGTCGCTGGGCGTCGCCCTGGGCGTCATCGCCGCCCTGATCATGCTGATCGACTTTGTCGAGATCTCCCAGCGCGTCGCCTCGAACACCGACCTGTCCGGGGTCCGCATTTTCGGCCTGATGCTGCTGAAGTCGCCGCAGGTGATCATCCAGTTGCTGCCGTTCGTCTTCCTGTTCGGGACGCTGGCGGCGTTCGTCGGCCTCAATCGTCGCAGCGAGCTGATCGCGATGCGGGCCGCGGGCGTCTCGGCCTGGCGGTTCGTCCTGCCGGCGGCCGGGGCCGCCCTGATGCTGGGCGTCATCACCGTCGCCGCCTTGGGACCGCTGGCGGCGTCGGCGGACGGTCTTTACCAGCGCGAGCGGACCCGTCTGTCCGGGTCGGCGGCCGGCGCCGAGGCCAGCCCGACGGTCTGGATCCGCGAAGGCGATGATACGCGCCAGATGGTGGTCCGCGCCGAGCGGCAGGACCGGTCGCGCGCCCGGCTGCTCGACGTCACCTTCTTCATCTACACCAATGACTCCGAGGGCATGCGCACCTTCTCGGAGCGGATCGACGCCGACTCGGCCTCGCTGTCGAACGGAAGCTGGCGGCTGGTCAATGCGGTCGGGGCCGAGATCGGCCAGCGCGCGGTGCGCTACGCCACCCTCGACCTGCCCTCCAGCCTGGCCGACGATGAGGCGTTCGAGCGGTTCGCGCGGCCGCAGGCGACCTCCTTCTGGTCGTTGCCGGCCCAGATCGCGCGGGTCGAGGACGCCGGGTTTTCATCGACCGCCTATCGCCTGCGTCTGCAGCAACTGCTGGCGACGCCCCTGATGTTCGCCGCCATGTCGATCCTGGCCGCCGCCTTCTCTCTGAGGCTGATGCGGCTGGGAGACCTGGCCCGGATGAGCGTGGCCGCGGTCGTGCTCGGGTTCGGCTTCTTCTTCGTGAACCAGGCGGCGTCGGCCTTCGGCTCGGCCGAGGTGATCCCGCCCTGGCTTGCGGCCTGGCTGCCGCCCTTGCTGACGGCGCTCGCCGCCTTCACCTTGCTGTTCTATACCGAAGACGGCTAAGCGATCCGGCCTGCCCCGCCCCTGCCGACCCGTACGCCATCCAGAGTGACCTTTTGCATGCAGCGTGACCGCCGCGCGCCCGATTCGGGAGTCTTGCGCCACCGGCTTCTGGCCGGTGCGGCTGTCATCGCGCTGTTGGCGCTGGCCGGAGCCGCCCGGGCGCAGGACGCGCCCGTCCCGTCCACACCGGGCGCCGACGGGCTGACCCCGGGATCGGTCTATATCGAGGCCGATGCCGCAGGGCGGGATGGCGACGTCATCACCGCCGAGGGCGCCGGCTCCGACCGGGTCCTGGCCCGGTTCCGCAACGCGACGCTCAGGGCCGGCGCGATCAGCTACGACCTGCGCCAGGGGATCGCCACGGCCGACCGGCAGGTCGAGTTCACCGATCCCGAGGGCAATGTCGTCTTCGCCAGCCATCTGGAGCTCGACTCCGATCTCAGGGCCGGCGTGGCGGTGGATTTCGCGACCCGGTTCCGCAACGGCGCCAACCTGATGGCGGCCACCGCCGTGCGGCGGAGCGTCAACGTCAACGAGCTGAACTACGCCATCTTCACCCCCTGTCCGATCTGCGACGACGAGGGGAACGCCAGACAACCGAGCGTCTCCATCCAGGCGGAAAAGGTGGTCCAGAACGAGGAGTTGCGCGCGATTCTGTATCGCAACGCCGTGTTCCGCGTCGGCGGGGTCCCGGTCTTCTACCTGCCCTTCTTCGCCCATCCGGATCCGACCGTCGAACGAGCCTCCGGCTTCCTCGTGCCGATCCCCAGCTATGACGAAGGGCGCGGGCTGAGCCTTGAGGTCCCCTATCTGCGGGTCGTCTCGCCGTCCGAAGACTGGCTGATCAGCCCCCAGCTGAACACGGACGTCGCCCCGTTGCTGAACCTGCAATGGCGCCGGCGCTTCGCGGACGGGACCGTCGTCGCCCGGGGCGGCTACACCTATGAGCGCAATTTCGGGGACTTTGATCTCGACGGCGACGGCGACCGCGAATCCAACGTCAAATTCGGCGACCGGACCAGCCGGAGCTACATCCTCAGTCACGGCCGGTTCGACCCGCAAGGCCCGTGGCGCTGGGGCTTCACGGTCGAACAGGTCTCGGACAAGACCCTGTTTGACCGGTACGACGTCCGTGATCCCTATCAGGACAACGGACTCTATTACGGCGACCAGCGCCGACTGATCAGCCAGATCTACGTCGAGCGTCAGACCGCCCGCTCCTACATCTCCGTGGCGGCGTTCAGCATCCAGAGCCTGAGACTCGATCCGGCCTTCGCCGACACCGATTTCCGCGACCCGCAGGGATTCAAGGTTTTCGAGAACGAGGGGCAGTTGCCGCTTGCGGCCCCCCTGATCGAGGCGCGCTGGGAGCCGGACGGTCCCGTGTTCGGGGGCCGACTTCGGCTGCGCGGGTCGGCGGTCTCTCTCGCTCGCGACGACTATGTCGGCGGGCCGGTGCTGCGTCCCGAGATCATACCGGCCGGCCCGACGCTCGGCCTGCCGGGGATCGACAGCCGGCGCGTCTCCGGCCAGGCGGAATGGCGCCGCACGCTGATCTCGGCCAGCGGCGTCCGGTGGGAACCGTTCATCGATGTGCGCGCCGACCTCTATTCGGTCGATGACCTTCCGCCCATGCTGGGGCTGGAAGAGGAAGCGATTTCCCGCGGCCGCGCCACGGCGGGCCTCGACATCAGCTATCCCCTGTTCCGCCAGGTCGCGCCCGGCGCCGATCTGATCCTCGAGCCGACCGCCCAGCTATCGGCCTCGACCACCTCCGACCTCGATCCGCGCATCCCCGTCGAGGACAGCCAGACGCTGGAGCTGGACGAAAGCTCGCTGTTCCGGACCGATCGCTTCCCGGGCCATGACCTCTACGAAGGCGGCGCGCGCCTGACCCTCGGCGCCCGCGCCACCCTCCGCTGGGACCAGGGACGCCAGGCCAGCCTGTTCATCGGCCGCAGCTATCGCGCGGACGAGGAGCCCGCCTTCCTGACGCCCGTTCCGGACGCGCCGACGCAGCTCTATGACCCGTTCGGCCTGGCCGCCCAATCCTCGGACTGGGTTGTGCAGGGCAGCTTCTCGCCGTCCGACCGCATCCGCGGCTGGGGCCACGCGACGATCGACGCCTCCGGCGAAATCCGGCGGGCCGAGGCGGCGGTTGACGGACGCTGGGGACGGCGCAATCTCGCGACGGTCAGCTACATCCTCGACCAATCCAACCCCGTGCCCGGCCCGCTCAACCGCAACTATGAGTTCGTGCAATTGTCGGGACAGCAGTTCGTCTACGGCAACTGGGGCGTGACCGCCTCCGGCATCGCCGACCTGGAGCGGGACATCATCACACGGTCGGAAGTGGGCCTGCTGTTTGACGACGACTGCTTCCGATTCGAGATCGGCTATCGACGCGACAACACCCGTGTGCGCCCGACCGGACCGTCCGAGGGCATCTATGTGCGCCTAAACCTCGCCACTTTCGGCGGTACAGGGTATTGACGCAGCGACGGGCGCTGGCGGCCGCGCGGCCTGGGGGCGCGCGGCTCGCAAATCCGGGGCAGAACCGGACCAGCGCCGCTTGAGGAACCAGGACTGACATGGGTTTGCAGCGTTATATGACGGGCGTGGCGATCGCCGCCCTCCTGGCCGGTTCGGCCATGGCCCAGACCGCGCCTCCGGCGCAGCCGGCGGCCGCCGGCAATCTGAATCCGGCCGCCGAAGCCGCGCCGCCGCCGGCCGCGCCGCCGGCCGCCCCGGCCTTCCAGATGTCGGACGGCATCCTGGTCACGGTCAATGACAGCGTCGTCACCGGGTTCGACCTGCGCCAGCGCATGCTGCTGCTGATCGCCATGACCCAGGTCCAGCCGACGCCCGAGAATATTCCCGCCATCCAGCAGCAGGCCCTGAATGCGCTGATCGACGAGCGGCTGCAGGCGCAGGAGCTGGCCAACTACGAGGATCTGGTCATCAGCGAGCAGGACGTCGACCAGGAGCTCGCCGCCATGGCGCAGGAGGTCGGCGCCTCGCCGCAGGCCTATAACGAGTTCCTGATCCAGGGCGGCATTCGCCCGTCCACGCTTCGCGAGCAGGTCCGCGTTCAGCTCGGGTGGTCGCAACTGGTGGGCGGTCGTTTCCAGAGCCGCGCCCGGGTCAGCCAGGCCGCCGTCGCGGCGGCCCTGCGTCAGGTGTCCGAAGCCGCCGCCAAGAAGCAGTATCTGATCGGCGAGATCTACATCGAATCGGCCCGCGTCGGCGGTCAGCAGGCGGCGCTGAACGGCGCCAACCAGCTGGTGCAGCAGATGGTGCAGGGCGCCCCCTTCCAGGCGGTGGCCCAGCAGTTCTCGGCCGCGCCCTCCTCGACGCGCGGCGGCGACGCCGGCTGGGTCGTGGAAGGCACCATGCAGCCGGCCCTGCAGCAGGCGCTCGATCAACTGGAAGTCGGCCAGCTGTCGCGGCCGATCCCGGTCGAGGGCGGGGTCTACATCGTCTATATGCGCGACAAGCGCGACGGGGCCGCGTCGAACCTGGTGCAGATCAAGCAGGTGATGATCGAACTGCCGGAGACGGCCACCGAGGCCGAGGTGACGGCGGCGACGCAGCGGCTGGAGACCCTGCGTCCCCAGCTGACCTGCGACACCATGCTGGCCCGGGCCACGTCTGAGCAGGGTCTGCTCGGCGCCGACCTCGGCGAGGCGGATGTGCAGAACCTGGCGCCGCAATTCCAGCAGGTCGCGCGCTCGGCCGCGGTCGGTTCGGTCAGCACGCCGGTCCGGACCCCGCTGGGCGTCCATCTGCTGGGCGTCTGCGGACGCCGCGTCGGCGGGGCCGAGGCGCCCGACGCCCAGACCGTCGAGAACCAGCTGTTCCGCCAGAACCTCGCCACCCTCGGCCGCCGCTATATGCGCGACCTGCGCGAGGACGCCCTTATCGAGTACAAGTAATGACCGCCGGTCCCGCGCCGCTGGCCCTGTCGATGGGCGAACCGGCGGGCGTGGGACCGGAGATCATCGCCCGGGCCTGGGTCGCGCTGAGGGCCGACGGCCCGGCCTTCGTCGTCATCGGCGACGCCGCCCTGCTGCGCGCCCAGGGCCAGCCGGTCGAGTCCGTCCTGTCCGCCGCCGACGCTGTCGCCGTGTTCGCGCGCGCCATTCCCGTGCTGGATCATCCCCTGCCCGCGCCCGTCACGTCCGGCCGTCCCGAACCGGCCAACGCCGGGGCCGTGGCCGACTGGATCGAAGAGGCGGTCGGCCTGGCCCTGTCCGGCGAGGCCTCGGGCGTCGTCACCGCCCCCATCGCCAAGGCCCCGCTCTACGCCGCCGGCTTCCGCTTTCCCGGCCATACGGAATTCATCGCTGAACTGACCGCCGACGTCCCCTTCGCCGGGACGCGCGGGCCGGTGATGATGCTGACCGCGAAGGACCTGCGCGCCTGTCTGGTGACCATCCACGCGCCGCTGGCCGAGGTGCCGGAACTGGTCACCGCCGAACGGGTCCAGCGCACCGCTCGCGTCGTGCATGAGGCGATGAAGCGCGACTTTGGCCTCGCCGCCCCACGGCTGGCGCTGGCGGCGCTGAACCCGCACGCGGGCGAGAGCGGATCGATCGGGCTGGAGGAGATCGCGGTCCTGATCCCCGCCGCCGCCGCCCTGCGCGCCGAGGGCATCGACATCAGCGACCCCCGCCCCGCCGACACCCTGTTCCATGACGAGGCCCGCGCGACCTATGACGCGGTGCTGTGCCTGTATCACGATCAGGCCCTGATCCCGGTCAAGACGCTGGACTTCTGGGGCGGGGTCAACACGACCCTGGGCCTGCCGGTGGTGCGGACCTCGCCGGACCACGGGACGGGGTTCGACATCGCGGGCAAGGGTCTGGCCCGGGCGGACAGTCTGATCGCGGCGGTGCGACTGGCGGGGGAGATGGCGGGGAAGAGGGTGGCTAGTGGCCAGTGGTTGGCGGGCGCCGGTGCAGTGGCGCCATCCGCGCCGCCCTTCCGCTGACAGGCAAGCGCAATCACGAGCCACTGGCCACTAACCACTAACCACTTCTCCCGCCTCTGCCCTATGAAACACCGGTGACCCCCACCGACCTCCCCTCCCTCCGCGAAACGCTCGACGCCCACGGCCTGCTGGCGAAGAAGAGCTTCGGGCAGCATTTCCTGCTGGACCTGAATGTGACCCGCAAGATCGTGCGACTGGCCGGACCGTTCGAAGGGCGGGCCGTGATCGAGGTCGGGCCGGGACCCGGCGGGCTGACGCGGGCGCTGCTGGAGAGCGACGCCGGCCGGGTGGTGCTGGTCGAGAAGGATCCGCGCTTCCTGCCGCTGCTGGCCGAACTGGACGACGGGTCCGGCCGGCTGGTCGTGGTCGAGGCCGACGCCCTCAAGGTGTGCGAGGCCGAGTTGGTCGAGGGACCGGCGCATGTGGTCTCCAACCTGCCCTACAATGTCGGCACGCCGCTGCTGATCAAATGGCTGACCGGCCCGTGGACTCCCCACGCCCTGACCCTGATGTTCCAGAAGGAAGTGGCCGAACGGATCGTCGCCGCGCCGGGGGACGACGCCTATGGCCGGCTGGCGGTGATCGCCCAGGCGGTGTGCGAGGCGCGGCTGGTCATGCACCTGCCCGCCGCCGCCTTCACGCCGCCGCCCAAGGTGGCGAGCGCCGTGGTGCATCTGGTCCCGCGCGCGGACCGGCCCGACGCCGGGACGCTGAAGCGGCTGGAGCGGGTGACGGCGGCGGCCTTCGGCCAGAGGCGCAAGATGCTGCGCTCGAGCCTGAAGACGCTGGGCGGGGCGGCGCTGTGCGAGGCGGCGGGGATCGAGCCGGACGCGCGGGCCGAGGTGGTCGACGGGGCGGGATTTCTGAGGCTGGCGGGCGCGCTCGAGGTCGTCCGCTAGGCCGCGTTCTCCATCACCCGGGTCGTTGCGCGCTTGAAAGCGGCCCGGGCGTCGGCCAGGGCGGTGTAGTGACTTGGACGCGGACCGGCGAGTTCATAGGTGGTGCTGCACACCTGTCCGCTGACGCCGACCAGCTGCTGCTTGACCAGGATCCAGTCGCCGGAACGGCCCAGTTCGGTGCGAATCAGCATGTCAGCCCTCCTCCCGGACCGGGCGCTCGCGCTGGAACCGGCCACAATCGCGACAGTAGTATCCCTGGCGACGCTCCGACCAACTGTACGTATGCGTACAGAGCAATCGTCGTATAAATTTCAACACCTTGCGTCTTCCCCCAACGGTCGGGCAGATGCACTCAGGATCGCTGTTCTGTCAACGGTGTTCACGCATCGGATGCGGGCCGCAGGGCCGACCCTGACGTCGGACCTGGCCGTCTCGTCTCGTCGACCCATGGCAACCGCGACGCGCCCGGAACGTTCGTCAGGTCCCCCCACAGTCGGAGACTCCGGATGAAACTTTCCAAAGGCACGCTCGTGGCCGTCGTCGACGGCGAGAAGCTGGCGCTGTTCGAGAACACGGGTCAGCAGGCGATCGCCCTGACCGCGAAGCCGACACCGGAGATCGCGGACCGCGCCTCCGGCGCCGCCGGCCGCATCTCCAGCGAGGCCAACCCCGACAACGACACCCAGGCCGAGGACGGCTTCGCCTTGGGCGTGACCGAGGTGCTGAACAAATGGGTGCTGACCAACAAGGTCGAACACCTGCTGGTCATCGCCGCGCCCAAGACCATGGGTCAGCTGCGCAAGGGCTGGCACAAGGAGACGGCGGCGCGGGTGGTCGGCGAGATCTCCAAGGACCTGACCGGGCATTCGACGGAGCAGATCGCGGCCGCGATCGAGAAGGCGTGAAGGGAGCCTTCTCCCCTCAAGGGAGAAGGAAACCATCGGGGCCGCAAGCGGCGTGAGACAATGAGACCTTCAGCTGGGGTGGGTGAGCGGACGCCTTGTTCGCACACCCGCCTTCGCTATCTTGCCTGCGGTGACAGCGAGGTCGTGATGTTCGGATCAGGCGGGCGTTCGGGAAAAACGACTCTCCAACTCGAGAAGGACCAGGCTTTGGTCCTGTTCGAACTGCTGTCCCGCTGGATTGACGACGCCCCGCAGCCAACACCGTCTGCCCAGTGCTTTCAGAGCCCCGCCGAGCTGGTCGTATTGAAACAGCTGGATGAAAAACTGAAAGCGACGCTTCGCGAGCCTTTCCGCACCGACTACCCCTCGATCCTCGCTGCAGCCCGTGATCGCCTCTCGGACGAGTTTGTGGTCGGCGAAAACCTGCAGGACTAGGCCGCGCCACCGCCGGGTCATGCTCCTCGTAGCCGATGTCGCCTTGGGGTCGGAAGCAGCGATGCCGTCGGCAGACCGGCGGTCAGTCGCTCCTGAGCAGGCTCACCCCTCATCCGCCCCTCCGGCGCACCTTCGCCCTCAAGCGGAGAAGAACGCCGCTAGACCGCCTCGTTGAGCAGGGCGTCCTTGTAATTCTCGACCCAGATGTTGCGGAACCGCTTCGAGCGTTCGGCGTGATAGATGTGGGCCAGTTCGGCGTAGCTGCGGTCGAAATCGTCGTTGACGAAGACGTAGTCGAACTGGCCGCAGTGCTCGATCTCGCCCTTGGCGTTCTGGATGCGGCGCTCGATGACCTCGTCGGCGTCCTGCGAACGGGTGACGAGGCGGCGGCGGAGTTCTTCGAGGCTGGGCGGCAGGATGAAGACGCGGACGGCGTCCTCGGGGCATTTGGCGGCGATGTCGCGGGCGCCCTGCCAGTCGATGTCGAACAGGACGTCGCGGCCCTCGGACAGGGCGCGGTCGATCGGCGCGCGCGGGCTGCCGTAGCGGGCCCCGTGAACGTCGGCCCATTCGAGGAAGGCGTCGGCGTCGACGAGGCGCTGGAACTCGGCGTCATCGACGAAATGATAGTCGCGGTCGGCGACCTCGCCGGGGCGGATGGCCCGGGTGGTCATGGAAATGGACAGCTCCAGCCCGCCGTGGTCAGCCATCAGGCGGCGGCACAGGCTGGTCTTGCCGGCCCCCGAGGGGCTGGCCACGATCAGCAGGACGCCGCGGCGGGGGTGGCGTTCATTCGACATTCTGGACCTGTTCGCGCAGCTGTTCGATCACGGCCTTGAGCTCGAGGCCGATTCCGGTGAGCGCGGTCGTAGCCGATTTCGAGCAGAGGGTGTTCGCCTCCCTCATGAATTCCTGCATCAGGAAGTCGAGTTTCCGGCCGGCGGGGGGTTGCCGCAACAGTTCGCGGGCCGAGGCGACGTGGGCGGCGAGGCGATCCAGCTCCTCGCGGACGTCGGCCTTGGTGGCGAGGGAGGCGGCCTCGAGGAAGATGCGGTCCTCAAGCCCCGGCGCATCGGGGGCCAGTTCGGTCATGCGGCGGGTGAAGCGCTCGCGGATGGCGTCGGTCTGGGCGGCGGCTTCGGTTTCGGCCTGGGCGGTCAGGGCGTTGATGCGGCCGATGAAGTCGGTGACGACGGGCAGCAGCTGGCCGCCCTCGCGGTCGCGGGAGAGCTTCAGGGCGTCGAGGGCCAGATCGATCGAGGCGGCCATGGCGGCCTCGACGGCGGCGCGGGCCTCGGGGTCGTCGACCTCCTCGGGGGCGTCCAGCACGCCGCGCAGGGACAGCAGGCCGTCGGCCGAGGGCGGGGTGGCCCCCTCCTCCGCCAGCTGATTGGCGAGGGTCAGATAGTGGGCGAGGACGTCCGCATTGACCTTCAGCGCGGCGACGCCGAGCTCGCGTTTGGCCTGGACGCCGAGGGTCACCTGACCGCGGCTGAGGCGGGCCTGGGCGGCGGTCTTGGCGTGGCGCTCGAGGGTGTCGAAGCCGGGCGGGCCGCGGAAGCGGACCTCCAGATTGCGGCCGTTGACCGAGCGGGCCTCGACCGACCAGGACCAGTCGCCATGCGCGCCGTCGGCCCGGCCGAAGCCGGTCATGCCCGAGATGGCGCTCATCCGGCGGGGGCGGGGGCGGGAATGGTGATCACGCGCGCGCCGGGGGGCACGGCCATGCCGGACGTCGGGTTGGCCGGAGGGACTTCCGGAACCGGCGTCAGGGCCGGAGCTTCCGGCGCGGCGGGCGGCACGCCGGCCCGGCGGCGCTCGATCTCGCGCCAGCGGGCGACGTTGGCGAGGTGTTCGTCATAGGTCCGGGCGAAGGCGTGGCCGCCCGAGCCGTCGGCGACGAAGAAGATGTCCGCGGTCGACGGCGGATTGAGCACGGCGGCGACGGCGTCGCGACCCGGATTGGAGATGGCGGTCGGGGGCAGGCCGTCGATCTGATAGGTGTTCCACGGATTGGGCCGGTCGAGTTCGGACCGTCTCAGCCCCCGGCGCAGCGGCACGCCTTTGGTGATGCCGTATTCGATGGTCGGGTCGCTCTCCAGCCGCATGCCGGAGCGCAGACGGTTGGTGAAGACAGCGGCGACGCGGGGGCGTTCGGCGGCGACGCCGGTTTCCTTCTCGACGATGGAGGCCAGGATCATGGCCTCTTCCGGCGTGCGGACGACCGTGTTGGGACTGCGCGCGGCCCAGAGGCGGGCGAGGTTCTCGTCGCGGGCGCGGCGCATGCGGGCGATAACCGAGGCGCGGCTCTCGCCGCGGCTGACCTCATAGGTGTCGGGCCACAGGCTGGCCTCCTCGGGCGTGGTCTCGACCGTGCCGGTCAGTAGGGTCTGGTTGTTCAGGATGGCGACGGCCTGGGCCGAAGACCAGCCCTCGGGCAGGGTGACGTAGTGGCGGACCACCCGCCCCTCGACCAGCAGGACAATGACCGAGCGCAGCGAAGACCCGGACGGCACCTCATATTCCCCCGCGCGCAGCTTGCGGTCAGCGCCGGTCAGGGTGGCGGCGGCCTTGAACATGTCGGTCGAGCGGATCACGCCCGCCGATTTGAGGGTGGCGGCGATGGCCGATACGCCGGCCCCGGAGGGCAGGCTGACGATGGTCGACTGGCCTTCACGGGCGGACGGGCCGGGGGCGTAGAAGACGCTCCAGGCCGCGACGAGGGCGATGATCAGGAAGGTGCTGAAGGTGGCCGTGGCCGCCAGAAACGCCGTCTTGCGGCCCGAACGACGCTCCACCGACATCAGCCGACCTTCCGGAAGATGACCGAGGCGTTGGTGCCGCCAAAGCCGAAGCTGTTGGACATGGCCACGTCGATCTCCATCGGCTGGCCCTTGCCGCGCACCATGTTGAGGGGCGTCTCGCGCTCGGGGTTGTCGAGATTGATCGTCGGCGGCGCGACCTGGTCGCGGATGGCGAGGATGCAGAAGATCGCCTCGATCGCCCCGGCGGCGCCGAGCAGGTGGCCGGTCATCGACTTGGTCGAGGACAGGGCGACGTTCGGCGCGTGATCGCCCATCAGTTTCTCGATGGCGCCGGCCTCGATCCAGTCGGCCATGGTCGAGGTGCCGTGGGCGTTGACGTAATCGATGTCCGAGACGTCGATCCCGGCGCGCTTGATGGCCATCTGCATGGCCCGGTAGCCGCCGTTGCCGTCCTCGGCCGGGGCGGTGATGTGATACGCGTCGCCGCTCATGCCGTAGCCGATGACCTCGGCATAGATGGTCGCGCCGCGGGCCTTGGCGTGCTCGTACTCTTCCAGCACCACGATGCCGGCCCCCTCGCCCATGACGAAGCCCGAATGGTCCTTGTCCCACGGCCGCGAGGCCTTTTCGGGCGCATCGTTATAGGCGGTGCACAGGGCCTTGCAGGCCAGGAAGCCGGCGATGCCGATGGGAACGATGGAGCTTTCCGCCCCGCCCGCGACCATGACGTCGGCGTCGTCCAGCATGATCATCCGGGCCGCGTCGCCGATGGCGTGGGCCCCGGTGGCGCAGGCGGTGACGACCGAGTGATTCGGGCCCTTGAGCCCGTGGCGGATCGAGATCTGGCCGCTGGTCAGATTGATCAGGGCCGAGGGGATGAAGAAGGGGCTGACCCGGCGCGGGCCCTGCTCCTTGAGGATGATGGCGGTGTCGGCGATGGGGCCAAGGCCGCCGATGCCCGAGCCGACCATGACGCCGGTGCGTTCGCGCTGTTCCTCGGTCTCGGGCTTCCAGCCGGAATCGGCCAGGGCCTCGTCGGCGGCGGCGATGGCGTAGACGATGAAGTCGTCGACCCGCTTGCGGTCCTTGGGCGACATGACCTTTTCGTGGTCGAACACGCCGGGCTGACCGGGCGCGCCGCCGCCGCGGCCATCCACCGAGGGAATCTCGCCCGCGATGGTGCAGCCATAGCCCTCGGTGTCGAAATTGGTGATCGGGCCGATACCCGACCGCCCCTCGAGGATGCCCTTCCAGTTATGCTCGACGCCCCAGCCGAGGGGGGTGAGAAGACCGAGGCCGGTGACGACGACGCGGCGCATGAGCGCTCCTCGCTACAGAATCCTGACCGCAAACAGTAATGGCCGCCGGACGGCCCCGCTAGGGGCGCGCCACGGCGGCCATCAAAGCCGTTTCGAAGGGGCGGCGATCAGCCCGCCAGCTTCTCGTCGATGAATTTCACGGCGTCGCCGACCGTCTGGATGTGTTCGGCGGCGTCGTCCGGGATTTCGATGTCGAATTCTTCCTCGAAGGCCATGACCAGTTCGACGTTGTCGAGCGAGTCAGCGCCCAGGTCGTCGATGAAGCTGGCCTTTTCGACGACCTTCTCCGGATCGGCGTCCAGGTGGTCGATGACGATCTTGCGGACGCGTTCCAGGGTGTCGGACATGGGGGTCTCTGCTTTTGGGGCCGCCGGGGCGGCTGTTATCTCAAATCCTGCCGTATGACGACGGCGACGGCGACGCAAGCCTTGAACGAAGACTCAGGCCATCCGGTTGCGGAGGCTTTAGCACGGCGGCGCGGGCGGGAAATAGCCCGTTACCGGGTTTGAACGCCCCGGTTCACCCACCAGACCAGCCCGCCGCCCGCCAGCGCCAGGGGCGCGCCATAGATGGCCCAGATGATCTGGCCGGTCATGAAGCTGCCCGGCAGGATGTTCAGCCCCTGCAGGACCCAGATGATGCCGATCAGCAGCATCGGGCCGCTGAGGATGGTGGCGAGGATGCGGAGAATTTTCATCAGATCATCGCCATGCCGCCGTTCACGTGCAGGGTCTGCCCCGTGACATAGGCGGCTTCGTCGGACGACAGATAGACGGCGGCGGCGGCGATCTCGTCGCCCGTGCCCAGCCGGCCGAGCGGGATGGTCTTGAGGATGGTCTCGCGCTGCTGGTCGTTGAGCACGTCGGTCATCGGCGAGGTGATGAAGCCCGGGGCGATGCAGTTGACCGTGATGCCGCGGCTGCCGACCTCCTGGGCCAGCGACTTGGAGAAGCCGATCATGCCGGCCTTGGAGGCGGCGTAGTTGGTCTGGCCCGGGTTGCCGGTGACGCCGACGATCGAGGTGACGCCGATGATCCGGCCCGAACGGCGCTTCATCATGCCCTTCATGGCGGCCCGGGAGAGGCGGAAATAGCTCTCGAGGTTGATGCGGATGACGTCCTGGAAGTCCTCGTCCTTCATCCGCATCAGCAGGCCGTCCTTGGTGATGCCGGCGTTGGCGACGAGGATGTCGAGCGGAGCACCGGCGGCCTCCTCGGCGCGGGCGATCAGGCCGTCGACCGATTCGGCGTCGGACAGATTGGCGGCGGCGGCGAAGGAGCGTTCGCCGAGGTCCTTCGCGAGGTCCTGCAGCACCGCCTCGCGGGTGCCGGAGAGGACGACGGTCGCGCCCTGGGCGTGCAGGGCGCGGGCCACGGCGCCGCCGATGCCGCCCGTGGCGCCGGTGACGAGGGCGGTCTTGCCGGTGAGATCAAACATGGGGTTCTCGCTTTGCTCTCGGGTCAAACAGCCCGAACTTTTTGAGATTCAGGTCACACCGGCTGCAATGCGACCTCGGGAATGAGGAGAAGCGACGGCCTCTCGCCCAGACATATGGACTGTAACCGCAGCGCGGACAGGTGGGGAATTTCGAGAAGCTGAACCCGAACCCCAACCAGACCGCGCCTGCTGCGAAGAGGGCCGGAACGCGCCAGTCACCCTCCAACGCGTTGGCCATCGACAGGATCGGAACGGCCACGAAGAGGAAGATCAACAGCAAACCGACCGTGGAATATAGCCAAGCGAACAGATAGACGCTCGGCCACCTCATCGGCTCAGGCCAGCGACTTCGCGAACGCCTCAAGGTCTTCCGGCGTGTTCAGCGACAGGCTTTCCGCCTCCGGCGCGATGCGTTTGGCCATGCCGGTCAGGACCTTGCCCGAGCCGATCTCGGCGAAGCGGGTCACGCCGCCCTCCCCGGCCATCCATTCCATGCTCTCGCGCCAGCGGACGCGGCCGGTGACCTGTTCGACCAGCAGGCGGCGCAGGACCTCGGGGTCGCGCTCGGGGCGGGCGGTGACGTTGGCGACGACGGCGACCGAGGGTGCGACCAGGGTCGCGCCGGACAGAGCCTCGGCCATTTCATCGGCGGCGGGCTGCATCAGCGGGCAGTGGAAGGGGGCCGAGACGTTCAGGGGGATGGCGCGGGCGCCCAGTTCCTTGGCCTTTTCGATGGCGCGATCGACGGCGGCCTTGTCGCCCGAGATGACGATATTGCCGGCGTTGTTGTCATTGGCGACGACGCAGACCCCGACCTCGGAGCCGGCGGCGGCGGCGGCCTCGGCGAGGGCGAGGTCCGTCTTCGGGCCGATCAGGGAGGCCATGGCGCCTTTGCCGACCGGTACGGCGCGCTGCATGGCCTGGCCGCGCAGCTTCAGCAGGCGGGCGGTGTCGGCGAGGGTGATCGAACCGGCGGCGCACAGGGCGGAGTATTCGCCGAGCGAATGGCCGGCGACGAAGCCGGCGCGGCTGACATCGACGCCGAACTCGACCCTGAGCACCCGGGCGGCGGCCAGCGACACGGCCATCAGGGCGGGCTGGGCGTTCTCGGTCAGGGTCAGCTGGTCCTCGGGGCCCTCGCGCATCAGCACCGACAGCTTCTGGCCGAGGGCGTCGTCGATCTCGGCATAGACCTCGCGGGCGGAGGCGAAGGCGTCGGCGAGGGCCGCGCCCATGCCGACCGACTGGCTGCCTTGTCCGGGGAACAACAGGGCGAGGGTCATACAGGGGCTCCGGCGGCGTTGAATCGAGCCGGAGGGGTAGGACGATCAGGCAATGGGGGCAAGCGGGACCCTCCCCGCATGCACGGACCCGGGCCGGTTCATCACGAAGGGCACAAGGGAATCACAAAGGACACGAAGGGGCCGGCGGGCCGCGTCTCCCGTCAGGGAGGCGCAAGAGAATCGGTTGGCGGGCAAGGGCCCGCGAAAGACGGGTTCAGGCACCGTACTCTTCGTGTCCTTCGTGCCTTCTTCGTGGTCTTTGTGATGAACCCGCTTACGCAGGCCACCGGCGCCGAGCCCGGATTTTGGCCCCTCGGGCCGCCCTCAGAACAGAACCGCCGGGTTCATGATCCGGTGCGGGTCGATGGCGGCGCGGACGGCCTGCATGGTGCGGAGTTCGAGCGGCGACTTGTAGCGCCGCGCCTCCTCCGTCTTGAGCCGGCCGAGGCCGTGTTCGGCGGAGATCGAGCCGTCGTAGCGGGCGACGATGTCGTGGACGATCTGCGAGCCTTCCTCCCAGCGGGCGAGAAAGGCCGGGCGGTCGCCGCCGACGGGGCAGAGCACGTCATAATGCAGATTGCCGTCGCCGACGTGGCCGAAGGCGCTGACCCGCGCGCCCGGGTGGAAGCGTTCGACCGCGGCGGTGGCCTCCTCGAGGAAGTCGGCGATGCGCGAGATCGGCACCGAGACGTCGTGCTTCCAGCCGCCGCCCTCGGGCTTCTGGGCGGCGGACTGCTCTTCGCGCACCTTCCAGAAGGCGGTGCGCTGGCTGTCGTTCTGGGCGATGGCGGCATCGGTGATCAGGCCGGTTTCGAAGGCGTGGGTCAGCAGCCGGTCCATGGCGGCGTCGGCGGCGCCGGGCTCGCCCGAGACCAGTTCGATCAGGACGTACCAGGGGGGCGTGCTGTCCAGCGGCTCGCGCGTGTCGGGGATGTTGGCGAGGACGAAGCCCATGCCGATCCGCTTCATCAGCTCGAACGCCTCGACCCCGCCGCCGGTCTCGGCCTTGGCCCGGGCCAACAGCTCGATGGCGGCCGCGGGCGCGTCCAGCCCGACCATGGCGGTGGCGCGACTGCGCATGACGGGGAACAGTTTCAGGGTCGCGGCGGTGACCACGCCGAGGGTGCCCTCGGCGCCGATCAGCAGCTGTTTCAGGTCGTAGCCGGTGTTGTCCTTGCGCAGCCGTTTGAGACCGTTGAACACCTCGCCGTCGGGCATCACCGCCTCGATGCCCAGCACCAGGTCGCGCATGACGCCGTAGCGGATCACCGCCGTGCCGCCGGCGTTGGTCGAGATCACGCCGCCGATGGTGGCCGTGCCCTCGGCGGCGAGGCTGAGCGGGAACAGGCGGTCGGCGGCGGCGGCGGCCTGCTGGGCCTCCGCCAACGTGACCCCGGCCTCGACGGTCATGGCGTCATCCAGGGGGGTGACGTCGCGGACGGCGCGCAGCTTGCGGGTCGAGAGCAGGACCTCGCCATAGGGAATCTGGCCGCCGACGAGGCCGGTGTCGCCGCCCTGGGGGACGAGGGCGATGCGATGTTCGGCGCAGACCCGGACGGCGGCGGCGACTTCAGCCGTCGAGCGGGGGGTCAGCATCAGCGGCGTGTGGCCGTGCCAGCGATTGCGCCACTCGGTCAGCCAGGGGGCGATCTCGGCGGCATCGTCGGTCCAGCCGCCGTCGCCGAGGGCGGATTTCAGGGCGGCGAGGGCGGCGGGCGACGGGGCGGTCATGCGGCCCTTGTCTCAAAGTCATGGGCGCGGCGAAAGGGCCGTGTCAGGGTTGTCGGATGTCCAACCCCCTGTCTGCCCCCGTCCCCGCCGTCGGCGTCGCCTGTCTGCGGGGCGATTCGGTGCTGCTGGTCCGGCGCGGGACGCCGCCTCGCCAGGGCGAATGGAGCCTGCCCGGCGGCCGCATCGAGCCCGGCGAGCGGGCGATGGACGCGGCCCTGCGGGAGTTGCGGGAAGAGACCGGGGTCGAGGCGGAAATCACGGGGCTGATCGACGTGGTAGACGGGCTCTTCCCCGAAGCAGGGCGGCATTATGTGCTGATCGACTATGCGGCGCGCTGGCTTTCCGGGGAGCCGGTGGCCGGCGATGACGCCGCCGAGGCGCGGTTCGTGGCGCTGGACGAGGTCGAGGCGCTGATTGACTGGTCCGAAACGCGGCGGATCATCCGGATGGCCGCCGACGCGCGCTGAGCGAGCAGGATTACGCGGATGTCATCTTGCCGCGTCCGGTTTCTGTGGCGCGCGGGCCACAGGGTGCTAACCTGAACGGACAGGGAGATATCATGGACACCTCGGTTCTATTCACCGCCGCGCTGGTCGCACTGGCCTTTGTGCTGCTGTTCAGCGTGGTCAAGATCGTGCCCCAGGGGCGCGAGATGACGGTCGAGCGGTTTGGCAAATACACCCGCACCCTCAGCCCCGGGATCAGCATCCTGACGCCGTTCGTCGAGCGGATCGGCCGACGCATGAACATGATGGAACAAGTTCTTGATGTGCCTCAGCAAGAGGTCATCACCAAGGACAATGCCATGGTCAAGGTGGATGCCATCGTCTTCATCCAGGTGATGGAGGCCTCGGCCGCCGCCTACCGGATCGAGAACCTGCCCTACGCCATCACCCAGCTGTGCTCGACCAACCTGCGCACCGTGGTCGGTTCGATGGAGCTGGACGAGGTGCTGTTCCAGCGCGACTCGATCAACTCGCGCCTGCTGACCGTGATCGACGCGGCGACCGAGCCGTGGGGCGTCAAGGTCAACCGGATCGAGATCAAGGACCTGACCCCGCCGGCCGACATCACCAACGCCATGGCGCGTCAGATGAAGGCCGAGCGCGAGCGCCGCGCCGTCATCACCGAGGCCGACGGCGAGAAACAGGCCGCCATCGCCCGCGCCGAGGGCGCCAAACAGGCCGCCATTCTGGAAGCCGAAGGCCGCCGTGAGGCCGCCTTCCGCGACGCCGAGGCCCGCGAGCGCGAAGCCGAGGCCGAGGCCAAGGCGACGGCCATGGTGTCCCAGGCCATCGCCGCCGGCGACGTCAATGCGATCAACTATTTCGTGGCCCAGAAATACGTCGAGGCCTTCGCCGAACTGGCCCGCAACCCGACGGCCAAGACGGTCATTGTCCCGGCGGAGATGTCCGGCCTGGTCGGCACCATCGCCGGCCTGGGCGAACTGGTCGGTCTGGCCAGGGAACAGCAGCAGGGCCGCAGCGACGGGCGTCGCGACGCCCCGCCCCCGCCGCGAGCCACACCGCCTGCACCGCCCCGCCCGCCCCGTCCCTCCGTGCCGAGGACCTGACCGATGGACGCCCTGACCGAACTGCACGCCGCCCAGCCGTTCTGGATTTGGCTGGCTCTGGGCGTGATCCTGCTGGCCATCGAGGCCGCCTTCTCGACCGAATGGCTGCTGTGGCCGGCGGTCTCGGCGGGGGTGGTGGCGGTGGTCACCGCCCTGGGCCTTCCGCTGAACTTCCCCGGCGAGGTCGCCCTGTTCGCCGCCCTGACCGTGGCCGCGACCCTGCTGTCGCGTCGCCTGATCCAGCGGGTCAATCCGTCCGATGCCCCGGACATCAACGCTCGCGACGCCCGCCTGATCGGCCAGCGGGCCCAGGTGGTCCAGGCCTTCGTCGACGGCCGCGGCCGGGTGTTCGTCTCGGGCGCCGAATGGGTCGCCGAAATCGAGGGCGCGGCGCCGCTGGCGGGCGAGAGCGTCATCGTCGAGGGGATGGACGGACCGAAGCTGAAGGTGCGGGCGGTCTAACCCGCCCGCATATCCTCGATCCCGCGGTTGGCGAGGCCGTCGGCGCGTTCGTTCAGTTCATGCCCGGCATGGCCCTTGACCCAGTGCCATTTGACCTCATGCCGGGCGCGGGCGGCGTCGAGTCGTTTCCACAGGTCCTCGTTCTTGACCGGCTTCCTGTCGGCCGTCTTCCAGCCGCGCGCCTTCCACGGGCCGATCCATTTGGTGATGCCGTCCATGACGTAGCGGCTGTCGGTGTGCAGATCGACGCGACAGGACCGGGTCAGGGCCTCCAGCGCGCTGATCGCACCCATCAGCTCCATCCGGTTGTTGGTGGTCAGCGGCTCGCCGCCCCACAGCTCCTTCTCGTGACCGCCGCCGGTCTGCAGGATCGCGCCCCAGCCGCCGGGGCCGGGGTTGCCCTTGCAGGCGCCGTCGGTGTGGATGATCACGTGACTCATGGGCGCGTCCTAACAGGTTCGCTTGGCGTCGCGCCACTGAACGGCCTATATGCGGCACAAGTGTTTGAGCGGGCCCCGCATCGGCCCGAACGAGGAGACGGGTCTTGGGTTCTTTCAGCATCTGGCACTGGGCCATTGTCGCCATCATCGCCCTGTTGCTGTTCGGCGGCCGGGGCAAACTGTCCGGCCTGATGGGCGACGCCGCCAAGGGCATCAAGGCCTTCCGCGAGGGCCTGAAGGACACCGATTCGGACAAGCCTTCGGACGAGCGCGCGGGCGCCCTGCCCCGCACCGACGCCGAAAAAGAAGACCTGAAGTCGTAACCCCCTCATTGACGTCGGAGACCTGACGGATGGGTGGCCTCGGCCCCGGTATCGGCGGCTTTGAAATCCTCGTGATCGGCATCGTGGCCCTGCTTGTGGTGGGGCCAAAGGATTTGCCGTTGCTGATGCGCAAGATCGGCAAGGTGATGGCCCGCGCCCGCGCCATGGCCAATGAGTTCCGCTCCAGCTTCGACGAGATGGCGCGGCAGTCCGAGCTGGACGAACTGCGCAAGGAGGTCGAGGCGTTGCGCAGCGGCCAGGGCATGCATCCGCTGGGGGCGGAAGCCGACGCCGCCTTCCGCGACATTCGCAATGATCTGAACAAGCCGCTGGACACCGAACCGGCCATGCTGCCCGCGCCGGACGAATGGCCGGACAGCCCGCCGGCGATGGCGCCGCTCGACGACGCGCCGGCGCCGAAAGCCAAGGCGAAGACCGCGGCCAAACCCCGCAAGGCCGCGGCGACAACCGCGCCGGCCCCCGTGGCATCGATCAAGACCGCCAGCGGCAAGTCCCGTCCCATCCGCGCGAAGAAGGTCGACCTGTGAGCCGGCTGGATCGGGACGAGGACGAGATCGAGGCGTCGCGCGCGCCCCTGATGGATCATCTGATCGAGCTGCGCGGGCGGCTGGTGATCTGCGTGATCGCCTTCGTCCTCGGCTTCATTCTCTGCTTCGCCTTCGCCGAGCCGCTGTACATCTTCCTGGTCAAGCCGTTCGCGGCGGCGGCGGCCTTCCACCAGTCGGTCGGGCCCGGCGGCCATGTCTCGCCGCTGGACCTGATCCTGGGCACGGCGGGGCTGAAACCCCTGCCCGGCGTCGACGGCCAGACGGTCAATCTGATCTATACGGCACCGCTGGAGATCCTGTTCACCAAGATGAAGCTGGCCGGCTTCGGGGCGATCGTCGTGTCCTTCCCGGTGCTGGCCTGGCAGCTCTACCGGTTCGTGGCGCCGGGCCTGTACCGCAATGAGAAGGGCGCCTTCCTGCCGTTCCTGCTGGCGGCGCCGCTGCTGTTCCTGCTGGGCGCGGCGCTGGTCTATTTCGTCATGCTGCCGTTCGTCATGTGGTTCTCGCTGAGCCAGCAGATCACCGGCGGCGGCGTCTCGGCGGCCCTGCTGCCCAAGGTGTCGGACTATCTGAACCTGGTCACCGCCCTGCTTCTGGCCTTCGGCCTGTGCTTCCAGCTGCCCGTGGTGATGACCCTACTGGGTCTGGCCGGCATTATCTCGTCGAAGGTCATGGCCGAGGGCCGGCGCTACGCCATCATGGCCGTGGTCGTGGTCGCCGCCGTGGTCACCCCGCCCGACCCGATCAGCCAGATCATGCTCGCCGTGCCTCTGGTGCTGCTCTACGAGATCTCGATCTGGTGCGTGCGGCTGATCGAGATGCGGCGGAAGAAGGCTGACGCTGCGGAAGCCTGACCGGAACCTCGGACGAGCGTGGCCGTTTGCACCGGGTTCCCATTCAGGAGTCCGCCCATGACCATCCGCCGCCATCTGACTGCCGTCGCCGCGCTCTCCGCCCTCGCCTTCACCGCCGCGGCCTGCACGCCGGCGAACAACGACGCGGACGCCGACCGCGACACCGATACGACGACGATCATCGAGCGCGAGGTCCCGGCCGATCCGGTGGTCATCGAGCGCGAGGTTCAGGTTCCCGGTCCCCCCGTGGTCATCGAGGACCGCCGCGACGGCGACACCACGACCGTCCGCGCCGGCGAGAACGGCATCGAGGTCGAGACCACCAACCGCTAGGTCGCGACTCCCGCAAACGACAGAGGCGCCGGACGGTTTCCCGTCCGGCGCCTCTTTTCGTTGGGCCTCAGCCGCCGGTCAGCAGCTGTAGTACATGTCGAATTCGACCGGGTGCGGGTGCAGTTGCAGGCGCATCACCTCTTCCATCTTCAGCTCGATATAGCTGTCGATGAAGTCGTCATCCATGACGCCGCCCTTCTTGAGGAAGGCGCGATCCTTGTCGAGGCTGTCGAGCGCCTCCTTCAGCGAGCCGCACACCTCGGGGATCGAGCCGCGCTCTTCCGGCGGCAGGTCATAGAGGTTCTTGTCGGCGGGGGC
The DNA here is from genome assembly GCF_002483305.1 of Brevundimonas sp. UBA7664. GTDB lineage: Bacteria > Pseudomonadota > Alphaproteobacteria > Caulobacterales > Caulobacteraceae > Brevundimonas. The sequence continues at coordinate 29,015 of NZ_DLHQ01000051.1, forward strand.
GCCCGGATCGATCCGGTTCTCGATGCCGTCGAGGCCGGCCATCAGCAGGGCGACGAAGGTCAGATAGGGGTTGCCCATCGGATCGGGGAAGCGGGCCTCGATGCGCTTGGCCTTGGGCGAGTTGACCCACGGGATACGGATCGAGGCCGAGCGGTTGCGGGCCGAATAGGCCAGTTTCACCGGGGCTTCGTAGCCGGGGACCAGGCGCTTGTAGGAGTTGGTCGTCGAGTTGGCGAAGGCGTTGATGGCCTTGGCGTGTTTGATGATGCCGCCGATGTACCACAGGCACATGTCCGACAGGCCGGCGTATTTGTCGCCCGCGAACAGGGGCTTGCCGTCACGCCAGATCGACTGGTGCACATGCATGCCCGAGCCGTTGTCGCCGAAGGTCGGCTTGGCCATGAAGGTGGCCGATTTGCCGTAGGCGGCGGCGACGTTGTGGATGACGTATTTGTACAGCTGCAGCCGGTCGGCCATGGTCAGCAGGTCGCTGAACTTGAGGCCCAGTTCGTGCTGCGCCGGGGCGACCTCGTGGTGGTGCTTCTCGGGCTGCATGCCCAGGTCGCGCATGACGCCCAGCATCTCGCCGCGCAGGTCCTGGGCGCTGTCGGTCGGATTGACCGGGAAATAGCCGCCCTTGTGCGTCGGGCGGTGGCCCATGTTGCCTTCGGAATATTCGGCGCCGGTGTTGGCCGGCAGCTCGATCGAGTCATAGGCGTAGCCGGTGTCGTGCGGCTGGGTCGACCAGCGCACGTCGTCGAAGATGAAGAACTCGGCCTCCGGGCCGAAGAAGACGGTGTCGCCCACGCCCGAGGACTGGACATAGGCCAGGGCCTTCTTGGCCATCGAGCGGCTGTCGCGGTTGTAGGGCTCGCCGGTGTCGGGGTTCAGCACGTCGCAGAACAGGAACATCGTGGTCTGCTGGTAGAACGGATCGATCCAGAAATTGGTCAGGTCCGGCTTGAGCAGCATGTCGGACTCGTTGATCGCCTTCCAGCCGGCGATCGAGGAGCCGTCGAACATGGTCCCCTCTTCGAGGAACTCCTCATCGACCAGGTCGATGTCGAAGGTGACGTGTTGCATCCGACCCTTGGTGTCGGTGAAACGGAGATCGACGTATTTGACGTCCTTCTCCTTGATCTCCTTGAGAATCTTGCCGGCGCTCATGTCTTGTGGATCCTGTCTGGCGGGGGAGGAGGAAAAGCGGCCGCGCCTTGCGGAACGGCCGGTCGATGGATCGTCTATACAGCCTGCGCGCCGGTTTCGCCGGTGCGGATGCGGATGACGTCGAGGACGTCGGAGATGAAGATCTTGCCGTCGCCGATCTTGCCGGTGCGGGCGGCGGTCTGGATGGCGTCGACCACGGAGTTGACCATGTCGTCGGGAACCACCACCTCGATCTTGATCTTGGGAAGGAAGTCGATGACGTATTCGGCGCCGCGGTAGAGTTCGGAATGACCCTTCTGGCGACCATATCCCTTGGCCTCAAGGACAGTCATGCCCTGGACGCCCGCGTCCTGGAGCGCCTCCTTCACTTCATCCAGCTTGAAGGGCTTGATGACGGCTTCGATCTTTTTCATCAGCGTTCCCGGGCGGGCTCCGACAGGCCGCGCGCTCGGGTGGTAAAGGGACATTGCATTGCACAATAAGGCAAGCGTTTTTCGTCCGGAGTCGCCATCCGTGAACGGAACGGACAGCCGATGATCCGGCCCGCCCTGCCCGACTGGCGCGACGCCCTGCCGTGGCCGGCGGCGGATGCGCACAAGCATGCGCGCGGACGGCTGGGCGTGGTGTCGGGCAAGGCGACCCAGACCGGCGCCGCGCGGCTGGCGGCGCGCGCCGGCCTGCGGATCGGCGCGGGGGTGGTGCGGATCCTGTGCCCGCCCGACGCGGCGGCCGTGATCGCCCCGGCCATCGAGGCCATCATGCTGACCCCGTTCGGCTCCGACGAGGCCCTGGCCGAGGCGGCCGAAGGCCTGGATGCGGTGGTGATAGGGCCCGCGGCGGGGGTGAACGACGCCACCCGGGCCAATGTCCGCGCCCTGGCCGGCGCGGGCGCGGCCCTGGTCGTCGACGCCGATGCCCTGACCGTGTTCGAGGGCTGGCCGGCGGACCTGTTCGAGGTGCTGGACCGCGACGACGTCCTGACCCCGCACGAGGGCGAGTTCAAACGGCTGTTTCCCGGACTGCTGGACATGGGCCGCGAGGCGGCGGCGGCCGAGGCGGCGAAACGGGCCGGGGCGGTGGTGGTGCTGAAGGGCGCGGCAACGGTGATCGCGGCGCCGGACGGGCGTCTCTCGGTCAACGACAATGGCGTGCACTGGCTGGCGACGGCGGGCAGCGGCGATGTGCTGGCGGGGATGATCGCCGGGCTGATGGCCCAGCGGATGGACAGTTTCGACGCGGCGCGGGCGGCGGTGTGGATGCACGCCGAGGCGGCGCGCGGGTTCGGGCCGGGGCTGATCGCCGAAGACCTGCCGGAGCGGATTCCGGCCGTGCTGGCGAAGTTGTATTCACAGGCCGGCTGACCGCGACCCCTCGCCCGGTTCAATTCGTCACCGAAGCAGCCTATCCCGACAGCTCCCCCGCCGGAGCCCTGTCTTGTTGATTGTCCTGTCCCCGGCCAAGCGGCTGGATTTCACCGAAGCCGATCCACGCCTGCCCGCCAGCGAGCGGCGCTTCCTCGAGGATACGGCGTCGCTGGCGCGGACGGCGCGCGGCCGCACGGTGGCCGAGCTGCGGCGGTTGATGAGCCTTTCCGACGACCTGGCCCGGCTGAACCGCGAACGGTTCCAGGCCTTTGACGCCGAATCGACCGACGGGGTGCAGGCGGCCTTCGCCTTCGCCGGCGACGTCTATGAAGGCCTGAAGGCGCGCGAACTGGACGAGTCCGGCCTGGCCTTCGCCCAGGACCATGTGCGCATTCTGTCGGGCCTGTACGGCCTGCTGCGGCCGCTGGACCGGATCCAGCCCTATCGGCTGGAGATGGGCACGCGACTGAAGACCCGGCGGGGGTCCAGCCTGTACGATTTCTGGGGCGACCGGATCTCGAAATGCCTGAACGCCGACGCCGAGGGGCAGGGTCAGCGCGTGCTGGTGAACCTGGCCAGCCAGGAATATTTCGGCGCCGTCGACGCGCGGGCGCTGAAACTGCCGGTGGTGACGCCGCATTTCCGCGAATCGAAGGACGGCGAGAGCCGGATCATCTCCTTCTTCGCCAAGAAGGCGCGCGGCGGCATGACGCGGTTCGCCATCGACGAGCGGATCGAGCGGGCTGAGGACCTCAAGGCCTTCGACCGCGACGGCTATCGCTTTGACAAGGCGGCGTCGACCGAGACAGAGTGGATATTCATCAGATCGGGAAATTAAACCCGACTGTCGCCTTCGCAACCGCGAACGGCTAGGCTGGCGATCCAAGACTGACGGACGGACGAGACCCTTATGTTCCAATGGCCCAAACGCGGTGACGGCTCACAGACGGCCAGCGAGCCCTTCCGCGACATCGGCGATCTGAAGGGTCAGGTGGCGGTGATCTCGGGCTCGACCTCGGGCATCGGCCTGGCCTTCGCCCGCGCCATCGCCTCGCGCGGCGGCGACGTGGTGCTGAACGGCCTCGGCGACCCGTCCGAGATCGAACGCACGCGGTCGGAGCTGGAAGCCAGCTGCGGCGTGCAGGTTCGCTATCACGCCGCCAACATGCTGCGCGGCGACGAGGTCGCCGACATGGTCGCCTATGGCAAGCACCAGCTGGGCCGGGTCGACATCCTGATCAACAACGCCGGCGTCCAGCACGTCGAGGCGGTGGAGAAATTCCCGTCCGACAAATGGGAACAGATCATCGCCATCAACCTGTCCTCGACCTTCTATGCGACGCGGGCGGCGATCCCGATCATGAAGGCCCAGGGACGCGGCCGGATCATCAATGTCGCCTCGGCCCACGGCCTGGTCGCCAGCCCGTTCAAGTCCGCCTATGTCGCGGCCAAGCACGGCGTGCTGGGCTTCACCAAGACGGTGGCGCTGGAAGTCGCGCAGGACGGCATCACCTGCAACGCCATCTGCCCCGGCTATGTCGAGACGCCGATCGTCGAGAAACAGGTCGCCGACCAGGCCCGCACGCGGGGGATGTCGAAGGAGGCGGTGCTGAAGGACGTGATCCTGGCGGCCCAGCCGACCAAGCGGTTCGTGACCACGGACGAGCTGACCGGGATGATGCTGTATCTGGTCAGCGACCTGGGGGCGTCGGCCAACGGGGCGAGTTTCTCGATCGATGGCGGGTGGACGGCGCAGTAGCCGATGGCGTGAGCGGCGGCCGTCATGCGCCAGAAACGGCTATCGGGACGCTCTCAACCGTTGGATAATGTGCGCACCGGCTGTCGTTCATGACGCCGATCTTCGCGAATATGCGCGCCGGTAAAGTCATCGCAAGAAATCCGGTCCCGACCCTCGGAGCATCGGCCTGTCATTTCGCCGACCCGATCGGCGGTGGCTTACCCCAGTCAGCACGCCCAGCGTCCCACGAGTGCGACCCGCCGTTGGCGGCTGTTTCCATGGTCAGGGCTCCACAGACGCGAGCCAAGTTCCCGGGCGCTCCACATTGAACGCCCCACTCTCCTCGGCGAAGCGATTCAGCAAGAAGGCGTGCCCGGCGCCATAGACGACCAGCACGCGCTCGCCGGGCGTCTCGGCCAGCCGTACCAGATTGCCGAAAATCTTCAGGTTGCGCCCATGCCAGGCGCCGACCCAGTTGGCTCCCTGGCCGTCTTCCGGCGTCCCCAGCAGAGCGATGTCATAGTAGGGCCTGTGCATGCTCAACAGGTATTCGGGCGTGTTCACCACGGCCAGCCAGTCATGGATCGGCCGGGACTGGACCAGGTCGGTGATCCGTTGCCCGCGAACCGGATTGCGCAGTTCGGCAAGGCGCGCCTGCTCTCCCGCCGCCTCGGCGCCTTGCGTCCAGTCGTAGGCCGCCTGATCGCCCGGCGACGCGTCGTTCCAGTCGACGCCGTAGATCCGCTCGTGGCCCAGTCTCGCCGCCAGCCGAAGGCCAATCTGGTCAATCTCGTTGGCGGTCAGCACATAGGTTCCGGCGCGATAGTCGGCGTAGCGCCGATCAAGGGCGGCCTGATCTCTGGTCTTGATCTCAACGGCGATCCTCGTAGGCCGCCAACGGGCCAGCGCCGCCACCACAGCCTCGATCTCGGCTTGGCGCCGGGGGCTGAGCACGTCGTCAACTTCCGTGCGCAGCACGTCACGATTGTTGTTCGCCAGGTGCACAGTGCCCACCACCATGAGTGAGGGACGGTCTTCGATTAGCCGTTCACTCACCAGCTGGGCCGGCGCAAGCGCTGACTGGGCGAAGGCTGGGACTGCAGTGACGAATGACAGGGCGAGGGCGGCGATAGCGGCTTTCATGGCTCAGTCCTTGTGTTCTCGCTTGGCGCGACCGAGGGGATCTTTGGTTTTAACGGTCTCAGAACTTCATGACGGCAGGGCTCGGCAGCGTCTGAAGAACATACCGACGGCGCTCAACGTGCGGAAGGCGCACGAAACGCATCAGCCAGTTGCGTCGAACGCATTGGTCAAGCGCGGGCAAGGCACAGCTTTCGACGCTGGCCATCGGCAAGTCGGTGTCATTGCTGCATCACGCTGATGGACCAGCAGAACGCGCAGCCGGCTTTCTCAGATCGACGCGCCTGAGCGGGTGGCTGCGGGGCGCAGGTTGACACGAGATGCTCTGGTCAGGAGCGGGCGTTCCAGAATTCTCTAATGAGTCAGGAGCCGTCTTTCAGCGAAGCCAGCGATCACTACCCCACAAACCCCGCCGCGCGCTTCAGCCGGTCGTTGATGGCCTCGCCGAGCCCCTGCACCGGGATCGGCGACACCGCGATCCCCGCCGGCTTCTCCCGATCCGCCTCGCGCAGCCTGCGGAACAGATTGGCCGCCGCCTCGCGCAGATCGCCGGAGGGGCTCAGGCTCCAGCGGAGCGCGCCGACGCCGGGGCCGAAGCCGAGCAGGATCTCGTCGGGGTGCGGGACGACGACATCGATCCGCACCGGCGCTTCGGGCGCATAGTGCAGGGCCATGCGGCCGGGCGAGCGGTGCCCCTCCCCGTCCCTGTCCAGAGGGCCGACGACGGCCTCGATGTCGTCGCGCGTGACCGAGCCCGGACGCAGCAGGGAGACGCGCCCGGCCAGCACCGAGACGACCGTGCTCTCCACACCCACGGCGCAGTCGCCGCCGTCGATGAGCGCCGCCGCGAAGGCCCCGGTCTCTTCGACCGCGTCAGCGAAGGTCGTGGGGCTGGGCCGGCCGGAGCGGTTGGCCGAGGGCGCGACGACCGGGCGGCCGAAGGCAGTGATGACGGCGCGGGCGCGGGCGTGGCCGGGGACGCGGACGGCGACGCTGTCCAGACCGGCGCGGGCGAGGTCACAGACCCGGTCGCGGTCCCGAACCGCCGCCACGATGGTCAGGGGACCGGGCCAGAAGGCCTCGGCCAGGGCCCGCGCCCGGGCGTCGAAGACGGCGATCGTCTCGGCCTGTATGGCGTCGGCGACATGGGCGATCAGGGGATTGAACCGGGGCCGGCCCTTGGCTTCGAAGATGGCGGCGACGGCGACGGCGTTTCCGGCGTCGGCGGCGAGGCCATAGACGGTCTCGGTCGGCAGGATGACCAGGCGGCCGTCCGCCAGGGCGCGCGCGGCCTCAGCGTCGGACACGGTCAGCCGCGTTGCGCCTGAAGCGCCACCCGCACCGTCACCTGCCGTCCGACCAGCCTGTTCCAAGGCCCCGATGTCCCTATGCCGAAGTCCGTGCGATTCAGGACGAATGCGCCCGCCAGATGCGCCCGGTCGCCGGTCACGCGCAAGTCCACCGGAAAGGCGACCGGGAGTGTCACCCCCTTCATCGTCACCCGCGCGCGCGCCGTGTAGCGGTCGCCGCCGAGCGGCTCCAGCGACTGCAGATCGAAGCGGATCTGCGGATAGCGGGCGGCGTCGAGGAAGGCCGGGCCGGTGGCGCGCGCCGAGGCGACCGCCGGCGACATCGCCAGCGAGGCCGACTGGACGACCACGGTGGCGCGGGTCCGGTCCGGATCGGCCGGATCGAAGACGATGTCGCCCCGCCAGTCGGCGAACCGGCCGCTGTGCGCGCCGCCGAAGGCCCGGACCGACAGCTCGATGCGCGAGGCGTCGCGGTCCACGGCCCAGGGAATGGGCACCGCCCCGGTGAGCGTCAGCAGGGCCAGACCGGCCACAAGCAGGGCGGCGAGGCGTCTCACGGCCGACGCGGAATCCACGGGATCATCCGGTGCAGGACATTGTCGCGGTCGACGAACTGGTGCTTCAGCGCGGCGAGGACATGCAGGGCGATCAGGACATAGAGGCCCTTCATCACCAGCTCATGGATGTCGATGATGGCGCGGAAGGCGTCCCGACCGCCGGTGATCGGCAGCAGCGGCCAGTTGAACAGACCGAACCAGCTGAAATCCCGTCCGGTCGCCGACACCGCCGCCCAGCCGGTCAACGGCATGGCGATCAGCAGGACGTAGAACAGGACGTGGGTCGCCCGGGCCAGACCCTTCTCCCAGCGCTTCATGCCGTCCGGCAGAGGCAGGGCCGGATTGGCGACGCGCCAACCGATCCGCGCCAGCGTCAGGACCAGCACGGTCAGCCCCAGCGCCTTGTGAACCTGGACGAATTCGCGGGAGATCGTCTGTCCCTCGGTCGCCTCATGGGCGGTGATCAGCAGCACCTGGGCGAGAATCATCGCCGCGATCAGCCAGTGCAGGACCAGCGAGACAGTGGAGTAGCGATTGCGCGGTTCGGCCATGGGTCCTCGGCGTGTTGAACGGCCCAGACTGGACCAGCTGGACGCTGACGCCAAGGCCGCTTGCATACCGTCGCGGCAAGGCGTCATGAACGCGGATCAGACCGACAGCAAGGCCCGTCCGCATGACCTACCGCGCCCCCGTTCGCGATCTCGCCTTTACCCTGCAGGCCGTCGCGGGCATCGACCAGGTCGCCGCCACCGGCGCCTTTCCCGATTATGACGCCGAAGTGCAGGGCGCCGTGCTCGAGGCCGCGGCGCAGTTCTCGGAAGGCGTGCTGGCGCCGTTGAACCGGATCGGCGACCAGAAGGGTTCGACCTGGGCCGACGGCGCGGTCACCGCCGCGCCCGGCTTCGCCGACGCCTATCGCCAGTTCGCCGAGGGCGGCTGGACCGGCCTGTCCGCCCCCGCCCACGCCGGCGGCCAAGGCCTGCCCAAGGCGCTCGAGCTGGCGGCCTATGAGACGGTGCACGCCGCCAACATGGCCTTCGGCCTGTGCCCCATGCTGTCGCTCGCCGCCATCGAGGCCCTTGAGGCCCACGGCACCCCCTCCCAGAAGGAGACCTACCTCACCAAGCTGGTCAGCGGGGAATGGACCGGCGCCATGGTGCTGACCGAGCCGGGCGCAGGCTCGGACCTCGGCGCCCTGACGGCGACGGCGACGCCGAATGGCGACGGAACCTGGGCCCTGAACGGCCAGAAGATCTTCATCACCTGGGGCGACCACGACGCCACGGACAACATCGTCCACATGGTGCTGGCCCGCCTGCCCGACGCGCCCGCCGGGCCCAAGGGGATCAGTCTGTTCCTCGCCTCCAAATTCCTGCTCAACGAGGACGGGTCACTGGGCGCCCGCAACGCCTTCCGGCCCGTCGGCGTCGAGCACAAGCTGGGCATCCACGCCTCGCCCACCTGCGTCATGTCGTACGAGGGCGCGACCGCCGAACTGGTCGGCCAGCCGAACCAGGGTCTGGCCCATATGTTCGTGATGATGAACGCCGCCCGCCTCGCCGTCGGGGTCGAGGGCGTCGGCATCGCCGAGCGGGCCTATCAGCACGCGCTGGCCTATGCGACCGAGCGCCGCCAGGGCCGGTCGGTCTGGACCGGCGAGGCCAACGCCCCGATCGTCGACCATCCGGACGTGCGCCGCTCCCTGTCGGTGATGAAGGCGAAGATCGCCGCCGCCCGCGCCATCTGCCTGTCCACCGGCGTGGCCGCCGATCTGGCGAGGCACGCGGCGACCGAAGAGGAGCGCCGCCGCTGGAAGGGGCGCGAGGACCTGTTCACCCCGATCGCCAAGGCCTGGTCCACCGACGTCGGCTGCGAGGTCGCGTCGCTGGGCGTGCAGATCCACGGCGGCATGGGCTTCATCGAGGAGACGGGCGCGGCGCAATACTATCGCGACGCCCGGATCGCCCCGATCTACGAAGGCACCAACGGCATCCAGGCCATGGACCTGGTCGGCCGCAAGCTGTCGCAGGACGGCGGCCAGTCGGCGCGCGAACTGATCGCCGATATGAAGGCGACCCTGGCCGTGTTGCCGCATCTGTATTCGGGCAGGCCGCTGGAGCGGTTCGCCGCCGCGGTCGCCGCCGTCGAGGACGCCACCCTTTGGATGCTCGACCGCAAGGCCGCCGCCGACGGGGCGGCGGACGTGCTGGCGGCCGCCGACGCCTATCTGAAACTGCTCGGCGACGTCATCGGCGGCTGGATGCTGGCCCAGGGTGCGCTCTACGCCCGCGACCAGCTGGACGGCGGTCAGGGCGACCCGGCATGGCTGGAGGGCAAGATCACCCTGTACGAGGTCTACGCCGCCAATGTGCTCGGCCACGCCTCGAGCCGGCTGGCCGCCGTGGGCCAGGGCGGAGCGCTGCTGGAGCGGATGAGCGTGGACGTGCTGGCGGGGTAGGCGTTTGCCGTATCCCTCCCCTTCATGGGGAGAGACGATCGCGAAGCGATCCGGGTGGGGTTCGAAAGGGCCGGAGCGCGGACTGACGCGCCCCACCCTGTCGTCGCTGCGCGCCGACATCCCTCCCAATAAAGGGGAGGGAGAAGCGTATTCCGCCTAGATGTGCAGCACCCGCCCATAGGCGTCCAGCGCGGCCTCGTGCATGGCCTCGGACATGGTCGGGTGGGGATAGACGATGCCGTGGATGTCCTCTTCCGTCGCCTCCATGGCGATGGCGGTGATGAAGCCCTGGATCATCTCGGTGACCTCGGCCCCGATCAGGTGGGCCCCGATCAGGGCGCCGGTCTTCGCGTCGAATATGACCTTGACGAAGCCGTCGGTGTCGCCGGCGGCCACGGCCTTGCCGTTCACCTTGAAGGGGAAGCGGCCGATCTTCACGTCCCGCTTCGCCTCGCGCGCGCCCTGTTCGGTGATGCCGACCGAGGCGATCTGCGGCTGGGCATAGGTGCAGCCGGCGATGGGTGAATGGACATTGGGCGTCTTGTAACCGGCGATGTGTTCGGCGGCGTGGATGCCTTCGTGGCTGGCCTTGTGCGCCAGCCAGGGCGCGCCGGCGCAGTCGCCGATGGCGTAGAGGCCTTTGACGTTCGTCTGGCAGTGGCCGTCGATGGTGATGTGGCCGCGGTCCATGTTGACGCCCAGCGCCTCCAGACCGATGCCGTCGGTGTTGGCGGTGATGCCCACGGCCGAGATGCAGACCTCGGCCTCCAGCGTCTCGGCCTTGCCGCCGGCCTCGATGGCCACCTGCACGCCCTTGCCGCCTTTCGAAACCTTGGTGACCTTGCAGCCGACGCGGAATGTCATGCCGCGCTTCTCGAACGAGCGGCGGGCGGCCTTGGAGACTTCCTCGTCCTCGACGGGCAGGATGCGGTCGAGGGCCTCGACCACCGTCACCTCGGCCCCGAGGGCGCGGTAGAAGCTGCCGAACTCGATGCCGATCGCGCCGGAGCCGATGACCACGATCGAGGCCGGCATCGTCTTCGGCGCCATGGCCTCGCGATAGGCCCAGATGCGGTCGCCGTCCGCCTCCAGCCCGATCTGCGGGATGGCCTTGGCGCGCGCGCCGACGGCCAGCATGACGGTCTTCGCCTCGACCGTGCGCGATCCGCCGGCCTTCAGGGCGATGACGACCTTCGGGGCTGCGGCGCCCTTCTCCAGCTTCGCCGTCCCCTCGATGACCTCGATCTTGTTCTTCTTCATCAGGAACGCGACGCCCTTGTTCATGGTGGCGGCGACGCCCCGTGAACGCTGGATGATGGCGTCGAAGTCGAACCCGACCTTGTCGGCGGACAGGCCGTAGTCCTTCAGGTGCGACAGGCTCTCGTATTTCTCGCCCGACTTCAGCAGCGCCTTGGTCGGGATACAGCCCCAGTTGAGGCAGATGCCGCCGAGGCTCTCGCGCTCGACGATCGCGACCTTCAGGCCCAGCTGGCTGGCGCGGATCGCGGCGACATAGCCGCCCGGGCCGGAGCCGATGACGATGAGATCGAATTCAGCCATCTGGGTCTCCTGGGCGGCGTCGGATGTCGCCTCTTTAACGCGCCGGCGCCGCCCGGGGCCACTCCCCTGCCCGCGCGCGACACAATTTGTCAGCGGTCAGGCCGCCATGAAGGCGAGGAAGGCGTCGACGTCCATTGCGGAGATCGCGACCACCAGGGCGGCGGGGAGCAGCACCAGAGCGAAATAGAGAACGGTGTGGGCGGCGCCGCGCCAGGCCGCGGACGCCAGCGGCAGCCCGTAGTAGGCCCGCGCCGACATCACCAGATAGGCCAGATAGGGCCCCAGCAGGGGCCAGGCGGGCGCATCAGCGCCGAACCGGTTGATCAGCGCCAGCAGGATCAGCAGGCCGAACGCCATCGAATGGGCCCACATGGCGAACACGAGGTGCTCCATGAACAGCCGACGCCGCCCGAACAGCGGCATCAGCAGGAGCGCGAAGAGGGGCATCAGCAGCCACAGGGCGTTGGGCAGCCAGGCGCCCATCCGCTCGGTGATGACAGCCTGTTCCCGGTCCGCCTGCAGTTCGTAGGAGAGGTTGGCGCGATCCTTCGGGGTTTCCGCCCGCGCCAGCGCCGCCTCGATCGCTGTCGTGACGCGCGGATCGATGAAGGGGGTCACCCGCTGCTGCATCCAGTGGTCACGCTCGGTCGCGCCCGCCACGTGCACCGTGGCGCCGTCCGGATCGGGCGTGGCGACGACAGCCTGCCCCGGCACCACCTCGCGCACATACTGGAAGATCACGACGTCGCTGAAGTTGAGGACAGCCAGGAACAGGGCCGTCATGACCACGAAGATCTTGATCGGCGAGACATAGAGGCCGCCCGCCCCGGATCGATAGGCCTCGAGCAGGCGGGCCGGGCGGGCGGCGAGGGCGCCGACGGTCCGGACAAGGCGGGAATCGATCAGGGTTGTCTCGGACAGGGCCTCGGCGGCCATGTCGCGCAGCGGGCGCGGCCGCGCGAGCGTATCCTGGCCGCAGCCATGGCAATAGCGACCGACCAGATCGAGGCCGCAGGCCGGGCAGGCCGAAGGTGGTTCCGGATGCGTCGCCAAATCGTCCCCCGGGCGGGAGCCTAGCCGGGCCCGGCCTCGCGAGTCCACGCCTCGGAAACCGCCCGGCCCCGTTCCATGTCGTCCACCACGAGGATCATCTGGTGGTCGTGGTCGCTGTACAGGACCTCGATATTGACGCCGGCCTCGGCCATGCGGCGGGTGAGCTGCCCGAGCTGGCCGGGAACATCCTGCCGCAGCCGCTGCACCAGCACCTCGCGCTCGGCGACCACGCGGATGCCGGCCGCTTCCAGCGCCGCGCGGGCGGTGGGGCCGTCGGTGAACAGGAAATGCGCGACACCGGCGCCGTCGGCGATCCAGGCGCCGCCGCCCTCGATGCTGACCCCGGCTCGCGCCAAGGCCTCGCCCATCTCGGCGAGGGTGCCGGGGCGGTGATCGAGGGCGATGGCGAGGTCGCGCAGCGTGGACATGTCAGTTCAGCGCCGGACTACGCCAGCATGGTCACGGGATCTTCGATCATCGCCTTGAAGACCTGGAGGAACTTTGCGCCGATGGCGCCGTCGACCACGCGGTGGTCGCAGGTCAGGGTGACGGTCATGACGGTGGCGACCGCCAGCTGGCCGTCGACCACGACGGGCCGCTGCTCGCCGACGCCGACGCTCATGATCGCGCCCTGGGGCTCGTTGATGATCGAGGCGAAGGACTGGATGCCGAACATGCCGAGGTTGGAGACCGAGAAGGTGCCGCCCTGGAACTCCTCGGGCTTAAGCTTGCGGTCGCGGGCGCGTTTGGCCAGGTCCTTGGACTCCGCCGCAATCTGCGACAGCGACTTGGTCTCGGCCTTGCGGATGATCGGCGTGATCAGGCCGCCGTCGATGGCCACCGCCATGGCCACGTCGGCGTGGTGGTGCATCGCTATGCCCTCGGGCGAATAGCTGGCGTTGGCCTCGGGCACGGCCTTCAGGGCCATGGCGCTGGCCTTGATGACGAAGTCGTTGACCGAGACCTTGCCGCCGTCCTTCTCGCGAAGGGCGTTGACCTTGGCGCGGGCGGCCAGCAGGCCGTCGATGCGGCAGTCGATGGTCAGCGGGAAATGCGGCACGTCGCGGAAGCTGTCGGTCAGGCGCCGGGCAATGGCCTTGCGCATGCCGTCCAGCGGGACGAGGTCGTAGCTGCCGTCGGGTATGCCCATCTGGGCCAGGGACTGGACCTTGCGGGGCTCGCCGGCGGCGACCGGAGCCGGGGCGCCAGCCGGTTTGGCGGCGCCGGTCGGGGCGCCTTCGAGATCGCGCTTGACGATCCGGCCGTGCGGGCCGGTGCCCTTGACCGAAGCCAGATCGATATTGCCCTGGGCCGCGAGACGGCGCGCCAGCGGCGAGGCGAAGACGCGGGCGCCGTCGGTCCTGGCCGGTACGGCGGCTTTCGCCCCCTCCCCCGCTTCGCGGGTACTCCCCCCGGCAGGGGGAGACGGTTGAGCGGATTGTCCCCCCGCCGGGGGGACCGAAGCCTGCGGAGCAGGGTTCGACGGGGCCTTGGCGGCCGCGCCGTCCTCGCCCTTCAACCGCGCGATCGGCGTATTGACCTTCACGCCCTCCGTGCCCTCGGCGACGAGGATCTCGGCGACCTCGCCCTCGTCGACGGCCTCGACCTCCATGGTCGCCTTGTCGGTCTCGATCTCGGCGATGACGTCGCCGGCCTTGACCGTGTCGCCGACCTTGACGTGCCACTTGGCGAGGACGCCCTCTTCCATCGTGGGCGACAGGGCGGGCATCAGGATGTCGGTCATTGCGGCGACCCCTGCTGCTGGTTCGCGTCCCCGTTGGCGTGACCCTCGAGCCAGCCCTGCTTCAGGGCGTCGAGCGCCTGGCGCTGGGTGAGGCCGCCCTTCTGCTCGTAGGCGTGGGCGAAATTCCAGCACAGCTCGGCCAGCATCATGCCCATCGCCTTGGGATCGTCATAGGCCGGGCGGACCGTGATCAGCGCTCCTTTGGGCGAGACCCACACGCGCGCGAGCTCCATCACCGACCCGTCGACCGGGGCCGCGTCGAGCCCCTGCGGCTCCGGAAGAGCGAATTTGTGGGTCATGCCATCACCTGCTTCACGGCCTTGATGATCTTGTCCACGCCGGGCAGCGACAGGACCTCGAGGTTGGCGGCGTAGGGCAGAGGCACGTCCTCCTGGTGCACCCGCAGCGGCGGCGCATCCAGATAGTCGAAGGCGTGTTCGATGACCCGGGCCACGACCTCGGCGCCGACCCCCATCGGACCCCAGCCCTCCTCGGCCGAGACCAGACGGCTGGTCTTCTTGACGCTCTCGACGATCGTCTCGTGATCCAACGGACGCAGGGTGCGCAGGTCGACGACCTCGCAGGAGATGCCCTCGGCGGCCAGTTGTTCGGCGGCCTGAAGGGCGAAGCCGACCATGCGGCTGTGGGCGGTGATGGTGACGTCGGTCCCCTCGCGGCGAACCTTGGCCTTGCCGATCGGCAGGACGTAGTCGCCCTCGGGCACGTCGAACTCCAGCCCGTACATCATCTCGTGCTCGAGGAAGACGACAGGGTTGGGATCGCGGATGGCGGCCTTCATCAGCCCCTTGGCGTCGGCCGCGTCATAGGGGGCGATGACCTTCAGGCCGGGGACGTTGGCGTACCAGGCCGAATAGTCCTGGCTGTGCTGGGCGCCGACGCGGCTGGCGGCGCCGTTCGGTCCGCGGAAGACGATGCTGGCGCGGATCTGGCCGCCCGACATGTACAGGGTCTTGGCCGCCGAGTTGATGATGTGGTCGATGGCCTGCATGGCGAAGTTGAAGGTCATGAACTCGACGATCGGCTTCAGCCCGGCCATCGCCGCGCCGACGCCCAGGCCGGCGAAGCCGTGCTCGGTGATCGGGGTGTCGACGACCCGCTTGTCGCCGAACTCCTGAAGCAGTTCGCGGCTGACCTTGTAGGCGCCCTGGTACTGGGCGACCTCCTCGCCGATCAGGAAGACCTTGTCGTCGCGGCGCATCTCTTCGGCCATGGCGTCGCGCAGGGCGTCGCGGATGGTCGTCTTGACCAGTTTGGCGTCGGCGGGGATCTCGGGATCTCGCAGTTCGACCTTGGTCGCGGCGGCGACGGGCTCAGGAGCCTTCTCGGGGTCGCCAGACGTGGCGGTCTCCGGGTTCTTCGCAGCCGTATCCGAAGTCGTCGAAGTCGCAGCGGATTTCGTCGTCGAATTCCCTGCCGATTCTTCGCCCGCCAGACGCGCGATCGGCGTGTTGACCTTCACATTCTCGGAGCCCTCGGCCACGAGAATTTCCAGCACCTCGCCCTCATCGACGGCCTCCACCTCCATCGTGGCCTTGTCGGTTTCGATCTCGGCGATGACCTGGCCGGCCGAGACGGTGTCGCCCGCCTTGATGTGCCATTTGGTCAGCGTGCCCTCTTCCATCGTGGGCGACAGCGCCGGCATGAGAATGTCGGTCACGCTGAGGCCTCCACATAGACGTCGGTATAGAGCTCGGACGGGTCCGGCTCGGGGCTTTCCTGGGCGAACTGGACGGCCTCGGCGACGATCGTCTTGATCTCGGCGT
The DNA here is from genome assembly GCF_002483305.1 of Brevundimonas sp. UBA7664. Lineage (GTDB taxonomy): Bacteria > Pseudomonadota > Alphaproteobacteria > Caulobacterales > Caulobacteraceae > Brevundimonas. The sequence continues at coordinate 44,890 of NZ_DLHQ01000051.1, forward strand.
CGATGGCCTTGAGGTCGTCCTCGGTCGCGCCGGCCTGGTCCAGCAGCATCTTGACGTGGTCGATCGGGTCGCGGGTCTTCTTGACCTCGTCGACCTCTTCCTTGGCCCGGTATTTGGCCGGATCCGACATCGAGTGACCACGATAGCGGTAGGTCTTCATCTCGAGGATGAAGGGGCCGCCGCCTTCGCGCGCCCGCTTGACCGCCTTGGCCACCGCGTCGCGCACGGCCAGCACATCCATGCCGTCGACCTGTTCGCCGGGAATGCCGAAGCTGGCGCCGCGCTCGCTCAGCCGGGTCGTCGACGACGAGCGTTCGATGCTCGTGCCCATGGCGTACTGGTTGTTCTCGATGATGTAGATGGCCGGCAGCTTCCACAGCTGGGCCATGTTGAAGCTCTCATAGACCTGGCCCTGGTTGGCCGCGCCGTCGCCGAAATAAATGAACGCGACGCTGTCATCGCCGCGGTAGCGGCCGGCGAAGGCCAGACCCGTGCCGAGCGCCACCTGCGCGCCGACGATGCCGTGGCCGCCGTAGAAGCCGGTGGCGGTGTCGAACATGTGCATCGACCCGCCCTTGCCCTTGGACGAGCCGCCGATGCGGCCGGTCAGCTCGGCCATGACCTCTTTCGGGTCCATGCCGGCGCACAGCATATGGCCGTGGTCGCGATAGCCGGTGATGATCTTGTCGTGGCCCTGTCTGACGCTCTCCTGAACGCCGACGGCCACGGCCTCCTGGCCGATGTACAGGTGGCAGAAGCCGCCGATCAGCCCCATGCCGTACAGCTGGCCGGCGCGCTCCTCGAAACGGCGGATCAGCACCATCTCGCGATAGAAGCGCAGCAGGTCCTCCTTGGACGCTGCGGGCGTGTTGGGAATCTTCTTGGACGCAGTCTTCGCGGCGGGGGCTTTCGCCATCCGTCATCTCCCGGCTGGGCCCACCGTTGAGGGCCTCTTGTCGTTACGGAAAGGGGCTTTAGCAGCCTTCGTTCCCGAAAGGCAAAGCCGGCTCAGGCGATGTAACGAAAGTTCACGCCCTCGGCGCGGACCCGTTTGTCGCGGGCGGCGCGGACACCCGGATGACGTAGTCGCGCGGATCGGAGAAGCCGAGCACGGCGCGGGCGCGCTCTTCCAGCAGGTCCCGCGACAGGCTGTCGGTGCGAAGATAACGGACCCGGACCTCGAGATCGCGCCGCTGTTCCAGAATCCCGGCCAGTTGCGCCTCGCGCCGGACCATCAGGGCGTCGCGCTCATGCCCGCTCAGCAGGCCGCGCTGACCCGTCAGGGCCTGAACGCCCAGATAGACGACCAGCAACAGGAGGATGGCGGAGGGAAAATACGGCTTCATCCGTTCGGGCACTACAGACGCTCCTTCTGAGCGTGGACTCACAATCAATGAATCCTGACCGAAAATGCCTAACGAACCGTAGCTTGACGGTACGCCTGCGTCGAAGACACGAACCTGTTCAAGTCGCGCGCACCCCTAGGGCGCGGCGGTGGCCGTCGGCGGAAGGGGCAAGGAAGCCTGGGCGAAGGCGTAGCGCCAGCCCGAGTCCGTTCGAACATAGGTGTCGCTGAACCAGAGCGTGCGATCGAATGGCCCGTGAGCGTTCACGCCCTTGAGCCAAAGTTTGGCGGTCACAATCGCCGTATCGCCATAGAGCCTGACCGTTTGACTGCCTGGCTCCTCGTCCTGCTGTTGATAGGTGGTCTGACGCTCGTTGGCGAACAGGGCCTCCCGGCTGATGGCCCGGCCGTCGCCGAGCATCAGCACGAAATCCTCGTGAAGAATCCGGTCCATGGTGACGAAATCGTTGTGCTTCACCGCCATCTGGTAGGCGATGTCCAGCGCCGCCACCGCGCGACGATCGTCCTCAGGGGTTTGCGCACGCGCCGCGGAACCACTTGAAACCACCGACATCAAGAAAATCCCGCCAATCAGAATTGAACGAAGGCTCATCGCCTGTCTCCCAGGTTGCGGAGTTCAGGATTAGCGATGCCTCCGGAACCGGACTTCCAGAATCTTATGGTCGCGGACTCAGGCCGCCCGCACCTGCGGCCGCCTTCGGGCCGAGGCGCGATACTGCGATGGGCTCTGCCCGAAGCTGGCCTTGAACGCGGTGCTGAAATGGGCGTGGCTCGAGAAGCCAAGATCGAGCGCGAGGCCGGTGATATCGTTGCTGTGCGGAAGCTCGACCAATGCCTGGTTCAGCCGCAAGCCCAGCTGGTAGCGATACAGCGGCTGGCCTTCGGCGCGCGTAAACGCCTGGGTGAGATAGGCGGGAGAGACGCCGACCTCGCCCGCGATCCGCTCAAGGCTCATGCGCTGGAATCCGAAGGCGTGCAGCGCCTGCTTCGCCCGGTCGATAACGCGGGGAATGGGTCGGGCGGGGTCGCGAAAGCCGGCGACCAGAGCCCGGCCCAGAACCGATACGATCGCTTCCTCGTCACGCAATGGATCCGGACCGTCCAGCTCCAGTCGGCGAAGCTCCTGGGTGCGCAGGCGAATGCCGGCGCTCGCAGGCAGCCCCACGCAACGGAAGGCGGGATGATCCCGCGGGGCGGCCGAACCACAAAGCTCCTCAAGGAGAGCCGGTGTTGGCGTCACCACCAGGGCCGCATGGCCCAGCCCGTCGACGGGGTGGCTGTCGGCATAGTCGCGGCCGGCCGTGACGAACAGCATACGCTGGGAGTCGAACACATCCTCGCGGCTGCCGACCCGAAACCCGAACAATCCGTGATACGGCAGGGCGATCTGAAACTGATCAGAATGACCCGACGGCGGCTCCCGTGCTGCGGCGGAAACGTCGGTCACGCGCGCGATCGCACTGTCATGCAAGGTGCATCGACGGGAGCCGGAATCCCGCCTGTTCAGACCTGTCAGGCTCGCCGAAAGGGCCGCTCGCATGCCCACAACCCCCGTCTCCGGCCAGATCCCGCGGCGATCCGCGTTCTACCGGTTCAGCAGCATCCCGTCGCCGAAATAGGCGCCCTGGTCGCCCAGCATCTCCTCGATGCGGAGCAGCTGGTTGTATTTCGCCGTGCGGTCGGAGCGCGCCAGCGAGCCGGTCTTGATCTGTCCGCAGTTGGTGGCGACGGCCAGGTCGGCGATGGTCGAATCCTCGGTTTCGCCCGAGCGGTGGCTCATCACGGCGGTGTAGCCCGCCCGATGCGCCATATCCACGGCGTCAAGAGTTTCCGACAAGGTCCCGATCTGGTTCACTTTAATCAGGATCGAATTGGCCAGACCCTCGCCGATGCCGGCGGCCAGGCGCGCGGGGTTGGTGACGAACAGGTCGTCGCCGACGATCTGGCAACGATCGCCCAGACGCTCGGTCAGCATCCGCCAGCCGTCGAAATCGTCCTCGGCGCAGCCGTCCTCGATCGAGACGATGGGGAAGCGTTCGCACAGGTCGGCAAGGTAGTTGACCATGGCGTCAGCCTCGAGCGTCTTGCCCTCCCCGGCCATGACGTATTTGCCGTCCTTGAAGAATTCGGTGGCCGCGACGTCGAGGCCGAGGTGGAAATCCTCGCCGGCGAGATAGCCGGCGGCCTGGCCGGCGCGGGTGATGAAGCTGAGCGCCTCCTCGGCCGAGGCCAGGTTGGGGGCAAAGCCGCCCTCGTCGCCGACATTGGTGTTGTGTCCGGCGTCCTTCAGCTGCTTGCGCAGGGCGTGGAAGATCTCCGAGCCCATGCGAAGGGCCTCGGAGAAGCTGTCGGCCCCGGTCGGCAGGATCATGAATTCCTGGATGTCGATCGGGTTGTCGGCGTGGGCTCCGCCATTGATGATGTTCATCATCGGCGTCGGCAGGACCCGAGCCGAGACCCCGCCCAGATAGCGGTGCAGCGGCAGGCCCGAAGAGATGGCGCTGGCCTTGGCGACGGCCAGGGACACGCCGAGGATGGCGTTGGCGCCCAGCCGGCCCTTGTTCTCGGTGCCGTCGAGGGCGATCAGGGCCTCGTCGATGCGGCGCTGGTCCTCGGCGTCCATGCCGCTGAGGGCATCGAAGATCTCGCCGTTGACGTTGTCGACGGCCTTGCCGACCCCCTTGCCGCCCCACAGGTCCTTGTCGCCGTCGCGCAGCTCGACCGCCTCATGGGCGCCGGTCGAGGCGCCCGAGGGCACGGCGGCGCGGCCGAAGCTGCCGTCGTCCAGGGTCACATCCACCTCGACCGTCGGATTGCCGCGGCTGTCGAGGATCTGGCGGGCGACGATGTCGGCGATGTCGGTCATGGGAGCGCTCTGCTGTCAGGGAGTGGCCGGGGTTTAGCCCAACCCCCGCCGAATCGCCAACCGTCAGACCGCAGGGATCAGGCGCACCCCTCGACCAGCTGGATCGACGGTCCGCCCACATGGATGATGCCGACCTTGCCCGCGCCGTCGATCTCGTAGCGAACCCCGCGCGCCGCCGCGTTCTGGACATAGGCGTTGGGCGTCGCGGGCCCGCCGGAAGCCCAGACGAAGATGTCCTCGGCCGGGGCGGCGGAATATTTGTGGGGCTGTGACACCGCGCCGGCGCCGTAGGCCGTCTTGATCGCCACGGCTGTGTCGCCGACGCCGAAGCCGCGATCGGTCTTCAGCGTCGAAGGCTCGGCGACGGAGATGCGCGTCAGGACGCCGTCCTGGATCATGACCAGCAGGCCGGCCGGCGCGCGCTCGGGCCGCCACTGGTCACAGACCTCCGGCTCCGCGCCGCCGACCGACCCCGGGTTGCTGTCAGCGCCCAGCGCCGCCTCGACCTCGGCCTTGGTCATGCCGATGCGCAACGGACCCCAGCCCTGGGCGGTCAGGGCGTTGGCGTCGACGGGGGTGACGGGGGCGTCCGGCGCCGCCGGCGGCGCGGCCGGGGCGGGCTCGGACTCCGGCGCACCGCAGGCGGCCAGCATCAGGACGGCGGAGGTCAGCATCAGGGTGCGGATCATGGGGCAACTCCTCGGGTTCGGAGCTACAACGCACGAAAACGGCGCGCGGTGAACCGCGCGCCGTCATTCAGTCGAAAAACCGGTCTGGAAGGACCTAGTCTTCCTTGGGCGTCAGGACCTGGCGGCCGCGATAGGTGCCGGTCTTCAGGTCGATGTGGTGCGAGCGGCGCAGCTCGCCCGTGTCCTTGTCCTCGACGTGCGGGTTGGAGCCCAGCGAGTCGTGCGAGCGGCGCATGTTGCGACGCGAGGGCGATACTTTGCGCTTCGGAACGGCCATGTCCGTCTCAATCTTCTCAAGGGTGGCGCCGGAGGAGGCGCGAAAACAACAGCGGCGGCCCGAAAGAGCCGCCTGCGAGGGCGGGCTTATGCCTCAACCCGGGCCGGAGTTCAAGCGGGAGCTTGCGCCGCCCTCTTCGCCGCCCGGTCCGCACGCGACAGGGCGTAGTAAAGGCTGTCCTTCCACTCGCCGCCGACGTTCCAGGTCCGCTCGCCCGAACCGGACGGGACGAAGCCCAGGCGCTCCAGCAAGCGAATCGAGGCGGCGTTCTCAGGATCGACATCGGCGGTCAGGGTGTCGACGTCATGGGCGCCGAAGACGTGGTCAATGGCCGCCGCCGCCGCCTCCCCCGCCAGTCCCCGCCCCCAGACGTCGGGATGCAGGATGTAGCCGATGTCCGGCATGGCGTAGAAGCCGGCCTTGCCGATCACCCGTCCGTCCAGCTCGATGACGAAGTCCGGATGGTCGGGACCGTTGGCGATCATGCCGTCCATCCAGGCCTTGGTCTGCTCCAGGGTCTCGTGCGGCGGGGTCGACCACCAGCGGGTGGCGCGTGGATCGGACAGGACGGCGTGCATCGCCGCCAGATCATCCGGGCGGGCGGAGCGCAGGGTCAGGCGGGGGGTGCGGATCTCCATCCCCGCCCAGTGCAAGGCCGCGCCGGAACGGTCAAGGCAGAGGGCGGCTGAGGACGATGAAATGCAGGTCGTCTCTGAGCGGAATCCCGGAGCGCGGGTCATCATAAGGAAACGGCAGCGTCTCGCCCGTCGGCGCATAGCCGAGGCGTTGATACCAGCCGACCAGCGCCTCCCGATACGGGAAGACCGAGATGCGAACCTGACGCGCGCCGAATCGTTCGGCCAGACCGCGGTGGGCGGCCGCGACCAGTCGCCGGCCCAGGCCGCTTCCCTGCAGAGTCGGACTGACGGACAGCATGCCGAGATAGCCCGTTGAATCCCCGCGGTCCGCGATCAGGACGCAGCCGACCAGGCCATCGCCAAGCCAGGCGGTCAGCAGGGCCTGCTTCGGATCGGCGAGGATGTCGGCCAGTTCCTCCGGGTCGGTGCGCTGGCCGTCCAGCAGATCGGCCTCGGTGGTCCAGCCCGCGCGCGAGGCCTCGCCCCGGTAGGCGCTTTCGACAAGCCGGTGCAGGGCCGGGATGTCGGCCGTCGTAGCGGCGCGGATGTCGATCTCAGTCATGGGCCAGCATTTCGCTGACCGCCTCGCCGATCGCAAGCGAGCTTGTCAGGCCGGGGCTTTCGATGCCGAACAGGGCGACCAGCCCGTCGAGGCCATGGACGTCGCGGCCGTGCAGCTGGAAATCCGGCTGCGGCTCGCCCGGCCCGTGCAGTTTGGGGCGGATGCCGGCGTAGTCGCGGGTCAGGGCGCCGGCGGGCAGGCCGGGCCAGAATCGACGGATATAGCCCTCGAACTCGGCCGCCTTGGCGGCGTCGACCGAATAGTCCTCGGTCTCGACATAGGCGAGGTCGGGGCCGAACACGGCCTGTCCGCCCAGATCCTTGCGGTAGTGGGTGCCGAGCGCGCCGGGTATGGGCGGCGGATAGATCAGCCGCTCGAACGGCGCCTTGCCGGTCAGGCGGAAATAGACGCCCTTGCCGAAATGGCCGGCGGGGATGCGGTCGGCGGGATAGCCCTCGATCCGGGCCGCCACGGCCTGTGCGCCGAGGCCGGGAGCCGTGACCAGCAGACGGGTAGTCAGGGTCGCCCCGCCCTCCCCGCCCGCGATGATCGTGAAACCGCCGCCGGGCAGCGGCTCCGCCCGTTCGAACGGGGTTGAGACGACCACTGAGCCGCCCGCCTCGCCGATCTCGCCCTCGAGGGCCAGCATATAGCCGTGGCTGTCGAACACGCCGCTCTCGGGCGACAGGATGGCGGCGTGGGCGTTCAGGCCCGGTTCCAGCGCCCGGGCCTGGGCGCCGGTCAGATGTTCGAGCCCCTCCACGCCGTTGGCGGTCGCCTGGACGAAGATGGCCTCGATGCGCTCGACCTCGGTTTCATCCGTGGCCACGACCAGCTTGCCGCATTTGCGGTGATCGACCTTGTGGCTGTCGAGGAAGGCGTAGAGCGCCCGCCGACCCTCGACACAGAACCGGGCCTTCAACGACCCGGTCGGATAGTAGAGGCCGCCGTGGATGACTTCGGAATTGCGCGAGGAGACGCCCTGACCGATGTGGGGCTCCTTCTCCAGCACGAGCACCGCCAGGCCGCGTTTCGCCAGCGCCCGGCCGCAGGCGAGACCGACCGCGCCGGCGCCCACCACCGTCGCGTCGAAGTCGAAGCTCACGCCTTCGAGCCGTAGAGCGCCGCCGCCCGCTGTTCGAAACAGTGCATCAACTTGCCGACCGCCCGGTCGAAATTGGCGTGCAGCATGGCGTCGAGCAGCCGCGACCTGAAGGCGAAGTCGATCATGAACTCGACGCGTGTGCCGGCCGGGTCCGGGAAGAATTCCCAGCGGTTCTTCAGATGTTTGAACGGTCCGCGGATCAGGCCGACCTCGACCATGTCGCGGTTGCGGTCATGCCGCACCCAGGTCGAGAACCGCTCCTTGAGGAAGGAGAAGCCCACCGCCGCCTCGGCGTCGATCAGGCTGACGCCGGGCGCTTCCTCGCGCGGACTCCAGGTCCGCATGGCGGTGACCCAGGGCACGAACTCGGGATAGGCGCGCACGTCCGCGACCAGCGCGGCCAGCTGGGCTGGCGTGTAGGGCAGGGTTTTGGTGACGCGGTGGACGGCCAAGCGGGCTCAGCGTCCGGTATGCGCCAGACGCGCCGCCCGCAGCCGCGCGAAGTCGTCGCCGGCGTGGTGCGAACTGCGGGTCAGGGGCGAGGACGACACCATCAGAAAGCCCTTGGCCCGGGCGATGGCCTCATAGGCCTTGAACTCGTCGGGGGTGACGAACCGGTCGATGGCGGCGTGTTTGCGGGTCGGCTGCAGATACTGGCCGATGGTGATGAAGTCGACGCCGGCCGAGCGCATGTCGTCCATCACCTGCATGACCTCTTCGCGGGTCTCGCCCAGGCCGACCATGATGCCGGACTTGGTGAACTGGTTGGGGTCGCGCTCCTTGACCATCTGCAGCAGGCGCAGGGAGTGGAAGTAGCGGGCCCCGGGCCGGATCTTCAGATACAGCCGCGGCACGGTCTCGAGGTTGTGGTTGAAGACGTCCGGGGTGGCGTCGATCATCACCTCGGCCGCCCCGTCCTTGCGCAGGAAGTCGGGCGTCAGGATTTCGATGGTGGTGTTCGGGGCCTGAAGGCGGATCTGGCGGACGACCTCGGCGAAATGCGCCGCGCCGCCGTCGGAAACGTCATCCCGATCGACCGAGGTGATCACGACGTGGTTCAGACCCAGCTGAGCGACCGCCAGACCGACCTTGCCGGGCTCTTCCGGGTCCAGCGGCTGGGGCAGGCCCGTCTTGACGTTGCAGAAGGCGCAGGCGCGGGTGCAGGTGTCGCCCATGATCATCAGGGTGGCGTGCTTCTGGCTCCAGCACTCGCCGATGTTCGGGCAGGCGGCCTCCTCGCAGACGGTGACGAGGCCCTTGTCCTTCACGATGGCCTTGGTGGCGTTGTACTGGCCCGAGCCGGGCGCCTTGACGCGCAGCCAGTCGGGCTTCTTCAGCACCGCCGTCTCGGGGCGGTTCTGCTTCTCCGGGTGACGCAGCTCGGCCGGCGTCTTCGTCAGGGTGTCGATCAGCGTGACCATCGCCGGGGAACAGGGCTCCTTGCCAGAGCGGCTATGTCGGTCTTTCGGCCGTCAAAGGCAAGGTGGCGGAGGGCGACCTAGGGATTCAGCACGGCGTCGGTGCGCATGTGGACGCCGAGGCCGAACAAGGTCTCGGCGGTCGGATACAGGACGGTGTTCTCGAGGTCCTTCTGCGTCATCTCGGGCAGGCGGCGGGTCAGGATGTCGTCCAGCACCGCCAGCCGGTTGCGCTCGTCGCCCGACAGGCTGGACGACCGCGACAGTTCGCTGACCGCCGCCATCGTCCATGGGTACCAGAGGAAGGTGGAACGCTCGAGAGTGAAGTCGGGCTGGCCGAACAGGTAGGATTCGCTGTCCTGAAGCTGGCAGTTCATGTCCAGCGGCCGCTTCTGGATCGAGGCGAACTGGCCGTCGCCCTCGCGCAGCCGGCGCAGATAGCCGGTGCGCAGCTCGGCGAAGGCGGCGTCATAGGGGCGCAGGCCCAGTGACCGATCGACGTGGGCGAGGACGTACATGACCTGGGAGGTCAGGCCGAGACAGTCCCCGTCGGTCCGCCGCACATAGGGGTTGGGCCACCAGCCCTTGGCGCCCTCCTGTCCCTCGGTGGCGTTCAACATCAGCCAGCGGGCGCCGCGACGGATGTCGTTGTCATAGGTCCAGCGGGCGTCGCCGCGCACGAGGTCGGCGTCCCGCGCCGCGAGGAAGGCCATCATGCTGACGACGGTGGAATAGGTGCGCTGGTGTTCCCGCTGAGCGGTCGGCGACAGCGGCCCCCAGCCGCCGTCGGCGTGCTGGCGGCCGGCCAGTTCGGCGAGGTCCTTGAACAGCCGGTCGCGGGCCGGCCCCTCTTCCGCCGGCGACCAGACCGGCTGATGCGGGTCCGGATGCAGGGCCAGCGCCTCGGCCGTCGCCACCCAGCCGATGATTTCCGTGACCGTGGTCTTCGCCCCGTCCTGATAGCCCCAGCCGTTCGGCTGCCGGATGGATTCGATATAGGCGAGGCTGCGCCGGACCCGCTCGACGGTCTGGGAGCGGCCTTCGGCGCTGGAGGGGGCCTGCAGCACGCCGGACAGGACCTGGGCGGTGGTCCAGCCCTGTGGGCCCATGGAGGCGTTGTCGGTCGCAAACCAGTAGCCGCCATGGCTGGCGCCGGCGCTGACGTAGTTCTGGTCGACCATGGCCAGAAGTTCGGCGAGCCGCTCCGACTGCATCGGCCCCAGATCGCTCGCCGGCCGCAGGCTCAGGCTGACGAACAGGACGAAAGGCGCCAGCAGGCCAGCGCCGATCAGAAAGGGCAGTTTGAACTTCGGCCGCTTGCGGACCCAGAGGAAGTACAACAGGGCGCAACCGCAGAAATAGCCGGCCCCGAGGCCGAGAACCATCAGGGCCCCCGCGAAGGTGCTGAAGCTCTCGAAGGCGATGAGGCCGAAGGATTCCTGCAGGGCGGTCCGCAGCGATGCAATGTGCGGCAGCAGGACCGAGAGGTTGGCCGTAAGAACCCCGAGGGCGCCCGTCCAGGCGATGGATTTCAGGAACCAGGGCGGCAGACCCGGCGCCGGACCGGCCGCGTAGGCCGCCGGCAGTTCGGTCAATTTCGGCGGCGGTTCCTTCCCGGTCACGCGCTTTCCCTGCCCCCTGAGCCTGACAGGATTAGAGAGAACAGTGATCGAATTCCAGAGGCTCGGCGACCGGGGTCAGATTCCATCAGCCGCCGGACGGACGCCTTCGGTTTCACGCAAGGTAACGCACCTTTTCAATGCGGCGTGGCGGCTCTAGTTTGGTTGTTGAAGACAAAGGGCGCGGGCCAACCGCATCCGCACGGAGGATGGACTTGCGCGTAGCCCTCGATGCCAAGGACGGCGAACAGACTGTTTTCGATAGCCTGATCGCCGCGCGCGACAGGTACGGCGACAAGGAAATCCTCGAGGATCTCGATCGCAAACCGCTGACCTACACCGGCCTGATCCGGGCCGCCTTCGTTCTGGGCCGCAAGATCGCCGCCATGACCGAACCGGCCGAGCGGGTCGGCATCCTGCTGCCGTCCAGCATGGGGGTGGTGGTCACCTACTACGGCCTGCACGCCCACGGCCGGGTGCCGGTGATGCTCAACTTCACCTCGGGCCAGGCCAACATCAAGGCGGCGATCCGGGCCGCCGGGGTGAAGAAGATCCTCTGCGCCAAACGGTTCGTGAACCAGGCCAAGCTGGAAGACCTGCTGGACGATCTGGCCACGGTCGCCGAAATCGTCTGGCTGGACGACGTGCGCAAGACCATCGGCCTGCCCGACAAGCTGTACGGCCTCATGGCCGGGATGATGCCCAAGCGGTTCCGGGTGAAGACCGACCCGTCCTCGCCGGGCGTGGTGCTGTTCACCTCGGGCAGTTTCGGGGCACCCAAGGGCGTGGTGCTGAGCCAGTGGAACCTGGTCGCCAACTGCCGTCAGGTGGCCCAGCATATCGACCTGTTGCCCGAATGGGTGATGTTCAACCCGCTGCCGACCTTCCACTGTTTCGGCCTGACGGGCGGGGTGCTGCTGCCGATCCTGCACGGGATGAAGGCGTTCCAGTATCCGTCGCCCCTGCACGCCAAACAGATCGTCGAACTGCTGCCGGACGTGAAGGCGTCGATCCTGTTCGCGACCGACACCTTCCTGAACCAGTACGCCCGCGTCGCCGCGCCGGACGATTTCGCCACCCTGCAGTTCGTCGTCGCCGGGGCCGAGAAGGTGCGGCCCGAGACCCATCACCTGTTCAACACCCGCTTCCACGGCCTGAAGCTGCTGGAAGGCTATGGCGCGACCGAGGCGGCGCCCGTGGTGGCGGTGAACCACCCGGATCGCAATCGTCCGGGCACGGTCGGCCAGATGATGCCCGGCATGGAGTGGCGGATCGACCCGGTCGACGGCATCCCCGACGGCGGGCGGCTGTTCCTGCGCGGGCCCAATGTCATGCGGGGCTATCTGTCGGCCGATAACCCTGGAAGCGTCGATCCGCTTCCGGGCGGGTGGCATGACACGGGCGACATCGTGGATATCGACAAGGACGGCTATGTCTCGATCCTCGGGCGGGTGAAGCGGTTCGCCAAGATCGGGGGGGAGATGGTGTCGCTGACGGCGGTCGAGGGGCTGGCCAGCGCAGTCTGGCCCGACTCGCGCCACGCCGTCGTCGCCATTCCCGACAGCCGCAAGGGCGAGAAGCTGGTGCTGGTCACCGACCGGCGCGACGCCGACGTCGCCCGCCTGGCCGAATGGGCCCGCAGCCACGGCGCGCCCGAACTGGCCGTGCCCAAGAAGATCCTCCGCGTGGCCGAGGTGCCGGTGCTGGGCACGGGTAAGACCGACTATGTCCGCATCCAGCAGATGGCCGAGCTGGAAAAGGCCGCCTGACGGTCAAGCTCTTGACTGCAACAGTAACAGTTTCAATATGACGAGCGGTCCGAGCCGGGCCGGTGACGGAAGGAACTGACCCCATGAGCCTGTTCTCCAGACTCGACCCCCATTCGGACAAGGCGCTGGCGGGCCTGCGCATCGTCTCCGGCCTGATGTTCATGCAGCACGGCGCGCAGAAGATCTTCGGCTTCCCGGCGCCCGCGATGGGTCCGTTCGACATCGCCAGCCAGATGGGCGTCGGCGGGGTTCTGGAGCTGGTCGGCGGGGCGATGATCGTGCTGGGGCTGTTCACCCGCCCGGTCGCCTTCCTCATGTCAGGCATGATGGCCGTGGCCTATGCCCAGTTCCACTGGCAGTTCGGCGGAGCCTCCTTCTTCCCGATGGTCAATCAGGGCGAACTGGCGGCGCTGTACTGCTGGGTCTTCCTCTACCTCGCCTTCGCCGGACCGGGCGCCTGGGCCGTGGACCACGTTCTGAAGCGCAAGACCGACCTCGCCTAACCGATCCGCACGCCCGTCATCGAGATCGATCCACCCTCGATGACGTCGTTGAAGAAGCTGACGTCGTCGCCCGGCCTGCGCTGGGCGGCGACGTAGAGCAGCGGCAGATAGTGTTCGTCGGTCGGGACGCTCAACTGGGCGTCCTCAGCCAGACCGACCCAGTCGATCAGGGCGTCGTCGTCGCCGCGCAGCAAGGCCGCCTTGACCGCTTCGTTGAAGCGCCCGGCCCAGTCGTAGGGCTCGCCCCCCGCCCGCTTCCAGGTGCGTAGATTGTGCACGAAGTCGCCCGAGCCGGCGATGATGATCCCCTCGTCCCGCAGCGCCGTCAGCCGCTTCGCCAGCGCATGATGGCCGCGCGCGTCGAGGCTGCGATCCAGCGACAGCTGCACCACCGGAACATCGGCCGCGGGCCAGACATGGGCCAGCACAGACCAGGTCCCGTGATCGAGGCCCCACTGCGTCGTCGGGGTCGCCCCGGTCAGTGCCGAGACCCGCGCCGCCAGCTCGGGCGAGCCCGGAGCCGGATACTGCACCGCATGCAATTGATCGGGGAAACCACCGAAATCATGGATGGTTTCGGGATTCGACTGTGCCGTCACGGCCAGGCCGTTCGTCTCCCAATGGGCCGAGATCATGACCACGCCCTTCGGCTTGCCCACAGCCTCTCCCAGAGCACGCCAGGCGTCCGCATACGGCCCGCCAAGGGCGTTCATCGGTGAGCCGTGGCCGAAGAAGATCGCGGGCTGGCGCATCAGGGTTCGCCTCAGTCTATTAGAAACAGTGTGTGTTTCTAATATGGGCTGGGCGGCAGGCGACGCAAGGCTCACGCACCGATCCGGGGACCGATCGGGCAGACACGATCATAGAAGGCCGGGTCCGCCGGAACGGGCTGGCCCCGCGTCAGGCGAAACCGGTGCTCGACCACCATGGCCTGCTGCTCGATGTTCAGGCCGCCCCAGTCGCAGTCCACCCCGACCGGGTATTCATAAGAGGCCGGCCGATCGCCCGCCCGGATCTTGCCGGTCAGCAGATTGACCCCCTGCTGCGCCTGCCAGACATGCGTCAGTTCATGCACCAGAAGGGCCTGAAGCTTCAGGGCCGCGGTCGAGATGTCGACCGGCAGGGTGAGTGCAGGCCAGACGATCCAGTCCCGTCCGACCCAGCGCCCGGGCACAAAGGCCCGGTCGAAAGGCCAGGGCGCGGGCAGGAAGCGGACGGAGTCGAGCGCCAGGGCATCACCGAAGGCCTCGATCGCCAGGGCCCGTTCTCCGTCCGTAAGGCCCCGGATCACGATGGCGGCGGCGGTCCGGCGTAGCCGCTCGCCGGACTGACCCACTCCCAGTGCCAGGGCTCGAAGGCATAGGGGACGAAGCCGAACCGGCCGGCGTTCTTCACCAGCCAGCGATAGGTGGCGCCGCGGCTCATGTGCAGGCGGCTGGGCGGCGAGGTGTTGTCGACGCCGAGGCCGATGACCTGGCCGACATAGAGGTCCACCGCCGTCCCGGTGCGGTGCGGCGAACAGACGGCGCGGCGCACGCCGTCGCAGTTGCCCGAGGCCGCGCACCGCGCCGCATCGGCCGCGGGGTCGCGGAAGCCGGAGAAGATCTGCAGCAGTTCCGGGTCATTGGCGACTTCCGGAACCTCGGCCCGGGCGGCGGCGACCATCTGGCGATAGGCCTCGAGCACATCGCGGCGCAGCAGGCGGGTCAGGCGGTCGGCGTGCTCCTCCTCGGCCACCAGATAGCCGAGCTGGTACAGCGGCGGAGGGTCGGGACAGGGCTCGTCGCGCACCCGGGCCATGATGAAGGGCCGCCGCTCCTGCCACAGTCCGCGGAAGGTATGGAAGGTGGGCGGGTCGAAGACGCCGGTCGAGGGCAGTTGATGCGCCGTCTGGAAATCCGCGAGCCGTCGCGCGAAGATCGGCGAACTGGCGGCGCAGCCGGTGCCCAGCTCCTGCTGAATCAGGGGCACATAGGTCTCCCACCCCCATTCGGCCGAGCCGAACGGGGCCCATTCCAGCGCGTGCAGCGAGATGCCGTTGGCCAGGGCGGGGCCGCCCCAGTCCTCGATCTGACGGTCGCAGAACTCGGCCTGCGCCCGGGCCGGCCCGGCGACCAGCAGGGTCGCGAGGGCGCTGATAAGCAGCAGGAACAGGCGCATCGGCATGGCGGAAGCTGAGCCTGTCTCTGTGTCCGCCGCAAGGCCCTTCACGTTGCGCCAGAACCAGCCCGGGGACGGCTCGCGTGGCGCGCGCAAAGGCGGCATGGTGGAGCCACGGCCGACTCAGGGCCGGATCGCCGGACGCCCGCATGACCGACGCCGCCCCGATCGCCGCCGCGCCCGCGACGCCGCGCCGTTCCAACGCCATCCTCGCCGCCTTCTCCGGCCCCTGCCTGCCGCTGGCGGCCTTCGGCGTCGCCCTGCCGGTGACCCTGCCCGAGTTCTACGCCACCTATGTGGGGCTGGAGCTGGGGGTGGTCGCGGCGGTCTTCATGGCGGTGCGGCTGATCGACATTGTCTTCGACCCCTTCATCGGCTGGGGCATGGACAAGACGAAGACCCGCTGGGGCCGATACCGCCCGTGGATGGCGATCTCGACGCCGATCCTGATGTTGTCGGCCCTGATGATGTTCGTGCTGGTCCAGCCGGGCGCCGGCGCCGCCTACCTCTTTGGCTGGCTGCTGGTGCTCTATCTCGGTTTCTCGATCGGGACGCTGGGTCAGCTGGGCTGGGCCGCGGTGCTGGCCCCGCAATACGACCAGCGCAGCCGCGTCTATGGCTGGTGGCAGGTGTTCAACATCATCGGCGTGATCCTGATCCTGATCCTGCCGACGGTGGTGGTGAAGACCGGCATCGGCGACTACGCCGACGGCGTGCGCATCATGGGCTGGGCCATCATGATCGCCCTGCCGGTCACCATCGGTCTGGCCATGTTCGTCGTGCCCGAGCCCGTCAACGCCGGCGCGGCGCCGCACGGCGGCCCGAAGGCCTACCTCGGCCTGTTCGGCAAGAAGACGGTGCGCAAGCTGCTGTTCGCCGACCTGCTGTTGGGCGTGGCGCCGGGCATCACCGGCTCGCTGCTGTTCTTCTTCTTCGGCCAGGTAAAGGGCTACGACCACACCCAGGCGTCGCTGTTCATGCTGTTCTATTTCGTAGCCGGACTCGTCGGGGCGCCGTTCTGGGCCTGGCTGGCGACGAAGATCGGCAAGGACAGGGCGCTGGCGACCGCCAGCCTGGTGTTCGCCGTCTTCTACATCGGCGCGACCCTGGTCCCGGGCGGCAATTTCGCCCTGACCGCCGCCGCCATGTTCATCGCCGGCCTGCCCTATGCCGCCGGCCTGTTCCTGCTGCGGGCCATGATGGCGGATGCGGGCGACGAGGTCCGGCTGGACACGGGCGTGGACCGGACGGGCCTGATGTTCTCCATTCTGTCGGCCACGACCAAGATCGGCCATGTCGTGGCGCTGATCCCCTATCTGATCCTGCAGGGGGTCGGCTTCCGCGCCATTCCGGGGGTCGAAGGCAACAGCGAGAGCTCGCTGCTGACGCTGCAGATACTCTTCATCGCCGTGCCCGGCCTGTTGCTGGCGGCGGCCGCCCTGGTGCTGAAGGGCTATCCGCTGACGCCAGCCCGCCACGACGAAATCCGCAAGGCGCTGGAAGCGCGCGACGGCGCCGCCGCATGAGGCCGATCGACCGTCTCATCGGCATCATGGCGAAGCTGCGCGACCCGGTGGGCGGCTGTCCGTGGGACGTGGAGCAGACCTTCGCCACCATCGCCCCCTATACGCTGGAGGAGGCCTATGAGGTCGCCGACGCCATCGAGCGCGGCGACATGGACGAGCTGAAATCCGAGCTCGGCGACCTGCTGTTCCAAACCGTCTTTCACGCCCGCATGGCCGAGGAACAGGGGCTGTTCGCCTTCGACGACGTGGCCAACGCCATCGCCGACAAGCTGGAACGCCGGCATCCGCATGTTTTCGGGGACGAGGCGGCGAAACCGGACGGCGTGGCCCAGAAGGCGCGCTGGGAGGACATCAAGGCCGCTGAACGCGTGGCCAAGGCCCAGCACGGCGTGCTCGACGACGTCCCCGTCGGCCTGCCCGCCCTTGCCCGCGCCGCCAAACTGACCAAACGCGCCGCCCGCGTCGGCTTCGACTGGCCCTCGACCGACGAGGTGTTCGACAAGCTGCACGAGGAGGTGGCGGAACTGCGCGTCGAGATCGCCGCCGGCGATCTCGACAAGGCCCGCGACGAGGTCGGCGACCTGCTGTTCGTGGTGGCCAATCTGGCGCGGAAGCTGGGGGTGGAGCCGGAGGACGCGCTGCGCGGGGCGAACGCGAAATTCGTGCGGCGGTTCGGGTTTATCGAGGCGGCGCTGGCGAAGGACGGGCGCGGACCGGAGCAGAGTGATCTGGCCGAGATGGACGGGCTGTGGGACGCGGCGAAGGCGGCGGAACGGGCCTGACCCTCTCTACCCTTCTCCCTTTGGGAGAAGGTGGCCCGAAGGGCCGGATGAGGGTCGACTTCAGAAGTCGGCCTGAGCCGGACCGCTAGCGACCAGCCAGCCGCCCCTCACCCTTTCGCGCAGCCGATCGCTGCGCTCCCGAGCGCTCAAGCCCTCTCCCAACGGGAGAGGGGCGCGGTTACCCGAACTGCCGCTCGAACCGTCCCAGCGCCGCCGGGTGCAGGCGCACCGTCACATGCGTCCGGCCCTCGTCGTCCGTTTCGCGCCCCGTAACCCGCCCGTTCTCATACAGCCACGCCAGCGCCTCCCCCTGCGACGGGTCCAGCACCAGCACCGTCTCCGGGTCGTCGTCGATCAGGCCCGCGATGGTCTCGCGCAGGGGTTCGATCCCCTCCCCGGTCCAGGCCGAGACGGCGACCGCCTTGCCGTCACGGGCCAGGCGTTCGGCCTGACCAAACACGGCCTCGCGGGCCTCGTCGTCGAGCAGGTCGATCTTGTTCCAGACCTCCAGCACCCGGCGGGTCTTGCCCTCCGGGGTCTCGATCTGTTTCAGCACCGCCTCGACGTCCTTCGACTGCGCCTCGCTGTCGGGTGAGGCGATGTCGCGGACGTGCAGGATCAGGTCGGCCTCGCCCACCTCTTCCAGGGTCGCCCGGAAGCTCTCGACCAGTTCGTGCGGCAGGTCGGAGATGAAGCCGACGGTGTCGGCGACGATGGCCGGACGGCCCTGCGGCAGGCGGATGGTGCGCTGGGTCGTGTCGAGGGTGGCGAACAGCAGGTCCTTGGCCACCACGTCCGAGCCGGTCAGCCTGTTGAACAGGGTCGACTTGCCGGCGTTGGTGTAGCCGACCAGGGCGATGGTCGGGAACGGCACCTTCTGGCGCTGTTTGCGGTGCAGGCCGCGGGTGCGGCGCACCTCGTCAAGCTCGACCTTCAGCTTGACGATGCGGTCGGCGATCAGGCGGCGGTCGAGTTCGATCTGCGTTTCGCCGGGCCCGCCGGTCGAGCCGGTGCCGCCGCGCTGCCGCTCGAGGTGGGTCCAGGTCCGGACCAGCCGCGACTTCTCATAATCCAGCCGGGCCAGTTCGACCTGCAGCCGGCCTTCCTTGGTCCGCGCGCGGCGGCCGAAGATCTCGAGGATCAGGCCGGTGCGGTCGATGACCTTGCAGTCCCAGGCCTTTTCCAGATTGCGCTGCTGCACCGGCGACAACTGGTCGTCGATGACCACCGCCTCGGCCTCGGCGGCGCGGACCAGGGCGGCCAGTTCATCCACCTTGCCCGAGCCGAACAGGGTGGCGGGCGTGACCTTGCGGATGCGCACGATCTCCTCGCCGCGCACGTCGAGGTCCAGCGCCCGGGCGAGGCCGACGGCCTCTTCCAGACGTTCGACCGACTGGCGCGAGCTTTCACTCGCCCCGGAGTCGGAGCGTTCGGGGTGGATGACGACGGCCCGGATCAGGGGGACGGCGTGGTCGATATGTTTCTGGGTCAATCAGTCTTCTTCGGCGTCGGGCTCGTACAGCTGCACGGGCGCGGACGGCATGATGGTCGAGATGGCGTGTTTGTAGACCAGCTGCGACTGGCCATCGCGACGCAGCAGCACACAGAAGTTGTCGAACCAGGTCACGATGCCCTGCAGCTTGACGCCATTGACCAGGAAGATGGTCAGCGGCGTCTTGGTCTTTCGGACGCTGTTGAGGAAGGTGTCCTGAAGGTTCTTGGACTTGTCTTGCGACATGGCAGGTTCAGCCTGTTCTTGCTTGTTCTCCGGCCGAGGGAGCGGCGCGGGGCTGGATCGAATGTCCGGCCTCTCACCTTAGCCACCGCCCGCGCGGGGCCGCAACGCCTAGATGGCGTCGCGGATCGCCCGGTCAAGGTACAGGGTGCGCAGACGGGTCGCGATCGGGCCGGGCTTGCCGTCGCCGATCTTCACCCCGTCGATCGAGGTCGCCGGCATGACGAAGCCGCTGGCGGAGGTGTAGAAGGCCTCGCGCGCGCGCTTGGCCTCGTCCACCGAGAAGGCCCGCTCTTCCAGTTCGAGCCCTTCGTCGGCGATCAGTTGTATGACCGCGGCCCGGGTGATGCCCTGCAGGATGTTGGCCTGGGTATCCCGCGTCCGTAGCTTGCCGTGCTCGTCGACGATCCAGGCGTTGGTGGACGAACCCTCCGTGACCAGCCCCATTTCATCGACCATCCAGGCCTCGGCGGCGCCGCGTTCCTTCGCCGCCTGCTTGGCCAGGACGTTGGCCAGCAGCCCGACCGTCTTGATGTCGCAACGGCCCCAGCGGATGTCCGGCTGGGTGATCACGGCCACGCCCTTCTTCGCGCTGGCGTTGCCCTTCGACAGCGGCAGGGAGCGGGCGGTGACCACGACGCTGGGCGCCGTGCCCTCGGGCGGGAACGGGTGGTCGCGACGGGCCGTGCCGCGCGTGACCTGGATATAGACCAGCCCCTCGCGCACCCGATTGCGGCGCACCGTCTCGTTCAGCACCCGGGCCAGGGCCTCGCGCGTCATCGGGATGGGGATGCGCAGCTCGTTGAGGCTGCGGTGCAGGCGGGTCATGTGTCCGTCGAAATCAGCCAGCCGGCCGTCGAACACCGACCAGACCTCATAGACCCCGTCAGCGAACTGGAAGCCGCGGTCCTCGACATGGACCGTGGCCTGGCCGTGCGGCTGGTACTGGCCGTTGACATAGGCGACGCGGCTCATGCCTCGACAGGCTCCTCGATATCGTCCTCGCCGCCGCGGGACGGCGAGACGCCGAGCGACTTCAGCTTCCTGTGCAGGGCCGAGCGCTCCATGCCGATGAAGGCCGCGGTGCGGGAGATATTGCCACCGAAACGCATGATCTGGGCCGCCAGATATTCGCGCTCGAACACCTCGCGGGCCTCGCGCAACGGCAGGGCGATGATGCGTTCGCCGCCGAGGGTGCCGGTCGAATTGGCGTTGGTCGCCTCTTGCGGCAGCATGTCGGCGCTGATCGGCTCATCGGGATCGCCGGTGGCCAGGATCAGCAGCCGTTCGACGTTGTTGCGCAGCTGGCGAACGTTACCCGGCCAGGGATGGACCTGCAGCACGGCGATGGCGTCGTCGCCCAGCCGCCGCTTGGTCAGCCCCTGGGACACCGACAGGGTGTCGATGAAATAGTCGATCAGTTCCTGGATATCCTCGCGCCGCTCCGACAGGGCCGGGACCCGGATCGGCACGACATTGAGGCGATGGAACAGGTCCTCGCGGAACCGGCCCTCGGCGATCTCGGCCTTGAGGTCGCGCGAGGTCGAGGTGACCACGCGGATGTCGACCTGGACGTCCTGCTCGCCGCCGACCCGGCGGAAGCGCTGCTCGACCAGCACCCGCAGGACCCGGCTCTGGCTCTCGCGCGGCATGTCGCCGACATCATCGAGATAGAGGGTGCCGTTGTGAGCCCGCTCGAAGACGCCGATCTTGCGCGGGCGGCCGTCATGGCCCTCTTCGCCGAACAGTTCGAGATCCAGGCGCTCAGGGGTCATGCCGGCGGCGGCGATGGCGACGAACTCGCCCTTGGACCGGGCGCTGGCCTCGTGGATCTGACGCGCCACCAGCTCCTTGCCGGAACCGGGCGGACCGGAGATCAGGACCCGGCTGTTGGCAGGCGCAACCTTGGCGATGGTGCTGCGCAGCGCCTGGGCCGCCGCCGAACGGCCGATGAAGCCCGTCGGGGCCGCGACCTGGGCGCGCAGCCGCCGGTTCTCGCGCTTCAGCGAGGTCGCCTCGAGCGCGCGCTGAACAACGACCACCAGCCGATCGGACTTGAAGGGTTTCTCGATGAAGTCATAGGCCCCGCGCTGCAGCGCCGTGACCGCCGTCTCGATATTGCCGTGGCCCGAGATCATCACCACGGGCAGGTCGGGATCGAGCTCCTTGATGACGTCAAGCAGTTCGAGCCCGTCCAGCCCGCCGCCCTGCATCCAGATATCGAGCAGGGCCAGCGATGGCCGCCGGGCCCGGATCGCGGCGAGGGCCTCGTCCGAGTTGGAAGCGACGCGCACGCCGTGGCCTTCGTCCTCGAGCAGGCCGGACACCAACTCGCGGATGTCGGCCTCGTCATCGACGACCAGAATGTCGGCTCCCGTGGATCGCATATCGCCTCGCTATTCGGCGGCCGGAACCGTGCGGGACCGGGACGCTTTCGCATCCTTCGTCCCGACGACGCCGGTCGGTTTCGGTTGGGATTTCAGGGGGAAGATCAGGCACACGCGCGCGCCGGCCAAGACCTCGGCGTCGGCCAGCTTCAGCTCGCCGCCGTGTTCCTCGCAGATGCGTTTGACGATGGCCAGGCCGAGCCCGGTGCCCTTCTCGCGCGTGGTCACATAGGGTTCGGTCAGCCGGTCGCGGTCCTTGGCGGGCAGGCCCATGCCGTCGTCCTCGATGATGAAGACCACGGTCTCGTCCTCGACCAGCAACCGCGCCGAAATGCCCGGGCGTTCGCCGTCCCCGTCCCGCGGGGCGATGGCGCGCCGGGCGGCCACGGCCTCCCCGGCGTTCTTGAGGATGTTCGTCAGGGCCTGGCCGATCATGGGCCGGTCAGCGTGCAGCACGACCGAAGGCAGCGGCTCGATCAGTTCGACGCCGATCCCGGAGGCCGCCACCCGCTGGGCGAACACCGCCTCGCGCAGCAGTTCCGCCGGATCGACGGCGGTGAAACGCGGCGCGGGCATGCGGGCGAAGGACGAGAATTCGTCGACCATCCGGCCGATGTCGCCGACCTGGCGGATGATGGTCTCGGTGCAGCGGTCGAAGACCTCGACGTCATCGCCGACCTGGCTGCGGTAGCGCCGGCGCAGGCGTTCGGCCGACAACTGGATCGGCGTCAGGGGATTCTTGATCTCGTGGGCGATACGCCGGGCCACATCGCGCCAGGCCGCGTTGCGCTGGGCCGTGACCAGCCGGGTGATGTCGTCGAACGTCAGCACCATCTCGCCGCCGATGCCGCCCTCGATCCGCACGCGCAGGCGGCGGGTCTCGCCTTCCAGACTGACGTCGATCTCTTCCTCGATATGGGCCTCGGCGCGGGCGGCCAGTTCGCTCAGTTCGGGCGAGACCTTGCCCAGAGGCCGGCCGATGATGGCGGTATCCCGGATGGCCAGAAGCTCGACCGCGCTGTCGTTGATGGCCGAGACCCGGCGCTGGCGGTCCAGACCGATCACGCCGGCGGAGACGCCCGACAGCACCGTCTCGATGAAGCGGCTGCGGCCCGTCGCCTCCTCGCTGGCGGCCCTGAGCGCGGCCTGCTGGGCCTCAAGGTCGCTGGTCATGCGGTTGAAGGCGGCGGACAGGGTCTTGATCTCGCCCGGGCCCTCCTCGCCGTCGACACGCGCCGTCAGATCGCCCGAGGCGACGCGGTCCGCCGCCTCGACCAGCCGCCCGATGGGCCCCGAAATGGCGCTGGCGGCGCCCATCCCCAGCCAGATGGCGCCGACCAGCACCAGCAGGGCGGTCTCGAAATAGCTGAGGGCGAAGGCGGCCTGGATGCGTTCGCGGCTTTGCTGGGCCTCGCGATAGGCGACGATCGATTGCTCCGCCGAGGCCAGCTGATCGATCAGCCCCGGCCGCAGCGGCCGGACCACATAGAGGTAGGCGTCGCCGTAGGCGGGAAAGGCCGCCAGTCCCCTGACCGCGTCCGGGTCCTGTGTGACCTGCTGCACCGACGGCAGTTCCCGCGCGGCGGCCTCCTCCAGCGCGGCGGGCGGCGGGGCCAGGTAGACCGGCGCGTTCGGCCCCTCGCCGCTGGCCAGCACCTCTCCGTCCGCGCCGAGGATATAGATGGCCGGATAGCCGAACAGCTCCCCGACCTGGGTCAGGGCGTCCGAAAACTGGATCCGGTCGCCGAACAGCGGGCGAACGCCCTCCAGTTGCTCGGCGATGACGGCCAGGTCGCCGTCGATCTCGTTCGAGACGTCGTCCAGATAGGCCTTTCCGATGTCGGCGCCGTTCTCCACCGCCGTCTGCACATTGCCGCTGAACCATTGGTCCACGCCGCGGTTGACCAGCACCCCGAACACGAGGGCGATCAGCACCGCCGGCACCAGCGCCACCATCGAAAACAGAGTCACAAACCGCAGGTGCAGCCGCGCGCCCGCGTCGGTCCGGCGCCGGAACAGCGACAGGGCGCGACGCCCGACCACCACGGCCAGTCCGCCGATCAACAGCAGATTGACGGCGAGAATGATCAGGACGGCCTGGCTGGCGGTGGCGCGCGCGCCCTCCCCACTCGCCCCCGGCGCCACAGCCACGAGCCAGATCGCCGCGGCGGTGATCAGGAAGGCGACGGCATAGGCGGCCAGAAAGGTGTTGCTGCGGCGTTCCTCGGACCAGCCGGCGACCCAGCGGACCGCGGCGCGTCGATCGACGGGCGGTGCAGGGTTTGCGTCGGCGGCCGATGGATCCGTCATGCCACGGCAGCTTCGGCCAACTGTGGCGGAATATCAACACCCGGGTTGCCGGAATGCGTCACTGGCTCCCAGAGCGCCGTCAGGGCCCGTTCGACCTCATCGGGCGTCTCCAGCCGGCACAGCCGTGACTTGGCGGCGCGCCGCTCCAGGGGATCGGCGGGCCACGGCGCCTGTTCGACATACCAGCCGAGATGTTTGCGGAACATCTTCAACCCCAGCGGCAGGCCGTAGAAGGCGGCCGAGGCGCGCAGATGTTCGATGACGATGTCCAGCCGCTCCCGGCGGTCCGGCTCCAGCAGGACGGTCCCGTCGGTCAGGGCCCGGTCCATATGCGCCGCCAGCCACGGCCGCCCGTAGACGCCCCGCCCCAGCATCAGGGCGTCGGCGCCGGACTGTCTGAGCGCCTCGCGGGCATCGTCCGCGGTCAGGATGTCGCCATTGACGATGACCGGGATGCCCACCGCCGCCTTGACCTCACCGACCGCGGTCCAGTCGGCGACGCCGGTGTAGAACTGCTGCCGCGTCCGGCCATGCACGGTGACCGCCCGGACCCCGATTTCCTCGGCCCGCTTCGCCAGCATCGGGGCATTTCGGTGGGCGTCGTCCCAGCCCAGCCGCATCTTGACCGTCACCGGCCGGCTGGTCGCCTCGACCGCCGCCTGCATCAGCCGGCAGGCCAGGTCCGGCGTCCGCATCAGGGCCGAGCCGCAGGCCGAGCCCGTGACCTCCTTGGCGGGGCAGCCGAAATTCAGGTCGATGATATCGGCCCCCGCGGCCTCGGCCATGCGCGCGCCCTCGGCCATGGC
The DNA here is from genome assembly GCF_002483305.1 of Brevundimonas sp. UBA7664. Lineage (GTDB taxonomy): Bacteria > Pseudomonadota > Alphaproteobacteria > Caulobacterales > Caulobacteraceae > Brevundimonas. Next base: position 69,408 of record NZ_DLHQ01000051.1, read on the forward strand.
CGCCGGATCGCGCCCGACCAGCTGGATCACCGTCAGCGGCAGGCCCTCGCCCACGGCCGCGCGCCGCACGACGTCAGGGCGGGCGCGGGCCAGCTCGGCGGCGGCCACCATCTCGGTCGCGACATAGGCCGCGCCCAGCCGCGCGGCGAGCCGCCGGAACGGCAGGTCGGTGATCCCGGTCATGGGCGCGGTCAGCACCCGGCCGGGCACCCACACGTCGCCGATCTGGAGGCCGCTTTGCATGGCCGGGCAAATAGGGGGTTTGCGCCCCCGGGTCCAATCCCGACTCAGGCCTGGAAGACCACCATTGCGGCGCGAAGGGCGAGAACCACCAGGACGACGCTCGCCATCATGAACACGGAGAAGCGGACGATGATCACATTGACCAGCGCCTGGATCAGGCTGTGCGCCACCCTGAGCCCGACGTAGGCCCAGGCCAGTCCGACGGTCAGCACGTCGCCCTGGTCCAGCAGGGCCAGCGTCAGGGCCGTCGCATAGAACAGCGTCGGCTGTTCCATCAGGTGGTTGTAGTTGTCCGCCTTCCATCGCACGCGCGGCGGCAGGCCGCCCAGCATGACGTCGCGCGGCAGGGTCGGATCGAGTTTCGTCCGCGCCCGGATCATGGCCGGCACGCGGGTGGCGTAGAGCCAGGCCCACATGACCATCGACCAGAGCACCAGGGCGATGACCGGTTGCAGGATAGAGTGCGCCATCGAGAGTCCTCCCCTCAACACGCTGACTCCCTCTCAGTCGGTTGTCAAACAGGATGCACTCGCCCTCGGGAGGCCTCGTCAGCGCCGCACCGGATCGGTAGAAGCGGCCCATGAGTTTCTCCGCCATCATCGTCGCCGCCGGAACCGGAGCCCGCGCGGGCGAGGCCAAGCAATGGCGCGGGCTGGGCGGCCGGCCGGTCCTCCGCTGGTCCGCTGAGGCCCTGCTGTCGGCCGGCGCCTCCGAACTGGCCGTGGTTGTCGCCCCCGGCGCAGAAGCCCTCGCCGCCGACGCACTGTCCGGTCTCGAAGGCTGGTTCGCGGTGGCCGGCGGCGCGACCCGCGCGGCATCAGTCCAGGCAGGTCTGGACGCCCTGACGGCGCCGGCGGACGCGCGGGTTCTGATCCACGACGCGGCCCGCCCTTTTCTCGACGCGGCGACGATCGGCCGGGTTCTGGCCGCGCTGGAACAGCATGAGGCCGCCCTGCCCGTCCTGCCCGTCGCCGACAGCCTGCGTCGCGGCGTCGACGGCAGCCTGGGCGAGTCGGTCGACCGGGACGGGCTCTGGCGGGCCCAGACGCCGCAGGGCTTCCGGCTGGAGACGATCCGGCGCGCCTACGCCGCCTGGCCGGACGGAGCCTCCCCCACCGACGATGTCGAGGTGGCCCGGGCCGCCGGGCGAACCGTCGCCATGGTGGCCGGCGATACGCGGCTGATGAAACTGACCTACCCCGAGGATTTCGCCATGGCCGAAGCGCTCATTCCCCGTCAGACCCGTGTCGGCCAGGGCTTCGACGCCCACCGCTGGGGCCCGGGAACCTCGGTCTGGCTGTGCGGCGTCGAGATCGCGCATGACCAGACGCTGATCGGCCATTCCGATGCCGACGCCGGCCTGCACGCCCTCACCGACGCCATCCTCGGGGCCATGGGCGACGGCGACATCGGCGATCACTTTCCGCCCACGGACCCGCAGTGGAAGGGGGCCGCTTCGGACCGCTTCCTGACTCACGCCGTCGAGCGGCTGGCGGCGCGCGGCGGGCGGCTGGTCAATGTCGATGTGACCCTGATCTGCGAGCGGCCCAAGGTGAAGCCGCACCGTCAGGCGATGCGCGAACGCCTCGCCGACCTGCTGTCGCTGCCGCTGGACGCCGTCAGCGTCAAGGCGACCACCACCGAGGCCATGGGCTTCACCGGCCGCGGCGAAGGCCTCGCCGCCCAGGCCCTGGCGACGATCGAGCTTACTGGCTCCTGAGCGCCTGCAGTTCGGGCGTGTCCTGCATGCTGCGCTGGAGCGACCCGAACAGATTGACGTAGTCGTCGGTCCAGGGACGCACCGCGGTCCGGGCCGGCGTGTGCCACCGGGCGTCGGCGCGGAAATCCGCCAGCCCCTGGGGGGTCGGCGACAGGATCAGCGCCTCGGTCGAGGCCTCGGCCATCTCCGGCGTGTCGTCCCGCTCATAATAGAGCTGGTGCAGGCTCGGCCGGTCGAGGGCCTGGGCCGCCGCGATGGCCGGCAGGGTGATGTCGAGGTTGCGGTTGGACAGGTGCAGCAACACCACGCCGTCCGGCTTGAGCAGCGCCAGATAGCCCGCGATCGCTTCCTCGGTCAGCAGGTGGGTCGGCACGGCGTCGGACGAGAAGGCGTCGATGATCAGCAGGTCGTAGGACCCCGGCGTTTCCTTCGCCAGCGTCAGACGGGCATCGCCGAGCACGGTGTCGATCGGGCCCGAGGCGCAGTGCGATATGTAGGTGAACCAGCGGGGATCGCGCGACAGATCGTTCACCATCGGATCGATCTCGAAGAAGGTCATCGTGTCTTCGGTGCGCTTGTAGGTCGCCATGGCGCCCGAGCCCTGGCCGACCACGCCGATCCTCGCCGGACCCCGCCGTCCGATCATGTCCGCCGCCTGCCCGATGGGGGTGGACGCGGCATAGTAGAGGGTCGGCACGCAGTCGAACCGACCGTCCCGCGCCTGGGCCCCGTGCAGGGTCGTGCCGTGCATCAGCACATGGACGTCGCCGCCCAGCCGGGGATCAGGCGAGTTGGCGACGCGCATCACCCCGAAGAAGCTGCGCTCCGACAGGCTCCAGTCATAGCCCCGCGCGATCCACTGGGCCGAAAGCGTGATCATCATCAGGATGGCGGTGAAGACCAGCGCCCGGTCGCGCGCCAGAAAGGCGCAGATGGCGGCGGGCATCAGCAGGACCATGGTCAGCTGATCCATGCCCAGCGGGAAATTGTCGTAGAACCAGCCGCGCGCGCCGTCATTGGCGTTCAGCCAGAGCGAAATCAGCACCGGCGACGCCGCCACCACGGCGGCGGCGACGAGGGTTCCGACGTGGGTTCCGCTCAGCCTGCCGCGGCCCCATGGACGGGCCAGACCGACGAGCACCAGCATCAGCGGATACTCCCACACCATGTTGAAGATGACGGGGGCCAGCAGGGCGGTGAAGGCCCCGCCGACGACTCCGCCCAGCGACATCAGCAGATAGAATTCCGTCAGCCGGTCGGGCGATGGTCGCCTTGCCGCCAGCAGCTGGTGGCACATCAGGGCGGCGAAGAAGAAGGCGGTCAGGTGCAGGCCGAAGGCCATCGCCCAGTTGGCCGAGCGGAAGGCGACGATCAGAACCACGATCGCCCCCGTCGCGCCCTGGATCACCAGGGTGACGTTCAGTGGAATCCACGGCCGGTTCTGGAAGGCGATGACGAAGGTCAGCAGGTACAGCGCCAGCGGCAGGACCCACAGGAAGGGCGCCGAGGCGACGTCGGTCGACAGGTGGGCGGTCACCCCCAGCATGAGGCTGGACGGCGCCGCCGCCAGAAGGACCAGGATGCCCTTCTCCCGCCACGGGATCGGCGCGCTGGCCGCGAGCCGGGCGGGCTCCGACGTCCGGTCCAGCCGCCGGCGCCAGACTGTAAACGCCAGGGCCACGACCATCAGCACGAAGAGGACATAGCCGCCGCTCCAGCCGAACCAGCCGCGCTGGCCCGACAGGGTCGCCAGCGGCTCGATCACGATCGGATAGGACAGCAGGGCCAGGAAGCTGCCGAGGTTGGAGGCGGCGTACAGGACATAGGGGTTCTTTCCGTCCGCGTGTCCGGCGCGGACCCGGGCGTACCAGGCCTGCAGCAGGGGCGCCGTCGCCGACAGCACCGCGAACGGCGCGCCCACCGACATGGTCAGGGTGGCCAGCAGCCACAGGATGGGCGCCGCGGGATCGGGGTCGCCCAGCAGGCCGTTGACGCTGAGCGGCAGGAACAGGGCGGCGGCCAGCAGCAGACCCAGATGGATGCCCACCTGGGTCTTGATCGACCCGACCTTCTGCAACAGGTGGGCATAGCCGTAGCCGGCCAGCAGGGCGGTCTGGAAGAAGACCATGGCGGTGTTCCACACCGCCGGGGATCCGCCGAGCATCGGCAGGACCAGTTTGGTCACCATCGGCTGGACCACGAACACCAGCGCCGCCGAGGTGAAGATGGCGACCGCGAACAACAGGGGTGTCAGACGGTCGGCCGGCCGGTCAGGCGCGCCGGAATCGATGCCCGTGTCCCCGGTGGTGTCGCTCATGCCCGCCCCGTATGCTGGCGCCGTCTCCGGGCGCGCCCGGCCACCCTGAACCGACTCGCTGCCCTTTCGGAAGGCCTCGACCCCATGTTCCCCGAAGATATCCAGACCCTCGCCCGGCAGGTGATCGAAGCGGCCGCCGCGCGCGGGCTGACCATCGCCACGGCCGAGAGCTGCACCGGCGGCCTGGTCGCCGGCGCCCTGACGGCCATCGCGGGGTCATCGGCGGTCGTGGAGCGCGGCTTCGTCACCTACAGCAACGCCGCCAAGACCGAGCTGCTGGGCGTGTCCGCCGAACTGATCGAGGCCGTGGGGGCTGTGTCCGAACCGGTCGCCCGGGCCATGGCGGACGGGGCCCTTGCGCGCTCGCGGGCGACAGTCTCGGTCTCGGTCACCGGGATTGCAGGCCCCGGCGGCGGCTCGGCGGACAAGCCGGTCGGCCTGGTGCATTTCGCCGCCGTCGGCCCGTCCGGCGCGGTCCATGTCGAGCGCCGGTTCGACGACATCGGGCGCGAGGCGGTCCGTCTGGAGAGCGTGCACGCGGCCCTCGGCCTGCTGCTGGACCGGATCGGCGCATGATCGTCGACGCCCGCGGCCACCGCTGTCCGACGCCAAGCCTGAAGCTTCAGAAGGCGCTGCGGGGGGCCGCGCCCGGCGCGCGCCTGACCTTGCTGGCGACCGATCCGATGGCGCGGATCGACGTGCCGCATCTGATGGCCGGACTGGGCGGAGACGTCGTCTCGATCGACGAGGCCGACGGCGTGCTGACTATCGTGGTCGTGACGCCCGCCGCTCCGACAGGCTGACCACCGAGTCCGGCAGCGGTTCGTCGGGTTCGATTTCGGGCGCGCCCATCGAGCGCGCGGCGATCTCCATCTCGGTGGCGAAGGCGCCGCCGTAGAAGATGGCGTTGACGTTCCACGACAGCCAGATCAGCAGCACCACCACCGCGCCGACCGAGCCATAGGTGGCGCCCAGCGGGGCGATCTGCTCGACATAGATGGCGCACAGCCACGAGGAGATGGTCGACATCACCGTGGCCACCACCCCGCCCGCGATCGACGGCGCCCAGGCCACCGGGGTCCGATGGGACATGGCGTAGCGGTAGAGCATGGTCAGGCCGATCGCGAGCCCGAGCGCCGGCCACAGACCCTCCAGCGGCAGGCCGCCGCCGGTCGCGGCTCCCTCCCCCGGCCCGGCGTGCTCCAGCAGGCGGGATGTCACCACGGCGCCTGACACCACGGTGAACAGCAGGAAGGCGAACAGCGCCACGAAGAAGGCCAGCAGATTGAATTTGAAGAAGCCGTGCGGCTCCGTCTCGTCATGGATCAGATTCAGTCCCGCCAGCAGGGCCTTGAACCCCCGGTGCGCGGCATAGCCGCCGATGACCACGGCGAAGAAGCTCTGGGCCGAGACGGTCCGGGCCGAGGCGTTCGCCAGCCGCTCGATCTCGGCATAGAAAATCGCCCGCGCCGCCGCCGGCATGACATCAGCCAGGGCCGCGGCCTGTTCGCTGACCTGGCTGATCGACAGCACGGCCTTGTAGAAGCCGATCAGAATGGCGATGGCCGGAAACACCGCCAGCAGGGCGAAGAAGGACACCCCGCCCGTGTAGAGCATGACGTCGCGGCCCCAGCTGCGCGAGAACGCCTTGACCGACAGCCGGCCCCACAGCATGGGCGCCGCCCAGCGCGCGGCCTCGTCGATGTCTGATTTCGCCTGCAACCCGGTCCCCACACCCTGCAAGCCCACACTACTACCCCAATTCGGCCGGTGGGAAACCTGTTGCGGAAAGCGACGGTCAACCGTTGCCTGGAGGCGGTCGCCCTCGCTATGGTCCGCCGCCATGAGACCGCGCCCGGGGCTGGGAGCGGCTGGAGATTTCGCCCTTGGGTTCCGATCCACGCATACTGGTCGTCGCCCCCGACGATGGCCTGATCGGTCCGTTGTGTCAGGGGCTGGACGCGCTCGGCTGGCGCACCGTCACCGCCCGCTCGATGGCGGGGGCCATCCAGGTGCTGATCGACTGGCCGCTGGAGACAGTGATTCTCGACGCCCGGCTGCCGGACGCGGCCGAGGGCGTCCGCGCCCTGCGCCAGACTGTAAGCCCCCGCCGGCTTCCGATTCTCGCCATCGGCGCGGAGGCGGCGGCCTGGGAGCCGGGTCTCGCTGACATCGTCATGTCGAATCCCCCGCACGCGGCCCAGGCGGCCCTGCGCCTGGAGAATCTGGTCCGGTCCGCCATCGCCGAGGAAGAGGTGTCGCTGCGCGAAGCCACCTTCGCCGCGCGCGGACAGCCGCTGCCGGTCTCCGACCTCGACGCCACGCCGCTGCGGGTGCTGGCCGCGGGCAAGCCCGACCGGCATTTCCTCGCCCTGTCGAACGCCCTGACCGCGCGCGGTTGCGAGGTGGTCGCGGCGCCGACGCCCTACACCGCCTTCGACTATCTGCATGAGCGGCCGTTCGACGCCGCCGTCCTGTGGGGCGCGGAGGATCACACCCCGGCCCTGTCGATCGCCTCGGGCATGAAGCGGAATACCCGGCTGTATCACATTCCGGCGGTGCTCTATCTGCGCGGCGCGGGCGAGATCAACCTGTCGGAGCTCTACAACCGCGGCTTCGCCGACGTCGCGGCCGCCGACACGCCCGAGGATGAGACCGCCGAGCGGATCACGGCCCTGGCCCGCGCCCATCGCCGCCATGTGGCCATCCGCAAGGCGCTGGAAAGCGCGCGCGGCTCGGGCCTGACCGATCCCGCGACCGGCCTGTTCACCCCCGAGCTGTTCGCCAGCCATCTGGCCCGCGTGGCCGAGGGCGCGCGCCTGCGCCGCCGCCCGCTGTCGGTCGCCGTGCTGCGCGTGTCCGAGACCGAGGCCGTGGTCGAGGCCCGCAAGGGCGGCTGGCTCGACCGGGCCCTGCCCCAGATCGGGGCCATGGTCTCGCGCCTGATCCGCACCGAGGACACCGCCGCCCGCCTGTCGCCCGACGTCTTCGCCCTCGCCCTGCCGGCGACCCACGGTCTGGCCGGACGGATCGCCGCCGACCGCATAGCCGCCGTCATCGGCTGCACCGCCTTCGACGCCGGGCCGGACCGCTCGCCCTTCGTGGTTGAGTTCGAGGTCGGGGTGGCCGAGGTGGCCGCCGGGGAATCGCCCGCGGCCGTGCTGGAGCGCGCTTCGAAGGACGTTCGCGCATCCGCTTGACGATCATTTGACAAACTATTTTGTCTAATACAGGTTGGGGGCATGACGGCTCGCCCTTCAGCCCTGCTCGACGATCTGGACACCGCCCTGCTGGCGTTGGCGCCGATCCGTCGCCGCATCCTGGCGGCCCTGACCGAGCCCGCCTCGGCCGCCGGACTGGCGGAACAGCTCGCCCTGCCGCGCCAGAACATCGGCTACCACCTCAACGCGCTCGAGGCCGCTGGTCTCGTTCAGCTGGCCGGAGAGCGGCGCAAGCGCGGCTTCACCGAGCGGCTGTTCGTCGCGGCGCAGAACTATGTCTTCGATCCCGCCATGCTGCAGGCGCCGCCGGACCCTGACGCCATCCAGGCCCAGGACCGCCACGCCGCCGACCATCTGATCGCCACCGCCTCGACTATGGTCCGCGACGTCGCCCGGATGCGTCAGGCCGCCGATGCGGAAGGCGCGCGGCTGCTGACATTGACGGTTGAAGCCGATGTCGCCTTCGCCACGCCCGCTGATTTCGACGCCTTCACCGAGGACGTCAGCGCCGCCGTCGCCGCCCTCGCCCGGAAGTATGCGGCGCCGACCGGCCGCCGTTACCGACTCACCGCCGTCGCCCATCCCGCCGTCGTCAAACCCGTCCCTGCCAGGAACTGAGCCCGCCATGACCGAAGCCCCCGAACAGCCCATGGAAGACCACGTCCTCGTCGAGGTCACCGTCCCCGCCCCCGCCGACGCGGTCTGGGCCGCCCTGCGCGACCCGCAGAAGATCCACCAGTGGTTCGGCTGGGAGACCGAGGGCCTGAAGGACGAGATCGACTTCATCTTCGTCACACACGCCAGCGCCGACGATGAAAAGCGGGTGGTCACCTTCGTGGGCGTCAACGACCGCTACGAGGTCGAGGCCCGCGGCGACGCCAGCCTCGTCCGGGTGGTGCGCTCGGCGCCCGCGGGCGACTGGTCCGATGTCTTCGACGGCATGATCGAAGGCTGGATTTCCTTCACCTGGCAGCTGGCCTTCGCCTTCGCCCGCCACCCGGGTCAGACGCGCCGCACCCTGTTCTTCTCGGGTCCGCCCCGCGAGGACCGGCTGGCGCGTTCGCTGCTCGGCCTCGACGCCGCCCCCGCGCCGGGCGAGCGCTGGACCCTGCCGCTGGGCCCGGACGCCGACGCGTCGGGCGAGGTCTGGTTCCTCGCGCGCCACCAGACGGGCGTCACCGTCGATGCCTGGGGCGACGGCCTTCTGGTCGTACTGGACCAGCCGCCGAACGAGAAACGCCCGCGCGGCACGACCATGATCACCCTGACCACCTACGGCCTGTCAGACGCAGCCTTCGCTGACCTGGAGACGGGCTGGAAGGCCTGGTGGGACCAGCGGTTCGAAACCGTGGCGCCGGGCTGCGACTGACGACAGGCGTTCAGGGCCATGTGCAACACCTACCGGTTCAAGCCCTTCGCCGATCAGCCGTTCGAGGAGATCCGGCAGATCGGCATCGACCTCGAATTCCCGGACGGCAGGCCGAACATCGAGCCGCGCGACGACATCCGCATCGGCGATACGGCGCCGGTGGCCGTGCGGACGGCCGATGGCGTGGCCGTGCGGATGACGAAATGGGCCTGGACGTCGCCGCAGGGGCGGCCCGTGTTCAACTTCCGCTCGGACGACCGGTCGTTCGCCAACAGCCTGCGATGCATCATTCCGGCGGACGGCTTCTATGAATTCACCGACGCCCTGCCCGGCCAGAAGCGCAAGACGAAATGGCTGTTCACCATGGTCGATGCGCCGGCGTTCTGGATCGCCGGCGTGATCCGCGACGGCGCGTTCGCCATGCTGACAACCACGCCCGGCGCGGATATCGCGCCCTATCACGACCGGCAGATCGTCCTGCTGGAGCCAGGCGGCGCGATGGCGTGGCTGGACCTCACGACGGCCGAAGCGGACCTGCTCCGCCCCCTGCCCGCGGGCCGTCTGGCGGTGGAACAGGTGTTCCCGCTTCCGGAGACGGGTCAGCTCTTCAGCTGAAGGGCCTCACTCCCACTCGATCGTGCCCGGCGGCTTGGACGTCACGTCATAGACGACCCGGTTCACGCCACGGACCTCATTGACGATCCGCGTGGCGCAACGGCCGAGAACGTCCCACGGGAACTCGAAGAAGTCGGCGGTCATCCCGTCGGTCGAGGTCACGGCGCGCAGGGCCAGCACCTTCTCATAGGTGCGCGCGTCGCCCATCACGCCGACCGTCTTGACCGGAAGCAGGACGGCGAAGGCCTGCCAGATGCTGTCGTAGAGGCCCGCCTTGCGGATTTCCTCGAGATAGATGGCGTCGGCCTGCTGCAGGGTCTCGACGGCCTCGGGCGTGATCTCGCCGGGAATGCGGATGGCCAGACCCGGCCCCGGGAAGGGATGGCGCCCCACGAAGGCGTCGGTCAGGCCCAGTTCGCGGCCCAGGGCGCGGACCTCGTCCTTGAACAGCTCGCGCAGCGGCTCGACCAGCTTCAGCTTCATGAAGTCCGGCAGGCCGCCGACATTGTGGTGGCTCTTGATGACATGGGCCTTGCCGCTCGAGGACGAGACGCTCTCGATGACGTCGGGATAAAGGGTGCCCTGGGCGAGGAATTCGGCGCCCTCGATCTTGCCGGCCTCGCGGTCGAAGATCTCGATGAAGACGCGGCCGATGGTCTTGCGCTTGGTCTCGGGGTCCGACTGACCGGCCAGGGCGCCGAGGAATTCCTTCGACGCATCAACATGGATCAGCGGGATGTTGTAGTGCTCGCGGAAGAGGGTCGTGACCTGGGCCGCCTCGTCCTTGCGCAGCAGCCCGGTGTCCACGAACACGCAGGTCAGCTGGTCGCCGATCGCCTCATGGATCAGGACGGCGGCCACCGAACTGTCGACGCCGCCAGACAGGCCGCAGACGACCTTGGCCGATCCCACCTGCTCGCGGATCTTCGCGATCTGCTCGTCGCGATAGGCGGCCATGGTCCAGTCGCCCTTCAGCCCGGCGATCCCATGAGTGAAGTTCTTCAGCATGATCGCGCCGCGCGGGGTGTGCATCACCTCCGGGTGGAACTGGACGCCGTAGAAGCGGCGCGTTTCGTCCGCGATCACGGCGTAAGGAGAGCCGGGCGACGAGGCGACGACGTCGAAGCCGGCCGGGATGGCGACGATCTTGTCGCCGTGGCTCATCCAGACGGTCTCGTCCTCGCCGACCGGGGCCAGACCGGCCAGCAGGGGTGAGGCCTTCTCGACGGTGATTTCGGCGCGGCCGAACTCGCGGTGATGGCCGCCCTCGACCTTGCCGCCGAGCTGCTCGCACATCGTCATCTCGCCGTAGCAGATGCCCAGCACGGGAACGCCCGCCTCGAACACGCCCTGCGGCGCGCGCGGGCTGCCTTCCTCGTGCACGCTCTCGGGGCCGCCCGACAGGATGATGGCCTGCGGCCGCATGGTGGCGAGCGCAGCCTCGACCTTCGAGTAGGGATGGATCTCGCAATAGACGCGCGCCTCGCGCAGGCGCCGGGCGATCAGCTGGGTGACCTGGCTGCCAAAGTCGACGATCAGGACCTTCTGGTGATCAGCGGGGGCGGTCATGCGGGCTCCGTGAGAACAGGCGTGAAATGGTCATGCAGCAGGTCGAGGGCCTCGGCCAGCCGGAGATCGATCTCGGCCAGGGCGTCGGTCCAGTGTTCGAGGCGGGACAGGTCGGTGCGGCCGTCCGAAACGCCGCGCAGGCCGATCACCGGCACGCCGAACCGGGCGGCGGCGCGGACCACGGCGAAGGTCTCCATATCGACCATGTCGGCGTCGACGGCGTCATAGCCGGCGCCGGAGACGACGCTCCCGCCGGTGCCCAGTCGGGCGGGCGGCAGGGCGGCGGGGCCGTCAGCCAGCGGCAGGACGGCGGGCAGGCGCGGGTACGGCGTCTCCCCCTTCGGAAAGCCCAGCACGCTGGCGTCCATGTCGCGGTAGCTGACGTCGGTCACCCGATAGACGCAGGCGTGCTCAAGGGTGCGCGAGCCCGCCGAGCCGAGCGAGATGACGACGTCAGGCAGGACGCCCTCCGCCTGCAATGTCGCCAGCGCCTGCGCCACACCGGCCGCGGCCTCGACGGGGCCGACGCCGGTGATCAGCGGGCGGATGCGGGCGCGCAGGGCCGGGCCGTACTCAGGCTCGGCGGCGATGACGCAGAGGGCGGTCTTCGGACCGAAGCTGGAAAGGGTCCAGTCCCGGCTCACGCCCGCCGCTCGTAGAGGGCCACGAAGAAGCCGTCGGTGCCGGTCGAGGCGGGCGACAGCCGCAAGCGGCCGCCGGTCGCGGCCTCCGCCAGACGCGTGCGCGCGGCGTCGGTCAGGGTGTCGGCGGCCAGCGCATCGGCGACCGGCAGCGGGCTGAAGCCCTTGTGGGCCGCCTCGAAGGCGTCGGCCACAGCCTCGTTCTCGCGGCTCAGGATCGAACAGGTCACATAGACCAGCCGCCCACCCGGCTTCACCAGCGCGGCGGCCTGGGCGAGGATGCGCAGCTGCAAGGCATGCAGCCGCTCGATCTCGTCGGCCTTCAGCCGCCAGGCATCCTCGGGCCGACGTCGCCAGGCGCCCGAACCGCTGCAGGGGGCGTCGACGAAGACCAGATCGGCCTTGCCGTTGAATTCCTCGACCCCGCCGCCGTTCTGGCCGATCAGCCGCAGGTCGGCGGCGACGCCGGCGCGCGCGAGGCGCGGCTTGATGTTGTCGAGCCGCTTCTGCACCACGTCGCAGGCGATCAGCCGCATCGGTGCGGCCGCCGGTTTGGCCTTCGCCGCCGCCAATTCGTCAGCGCCGGTCGGCGACCAGCCGGCCGGGCTGGGCGCGGCCACGCGCGCGGGATCGGCGGCCGGCAGGCCCTGCACCGCCAACGCCAGCGTCTTGCCGCCGCCGCCGGCGCAATAGTCGACGACGATGCTGTCCGGCGTGAACGAGAGCCCGGCGCCCGCCACCCATGCGGTCAGCTGGCTGCCCTCGTCCTGGATCTCGATGCGGCCGGCGTTGAAGGCGTCCAGCGCCTGGACATTCGGCGCGGGCTCCGAGGGCAGCCGCAGGCCGACGGCGGACCAGGGCGTGCGCTCGGGCATCAGGCCGGTGGCCTTCAGCTCGGCCCGGGCGGCCTCGACGGTCGTTTTGGCGGTGTTGACGCGCAGATCGACTGGCGCGCGGGCCATCAGCCCGGTCGCCTCCTCGCTCCAGCGCTCGCCGAAGGTCGCCTTCAGGTCCTCGATCACGAAGGCCGGCAGGTCCGTTGCGGTTTCGGACAGGTCGCCCTCCCCCGCCGCGATCCGGGCGCGCTCCTGTTTCGACAGCGGCCGCGGGCCGTAGCCCTCACCGGAGTGCAGCGCCTCGATCTCTTCCAGCGACAGGTTATCGAGGAAGGCCAGCGCTCCGACGACCAGCGCCCGCCCGTCCTCGCGTCCGCCCATGGCGGCGACCAGCCGGCCGCGCGCGCGCAGCACCTGATAGACACGCTCGGCGACGGCGCGGCGGTCGCCGGACCCCGCATAACGGTTGGCGGCGCCCCAGGCCTTGATCACCACCTCGGCGGGGGCGCGGCCCTGGGCGATGCTGTCCAGGACGGAGGCGGCGGCGGCGAGACGGGCGGCTGGGGTCAATGCGGGCTTTCAGACAAAAAGGGCGGCGATCACCATGACCAGGCCGGCCAGGGCGACGAGCCAGACCAGACTGCGGACATAGGGGATGCCGAAGGCGTAAAGCGGCAGATAGATCAGCCGCCCGAAGAAGTAGAGGTGCGTCCCGATAAAGGTGAGCTGCCCGTCCTTACCCGCAATATGCGCCATGATCACGGCGGCGGCGAAGAGTGGCAGAGTTTCGAACAGATTGGCCTGGGCCCGCATCAGGCGGCCGGCCAGCTTGCCCGGCGGCGGCGTCTCGCCGTCGCGCGGTCCGGCGTTCCATTTCGGCCCCAGTTCGGCGGTTCGCGCCGCACCCGCCCAGCCGATCTGAACGATCGCCAGAATGAGCGTGAAGGCCAGCATGATGAATTCCGGCGTCATATCCATGGCGTGAGCCTCCCCGCTCATCCCTGACGATAGTTGGGCGCTTCGCGCGTGATCATCACGTCATGGACGTGGCTCTCCCGCAGCCCGGCGCCGGTGATGCGCACGAAACGCGCGCGTTCCTGCAGGTCGGCGATGGTCGCGGCGCCGACATAGCCCATGGCAGCGCGCAGGCCGCCGACCATCTGGTGCAGCACCGGGGCGATCGGCCCCTTGTACGGCGTCTGGCCCTCGATGCCCTCGGGCACCAGCTTCTGGGTGTCCTCGACTTCCTTCTGGAAATAGCGGTCGGCCGAGCCGGCGCCCATGGCCCCGACCGAGCCCATGCCGCGGTACGACTTGTAGGACCGGCCCTGGTACAGGAACACCTCGCCGGGGCTCTCGTCCGTGCCCGCGAACATCGAGCCCATCATGGCGCATGAGGCCCCGGCCGCGATGGCCTTGGCCAGATCGCCCGAATATTTGATGCCACCGTCGGCGATGACCGGCGCGCCGGATGCCTTCGCCGCGCGGGCGGCTTCCATGATGGCGGTCAGCTGGGGCACGCCGACGCCCGCGACGATGCGGGTGGTGCAGATGCTGCCCGGGCCGATGCCGACCTTCACCGCGTCGGCGCCCGCGTCGATCAGGGCGCGGGCGGCGTCATAGGTGGCGACATTGCCGGCGATGATCTGGATGCGGTTGGACTCGCGCTTGATCCGCTCGACGACGCGCGAAACCTGGATCGAATGGCCGTGGGCGGTGTCGATGACGACGACGTCCACGCCCGCTTCCGCCAGCGCCATGGCCCTCTCATAACCGGCATCGCCGACGGTTGAGGCGGCGCCGACCAGCAGCCGGCCCTGGTCGTCCTTGGCGGCGTGGGGATGCGCCTGGGCCTTCTCGATGTCCTTCATCGTGATCAGGCCGGTGGCGCGATAATCCTCGTCGACCACGATGACCCGCTCGATCTTGCGGTCCCGCAGCAGGGCCCGCGCCTCGTCGCGTCCGGCCCCCTCGCGCACGGTGACCAGATCGCCCGTAGTCATCAGCTCGATGGCCTTGCGATTCGGATCGGTGTCGAACCGCATGTCGCGGTTGGTCAGGATGCCGACCAGTTTTCCCGTCGCCGGATCGACCACCGGGAAGCCGGAGATCTTGCGCTTGGCCACGATCGCCCGGATCTCGCCCAGCGTCGTCTGCGGCGTGATGGTCACCGGATTGATGACCATGCCGCTTTCGTAGCGTTTGACCTCGCGGACCATGTCCGCCTGTTCCTCGACCGTCATATTGCGGTGGAGGATGCCCAGACCGCCGGCCTGGGCCATGGCGATCGCCAGCCGGCTTTCGGTGACCGTGTCCATGGCGGACGAGGTCAGCGGGATGTTCAGTCGGATGTCGCGGGTCAGCTTCGTCGAGACATCCGCGTCTGCGGGCATGATCTCTGACGGGCCGGGTTCCAGCAAAACATCGTCGAAGGTGAGCCCTTCGCGTATCTCCATGAGGAGTCTCCGTTTTGCGGGCCGCGTATAACGTGTTGCAGCGCGGAACGGCAAGGCCCGCCCGGGCTTATCGTCACGATAACAACAATTGGCTTGCCGGATGCGGCGCCCGCCCCACATCTGACGAACACATGGTCCGCATACTCATCAGCACCGCCCGCCGACTCGCCCTCAAGATCGCGAGCTATGGCGTGATGCACCTGGTGGTCGCCATCCTGGTGGCCTTCGCCATCACGCGCGATTGGCGGGTGGCGCTGGCGGTCGGCGTGGTCGAGCCCTTCTTCCAGACCATCGCCTATTCGATCCACGACCGCGTCTGGCACCGGATCGAGCGCCGCCGGATGCTGTCAGGGCTGGAGGAGGCGTCCGAGGCCTTCACCGCCCGCCTGCAGATCATGGCCCCTGAGGAGCAGACCCGCGCCCACGGCCATGCCGGGCACAGCCACGCCCTGCCCCGCTCGCTGAGTCAGATCGCCGCCAAATCCGTCACCTATGGCGTGATGCATTTCGTTGTGGCGGTGACCGTCGCCTTCGCATTGACCCGCGACTGGAAGGTCTCGCTGGCCATCGGCATCATCGAGCCGTTGGTGCAGACGGTGTTCTTCACCGTCCACGATCGCATCTGGAGCCGGATCGAGGCCCGCAAGGCGGCGCGGGCGGCGGAGATGGCCTCGGCCTAGCGCCGGTTCATCGCCACGAGGAATACCTCGGCGCTGTCCTTCCGGCTCGACTCCGGCTTGACGTATTTCACCGTCTCGAACTCGGCGCGGAGCCGGGCCAGGACCCCGCCCGCGTCGCCGCCCTGGAAATTCTTCGACACGAAATGCCCGCCCGGCTTCAGCGTGCGAATGGCGAAATCGGCGGCGATCTCGATCAGGGCGATGATCTTGAGGTGATCCGTCTGGCGGTGGCCGACGGTGTTGTGGGCCATGTCGGACAGGACCAGGTCCGGCGCGCCGCCCAGCAGGTCCATCATCTGCTGATCGACTCCCGGATGGGTGAAGTCGGCCTGGATCATGATCGCGCCGGGCACGGGCTCGACCGGCAACAGGTCGACGCCCACCACGGCGATGGCCCCGCGCTTGACCGCCACCTGGGCCCAGCCGCCCGGCGCGGCGCCCAGGTCGATGACCCGGCTGCCGTGTTTGATCAGGTGGAACCGGTCGTCGATCTCCAGCAGTTTGAAGGCCGCGCGGCTGCGCCAGCCCTCGGCGCGGGCGCGCTCGGACCATTTGTCGGACAGCTGCCGCTTGATCCACTGCTGGCTGGACATCGACTTGGTGTCCGCGGTCTTCATCTTGGTGCCCATGCCACGGCCGGCGGCGGTGCCGCCCGAGGGCGGGCGCACCATCCGTCTGCGCTCAGCGGGCTTTTCTTCGTCGGTCATCGCATCCACATAGCCGTCAGCGGGTTTGCGGGCTATGGACCCGCGACAATTCACAAGGAGCGCGCCGATGGCCGACCAGACCCTGACCTTTTCCCTCGACACCGGCGACGGCGCCGACCGCGACGTGGTCATCAAGCTGCGCCCCGACCTGGCCCCCGGCCACGTCGCCCGCATCACCGAACTGGCGAGCGAAGGCTTCTATGACGGCGTGGTCTTCCACCGCGTCATCCCCGGCTTCATGGCCCAGGGCGGCGATCCGACGGGCACCGGCACCTCGGGCTCCAAGAAGCCGAACCTGAAGGCCGAGTTCTCGAAAGAGCGCCACGCCCGCGGCGTCTGCTCCATGGCCCGGACGTCTGACCCGAACAGCGCCAACAGCCAGTTCTTCATCTGCCTGGACGACGCCTCCTTCCTCGACGGCCAGTACACCGTCTGGGGCGAGGTCATCGAAGGCATGGAACACGTCGACGCCCTGCCCAAGGGCGAGCCGCCTCGCGCGCCGGGCAAGATCGTCAAGGCGACGGTGAACTAAGCAAAAGGGCCGCTCGAAAGAGCGGCCCTTTTTCCTATTCGATCTCGACGACCTCGACCCGGGCGCCGTTCAGCACCAGGGCGATCTCGCCACGCTTCAGCTTGAGCGCATCCTCGCCGAACAGCTGGCGGCGCCAGCCCTTGAGGGCGTCGACGTCGGCCTCGTCATCGAGGGCGATCTTCTCGAGGTCGGCGACATTGGCCAGCAGTTTGGTCGCCACCCCGGCGTTATCGCTCTTGGCCTTCAGCAGCACCTTCAGCAGTTCGACCACCGACGGCGGGGCCGGCTGGTTGTGGGCCGGGCGGTCCAGTTTGGGGGCATGAGCCTCGGGGTCGGCCAGCACACGCTTCAGCTCGGCCGACAGCTCCAGTCCCAGACGCGAGGCGCCGAAGCCCTTGGGCACGGACCGCAGGCGGTTGAAGGCGTCCGGATCCGTCGGGCCTTGGGCCGCGATCTCGTCGATCGCCTC
This sequence comes from Brevundimonas sp. UBA7664, assembly GCF_002483305.1. Lineage (GTDB taxonomy): Bacteria > Pseudomonadota > Alphaproteobacteria > Caulobacterales > Caulobacteraceae > Brevundimonas. The sequence continues at coordinate 86,783 of NZ_DLHQ01000051.1, forward strand.
GTCCTTGAGGATGCGGCCGCGCGGCTGGTCGCGGTCCTGCGCCGTACGCTCGCGCCACACCGCCGTGGCGACGAAGGCGGCGAGGTATTTGGCCGACCATTTCTTGGGCTTGAGCCGCTTCCAGGCCTTTTCCGGGTCGGTGTCATAGAGGGCCGGATCGGTCAGATCCTCCATCTCGGCCATGACCCAGTCGAGGCGGCCTTCCTTCTGCAGCCGGTCGCGCAGCTTGGGATACAGGGCCGCCAGATGGGTCACATCGCCCAGGGCGTAGACCAGCTGAGCCTCCGACAGCGGGCGCCGGGCCCAGTCGGTGAACCGGCTGCCCTTGTCGACTTCCTGGCGCAGCATCTGGCGCACCAGCGCCTCATACGAGACCTGATCGCCGAAGCCGGCGGCCATGGCGGCCACCTGGGTGTCGAACATCGGCTTGGGCATGGCGCCGAGTTTGACGAAGATTTCGGTGTCCTGACGCGCCGCGTGGAAGACCTTGATGATCTTCGGATCGCGCAGCAGATCGAGGAAGGGCTCGAGATCCAGCCCCTCGGCCATCGGGTCGATGATGGCGGCGTCCGTGGCCGACGCGGCCTGGATCAGGCACAGGCGCGGCCAATAGGTCGTCTCCCGCATGAACTCGGTGTCGACGGTGATGAAGGGCTGGTCGGCCAGGCGCTTGCAGAAATCGCGAAGCGCCTCGGTGGTGGTGATCGGCGTCATTCGGATGCTATAGCCCCGCGCGATGCGGTTGTGGCAAGACCCGCCGCGGAATTCCGCCCACTGATTCAGGCCCGTGACCGATGAGCGACACCCCCGACAGCTTGCGCAATGGCCTGACCTATGCCGATGCGGGGGTCGATATCGACGCCGGCGAGATGCTGGTGGACGCCATCAAGCCGCTGGCCAAATCGACCCGCCGGCCCGGCGCCGAGGCGTCGCTGGGGGGATTCGGGGCCCTGTTCGACCTCAAGGCGGCCGGATTCGAGGACCCGCTGATCGTCGCCACCACCGATGGCGTCGGCACCAAGCTGAAGATCGCCATCGAGACCGGACGCCATGACGGCGTCGGCGTCGATCTGGTCGCCATGTGCGTCAACGATCTTCTGGCCCAGGGCGCCGAGCCCCTGCTGTTCCTCGACTACTACGCCACCGGCAAGCTCGAGATCGACGCCGCCAAACGTGTCGTGGCCGGCATCGCCGAAGGCTGCCGTCAGGCCGGCTGCGCCCTCGTCGGCGGCGAGACCGCCGAGATGCCCGGCATGTACCAGGGCGGCGACTACGACCTCGCCGGCTTCTCGCTGGGCGCGGTCGAGCGCGGCCATGCCCTGCCCTACCTCGACCGCCAGCAGGCCGGCGACATCATCATCGGCCTCGCCTCCTCGGGACCGCACTCGAACGGCTACTCCCTGATCCGCAAGGTGGTCGAGAAGTCGGGTCTGGCCTGGGGGGACGACGCCCCCTTCGCCCGTGACCGCACCCTGGCCCAGGCGCTGATGGAGCCGACGCGCATCTATGTGAAACCGGTCCTGCCGCTGATGAAGGCCGGTCTGGTCAAGGGCGCGGCCCACATCACCGGCGGCGGCCTGATCGAGAACCCGCCGCGCTGCATCGCCGAGGGCCTGCAGGCCGGTTTCGACTGGGACGCCTGGCCGATGCCGCACGTGTTCCAGTGGCTCGGCGAAACCGGCGGCATTTCGGATCACGAACTGCGCCGCTCCTTCAACTGCGGGGTCGGCTTCATCCTGGTGGTCGCGCCGGAGAACGCGGAGCCCGTGCTGGAGGCTCTGCTGAACGCCGGCGAGGTCGCCTTCGTCTGCGGTCAGCTGGAAGCCGCCTGAGGTCGGGCGCCGCGGATGTCCGACCATCACGCCAGCCCTTCAAGAGTCGCCGTCCTGATCTCCGGCGCGGGGTCGAACATGGCGGCGCTGATCGACGCCGGCGGCCAGCCCGATGCGCCGTTCGAGGTGGTTCTGGTGCTGTCGAACAAGGCCGAGGCCGGCGGCCTCGCCGTCGCCGAGGCCAAGGGCGTGGCGACGGCCGTCATCCCGCACGAGGCCTTCGGCAAGGACCGGGCGGCGCACGAACAGGCGGTCCAGGCGGTGCTGGAGGCCCATGGCGTCGAGGTCGTGGCCTTGGCCGGCTATATGCGGCTGCTGACGCCCTTCCTCGTCGGGCGCTGGGCCGGGCGGATGCTGAACATCCACCCCAGTTTGCTGCCGAAATACCGCGGTCTGGACACCCATGTGCGGGCGATCGCGGCCGGCGACGCCGAAGCGGGCTGTTCGGTGCATCTGGTCACCGAGGGCGTCGATGACGGTCCGGTGCTGGGGCAGACCGCTGTGCCGGTCCTGCCGGACGACACCCCGGCCTCGCTGGCGCAACGGGTGCTGGATAGCGAGCACCGGCTCTACCCCCGGGTCCTGGCCGAATTCTGCCGGACGCAGATTAGAAGTTCGTAATCTCACGCCTTTTCCGGCGACAGCGGCGCCGGCCTGAGGCAGCTTGCCGCCCGAATTCAACGGGGGCTTCCATGCTCAGATTCAAACTCATGGCCTGCGCCGCCGGCGCCGCGCTGATCTTCGCCGCCGGCGCGGTCCAGGCCCAGACCGCTCCGCCGATCGTGGAGATTCCCGCCTCGGGCCAGGCCGAGATCGGCGCCTTCGGCTTCGACACCGGCGGCATGGACACCTCGATCCGTCCAGGCGCCGACTTCAACCGCTTCGCCAGCGGCGTCTATCTCGACAACACCCCCATCCCCGCGGACAAGGCCGCGTACGGCGTGTTCGACATGCTCTACGACCGCTCGCAGGACAATCTGAAGACCCTGATCGAGGAGAGCGCCGCCAACCCGTCCTCCAGCCCCGAGGCCGCCCGCATCGGCGCCTTCTACGGCAGCTTCATGGACGAGGCCGCGGTCAACGCCCTGGGGGCCAGCCCGCTCCAAGCCGACCTCGCCGAGGTCCGAGCCGCCGGCACCCGCGAGGAAATCGCCGCCCTGATGGGCCGCACCCAGCGCGGCTTCGGATCCAGCCTGTTCGGGGCCGCCGTGTTCGAGGACCTCAAGACGCCCGACCGGAACAGCGCCTACATCGTCCAGGGCGGGCTCGGCCTGCCCGATCGCGACTACTATCTGGAAGCCAGCTTCGCCGAACAGAAGACCGCCTACCAGGCCTATGTGGCCCGGGCGCTGGAACTGGGCGGCTGGCCGAACCCGGAACAGGCCGCCGCCGACATCGTCGCCTTCGAGACCCGGATCGCGGAGCACCACTGGACCCAGGTCGAAAGCCGGCAGCTGGAGAAGCTCTACAATCCGACCTCGGTCGCCGAACTGGCCGTCGCCGCCCCCGGCTTCGACTGGGCCGCCTGGGCCCGCGGCGCCGGACTGGACCAGACCCCCGTGCTGGTGGCGATGAACAACACCGCCTTCCCCGGCATGGCCTCGGTCTTCGCCGAGACGCCGGTCTCGACCCTTCAGTCGTGGCAGGCCTTCCATGTCATCAACCAGGCGGCCCCCTATCTGTCGCAGCCCTTCATCGACGCCCGCTTCGACTTCTTCGGCAAGGTCCTGAACGGCCAGCAGGAGAACCGTCCGCGCTGGAAGCGGGGCGTGCAGCTGGTCGACGGTTCGCTGGGCGAGTCGCTCGGCAAGGAGTATGTCGCGCGCCACTTCCCGGCCGAGTCCAAGGCCCAGATGGAGGCACTGGTCGCCAATCTGCGCCGCGCCATGACCGCCCGTATCGAGGGGCTGGACTGGATGAGCCCCGAAACCCGCCAGCAGGCGCTCTACAAGATGAGCCGTTTCGGCGTGAAGATCGGCTATCCGGAGCAGTGGCGCAGCTATGACGGCCTGCGGCTGGAGCCGGGCGACCTGTATGGCAACGTCGAACGGACGACGGCCTTCGAATGGGACTGGAACCTCGGCAAGCTGACGCGTCCGGTCGATCCGCTGGAGTGGGGCATGACGCCCCAGACGGTGAACGCCTACTACAACCCGCCCCGCAACGAGATCGTCTTCCCGGCGGCCATCCTGCAGGCGCCCTTCTTTGATCCCAACGCCGACCCGGCCGTGAACTACGGCGGCATCGGCGCGGTCATCGGCCACGAGATCACCCACGGCTTCGACGACCAGGGCCGCAAGGTCGACGGCGACGGCGTGCTGCGCGACTGGTGGACGGCCGAGGACGCGGCCAAGTTCGAGGAACGCGCCCGTGTGCTGGGCGCCCAGTACTCAGCCCTGAGCCCGATTGAGGGATCCAACGTCAACGGCGACCTGACCATGGGCGAGAACATCGCCGACCTGGGCGGGCTGCTGCTGGCCCTGGACGCCTACCACCTGTCGCTGAACGGCGCCGAAGCGCCGGTGATCAATGGCCTGACCGGCGATCAACGGGTCTTCCTCGGCTGGGCCCAGGTGTGGCGCCAGAACTCGCGCGACGAGGCTCTGCGCCAGCAGGTCACCGTGGATCCCCATGCGCCGGCCCAGTACCGGGCGGGCGCCACGGTGCGGAACATCGACGCCTGGTACGCGGCGTTCGGCGTCGAGCCGGGCGACGAACAGTATCTGGCCCCGGAAGCGCGCGCCCGCATCTGGTAAGGACGCAGCCAAAATGAAGTCGGCCCCGGCGAGCGATCGCCGGGGCCGTTTTCGTTCGGGACCGCGGTGCGGCGTCCGTTTTGTCAGCGGGGCGTGGTGGCCGCGCCCGCAACCGCGCCGATGGCGGCGCCGGCGACGGTCGAGCCGGTATCGCCGCCGATCACCTGACCGGCCACGGCGCCGCCGACAGCGCCGGTGGCGGCGCGTTGTTCCATGGTCGATCCGCAGGCGGCCACCAGCATCAGGGCGGCCGCAGCGGGGGCGAGTTTCAGGATGGTTTTCATTTCAGGCTCCTTGGGGAGGATAACCCGGTCATAACGCCCGGTCGTCAGCCGCGTTCCGTGCGGGCCTCCGCCAAGGCGACCACCACAGCCAGGCCCGCCACGACCGCGAACGCCGGCCAGAGCGCCAGCACCTCGAACCGCAGGAAGCTGACCGCTCCGATCGCCCCCCCGACCGCCAGCCCGGTCCACAGCATCAGGAAGGGGACCCAGTCCCAGCGCGCGCCGCCATGCAGGGCCGTGGCGATCCTCTGCCCCATCCGCACCAGGGTTCCGGTCATATAGGTCAGGCCGACCCCGACATCGCCCTGGCGCTGGAACACCGCATTCTCGACCCCCATGGCCATGACCACGGCCACCATGCCCAGCTCGCGCCAGCCGGCGGTGCACAGCCCTGCGCCGGTCAACAGCAGGACGGCCTCGACGGCCAGCACCACGGATCGCCGCCCCTCGCCGACCCGCCGGGCCACCGTGGCGCCGATCACCACCCCGACCACGAACAGGACGATCAGGCCGAAGGCGATCGCCGCCTGGTCCCATTCGCCCAGGGCCAGGCCGACGCCCAGCCGGGTGGAGTTGCCGCTCATGAAGGAGACGAAGAAGCCGCCCAGGGTCATGAAGCCGACGGCGTCGACATAGCCGGCCAGGGCCGACAGGGTCGCGGCCAGCATCACGCCCTTGCGGCTGTAGTCCTTCACGGCGATTCCCCGATGAAGCCCCAGCCTGACACGAAAACGGCCGGATCGTCACCGATCCGGCCGCCGTCAGTCGATTGGGCGTGAGCCGTTAGCCGACGATCTGGTCGTCCGTGAAGAACTGGGCGATTTCGATGCCGGCGTTCTCGAGGCTGTCCGAACCGTGGACCGAGTTCTCGCCGATCGACAGGGCGAACAGCTTGCGGATCGTGCCGTCAGCGGCGTCCTTCGGGTTGGTGGCGCCCATGACTTCGCGGTAGGCGGCGACGGCGTTCGGGCCTTCCAGCACCTGAACGACGACCGGCTCGGCGGTCATCTGGCCGACCAGCTCGCCGTAGAACGGGCGCTCGGCGTGGACTTCGTAGAATTTCTTGGCTTGCGCGTCGGTCAGCTTGACGCGGCGCTGGGCCACGATGCGCAGGCCGGCGCCCTCGATCACGGCGTTGATCGCGCCGGTCAGGTTGCGGCGCGTGGCGTCGGGCTTGATGATCGAGAAGGTGCGTTCGGTCATGGGAGTGACTTCTTGTTGGGAGATTGAAGGTCGCGGGCTTATAGCGGCGCCCTCCCCGGTTTCCAACCGCCACACAATTTTGCCTCTTTCGCGCGCCGCAAGGCGGTTCGATGCGTCAGGGGCCGCCCGAGATCACGACCGACCATGCTCCAGATCACCGACCTGACCTTCAACGCCTGGGGCCGCAAATTCCTCGAGGACGCCTCCGTCTCCCTGCCGCCCGGCGCCAAGGTCGGGCTGGTGGGCCGCAACGGCATCGGCAAATCGACCCTGTTCAAGCTGATCCTCGGCGAACTGGCCGCCGGCGGCGACGAGATCAGCCTGCCCAAGACGGCCCGCATCGGCTCGGTCGACCAGGAACACCCCGCCACCTCGGTCAGCGTGCTGGAGACCATTCTCGAGGCTGATGAGGAACGCCACAGCCTGCTGGGCCGTCTCGAGACCGCCGAGCCCGAGGAGATGGGCGAGATCTGGACCCGGCTGATCGAGATCGACGCCGACGCCGCCCCCGCCCGCGCCGCCGAAATCCTCGTCGGCCTCGGCTTCGACCACGAGAACCAGCAGCGGCCGATGTCGGAATTCTCCGGCGGCTGGCGCATGCGCGTGGCCCTGGCCGCCGCCCTGTTCGCCGAGCCGGACATGCTGCTGCTCGACGAACCGACCAACTACCTCGACCTCGAGGGCGCCCTGTGGCTGGAGGCGCGGCTGAAGAAATACCCGCACACCGCCCTGATCATCTCCCACGACCGCGAGATGCTGAACGAGGTCTGCACCCACATCCTGCACCTCGCGAACCGCAATCTGACGCTCTACACAGGCAACTACGACCAGTTCGAAAAGGCCCGCGCCGAGAAGGCCCGGCTGCAACTGTCGGCCAAGGCCAAACAGGACGCCGAGCGCGCCCACCTCCAGGCCTTCGTCGACCGGTTCAAGGCCAAGGCCTCCAAGGCCGCCCAGGCCCAGTCGCGCATGAAGCGTCTGGCCAAGATGCAGCCGGTGGCCACGACCATCGAGGAGCGCGTCGCCCCCTTCATCCTGCCGTCGCCGCCGCGCCCCCTCGCCCCCCCGCTGATCCGGCTGGAGCGCGCCAATGTCGGCTATGAGACCGGCAAGCCGATCCTGCGAAACCTGAACCTGCGCATGGATCTGGACGACCGCATCGGCCTGCTCGGCGTCAACGGCGCCGGCAAGTCGACCTTCGCCAAGATGATCGCCGGCGCCCTGAACGTCTCCGACGGCGAACTGCACCGCGACCGCAAGATGCGGGTGGGCTGGTTCCACCAGCACCAGATCGAGGCCATGGACCCGACCGACACGCCGCTGGAGATCATCCGCCGCGCCATGCCCGACGCCCCCGAGAGCGCCCGCCGATCCAAGCTGGCGCAATGGGGCCTGGGCTACGAGAAGCAGGAAACCACCGTCGCCAGCCTGTCGGGCGGCGAGCGCGCCCGCCTGCTGCTCAACCAGGTGGCCATGGACGCGCCCCACGTCCTGATCCTCGACGAACCGACCAACCACCTCGACATCGACAGCCGCCGGGCTCTGCTCGACGCCCTGAACGACTACTCCGGCGCCGTCATCCTGATCACCCACGACCGCTCCCTGATGGAGATGGTCGCCGACCGCCTGTGGCTGGCGGCCGACGGCACGGTGAAGCCCTTCGAGGGCGACATGGACGATTACGCCAAATTCGTCCTGGACCGCGCCAAGGCCGCCGCCGTCAAGCCGAGCCAGATCAAGGACGAGACGGTCGCCGCCGCCGCGCCCGCATCGAACAACAAGGGCAAGAAGAACGAAAAGAAATCAGGCCCTTCGCCCTCGACCCTGCGTCACGCGGTCAAGAAGGCGGAAGAGCGGATGGCCCAGCTGACCGCCGAGATCGCCCGCATCGACGATGACATGGCCAACGCCTCGGTCAGCAACCCCAAGGCGCTGGAGGGCTTGACCCGGGCGCGGGCGAAAACCCAGTCTGACCTCGACGCCGCCGAGGCGGCCTGGGTGGCCGCGGAGGAAGCACTCGCCGAGGTGAGTTGAAATGAAGCCCATCCAGTTCAGCCGCGAGGAAACCGCGGACATCACCGCGAAGCTGCGGGCCTATTTCCGCGACGAACTGGAGACCGACCTCGCCGCCCTGCCCGCGGAGATGTTGCTCGACTTTCTGGGCCGCGAGATCGGCCCCTTCTTCTACAACCGCGCCGTCTATGACGCCCAGGCCGTGGTGGCGAAGAAGGCCGAAGACATTGTGGAGACCCTCGCGGGTCTGGAGCGCGGCTAGGCCGACGACGTCGGCGTCACCGAAGCGGGCGGATCGGGGTTTCGCTACTTCCGGATGCCGGAAAGCGGCATACTTGCGAATCCATGCCCATCCGCCGCCTCCCCCCTGAAACCGTCAACCGCATCGCCGCCGGCGAGGTGGTCGAACGCCCGGCCAGCGCCATCAAGGAACTTGTCGAGAATGCGCTCGACGCAGGCGCGACGCGCATCGAGGTCCAGGCCGACGGCGGCGGGCTGACCCGTATCCTGATCGCCGACGACGGGCACGGCATGGCCGCCGATCAGTTGGCCCTCGCCGTCGAACGCCACGCCACCTCCAAGCTGGAAGCCGATGACGCGGGCGACGTCGACCTGCTGCGCATCTCCACCCTCGGCTTCCGCGGCGAGGCCCTGCCCTCGATCGGCTCGGTGGCCCGCCTGACCATCACCAGCCGCCCCCGCGAAGGCGGCGACGCCCACAGCATCACTGTCGAGGGCGGCGACCAGCGCCCCGTCGCCCCCGCCGGCTTCCCCGGCCCGCACGGCGCGCGCGTCGAGGTGCGCGACCTGTTCTACGCCACCCCCGCCCGGCTCAAATTCATGAAGTCAGAGCGGTCCGAGGCCATGGCCATCTCGGAAGAGATCAAACGCCAGGCCATGGCCCACGAGGGCGTCGCCTTCACCCTCGATCTCGACGGCAAGACGACCCTGCGCCTGCCCGCCGAACACCCCGGAGACGTGGGCCGGTTGAAGCGGCTGGCCGCCCTGCTGGGCCGCGATTTCGAGGCCAACGCCCTGCTGATCGACCAGTCGCGCGACAACGTCCGCCTCACCGGCTACGCGGGCCTGCCGACCTATTCCCGCGGCAACGCCGGCCACCAGTATCTGTTCGTCAACGGCCGCCCGGTGAAGGATCGCCTGCTGCAGGGCGCCCTGCGCGGGGCCTATGCCGACTTCCTCGCCCGCGACCGGCATCCGGCCGCGGTGCTGTTTCTCGAGATCGATCCGCTCTACGTCGACGTCAACGTCCACCCGGCCAAGGCCGAGGTCCGCTTCCGCGATCCGGCGCTCGTCCGGGGCCTGATCGTCGGCGCCCTGCGCCACGCCCTCGCCGCCGCCGGGCACAGGGCCTCGACCACGGTGGCGGCGGACGCGCTGGCGGGGTTCCGCCCCCATTCCGGCGTCGGCCCCGGACCCGCCTACAGCCCGTCCTCCCCCTCGGCCCAGGGCTGGAGCGGCTGGCAGGGCTGGGCCGCCCCGGCGAGCGCGAACGCCCAGATTATTCCGGGACTTAACGACCGGTCGGCGCGGGTCGAGTACGGGTCCGGCGACAATGAGGATTTGCGCTACAGAATCGGTGAGAATTCGACGACGCCGGAGTCGTACACGGAGGATTTGAGAGACTATCCGCTCGGCGCCGCCCGGGCCCAACTTCATGGCACTTACATTGTCGCCCAGACCCGCGACGGGCTCGTCGTCGTCGACCAGCACGCCGCCCACGAACGCCTCGTCTACGAGCGGATGAAGGTGCAGATGGCGCGCGGCTCGGTCACCCGTCAGGCCCTGCTGACCCCGGAGGTGGTCGAGCTGGACCCCGCCGAGGCCGAACGCGTCTCGGCCCGCGCCGACGAACTGGCCGAGCTCGGCCTGATCGTCGAACCCTTCGGCGCCGGCGCCGTGCTGGTGCGCGAAACCCCGGCCCTGCTCGGCGACACCGACGTCCAGGGCCTGATCCGCGACATCGCCGACGACCTGGCTGAACACGGCGCGGCCCTGGCCCTGTCCGAACGGCTCGGCGAGGTCTGCGGCACCATGGCCTGTCATGGCTCGGTGCGGGCCGGGCGGGTGCTGTCGGCGCCCGAGATGAACGCCCTGCTGCGCGAGATGGAGGCCACGCCGCATTCGGGCCAGTGCAACCACGGCCGCCCGACCTATGTCGAGCTCAAGCTGGCTGACCTGGAGAAGCTGTTCGGACGGCGCTGACTCAGACCGTCGCCGGCCGGCATATCTCGATCACCCGGGTGACCAGCCGGGATTCCCGCAACGGCCCCAGAATAGGATCGTTCTCCGGCGGCACGACCAGCAGAAGGAAGAGCACGGCCGCCTGGGCCAGGACAACCAGGGCCAGGATGCCGATCAGGGCAGGTGTCAAACCGGACCGGCGCACGCTCATGCCGCCCTCCACAATCAGATACCGCTGGTATGCGGTAGAACGGGCCGGCACAAGCCTACGAAACCTGATCGGCCGGCGGCCGGGTCAGAAGGCGAGCGCCTCCAGGGTCGCGCCCGCGCGGCCGCCGGAAACCAGCTCGCCGCCCGCGACCGCATAGACGACCCCGTTCACCGCCGCCGCCGCCAGCCCGTGCCGCGGCGTCCGCATCGGCGGCCCGGCCGCCCAGTGATCGGCGCCCGGATCATAGATCCAGGTCTCGGCGAACACCCCGCCGCCCGCGCCGGGGGCGAACCACTCGCCGCCGAAGACGACCAGTTTCCCGCCCGCCGCCGCCATGGCCAGACCCCCGCCGACCTGCTGGCCTGACGCTTCGGACCGCGGGATCGGCGCGAGCGTGTCCCAGCGGTCCTCAATGGGATCATAGCGGTCCAGCTGTCCCGTTCCGCCGCCGCTGACGGTCCGGCCGCCGGCGACCCAGATCGCCCCGTCCAGCGCCGCGCCCGCCGCGCTGTTGCGGGCCATGGGACAGGGACGCGCCGTCTCCCAGCGGTCGTCGCCCGGGATATAGACCCGGTGGGTCGCGACATCGCCGTGGTCCCTCCACCCGGCGTTCGTCTCGCCGATCGGCGAGCGGCCGGTGATCAGATGCAGCACGCCGGCATGATTGACCCCGACCGTCTCGCACAGTCGCTCCGGCAGCGGGGCGACGGCCTTCCACTCCCCGGCGTCGAGAGCCCAGACATCGGTCATGGCGGTCCAGTCGCCCGCGTCGGATCGGGCATAGCCGCCGAAGGCGTAGATTCGCCCGTTATTGCCCGCGATCAGCATCGGATGGTGGCGCGGCGCGGGAAGCTTCGGCCCCTCGTCCCACAGGTCCGTGGCCGGATCGTACAGGCCGACGCGATCCTCGACGTGCAGGGGCTCGCCGGGCCGGCTGACCAGACCTCCGGCGATCACCACCAGCCCGCCCCATTCGACGCCATAGATCTCCTGCACCGGCCAGGGCGCCGACGCGCGCGGCGTCCACGCGACCTCCGGCTCCTGCGCGGAGACGGCGAACGGAACAGCGGACGAAGCTCCGGCGGCGGCGAGGAACGCGCGGCGATCGATCTGGCTCATGGGGCGCAGCTTGGCGCAGAACCGCGACCTGCGCTATATGGCGGCGTCCAACCCTCGGGATCATCCCGACAGGAAGCCTATGTCCGAGATTGCGCGAAAGGCCTGAGGCCTCCACGGCGCTGACTGTGAAGAGCCTCTGAACCGCACGTCGGCGTCCCAGCCGAAATCGGTCTGATCGCGCTTGCGATCAGGCTCAGATTTCGGCCCGGAGCACTGCGCCGGCGCGACCTTTCACGCCTTTCCGGACATTTTCCATGAACATCTCCCGAGCGGAGCAGCGGACGCTGCACGCCCTGGCCCAGGGCGGCGCGATCGTCCTAGACCGCGACGCCGACGGCCGCATCCTGCGCGCCGACTGTTTCACCCGCGACGGCTTCCTGCTGACCGACTGCAATCTGTCGGTCTGGAGGAAGCTGAAAACGAAGGGCCTGATCGCGTCGATCGGCGGCGGGCCCTACAGGGTCAACCGCGACGGTCTGGCGCGCATGCGCAGCCAGCTCGACAACCGGGTGTCAGCCCGCGGCTGGTAGAACCCTGAGGAATAGGACGCGCGCGGCGCCGTAGTCGCGCGCGTCCAGTCGCTCATAGCCCGGCGTATCGATCTCCGGCTCGTCGGAGCCGCGTTCGAAGACGACGACCGCGCCGGGCCTGAGCCAGCCGCCCTCCAGCAGCCGGAGCAACGTCTGCTCGCCCAGCCCCTTGCGATAGGGCGGATCAAGGAAGGCCAGGTCGAAAGCCTCGCCGTCGGAACCGGGACGGCCGCCGAGGTCCGTCGCGCTGCGCCGGTGCACCCGGGTGCGGCCCATGACCCCATAGGCGTCGGCGTTCTCGCGAATGGCCCCACGCGCCTCGTCATCCGTCTCGACGAACAGGGCGAAGCCGGCGCCGCGGCTGATCGCCTCGAACCCGAGGGCGCCCGAGCCGGCGTACAGGTCCATGACCCGCATGCCGTCGAGCGGTTCGGCCCAGGCGGCATGTTCCAGCACATTGAACACAGCCTGCCGCGCGCGGTCAGAGGTCGGGCGCGTGCCCTGCCCCTCCGGCGTGACAATGGTCCGCCCCTTCAGACTGCCGGCGACAATCCGCACGGATCAGCCCTTGGAGCGGGGACCGCGCGGCGAACCGCGCCCGCCGGCAGGCCCCGCGCCCGGAC
>NZ_DLHQ01000011.1 GCF_002483305.1 Brevundimonas sp. UBA7664
CGCCGCCCGGCGCTGCGGACGAGCCCGGCTGGAGCCCGCGGGCGGAGCAGGCGCGCGCGACCGAGCAGGCCGCGGCGCACCAGACCCTGTGCGACGCCCTGTCGGCGATCGTCCGCGACCCCGCCGGCGACCGCCAGCAGGCCCTCTCGGCCCTGATCCGCGTCTTTCGCTCGCCGGCCATGGACTCGCTGCAGACCCACGGCCAGACCGAACGGTGGCTGGCCCAGCTGGTCGGCTTCGGCGGCCCCGCGGCCGAGGAGCTCGTCGAGCCGGTGATCCAGTTCTTCGGCTGGAACTCCAGCCGCATCGGCGTCGATCTCAGCCATGCCCAGCCGGTGCTTCGCCGCCGCGACGCCGCCGACCTGGTCCGGCGGCTGGAATGGAGCGGGGACCCCGACCACGCCGCCTGGCGGACGCTGACCCGCAAGCCTGCATGGCTGCGGCGGATCATGGAACGCCTCACCCCGGGCCTTGCGCCCCGGGTGGCGGCCCTGCTGGACCGGATCACCTATGATCTGCCCGCGCTCGAACCCCGGCTGAATCCCGAGGCCGTCGGTCTGTGGCGCGCCCGGCTCGCGACGCCGATCCTCGGCCCGATCTTCCTGTGGGTCGTGCTGTTGTCCGGACCGGTCGTCGGCCTGATCGGAAACCAGAACGGCGCCTTCGGCCCCGCGGACGGGCAGACCTTCCTCGCGCTCTGGACCGTCGTCACCGTCGGCCTGTTCGGCCTCGGCGTCGCCTGGCTGTACGCCGTGGCCCGACCGCGCCAGGCCTGGGTGTCGCATGACCCCTGGGGGCGCCCCCTGTGGCTCCGCCTGGGCTGGGCGCCCGCGGCCCTTGCCGCGCCTCTGCTGGGCGGTGTCCTGCCGCCCGGTTGGTGGGTCGCGCCGCTGCTGCTTGTGGCCGGCCTGGGCCTGTGGGGCTGGGCGCGGGTGACCAGCGCCCACATCGCGCGGCCGACCGGCGCGCGCGTCGACTGGAGCCGGTTCTCCGGCGTCGCCCCGGTCTTCGCCTTCCTGCTGCTCCAGGCCGAACTGGTCGGCCCGCACGGGCCCGGGCTCGCCATGGGCCTCGTCGCGGCCGCCCTCGTGCTTCAGACGGGCGCCGACGCCGTGGCCGATGAACGGGCGCACCAGTCCCGCCACGGCCGGACCATCGCCGCCGGCGAGATGACCGCCGTCGTCCTGGCGATCGCGGCCGTTCTGGCCGCGGCCGCCACCGGGGTCGGTTTGCCCCAGGCGGCGGGCCTGGTCATCGCCATCGCCCTGGCGGACCGCGCCCTGGCGTGGAACCGTGTCGGCGCGCTGTTGACCGCCCGTCGCTTTGTGCTGCTGTGCGGATGGCTCGGCGGCTTCATCGTCGCGGCCCTGCTGCCCTATGACAGCTTCGGGACCCAGGCCTTCGTCGCGCTCGCCCTCTGGCTCCTGTCAGCCGCCGCCGTGACGGCCCTGCATGGCCTGATCGACGGGCTCGGTCTCTTCGCCGGCGCCGGGGGCGACAAGCGGGGCCGCAAGCGCCGGCCGGGCGACCTCGCCTGATCAGGTCCGTCACGGTGGCCACGGCGGCCGGCACCGACTATATGGCCGCCTTCGACCGCGCGACCTCCCCGTCGCCCTCCAAACATCCCCGCGCGTGTCCAGGGTTTCCATGGCTCCCCGTCCTCCTCTCGTCGCCCTCAAGAACCTCCGTCTCCAGGACGGCCAGCGCCCGCTGTTCGACGGCGTCGACATCGCCGTCGAGCCGCGCACCCGCGCCGCCCTCGTCGGCCGCAACGGGGCCGGCAAGTCGACGCTGATGAAGATGGTCATGGGCCTGATCGAGCCCGACGCCGGCGACCGCTCCGTCCAGGCCGGCACCCGCTTCGCCTATGTCGCCCAGGAGCCCGTCATCACCGGCGAGACCCTGCTCGACTACGCCGCCTCCGAAGGGGCCGAGCGCTGGACCGCCGAGGCCTGGCTGGCCACCTTCGGCCTCGACCCCGAAAAGCCCGCCGTCAACCTGTCCGGCGGCGAGATCCGCCGCGCCGCCCTGGCCAAGGCCTTCGCCGAAGAGCCCGATCTGCTGCTGCTCGACGAGCCCACCAACCACCTCGACATCCTCGCCATCGAACTGCTTGAGGAAGAACTCCTCCAGGCCCGGTTCTCGGTCCTCGTCGTCAGCCACGACCGCGCCTTCCTCAACCGCGTCACCCAGTCCTGCCACTGGCTGGAAGGCCGCCGCGTCCGCACCCTGAACAAGGGCTTCGCCGCCTTCGACGAATGGGCCGGCAAGGTTCTGGAAGAGGAAGCCCTTGCCTTCCAGAAGCTGACCAAGACCATCGAACGCGAGACCGCGACCTTCTACAGCTCGATCACCGCCCGCCGCAGCCGTAACGAAGGCCGCGCCCGCTCGCTGGACGCCCTGCGCTCCGAACGCGCCGATCAGGCCAGGGACCGGCCGCGCGAGATGTATCTCGGCGTCGACTCGGGCGGGACTTCCGGCAAGCTGGTGGCGGACCTCAAGGGCGTGACCAAATCGTTTGGCGACCGCGTCGTCATCAAGCCCTTCACCAGCCGCATCCTCCGCGGAGACCGCCTCGCCATCGTTGGCCCGAACGGCGCGGGCAAGACCACCCTGGTCAAGATCATGCTCGGCGAACTCGCGCCGACCGATGGCACGGTGAAGCTCGGCGCCAGCCTGGAGACCGTCTATCTCGACCAGTCGCGCGAAGGCCTCAGGTCGGACATGACCCTGTGGGACGCCCTGACGCCGGGCGGTGGCGACAGCATAATCGTTCGCGGCTTCTCCAAACACGTCGCCGCCTACGCCAAGGATTTCCTGTTCACCGAAGCCCAGTTGCGCCAGCCGATCTCGACCCTTTCAGGCGGCGAGCGGAACCGGCTTCTGCTGGCCCTCGCCCTGGCCAAGCCCGCCAACATGCTGGTCCTCGACGAACCGACCAACGACCTCGACATGGACACGCTCGACAAGCTGGAAGAGCTGCTCGAGACCTATGATGGCACCCTCATCCTGGTCAGCCACGACCGCGACTTCGTCGACCGGCTGGCCACCTCGACCGTCGCCATGAACGGCCGCGGCGACATCGTTGAAACCCCCGGCGGCTGGACCGACTTCATCCGTCAGAACCCCGGCTTCCTGAAGCCCGGCGCCAACCCCCGACCGCAGGACAAGGAGGCGGCGCAGCGCGCTGCTGCGGCGCCTGCCCCCGCCACGGTGGTGGCCGCCGCCCCGAAAAAACCCGGCAAGCTGACCTTCAAGGACGCCCACCGCCTGAAGGAGCTGGAAGGCCTGCTCGCCAGCCTGCCCGAGGACATCGCCCGCCACGACGCCGCCCTCGCCGACCCCGACCTCTACGCCCGCGATCGCAAGGCCTTCGACAAGGCCACCGCCAACGCCGCCCGCGCCCGCGCCCTGCTGGCCGCGGCGGAAGAGGAATGGCTGGAGCTGGAAGCGAGGCGGGAAGCGCTCGCCGGCGCCTGAACGCGGCGTGGTGACGCCCGAAATCCGGCATTTCGATCGAA
The DNA here is from genome assembly GCF_002483305.1 of Brevundimonas sp. UBA7664. GTDB lineage: Bacteria > Pseudomonadota > Alphaproteobacteria > Caulobacterales > Caulobacteraceae > Brevundimonas. The sequence continues at coordinate 3,522 of NZ_DLHQ01000011.1, forward strand.
TTTCCGGCCGTTTTCGCGAGCCTGTGCAGAAGTCACAAGACCTTCACATGGCGAAGAAAATTCGAAAATCGTCATAGCGAGCCGGGAGCCCTGCACGATTTATCCCCCAATCCGTCCACAACAGCCCGTTCCGGACCGCTTGCCACATCCGCGGATCGGAGCGAGCTTGATCAGGCCGAGGGACACGGCGGCGCGGAAAACCGGGGAGACCCGGGGATCAAAGCGGACCGGCCCGGCTCTCTGATCGAACGCACCGGGGGGTTTCGACCTTAACGGACGGGAGACAGGATCAAGGCCCAAAGGACCCTTCGAAGGCTTCGGCCGGAGAAGACCGGATGGAACCGGATCGGGATCGATGGACGGCGCGGGGCTCGACCTCGTGGAACGCCGGAGACCAGGAGCGCGACAGGATACAGCTGACCATCACCGGGGTTCGCCTCGCTGATGCCGAAGCCAGGGTTCTGAACCTCAATGGCCAAGTCCAACCCGGACTTGGCGAGGGGACGAGGAAAACCGCTTGCGGGGATCTTCGTCCCCTCGCTCAATTCCGGGCTACGGATTCCGCGAGGGCCAGCTGGGCGATGTCCCGCTGAATCTCGCGCAGGGTTCCCAGGCCATAGCCGTCAGGATCACCGGCGGCGTTTCGCTGGGCGGAGATCAATCCCTCCAGCGCCTCGACGATGTCCGAAAGCGGGCGGCGGGGGACCGGGCGGCGTGCCCCCACCGCGAACAGAAGGGCCTGCGCACGGCCTCGCGCCTCAAGCACATCCATCCCGACATTGCGCCCACCGCCGGATGACCAGTGGCTCGAAGCCAGCCGGGTGTTGGCGTCGGCCAGCTGCCGCGCCAATACCAGAACCAGCGCAGGATAGGCCGAGCGGAGCCCCGGCCCCAGCGCCTCGGGCTTGAGGGCGCGCGCGGTGTCCACGACCGCGCTTTCGAGCGCGGGCGACAGCCCCTCGCCCCTCAGCACGGCGACGGCCTTCACGATCGACCTCAGCCGCCGCTTCTCGAACATCCGGTCGATCCAGCCCATGGTGCTCCACTCTGCGGTCCTTGCGCGAAACGTCGGGCCAGCTTCAGGCCTACCGTTATGGTGGTCAATGCAGGCCGGCTCCGCCGCCCTTCCCTTCCCCACGGCCGAGCCTTAATTCAGGGTCATGACCTTGCGTGGGACTCGCCACTTCTCGCCTGATCGCCGCGCCCTTCTGGCCGGCGCAGCCGCCCTGGTCGTCGGCGGACCGGGCGTCGCGCTCGCCCATCCCTTCGCATCCAGTCAGCAAGAGCCGCCGCTGGACGAAGCGGCCGCCACCCGCGCCGTGATCGAGGCTTTGAAGCCGCTGGCAATGCCGGCCATCGTTCTGGAAGACGCCCCCGGTCCGTTGGTGCTCCGGCTCGGCGGCCAGCCGCGACTGCCCGCGTCGATCGGATGGCCCGACCGGAAGGGCCGGCCGCTGTCGTTCATCGCCGAACTGGATCTGGCCGCCCTGCGCGCGGTCGGTGGCCCGGACTGGTTGCCGGCGTCGGGCATCCTCCACCTGTTCTTTGACGCCGCGGAGGAGCCCTGGGGCTTTGACCCGGCCGATCACGACGGCTGGAAGGTCCTGATGACGGACGGTGTCGCAGCTGACACACGCCCGCCTCCGCCCGGCCTCCCCGCGACCGGACTTTCGCGCCGGTCAGGCTCGCCGGTCGTTCCGCCCTGACCTACCCTACCACCGAAAGGGTCGCCCTGCCGCCGGAGGTGGGCGGCGCGTTCGACTTTGAGGCGGTCCACGCGTTCATGGACGCCGCGCTCGGCGACGGTCCCCGGCATCAGGTCGGCGGCTTCCCCAGCCCGATCCAGGGCGACGGGATGGAGCTCGAGGCGCAGCTTGCTTCGAACGGCGTCTATATGGGCGGGCCTGACAGTTACACGGACGCGCGGATCGCGGCCCTCGAGCCGGGCGCCGCCGACTGGCGGCTGCTGCTGCAGATCGACAGCGACGACTCCGCCGGGCTCATGTGGGGCGACACCGGGACCCTCTATGTCTGGGTCCGGGAACAGGATGCCCGCGTGGGCGACTTCAGCCGCGTCTGGATGATCGTCCAGTCCGCATGAGGCCAATCCCTTCCATTCCACCCGCCTGAGCCGTACATCACGGCCATGACCTTGCGCGGGAATCGCCCAGCTTCGCCCCACCGCCGCGCCCTGCTGGCCGGGGCCGGCGCATTGGCGGCCACGGCGGCGCTCGCCGGCTGCCAGGGCGCCGAGGCCCCGGTCGACGAGGAAGGCCGCGTACGCCTGCGCTTCGCCACCGACTGGCGCGCCCAGGCCGAGCACGGCGGCTTCTACCAGGCCCTGGCCTCGGGGGCCTATGCCAAGCGGGGCCTGAACGTCGAGATCATCCAGGGCGGTCCCGGCGTCAATGTGCCCCAGCTGCTGGCCTCGGGCGCGGTCGAGCTCGGCATGGGCTCCAACAGCTTCATCCCGATGAATCTCGTCGCCGAGGGCGCCCCGGTGAAGGCCGTCGCCGCCTTCTTCCAGAAAGACCCCCAGGTCCTCATCGCCCACCCCGACCCGGCGCTGGAAAGCATCGCCGATCTGGCCGGTCGCCCCTTCCTTCTGGCCACCGCCTCACGCGACGCCTTCTGGGTCTGGCTCAAGGCCAAATACGGCTTCACCGACGACCAGGTCCGCACCTACAATTTCAACCCCGCGCCCTTCCTCGCCGACGAGCGGGCGGTGCAACAGGGCTATCTGACCAGCGAGCCGTACAGCATCGAACAGGCAGCCGGCTTCGAGCCGAAGGTCTTCCTGCTGGCCGACGAGGGCTACCCCTCCTACGCCGCCATGGTCCTGGCCCCCAATGCCTTCGCCCGCGACAACGCCGCCGCCCTGCGCAGCTTCATCGCCGCCTCGGTCGAGGGCTGGCGCGACTATATCCAGGGCGACGGCAAGGCGGCGGACGCCCTGATCCGCAAGGCCAACCCCGAGATGACCCAGCCCATTCTCGACCAGGCCCGCGCCCGGCTGAAGGCCAATGGCATCGTCGACGGCGGCGACGCCGCCCTTTACGGCCTCGGCGCCATGACCGCCGAGCGCTGGCAGGCCTTCTTCGAGGTGACGTCCGAGGCCGGAGTCTATCCGTCCAATCTGGACTGGCGTCAGGCCTTCACCACCCAGTATCTGCCCGGCCGTGGCCGGAGCTGACGCCGCGGCGTCGCTGGACGGCGTCCTCGTCCGCTATCCCGGCCGCGCGCCGCTCGGCCCCGTCGACCTCGTCGTCGCCCCCGGCGAGATCGTCGCCATCGTCGGCGCGTCGGGGGCCGGCAAGTCCACCGTCCTGCGCCTGCTGGCGGGCCTCGAGACGCCGTCCGACGGCGCCGTCGCGACACCCCCCGGCCGCACCGGCTTCGTCTTCCAGGCCGCGACCCTGATGCCCTGGGCCGACGCCCTCGCCAATGTCGCCCTGCCGCTGGAGCTGGCCGGACTGGCCCGCCCCGAGGCCCACGCCCGCGCTGCGGAAGCCCTCGCCGCCGTCGGTCTCGGCGACCGGCTCGACGCCCGCCCGCGCCAGCTGTCCGGCGGCATGGCCATGCGCGTCGCCCTCGCCCGCGCCCTGGTCACCGAACCGGACCTGCTGCTTCTCGACGAACCCTTCGCCGCCCTCGACAGCGTCACCCGCCGCCGCCTGATCGAGGACCTGCACCGTCTCTGGACCAGCCGCGCGCCGCGCCCGGCCATCGTCTTCGTCACCCATGACGTCGAGGAGGCGGTCTATCTCGCCGGACGAACCCTGGTGCTGGACGGGGCGACCGGACGGGTGGCGGCCGAACTCGCCTCGCCGGGGTCGCTGCCCAGACCCGCGGGCTGGCGCGCGGACGCCGGCTATCGGGCGGCGGTGGAGGCCCTGGCCGCCGCCCTCGCCCGGGCCATGCCGGCCCTCCCCGTCGAGGCCGGCGGATGACCCGCCTTCTGCCGCCCCTGCTTCTGGCCGCCCTCCTCCTCGCCGTATGGGAGCTCGCCTGCCGCCTGCTCCAGCTCCCGCCGTGGTTCCTCCCCCCGCCGAGCGCCGTGGCCGCAGCCCTGGTCGACCGCGCGCCGATCCTCGCCGCCTCCGCCGCGGCGACCTTCTGGATGGCCCTCCAGGCTCTGGCCCTCGCCGCCTTGCTGGGCGGCGGCCTGGCCTTGGCGGTCTCGCTCAGCCGGCCGGCGGAACAGGCCGTCCGGCCGCTCGCCGTCGCCCTCCAGGTCACGCCGGTGGTCGCCATCGCCCCGCTGGTGATGATCTGGGCCGGGCTGGATCACGCCGACCGCGCGGTGGTGGCCCTGGCCGCGGCGGTCGCCTTCTTCCCCCTCTTCTCCGGCGTCCTGACGGGACTGAAGTCGGCCGATCCCGATCTGGAGCGGCTGTTCGACCTGTACGGCGCCTCGCCGGTCCAGCGCCTGATCCGCCTGCGCCTGCCCGCCGCCCTGCCGTTCGTGCTGGAGGGACTGCGCGTCGCCGCCGGACTGGCCGTGATCGGCGCGGTGGTGGCCGAGTTCGTCTCCGGCTCGGGTGCGACCCAGGGCCTGGCCTGGCGGCTGCTGGAGGCCGGCAATCGCCTGCGCACCGCCGACATGCTGGCCGCCCTGGCCTGTCTGATGGCCATGGGCCTGGCGCTGAACCTCGTCGTCAGCGTGCTGGAGCGGGCCGTCCGGCGGCGGCTTTCGTGAACGGTCCCCGGACGTTAGCGACGGGTTAAGCCCGGCGCGGCTAGCGTGGACCTTCACATCCGCGTCCGGAGACGCCCCTTGCGCCGCGCCCCGATCCTGACGACCGCCCTCCTCGCCGCCGCCGGCGTCGTGCTGTTCGCCGGCGCCGCCGCGGCCCAAAGCGCCGGGGGTCCGGGCGCCGGGGC
>NZ_DLHQ01000013.1 GCF_002483305.1 Brevundimonas sp. UBA7664
CGGGACGGGGGGAGTCTAGGACGGCCCCCAGCTATGGCGGGATAGGGACGCTGCTTTTTTGGGAAGGCGAGGGGAAACAGAGGGTTGGCGTCGCGGGATATGCTGGCAATCGGTGGATGGGTAGCAGAGCGAAACCCTTCTCCCATTGGGAGAAGGTGCCCCCGCAGGGGGCGGATGAGGGTCGGCTCGGTGAAGCGGCGAAGCCGCCCCCCGGCGGTCGACCCACACCCTTTCGCGCAAGGACGACCGCTGCGCGCTCGTGCGCTCAAGCCCTCTCCCAATGGGAGAGGGTTCAGTTGGCCCTTCGGATCAGCTCATCCGCAAGATCCGCCGTCAGGTAGCCGTCCGCCAGCCGGCCCTCGGCGATCTGCCAGCGGCGCAGGGCGGCGCGGGTGTTGGCGCCGACAACGCCGTCGACGCCCTGGGTGTCATAGCCGAGGGCGGTCAGGGCGCGCTGGGCGCCGAGGCGCTGGTCGCGCGACAGGGGGGCGTCGGCGGGCCAGGTCGCGACCAGACCGGGCCGGCCCGCGATGCCGTCGGCGGTCAGGCCGATAGCCAGGGCGTAGCTGACCGAGTTGTTGTAGCGGCGGATCACATAGTGGTTGGGCAGGGCCAGGAAGGCCGGGCCGCGCGCGCCCTGGGGCAGCAGGATGACCGCCTCTTCCAGCGCCTCGGCGGCGTTGGGGGCGCCGCCGCGGGCGAGGGCGACGCCGCGCCGGGCCCATTCACGCCACGCATGGCGGGGGCCCTCGGCCTCGGCATAGTCGAAGCCGGCGGGCAGGGTGACCTCATAGCCCCAGGTCTGGCCGGGCTTCCAGCCGGCGCGGGCCAACAGGTTGGCGGCGGAGGCGAGGGCGTCGGCGTCCGAGCCCCAGATGTCGACCTTGCCGTCGCCGGTCTGGTCGACGCCGAGACGCAGATAGGCGTCGGGCATGAACTGGGTCTGGCCCATGGCCCCGGCCCAGCTGCCCTTCAGCCCGGCCCGGTCGCGACGGCCGTCGACGACGATGTCGAGCGCGTTCTTGAGCTCGCCCTCGGCCCAGTCGCGGCGCCGACCGTCATAGGCGAGGGTGGCGAGGGAGCGGATGACGTCATAGTCGCCCTGGATGGCCCCGAAGGCGCTCTCATTGCCCCAGATGGAGACGAGGATCTCGGTCGGGACGCCGAAGCGCTGGGTCACCTCCCACGGCACGCGGTCGGTGCGGGCGCGGCCCTGGGCGATGCGGGTGGCCGAGGCGGCCGACTGGACATAGGCGCCGGCGGGGCGGCTGAACTCGGGCTGGTTGCGGTCGAGGCGGATGACCGAGGGATCGGGGGTCAGGCCGGCGAGCTGGCGCTCGTACTCGGCCCGGCGGACCCCGCCGTGGCGGGCGAGGAAACCCTGTTTCCAGCCGTCGAAACCGGCCTGGTCGACGACGACGGGCGCGGGCGTGACCGGAGCGGGGGCGGTCGACGGGACGGTCGCGGGAGCGGCCGGCGCGGGGGCGTCGGGCGTCGGGGCGACCGGCGGCGCCTCCGGCAGCATGGGCGCGCAGGCGGCGACGGAGGCGATGAGGATGAGGCGAAGGCTGATACGCATGGGCTGGATCATAGGTCCCCGACGGTGTTCGCGTCATGACAAGTGCGCGAGTGGGCAAGGCTTGCTGCAATACCGGGGCCAAAGCGGGGCCGCCGGAGGAAGGGACGATCCGGGGCCGGAGAGTGACTTCGCAACCTTGCGTTCGGCAAACGGTTGCGCTGGGTGGGGCATGCCGCCCCAGGGCCACAAGAATGGCGAAAGACCTGTGCAGGCTGGTCTATCGAAGCGAGTCCCGGATCGACCACAACGACGATGTGGCGCTCGACAGGATTTTCAGAACATCGGTGAAGAACAATCTTCGCGACCGGCTCACTGGCGCGCTCGCGCTGCCGGACGGCAAATTCGTTCAGGCGATCGAGGGCGGCCGGCTGGATCTCGTCGCGCTGATGGTACGCATTCGGGCCGACGACCGGCATTGCAATGTCGTGGTTCTGGGGGAATGGCCGATCACGGCCCGGCTGTTCCCCGGCTGGGCCATGGCGCGGCCGGACCCGGAGCCGCTGAGCCGTCAGGCGTTCCGGATCGTCACCGAGGATGGCAGCGGCGTTCAGGTGACGGGCATTCTGCTGGACATGACGAAGCAGCCCGCGACGGCCTGGCTGTAGCGCCGGGCGACGGGCGGAGGAAGTCGCGCCACGCGGGTGTGCGGGGCGGGCGACTTCCCCATTTTGCGTCATTAACCCTCAATTTCATGGAATATTTGAGGGGTGAGGGCGCAGAAGGGGATCAGCTCTGAGACCCGATACCGATGGCCTGGTGGCGGAGGGGCGACGCGACGGCGGTGCAACGCCGTAGACCCTCCGTTCAACTCGGAGGCCAGGCCTCCATCCTCTCCTTTGGTGCGCTAACGCGAGCGACTCGGTCGCTCGCTGCTTGAGCGCGGGAAACTGCGGATGTTGCGGGGGGCAGCTGTCGATCCCAAGCGGACGTTAAGGACCAGCGTCTACTCGCCATCTCCGCTCATCGGTCCCTGCACACGCCGCTGATGTTGCGCGGGCAACGGAAGGTGATACGGCCGTCGACGAAGACGCCCAGCATCTCGGGCACATTGCGCGAGGCTCCGGGATTGCTCGGATGAAGACCGTAGCCGCAGCCGAAGGCGCGGTACGGCCCCGCCCGCGGAAGTTCGCGATAGTTGGCGCAAGACATCTGGTCGAAGTGGAAGGCGACATTGGCCTGTTCGAAATTGACGTAGGTCATCTGCAGCGGCCCCTCGCAGCGCCAGTTGTTGAACTGGGCTTGAGGATCCGACAGTGAGCACAGGACGACTGCCTCCCTGAAATCGATAACCCGGTTGCGTTCGGCCTCGGCAGCGGCGCGCTGGCGCTCCTGCTCCTGACGGCGGGCCTCGGCCTCGCGTTCAGCCTGTTCGCGACGTTGGCGCGCTTCTTGATCCCGCCGCTCCTGCTCTTCTCGCGCCTGCTGGGCCTGGCGTTCGCGCTGCTCGGCGGCGCGCGCCTGTTGCTCGCGCCGCTGCTGGTCGGCCTCGGCCTGTTCCTGGCGAGCTTGGCGATCTGCTTCGTCCCGAGCGCCCCGATCGACATCGTTTTGAGCCGGCGCCTGAGCCGTGTTCCGATAGGTGTTCGCTCCGGCCAAGGCCTCCCGGTCCTCGGTCCACCGGGCCTCATCCTGGCTCCGCTGACGCTCAAGGTCTGCACGTTCGGCGGCGTGTCGAGCGTCTCTCGCCTCACCTTCGCGACGTTGTTGCTGGGTCAGGGGATTATTAGGATCGTTCATCGCCGCGATGGTCTGACGCTCCGCTTCGCGCTGGGCCTCGTAGCGTTGGCGTTCGGCTTGGAAGTTGGCGTTGGCAGCAGAAGCGATCTCAGAGTTTGGACCGGCCACGGCGGAGCCTGCGGCCATCCCAGCAGTGATTGACGCCATATCGCCGTCAGTCTGCATACCAGCGGCCACACCCCCGACCACTGCGCCCAACATGCCGAACATCTCATCTCGGTCTTGCCGGGCCTGCTGTATCGCTTGGTCCGAGCGGAAGGATTCATTCGCGCCGAACATCCCGAAGGCCCGCCAGGGACGCCAGCGACCGCGCTTGTATTCATCCATGTTCGTTTCGAACCGGTCGCCAACAAAGCGGTAGACCAATCGGGTCGCCCCCTCGACGGCAGCCGCGTTAGACACCAGCGATCCATTCTCCAGAATAGTGAAGCCGATCGGGGCTCCCGTCGCTGGATCCAGGGTGAAGTCCTGGTTTATCAATGTGCCGTACGCGCTTTTCTCCATTCTCAGCACCACCCCCGGCGTTACCCAGTAAAACGAGATGCGCTGTGTTTCCGGGATGGTGATCTCAAATCGGCTGAACGAGCGCCCGACGTTCTGATCCATCCCGCCCCAGCAGCCAAGTTGGCGGCAGCGGGCGGGGACTTCCGCGATCGCAGCGGCCACGGCGGGGGCCGATGCGATCGGGGTCGAAGGAGGCTGTGAAGTTCGCTGAGCGGTCGCCATCGCAAGTGACCCGTCCGTGGGCGGGTTTGCAGTGATTGGACCTGCGGCAGCGGCCACCATCGTAGTGCCATCTTGTCCACTGTCTTCTCGCAGACTGATCGTATGTAAGTAGTCGCCGGGGATGAAGGAGGTGTCCATCACGCTGACGACGTAAAGGGCGTCCGATGGCAGGGTTACGGTTTCGGCCTGACCTCGGACGATGGTGTTGTGAACTGCACTTGCGGGGGTCGTTGATGCGTTCGCGACGATGATGCGGACAGGCCTATTTCCAGCGGCGCGTAGATCAACAGTGACCTGTTGGCCTGCTCGGCCTTGGATCCGGTAGGCCAGTCCGCCGTACGCCCGCGCCTCAATCGGTTGGCCTGGAACGACCTCGGTGAGCCGAGCGATGGCGACGCTGGGAGCTGCTTGGCTGAGAGACTCGGCGGGCGTGCCCGCAGCAATCAAACCAGTGGCGACAGCCACGCACAACAAACGCATAACACCCCCGCGAACAACGTTACGGTTGTAAAACCGACTAAAGAGTTGTCAATCCGGCCGAGCTGCCCGGTCGCCTCGAGATGCTGTGGGGGAGCAGGTTTCTCACGACGGCCAGCACCCGCGGCGGCATCGCGATCAAATGTCGCGAACCGCATTGGACAGGTCTCCTTGCCACCCATAGCGGACAGTGGGCCGCCGACCGTACGCGGACGCTCACAGCTTGCTGAAGGCCACGCCGCGCCAGCCCCAGCCCGCCGCCCGGGCGGCGGCCACCAGCGGCTTCTTGATTTCGTCGGTGTCAAACCGGTAGCTGTAGACCTCGCCCCAGGAGAGGTCCTCGCGGAAGGCGTAGACCGCCTCGAAGCTCTTTTCCCACGACTGGCCGCGGAAGCCGCTGGCCGTGGCGGACAGGACGGGGACGCCGGCGCGCCATTCGACCTCCCAGGACTGGTCGACGGCGCGGACCTCGCCCTTCGCTTCGTCGAACTTCATCAGCACCTTGAAGACGCGCTGGATGCCGGCCTTGGCGAAGATCTCATACCAGTCGGCGTCGACGATCCGCCATTCGGCCACGAGGTCGACCCCTTCGGGCGCGCCGTCGCGGACGGTGAAGGGGGCGGTGTCGCGGTTGATGGCGAGGAGTGCGGCCCGCAGCGCCGGGACGGGGAGGCGCGGCACGCCGGGCGGGGCGGGTTTGCTGCCGGTCATCCAGTCGAACAGTCCCATGGGCGTGGTTCCTGCCGGCGCGGCGTTACGGACGCGGGCGATGGAATCGGCTTGCACGATGTGGCGGGCGGGGGCAATCGCGGACCGACCCGGGCGGGGCTGTCGATCAGACGACTGGGGCCTGCCCATCTGGTTGACGAACCGGGGAAGCCTCTCTATACGCACCGCTCCGCCGCAGGTTCGTCCCGCGGCTTTTCTGTTTTGCTTTGCCCCAGGACGACGACCATGAAGGTCCGTAGCTCGCTCAAGTCGCTCAAGACCCGCCACCGCGACTGCAAGGTCGTGCGCCGCAAGGGTGTTGTGTACGTGATCAACAAGACCGACCCGCGCTTCAAGGCGAAGCAGGGCTAAACACGGTCGTCCGCGCCACAGCGCGGCTCGAAAGTTTCAGGGCTGCGGACTTGTCCGCAGCCTTTTTCGCGTCTGGCCCCGACGGTCGTTGAGTCGCGCGGGGCGACGTGGTTAGCGTCCCTCTCAAATCCCCTTCGCTCTCCAGCGGCCTTTCGCCGACCCGGAGAGCCGTGTTCCGGAGTTCTCCCTTGGCCGACGACGCATCCTTCGATTCCTCGCCCGACGTCCTCAACTCGGCGGCCCAGGGCCGGCTGCGCACCATCATCGAGCGCATCGAGCGGCTCGAAGAGGACAAGGCCGCCGTCATGGCCGACATGAAGGAGGTCTTCCTCGAGGCCAAGGGCGAGGGCTATGACGTGAAAATCCTGCGCAAGGTCATCCGCATCCGCAAGCAGGACAAGGCCAAGCGGCAGGAGGAGGATGCGATCCTCGACCTGTACCTCTCGGCGCTCGGCGAGATCTGACACTGAAGAGAACCGGCTTCGGCGGGGGCAAGGGCGGCGCGAAGAAGCCGCCCTCCAGCCCGTTTGAAGCCGAACGCAAGGCGGCCCAGCGGGCGGCCCTCAACGCCCTCAGACGCGCCCGCCGCTCGGCAGAGAAGGCGGGCGTTTCGCTGTCCGAATGGGAGGGCGAGTTCATCGATTCGGTCAGCGAGCGGGTGAAGACCCACGGTCGCGCCTTCGGCGACCCCGAGAAGGGCGCGCCGGGTCAGGCGCTGTCGGCCCTGCAGGGCCGCAAGCTGAAGGAGATCGCCGCCAAGGCGAAGGGCGAGGCGCCGAAGCGGGGATGGGGGCGGAAGAGGGATTAGGGTCGAGGGTCGAGGGTCGAGGTAAGCATTGTGCCTCGCCCCTCACCCCTCGACCCTCATCCCTCGCCCCTCATCCCTCGCCCCTAGAAAAGGATCTTCCGGAAGCTCAGGCTGATCAGGCGGCCCTGGGGGTCGAGGTAGTCGGGCTGGTAGGTCAGGGGCAGGGCGCCGGCGCTGGTCGAGACCTCGGGCCGGCTGTCGAACAGGTTCTGGACGCCGAGATTGACCCGCGAACCCTTCAGCCACGGGAATTGGGCGACCCACGACTTCCGTTCGTTCAGGTCGATGAAGACGTTCAGATTGACCGTGGCCAGATCCGAGAATCGCAGGTCCGGGCCGGTTCCGCCATCGACCCGGGTCGAGCCGGTCCAGTTGGCGCGGACGAAGGCGCCCATGCCGTTGCGGAAGACCCCGCCCTGGGCCTGGATCTCGTGACGCGGACTGCCGCCGCGGGCGCCGGTGGCGGCGCCGTCGAGCAGGTCGAGGAGCGGCAGGCCGTCGGCGATCAGGATCTCATCCTGAAGCCGCCACGTGTGGTAGATCGACAGGTTGAAACGGCCCTGGCCGGGCTGCATGCCGCCCATGCGCCCGCCGCCGCCGCCCATACGTATCGGCGGGCCGCCGCCGCCTCCGGGACCGCCGGCGCGGGGAC
>NZ_DLHQ01000005.1:0-2763 GCF_002483305.1 Brevundimonas sp. UBA7664
GGCGCTGGCGGGGGCGGCGGGGGCGTTTCCACCGGAGGCTCGGGCGCGGGTTCGGGCGTCACCGGCCCGGGCGTGCCCCCGAGCACGAGCGTCTCGGAAATGATCTGGACCGGCACGCTGGTGACCATCGGCTGGGGCGCGCGGGTATAGCCCAGCAGGCCATAGCCGATCACGCCCAGGACCACCGCCGCATGGATGGCGATCGAGGCGACAAGGGCGGAACCGGGCCGTTCCAAACCCTCAGCCCTCCTCGTCCGTCGGAGCGCCGCCGGCGGTGTCGGTGATCAGGTTCAGCTTGGTGAAGCCGGCCGCCGACAGCCGGGCCATGACCCGGGCCACGGCCTGATACGGCGCGCGGCCGTCGCCGCGCACGGAAACCGCCTTCTCGAGGCCATCGGGGCCGGCGGCCTCGGCCACCGTCGCCACCAGGCGGTCGAAGCTGACCTCGCCCTCGCCGACATAGATGGCCCCGTCGCGCTTGATCGAGATGACCACCGGATCGTCCGAGGCGTCGACGGCGCTGGCCTCGGTCTTCGGCAGCTCCACCGGTACGGCCACGTTGAGCAGCGGGGCCGAGATCATGAAGATGATCAGCAGCACCAGCATCACATCGACCAGCGGGGTGACGTTGATCTCGCTGAGGGGCCGCTTGCGCGCCCGTCTGCGGCCCCGGACGTGTCCGCCGCCGCCGCCGCCTGCCAGCGCCATGCTCAGAGCTCCCGGGTGGGCTGCGTCGCAGGGGTCGACGGCCCGCCCAGCCGACGCGCCACGGCGGCCTGCAGATCGTCGGCGAAGCTTTCGAGTCGCCCGGTGAACTTGCCCGCGTCGATGGAGAATTTGTTGTAGGCGATATAGGCCGGAATGGCCGCGGCGAGGCCGATGGCGGTGGCGAACAGAGCCTCGGCGATGGCCGGCGCGACGGTGGTCAGATTGGTGTTGCCCGCCGAGGCGATGGCCCCGAAGGCGTTCATGATGCCCCACACCGTGCCGAACAGGCCGATGAAGGGCGAGGCGGTCGCCACCACCGACAGCACGCCGAGGCCGTTCTCGACCCGCTGGCCCTCACGCGCGATCAGGCTGTCGAGCGCGCGGTCGATGCGCGACATCAGCAGATTGGCCTGGTTCTCGGTCAGCGGCCCGCGCGTGCGCGCCTCGCGCCAGTCGGCCAGGGCGATGACCAGCATGCGCGGGAGGGGATGGACCGGGTTCGGCCCGGCCTGGGCCGCGACATCCTCGAGCGACCGGCCCGAGCCGACCGCGTCCTCAAAGGCGTTGGCCTGACGGTTCAGGGCGCTGAACCGCATGGCCTTGTCGATGATCACGGCCCACGACCACAGCGAGGCGACGGCGAGGCCGATCATGATCGCCTTCACGACGATGTCCGCTTCGAGGAACAGGGTCACGGGATTGAGCATCGAGGCGTCGGCGGCGAGGGTCATGCAGGGCGTCCTGTCGTCTGTCCGCCCCCTGTGCACCGGACGGGCGTGGCGGTTGTGTGGCGGTCCGGGTCGGGTCTAGCGAGGTGTGGCCGCGGCGTCACCTGTCTGCACGTGACAGGCGGGCGAAATGGTCAAGCTTCGCGCGCCAGCCACGGTCCGATCCGGTCCCGCAACAGCGGCGTCGGCCGTCGCGGCCGCCCGTCCAGATGGATGCAGACCGCCTCGACCCCGGCCCGGCACAGGATCTCGTCGCCGCGCGTGATGGTCTGGGAGATCAACAGACGCGGGCCCTTCACGGCGTCATAGCCGGTGCGCACCACCAGTTCCTCGTCGATCCGGGCCGGCTTGAGGAAGGTCAGCGCCATCTTCGAGACCACGAAGGCCATCGGCTGGTCGCCGTCCAGCAACTCGGCGTGGCCGACGCCCATCAGCCTCAGGCAGTCCGACCGCCCCCGCTCGAAATAGCGCAGGTAGTTGGCGTGATAGACCAGGCCGGTGAAGTCGGTGTCCTCGTAATAGACCCGGACCGGCAGGCGATGCTCGCGGCCCTCGAAGCGGCCGGCGGTGGGGGTGTCGGACGGATTCAATCGACTACGACGCTCCCGGCCGGCGGCTCCGGAAAACCCGGGCAGTCGGCTGCGATCATGGCGCGGAACTCGCCGTTCAGGGGATCGTGGCTCAACAGCATGCGGTTGGGACGCGAAATGAAGCCGACGCCGAGATCGGTCCGCCCTGCAGCCACATAGCCGCACACCACCTTGCCGCGGCCCGGCTCGATCAGCCGGACTTCCGCAGTCGGCCCCAACTGCTCGCGGGCCTGACGCAGCACGCGCCGCGAAACGGGCTCCTCGGTGAATCCCGCGCCCGAACCCCGGGTGACGAACCACAGCACCAGAACCCCGAGCACCAGCACAGCCACGCCCAGCACGACGATCAGTCTGTCGGTTCGCATCGCCCTGCGGGTCATTCGGCCTCCTGCGCCGACCATGCCGGGGTTCGCAGCCGAGGTGAAGGCCTCACTTGCCCCCGAACAGCCCGCCCTGCTCCGGCGCCTTGGGCGGTTCCGCCAGACCCAGATGCGCATAGGCCCGGGCGCAGGCCATGCGGCCGCGCGGGGTGCGCTGGATGAAGCCCTGTTGCAGCAGATAGGGCTCGATCACGTCCTCGACCGCGTCGCGCGCCTCGGCGATGGCGGCGGCGAGGGTGTCCATGCCGACGGGCCCGCCACCGTAGTTCTCGATCAGCGCCTTCAGGAACCGGCGGTCCAGGCTGTCCAGCCCCGCCTCGTCGACCTCCAGCCGCGCCAGCGCCCGCGCCGCCGCCA
>NZ_DLHQ01000005.1:2797-8673 GCF_002483305.1 Brevundimonas sp. UBA7664
AGTCGCGCACCCGGCGCAGCAGCCGCCCGGCCACGCGCGGCGTGCCGCGCGACCGGCTGGCGATCTCGCGCGCGCCCTCGTCATTGACCGCCACGCCCATCTTGCGCGCCGCCCCGGTGATGACCCGCACCAGTTCCTCCGGCGTGTAGAACTCCAGCCGCAGCGGGATGCCGAACCGGTCGCGCAGCGGCGTGGCCAGCAAACCCGCCCGCGTCGTCGCCCCGACCAGGGTGAAGGGCGCCAGATCGATCCGCACCGACCGCGCCGACGGCCCCTCGCCGATGATCAGGTCCAGCACATGGTCTTCCATGGCCGGGTAGAGGATCTCCTCGACCGTCGGGGCCAAGCGGTGAATCTCGTCGATGAACAGCACGTCGCGCGGTTCGAGATTGGTCAGGATGGCGGCCAGATCGCCGGCCTTGGCGAGGATCGGGCCGGAAGTGGCGCGGAAGCCGACGCCGAGCTCGCGCGCCACGATCTGGGCCAGGGTGGTCTTGCCCAGCCCCGGCGGGCCGAACAGCAGGACGTGATCCAGTGACTCGCCGCGGCCGCGGGCGGCGTCGATGAAGACCTTCAGATTGCCCTTGGCCTGCTCCTGCCCGACGAACTCGGACAGGGTCTGCGGCCGCAGGGCGCGGTCGTGACCCTCGCCGGGGGCAGCGGAGGCATCCACCAGCCTGTCCTCAGTCATCCCCACACCCGCTCATCCCGGCGAAAGCCGGGACCCAATTCTGTCCAGCTTGACGCCGGCGTTTCAGGACGACCGTTCCGCTGGCCGGGCCGGGGATTCCGTCACCCAAAGCTCTGGGTCCCGGCTTTCGCCGGGATGAGCGGAGAGAGTGGAACATCACCGCCCCAGCTCCTGCAGGGCCGCGCGGATCACCGCCGACAGATCCGCCTCATCACCGAGCCGGATCAGCGCCTGATCGACGGCACGGCGAGCGTTGACCTCGGCCACGCCCAGACCCAGCAGGGCCGAAACCGCCTCGCCGGTGACGCTGGGCGTCGGCGGTGCGATCTCCGCATGAACGCCGGGCGCGCTCGGCGTGAACGACGCATCGCCCAGCGGCTTGCCCTTCAGTTCGGTGACGATCCGCAGCGCCAGTTTCGGTCCCACGCCGTTGGCGCGCGCCACCGCCGCCTTGTCCTCGCGCGCCACCGCCGCGGCCAGTTCGCCGGGCGGCAGGACGTCCAGCACCGACAACGCCGCCTTGGGCCCCACGCCCTGGATGGCGGTCAGCGTCGTGAAAGCGCGTCGCTCGTCGCGCGTCAGGAAGCCGTACAGCCGAGGACCGCTCTCGGCGTTCCAGCTCGACTCGATATGAAGGGTCGCCTCGTCGCCCGGCGCCGGCAACCGGCCCAGCGTCCGCGCCCCGCAGGCCACCACATAGCCCACGCCGGCGCAGTCGATCAGGCAGTGGTCCGCCTCGACCTCAGCCAGCACGCCTCTGAGGCGGCCGATCATGCCGCCCCCCGCAGGGTCGTCAGCAGCGCCCGCTTGCGCATCTGCGCATGGGTGATGGCCACCGCGAGGGCGTCGGCGGCGTCGGCCTTCACATCCCCGGCGGACGGCAGCAGCCGCTTCACCATGAAGGCGATCTGGGTCTTGTCGGCATGGCCGGCGCCGACCACCGCCTTCTTGATCAGGTTCGGCGAATACTCCGCGACCGACAGCCCATGCCGCGCCGGGGCCAGCATCACCGCCGCCCGGGCGTGACCCAGCTTCAGCGTCGAGACCGGGTTCATATTGACGAACACCTCCTCGATCGCCGCCTCGTCGCACCCGTGGTCGGCGCAGACCTGGCCCACGGCCTCGAGCAGGAACAGCAGCCGCTCGCTGAACGGCGCGGTCTCGGGCGGGGCGACGACGCCATGCGCGATCCAGCGCAGGCGCGCGCCCTCGGCCACGACCACGCCCCAGCCGGTGCGGCGCAGACCGGGATCCAGGCCCAGGATTCGAGTCGTTCCGTTCGTCATTCGTTCCATTCATGCCTCAAACGAGGTTGACGAACAATGA
The DNA here is from genome assembly GCF_002483305.1 of Brevundimonas sp. UBA7664. Taxonomy (GTDB): domain Bacteria; phylum Pseudomonadota; class Alphaproteobacteria; order Caulobacterales; family Caulobacteraceae; genus Brevundimonas. Next base: position 4,815 of record NZ_DLHQ01000005.1, read on the forward strand.
CCGGCCTCACTCCTCGCGCGGCAGGATCGAAAAGCCCGCGAGGCCGGCCTGGCCGCCGAGCTGGGCCACCAGGCCGTCGACGTCGATGGGCACGGCGCCCTTCACCTTCAGATGATGCTCATGGATCGCGCCGTCCTGGCTCATCATATGGCCGAGGCGCACGACCTTGACGCCCTTGCCGCGCAGCAGCTCGCGGACGGCCGCCCCGGTGGGCGCTTCGCCGCGCTTCCATCTCAGGGTCACGTCCATCACCCCGACGTGGGGCAGTTTGGCGTCCAGCAGTCGCAGCACGGCCAGCACCGCCAGCGTCGCGCCCGAGCCGATCAGCGCCAGGTCCATCATCCCGACGCCGTACAGCACGCCGATCGCCGAGGTGACCCACAGCGAGGCCGCCGTGGTCAGGCCATGCACGGAGAAGCCCTCGCGGAAGATCACCCCGGCGCAGAGAAAGCCGATGCCGGTCAGCAGGCCGTGCGACATCCGCGTGGGGTCGATCACCACCGTCTGTCCCGGCAGGGCGGTGAAGGCCCAGGTCGACTGCTGCATGGCCGCCAGCATCAGCAGGCAGGAGGTCAGGCAGACCAGGATGTGGGTGCGAAAGCCGGCCGGATGGCCGTGATAGGTCCGCTCAACGCCGATCAGGCCGCCGGCCGTCATGGCCGCCACGACCGGCCACACCAGGTCCCAATTCAAAATCACAATTCGCTCCGCTGACTGACGAATCTTCAGCCTAGTCCCGGCGGAGCTTCGGGATCAAGGCGAGCCGGCTATTCCGTCGTCTTGCCGTCGAAATGCTCTTCCTTCGCCTCGGCCTCGGCCTTGGTGGCGCGGACCACACCCTCGTGGTGCTCGGGCGGGCCGTACAGGGTGTAGAGCGTCAGCGGCGCGTCGCCGGTGTTGAAGACGTTGTGCCGGGCGCCGGCGGGCACGATGATGGCGTCGTCATCCTTGATCGGCGTGCGCTTGCCGTCGATCAGCACCTCACCCGCCCCGCTCTCGACCCGGAAGAACTGGTCGTGGTCCTCGTGGACCTCCTCGCCGATCTCCTCGCCGGGCTTCAGGGCCATCAGCACCAGCTGCAGATATTTGCCGGTGTAGAGCACGCGCCGAAAGTCGGTGTTCTCGGTGGTCAGGGTCTCGATGTTGTCGATGAAGCCGTGCATGGAAAATCCTTGGGGAGAGAGGTGTGAGCGGTCAGTGAGATCGACATGACGAGGGGGCGGATCAAGCCGCGCTCCGGCCGCCGATGTCGCTCCATGCCACGGCAACGGTTGGGCGGACCTGCCGTTCCGCTGCCGCCTGCGGGAGGTGGGCGAAATGTACGGTAACGGAACCACAGCCCGGCTCCACGCATTGAAGTCGATCACGGAGACCGACGTTATGGCTGAATCCGCCGACTGCCGACCAGCCGGGCGGGGACTGCACCCGAGCCATTTCTCCGCGCTGCGGACCGAGATACTCCGCACGAGCGCCGACCTGTCGGACCTGCAACTTCGTGACATATCCGACGCCCTTCGAGCGCAGATCCGACTGCGCCGGACGGGATGTTCAATCCAGCGTTCCGAGGCGTGTATCGAAGATCAGGTTCGCGCCTTCGCCTGACGGCGCTCAGCCGGCGTATTTCGCCAGGTCTTCGTCCGAGATGTCCTCGTTCGAATAGACATTCTGGACGTCGTCCTCGGCGTCCAGGGCGTCGAGCAGCTTCATCAGCGTGCCGACCGCCTCGCCGGTGACCGGCACCTCGTTCTGCGGCCGCCAGACCAGGGCCGTGGACTTGGCGTCGCCGAGGATCTTCGACAGGGCCTCGGCGACCTCATTGAGATCCTCGAAGGTGGTCCAGATGGTGTGGCCCGGCGCGTCCTCATAGATGTCGGGCTTGACCAGATCGCTCTCGACGTCCTGGGCGCCGGCCTCGATGGCGGCCTCCATGACAGCGTCCTCGGTTCCGGCCTCGGCCGGATAGATGATCCGGCCCACGCGGTTCCACATGAAGGCGACCGAGTTCATCTCGCTCAGCGCCCCGCCGTTCTTCTTGAACGCAGCGCCGATGTTGGAGGCGGCGCGGTTGCGGTTGTCGGTCAGGGCCTCGACGATGATGCCGACCCCGCCAGGGCCGCGGCCCTCGTAGCGGACCTCTTCCATCATATCGACGTCGCCGCCCGCGGCCTTGTTGATGGCCCGCTGGATCACGTCGCGCGGCAGGCTCTCGGCCTTGGCGTTGTTGACGGCCAGACGCAGGCGCGGGTTCATGTTGATGTCCGGCATGCCCAGCTTGGCCGCCACGGTGATGTCGCGCGACAGCTTGGAGAACAGCTTGGACCGCACCGCGTCGGCGCGTCCCTTGCGGTGCATGATGTTCTTGTATTTCGAATGGCCGGCCATGAGTGTCTCTTGGTGTGCGCTAACGCCCGCGACGCGGTCGCTCGCTGCTTGAGCGCCGACCCCGCAAGGTGAGCCGGGCATCTAGCCGATGGCGGAGAGCCTGTCACCGTTCAGCCCGCGTCGGGTCCAAAAGGCGGAGCCTTTTGACCGCGGGCCAACAACCATGACCGGAACCGGGGCGCGCCACGCGGATTACCGATGCAACGCTACGGGAGCCTGATCCATGACCGCCGAAGACGTCCTGTATGACGCCGAAGTCTATGCCGACGACGACCTCGATGATGCCGACATCGTCGAATGGTACGAGGCCCGGCACGTCACCGTCCCGGCCGCCGTCGCCACCGGAGCCATCATCACCGCCTTCGCCCTGGGCGTGCTGACCGCCGTGGGCGCGCTGGCCCTGATGGGCCGTCTGGACGACTAGGCCTTCAGGCTCTCCAGAAACCCGCGCATCTTGTCATCCACCGGCACGGGCCGCTTGGTTTCGCGGTCGACATAGACGTGGACGAAATAGCCGACCGCCGCCGCCTCCTGCTCCTTGTTGCGGAACAGGCCGATCTCGTAGCGGACGGACGATGTGCCGACGTGAGCGACCCGCACCCCGGCCTCGATCTCGTCCGGGAAGGCAGTGGGCGAGAAATAGCGGCAGCCGGTTTCGACCACGAGGCCGATGGTCTTGCCCGCGTGGATGTCGATGATCCCGTTGACGACCAGCAGCCGGTTCACCGCCGTGTCGAACCACGAGTAATAGACGACGTTGTTGACGTGCCCGTAGACGTCATTGTCCATCCAGCGCGTCGAGATGGCCTGGAACCGGCGATAGTCGCCCCGCTTCGTCCGTTCGATGGTTCCCGTCACGCACGCTCTCCCGTTTATCGTTGAGACAAGCCTTGGGCTTGGCGGACGCGGCGTCAAGCGCCTAGCCTCCCCCATATGCAGACCATCGCCGCCGTTCTCAGGACCATGGGCGCCGCCCGCCCCTATGCCGACAGCCGGCCGCTGGCGCTGGAGACGGTGACGCTCGATCCGCCGGGGCGGGACGAGGTGCGGGTGGCGGTCAAGGCCGCGGGGCTGTGCCATTCGGATCTGAGCGTCATCAATGGCGACCGGCCGCGGCCCCTGCCGATGGCGCTGGGGCATGAGGCGGCGGGGGTGGTGGAGGCGCTGGGCGCGGGCGTCACCGATCTCGAGGTCGGGGACCATGTGGTCATGGTCTTCATGCCGAGCTGCGGCCATTGCGATCCCTGCGCCGGAGGCCGGCCGGCGCTGTGCGAGCCGGGGGCGGCGGCCAACGGCAGGGGCGAACTGCTGGGCGGCGGACGGCGGCTGCATGATGCCGCGGGCGAGCTCAATCATCATCTCGGCTGCTCCGCCTTCGCGGCCCATGCCGTGGTCTCGCGGCGGTCGCTGGTGAAGGTCGATCGCGACCTGCCGTTCGAGCACGCCGCCCTGTTCGGCTGCGCGGTGCTGACCGGCG
>NZ_DLHQ01000012.1 GCF_002483305.1 Brevundimonas sp. UBA7664
CAGGCCGATGTTGCCTTCCTGAATAAGATCAAGGAATTGCAGGCCGCGGTTGGTGTATTTCTTGGCGATGGAGATGACCAGGCGCAGGTTGGCCTCGACCATTTCCTTCTTGGCCTGACGGGCCTCGCGCTCGCCCTTCTGCACCGTCTGGACGATGCGGCGGTAGTCGTCGATCGGCAGGCCGGCCTCGGTGGCCACGGCGGCGACGTCGCCGCGGATCTGGGCGATCTGGGCCTGTTCATTGTCGCTGAATTTGGTCCAGCGGACGCCCATGTCCTTGACCCGGTCGGCCCAGGTCGGGTCCAGCTCGGCGCCGAAGTATGACTTGAGGAATTCCGGCCGCGAGATGCCGTAGCTGTCGGCGAGGCGCAGCAGCCGGCCTTCCAGGCCCATCAGCCGCTTGTTGATCGCATAGAGCTGCTCGACCAGCGCCTCGATGCGGTGGTTGTTCAGCTTCATCGTCTTCAGCCGGCCCGAGATGCCCGCCGTCAGGGCGTCATAGGCCTTCTGGTCCTTGGCGCTCAGCGCCTCGCCCTTGAGCCGGCTCTCGACCAGCTTGTCCTGCAGCTTCCGGAACGCCCCGAAGTCCGCGGCCACCGCGTCCAGCACCTCCATGACGCCGTCACGCAGCTCCGCCTCCAGCGCCGAGATCGACATCCCGCCGCCATCGTCGAAATCCTCGTCCTCCTCGTCGTCCGTCTCCGGCTTTTCTTCCGCGTTTTCAGCGCCTTCCGCCGCCGGGGCGGGAACCACGGGGGCGCCGGCGGGGGGCTGGTTGTGCGGCAGGGACGAGGGGTTGAGCACGCCATAGGTGGCGTCCAGGTCGATCACTTCCCTGAGCAGGATCCGGTTGTTCGCCAGCTCATCGCGCCACACCATGATGGCCTCGAACGTCAGGGCGCTCTCGCACAGCCCCGAGATCATCGCGTCCCGCCCGGCCTCGATCCGCTTCGCGATCGCAATCTCGCCCTCGCGGCTGAGCAGCTCGACGCTCCCCATCTCCCTGAGATACATCCGAACGGGGTCATCAGTGCGGTCATACGCCGCCTTGGCCGGCGTCTCCGAGACGCTGGTCTCGGCCCGCTCGACGACCTCGCCGCCCTCCTTCTCGGTGGTCTCGGCGGCGTCTTCCTCGGCCTCGACGACGTTGACGCCCATCTCGGACAGCATCGCCAGCGTGTCCTCGATCGCGTCGGGAGTCACTTCCTCAGACGGCAGAACCTTGTTCAGGTCCTCCATCGTCACGTAGCCCCGAGCCTTCGCCTGCTTGATAAACTTTTTGACACCGGCGTCGGTGAGGTCGAGCAGCGGACCGTCGCTCTGGGCTTCGGTTTCCTGCGTCTCGGTCTGGGCGCTCATACAGTCTTTTCTCCGGGTGGAGCGGCTGATCAGGCCGTCCGCCAAATACAACGTGTGGCGGGTTCGTTGGTTACGAGCCCGCGCTGTCTTCCCAAATCTCTCCGGTTTTGATCGCGCGACGCAAAGCATCCCGCTCGGCTTTCAGCCTGCGGAACGCCTCGTCCTGGCCCGGCATTCCTGCCGCCGAGCTCAGTGCATCCTCCAGCGCCGCCACGCGAGTGAGCGCGTCGAACGCCTGCGACCATCGGATCCTTGCCTCGGCGAGGGGCGCATTTGCGGCCAGGAAAGGCGCGCCGGACTTTGCCGCCGCCTTCTCGACCTCGCGCACTAAAGCATCATGACCCGATTGCGCCAGATGGCGACGCAGCGCCGCCGAGTCAAGGTCCTGACCCGAGAAGCGCAGGCGAACCATCTCCTGCGCCAGCCCCTCCAGGGCCGGGTCGCCGAAGCCGTGCGACGAGATCGCCTCCAGATGATCGTCCATGCGTTCCGGGTCGTCGATGGCGCCGTGGGCCAGGGCGGCGGCCACCGGCTCGATCGAACGACTCAGCGACTGCATGGCCTGCGCCCCCTCGGCGGTCTGGCCCAGCTTCGGCGGCGGTCCCGGACGCCAACGCCCGCCCGGGCCCGCCGCCGGCTGACCTTGCGGCGCGCGGCGGGCGGGGAACAGGGCGTCGAAACGGTCGAACAGTTCGCGGCGATACTGTTCCGCCAGGTCCTTGTCCTGAATGGCCGAGGCGGCCTGGCGCAGGCGGCCTTTCAAACCGGCGCGACGCTCGGGCGAATCCAGCGGCTCGACCTCGGCCTCCTTCTGGAACAGCACCTCCGCGAAGGGCCGGGTCGTGGTCATGGCCTGACGCAGCGCCGGCGCCCCCTTGTCGCGCAGGATGTCGTCCGGGTCCTGACCGCCCTCCAGCAGGGCGAAGCGGAACGATCGCCCGGACTTCAACTGGGGCAGGGCGCGGTCGATGGCCCTGAACGCCGCCCGTCGGCCGGCCGCGTCGCCGTCGAAACAGAGGACCGGCTCGTGCGAGACCCGCCACAGGCGCTCCATCTGCTCCTCGGTCAGGGCGGTGCCCATGGGCGCGACGGCCGGGATGCCGGCCCGGTGGCAGGCGATGACGTCCATATAGCCCTCGACCACCACAATGGCCTGATCGCTCTTCGACTCCGCGCCGAGAATGCGGCGCGCCTCCGGCAGGCCGTAGAGGGTCGCGCCCTTGTGGAAGAGCGGGCTCTCCGGGCCGTTGAGATATTTGGCGCGGTCATCCGGGTTCATCGCCCGGCCGCCGAAGCTGACGATCCGCCCCCGCGCGTCGAGGATGGGGAACATCAGCCGGTCCCGGAACCGGTCATAGGGCTGGCCGCCGCCCTCGGGCGCGATCAGCATCCCGGCCTCGACGAGGTCGCCCGGCTTGGCGCCCCGCTGGACCAGCGCCGCCTTGAGCCCCTCGCGGTCGTTGGGCGCATAGCCGAGACCGAACCGCTCCCACTGGTCCTCGGGCAGGCCGCGCTTTTCCAGATATTCGCGCGCCGCCTTGCCCGGAGACCGGCGCAGATTGGCGGCGAACCATTTCTGGGCCAGGTCCATCCAGTCGGTCAGGCCCTGTTTCCGGACCTCGCGCTCGGCCGCCTGCGGATCTTCCGCCGGCAGGGCCATGCCCGCCTCCCCCGCCAGTCGCTGCACCGCCTCGACGAAGGACAGCCGCTCGGTCTCCTGCAGGAAGCTGATGACGTCGCCGTGCTTGCCCGACGAGAAGTCGTGGAAGAAGCCCTTGTCGTCATTGACGAAAAAGGACGGCGACTTCTCCTTCGTGAAAGGCGAAAGGCCGACGTATTCGCGGCCCTGACGCTTGAGCTTCACCGTCCGCCCGATGATGTCGGACGGCCGAAGGCGGGCCTTCAGTTCTTCAAGGAAGCGATCGTCGAAGCGCACCGCGCCTTATAGCGCGCGACTCACCGGTTGGGGCGTCTTTACCTTTGGTTAACCAGAATGGCCAAAGCGCGGCCATAACTGCCTGAAAATGCGCATAGTTTTCTCGCAGTACACGGAACTGTCCACATCCCTGTGGATTAACCATGCGCCGTCCCGGAAGCTGGCGGAGACAGCGGAGACGCGGCGAAGACCGTTCACCCGTTCGAGAATGAAAGCCATTCCATGTTCATGACCATCGCCCGCCCGGCGGTGGAGCCCCAAGGCCCCGACACCGTCGCCGTCCCCGGTTCCCCCGCCATTCCCGAACTGTCGCCGCGCGCCCTGCATGCGCGCCTGCTTGAGAACGCGGCGCTGCGGCGGATGCGCGGCGCCGAGCGCCTGCGCAGCAACCGGCTGGAAGACGCCGACTACTGGCTGCACGCCGCGCCCGTCGCCGTCCGCAAGGCCTGCGCCCTGCGGGAAGAGAAAAGCTTCGCCCCCCTCCCCTGAGGCTTCCGCTCAGAGCGTCTAGAGGTAACCCAGCCACCAGTCCCGGCGGCGGCGCTTCAAGGCCTCGAACCACCGCGACAGCGGGTAGAGGATGACCAGGACCGCGGCCCATGCCGCATAGACCCACCCGAGGCTGAAGCCCCAGCCCGCCTCGATCAGCCGCGACGGGTCGGTGATCGTGTCGAGGAAGGCCGACGGCGGGACGCCGACGGCCATGCCGACCAGCACCGCCAGCGTGTGCGCGATCCAGATGTGCAGCAGATAGGTGAACAGGGGGGTCCGGCCGAAGGCCAGCAACGGCCGCAGGACTGGTCCCTTCAGCCGGTCGAGCGCCAGCAGCAGGACGAAGGCCAGGCCGATCATCAGCAGCACATAGGCCGGCGACGGCGGATACTTGTTGGCGCTGATGAAACTGAAGGTCGACCACAGCGGCCCCTCCTGCATCGTCCACGGGAAGGGGTCGAAGCCAGGCAGGTTTAAGCCGCGCCCGAGGGCGAACAGGGCGAGGAAGCCGGCGGCGAATGCCATCACGCGCGCCCGCCTCAGTCCGCCGGCGTCGGTGAGGAAGCCCGCCAACCCGTATCCCAGCAACAGGAGCCCGCTCCACTGGATCGCCGGATAGACGACCAGCAACAGCCCGGCTTCGGTCGGCATCGGTCCCCGGACGGCCAGCATGCGCCAGACCGGCTCGAGCGGTCCAAAGCTCGCGGGCTGGATCAGGTTCAACGCCGGGTGCGCGACGAGGATGGCCACGCCGAGGGCCAGCACCAGCATGCGCGGCAGTCGATGCAATCCGGCCAGCGCGATCATGCCGAATCCGATGGCCCAGATGACCTGGGCGAAGATCCACCAGCCGAAATTGAACCCGATCCCGATCAGGGTGAACTCCAGCACGATCAGCCACAGGCCGCGCGTCAGCAGGAAGCGAGAGAGGTCCCCGGGGCTCTTGCCGTTCGCCCTCTGCAGCCACACCGACAGGCCCGCGAGAAAGACGAAGATGGGGGCGCACAGGTGCGTGACCCAGCGCGTCATGAACAGCGCCGGGTCCCCCGAATCCAGCGCCATGGGGTCCGCCGTGAAGGCGGTGGCGTGGAAGAAGTCGCGGACGTGATCCAGCACCATCAGCACGATCACCAGCCCCCTCAGGGCGTCGATCCCGTCTATGCGCACGGCGCCGGAGCGAGTGACGCCGCCGGCGGCGGGCGAGGCGAGCGGCGCGTCGTGCGCGGTCTCGACGGGCTGTGCGGTCATGGATGCCTCCCCGGCCGGGGAAGCTAGAACCGCCCGAACCGTCGCGCCAGACCCCGGCTTCACCTCACGCCGCCGACGTGCTTGGCTGTTTCGGGGCTCGGGGACCTGGAGACAGAGATGAAACCGCTGATGATCGCCGTGGCGCTGGCCGCCGCCCTCGCCGCCGGACCGGCCCTGGCGCAGGACCCGTGGACGCCTTACGCTCCCGCCATCGCGGCCGTCGACGCCGGCGTCCGCGCGCCGCTCGAGGCCTATCTGCGGGGTCACGCCACCGGCCGGGCGGACGACTTCCGTCCTGCCTTCCACCCGGACGCCCAGCTCTGGGGCACCCGGAACGGGACCCTGATCCGCATGACCTCGGAGGAGTATATCAGCCGCGCCTCCGGCTCGCCCCCCGCCGACGAAGCGGAACGTCGGCGCTGGATCGAGGCGATCGACGTCACGGGCGACACGGCGGTGGCCAAGATCGTGCTGGATTATCCGGCGGTGAGATTCACCGACTACATTCAGCTGATGCGGATCGACGGCGCCTGGCTGATCGTCAACAAGATGTTCCTGGCCGAGCCCAGACCGCCGGCCTGAACCGCCTCAGGCCTTCATCAAGTCCGCGAACCGCTGGAACAGATAGAGGCTGTCGGCCGGCCCGGGCGACGCCTCCGGATGGTGCTGGACGCTGAACACCGGCCGGTCCTTCAGGGCGATGCCGCAGTTTGTGCCGTCGAACAGGCTGACATGGGTCTCGGTCACGGCCTCGGGCAGGCTGTCGCGATCGACGGTGAAGCCATGGTTCATCGACACGATCTCGACCTTGCCCGTGGTCAGGTCCTTGACCGGGTGGTTGGCCCCGTGGTGGCCCTGATCCATCTTGACGGTCCGGGCTCCCAGCGCCAGCGCCAGCATCTGGTGGCCGAGGCAGATGCCGAACAGCGGCGTGCCGCTGTCGACCAGCTTGCGGATCTCCGGAACGGCATAGACGCCGGTCGCGGCCGGATCGCCCGGCCCGTTGGACAGGACCACGCCGTCGGGCTTGCGGGCCAGGATGTCCTCGGCCGTGGTCGTCGCCGGGACCACGGTGATCTTCGCGCCCGTGGAAGCCAGCGCCCGCAGGATGTTGCGCTTCACCCCATAGTCGACGACCACCACCGACCGGTTGGACGCGTTCACGCGCGGATGGCCTTCCGGCCAATCCCACAGACCCTCGTCCCATTCGAAGGCCTGCAGCGTCGAGGCGGGTTTGGCCAGGTCGAGTCCGACAAGACCGGTCCAGGCCTTCGCCTGCGCCACGAGGGCGTCGAGATCGAACCGGCCGTCCGGATCATGGGCGATCACCGCATGGGGCGCGCCGCCATCGCGGATCAGGACGGTCAGGGCGCGGGTGTCGACCCCGGCCAGACCCACGACGCCGCGCCGCGTCATCCAGTCGTCAAACGAACTGTCGGCGCGCCAGTTGGCCGGATCGGTCGGGACGTCGCGGAAGATCGCGCCACGGGCCGAGGTGTCCGAGCCGCCGCCGATCTGTTCCAGGTCCTCGACATTGGTCCCGGTGTTGCCGATGTGCGGGAAGGTGAAGGCGAGGATCTGGCTCATGTAGGACGGGTCGGTCAGGATCTCCTGATACCCGGTCATGGCTGTGTTGAAGACGACCTCGCCCAGGGCCGAGCCGGTCGCGCCGCAGCCGACGCCTTGCAGGATGGTTCCGTCCGCGAGCGCGAGCACGCCGGTGACGCCGGGAAGAAGCTGGGTGGTCATGGCAGGCTCCCTAGCACCGAATCCCGGCGAGCAAACGGCCGGTTTGCTAGTGAGCCGCCGCCTCCGGGTCAACCGGGTTCGCCGGCTTGCCCCGCATGAAGGCGAACCAGGCCGCGGTCGTCACCGCGAAGAACACCCCCGTCGGCAGGATATAGCCCGGCGCCGCGGCGGCGACGGCGGTCGTGGCGAACAGCAGGCCCAGCGCCGCGACGAACCGCGCCCGGGTCCAGCGCGCCAGCCGGAACAGCGATGCGGAACAGAGGGCGTAGACCAGCAGGCTGAGCACCGAGGTGACGCCGACCAGCATGCCGAACTGGCCGCCAAGGGTGGGCTGGCCGGACAGCACCGCCACGATACTCATGATCGCCCCGCCCAGAAGCGGGTTGACGATCGGCGTCCGCTCCCCGTGACCAAAGCCCGACGGCAGATAGCCCGACCGGGCCGCCGCGCGGGCCGTCTCTCCGCCCAGCATGACCCAGCCGCTGAGGGTGCCGACCGCCTTGACGACCGCGCAGGCCGCGACCGTCGCGCCGATCGAGGCGCCGAACACCCGCGCCGTCAGATCGGCATAGGGACTGGATGATTCGGCCAGCACGCCGGCCGGGATAACCCCGAACACCGCCACACTGGCGGCGACATAGACGACCGCGGCCAGCAGGACCCCGGCGACGGACGCCCGCCCGACGTCGCGCGCCGGATTCCGGACACGGGCGGACAGTACGGCGGCGGTCTCCACGCCGAGGAAGGCCCAGAAGATCACGGCCAGCGAGGCGGGGACGCTGTCGGCCAGGCTGTTTCCGGAGGGGCTCCAGGACGCCGCGAAGGTCTCGCCGCTGAAGGCCGAGACGCCGGCGGCCACGGCGATGACGATGGGGACCAAGCCGATGACCAGGGCCAGGGCCGCGAACCGCGACGCCGCCCGCGCGCCGAGGATATAGGCCCCGGTCGTCAGCCAGATCAGGGCCAGATTGCAGAAAGTCGCGGCGACCGGCTCCCGCAATATGGGAAAGAAGAAGCCGAGGTAGCCCGTGGCCGCGACCGCAATCGCGACATTGCCGACGAGGCAGGCGGTCCAGAAGGCCAGCGCCGTCTGGAAGCCGAAGAACCGCCCCAGCCCCCGCTCGGCGAACCCGGACAACCCGTCCGCGTCCGGCTGCAACCGGCCGAGGGCCGCGAACACCAGGGCCAGGGTCACGGCCCCCAGGCCGGCGACGCCCCAGCCGACCACGCTCGACGACCCGACCGGCGCGAGGGTGGCGGGCAGCAGATAGACGCCCGAGCCGATCATGTTGCCGGCCACGACGAGGGCGGCGAGACCCCAGCCCAGCTTGTGCCGGTCTTCGATGACAGCGCTCATGGATGAACCTCCGCGATCCGTGACTGGAACCAGGCGAGGGCCACCTCATGGTTCGGGCTGAGCACGCCGCGATCATAGGCGCCCGCTGACAGGTTGCGCTGCACCGCCTCGCAGATGGCGGCGTCCTCGGCGGTCAGGCGATCCGAAGCGGTCAGGGCCTCGCCCAGCGTGCCTTCGCCGCCGTCGTTCAGGAACAGATAGTCCAGCCGCGTCCGCCCCGGCCCGACCGGCGTCATCCGCTCGATCATGGCCCCGTCGCGATAGACGTTGACCCCCAGGTTCGGCCACAGCCAGCCCCAGACGCCCGCCTGCGGTCCGTCGTTGACCCCGACGGCCTCCTGCACGACCACATCGCCCTCGACCCGCACCCGGTATTCCGCCCCGCCCAGCTCGTCGGCCAACAGCGGATGCACCGAGCCGATGTGGTAGCCCTCAAGGTAGTTCTCGGCATAGGTCTTCCAGTCGCAGGCCAGATCGTGAGAGCGACGCAGGGCCGGCGCGGCGATCGCCAACCCCCGCTCCGCCAGCACGGCCTCCAGCGGCGCGACATGGCCCGCCAGAGGCGCAGCGTCGGCGTCCATGGTGGCGAAGACGAGACCGCGCCAGGTCTCCAGCCGCAGGGCCAGCAGGCCGAACTCGCGCGGATCAAAGCCCTCCGCCGCGCCGAACCCGGTCGCCGCTCTCAGCCGCCCGTCCAGCGCATAGCGCCAGCCGTGATAGGCGCAGACCAGCTCACCCTCGCAATGCCCTGATGAACCTGTGACCAGCGGTCCGGCCCGGTGGCGGCAGACGTTGTGAAAGGCGCGCAGGGCGCCGTCCTTGCCCCGCACGGCCAGCAGGCGATGTCCGGCGACATCGGTCGCGATCCAGTCGCCAGGGGCCGGCGCCTCGGCCTCGTGGCCCAGGAACAGCCAGGCGCGCCCGAACACGGCGGATCGCTCGCGCACCCAGGCTTCGGGGCAGCCGTACAGTCGGGCGGGAAGCGTGGCCTGCATGCGGAGATGAAGGCCCCGGCCGGCCCTTCCCGTCAACCGGTCTCAGACCGTGATCGCATCCATGCCGGCGAACACGGCGTGGGTCGCCCCGGCGGTATGGGCCGCCAGACCGCGGTCGGGACGCAGGTTCAGCAGCATCACCTGCGGACAGGCCTCGCGCGCCACGGCGATCAGCTGCGAGGCCTCCAGCCATTCGTGGGCGTTCTCGTGGGCGACGCCGGCGAAATCGATGGCCAGGCACTGCGCGTGGGCCCCGACCAGCCGTCGGGCCGCGCCCGCGTCGGGCGCGATATGCAGGATGATCCCGAGGGCCGCGGTCTCGAAATGGGCGATGGCTTCGGCGACCGCGTCGGGCGGCGCCTGCTCCAGGCCGCCCATCACCTCCACCAGCAGGGTGCCGGGCGCGCCGCCGTGCTGAAGCTCGGCGCACAGCAGAGCGAACCGTCCGCCGCTCGAGGCCACCGTCCGCCAGAAGGCCGGCAGGACGCCGCTGTCGTCCGTCCCGAGGTGCAGCAGGTCGAGGCCGTGATTCAGCGTCTGCAGATCGATGCGTTTGAGATCCATGGGCTCCAGCGTGCGGCGGCCCAGCGCGGCCAGGGCGCTCTCGCCGCCGCGATGGCGCACCGTCCGGCGGATGCGGCGGCTGACCGGAACCGACCGGCTGAGATCAAACACCGGCTGCGCCGCCAGCGTCACGGTCAGTTCACGGCGCGCGCGCGTCACGAGCGTGAAGGTCAGGCTTTCATAGGGGGCCGCATAGGAGCGCCGCTCGCCGAGCGGCATGGGATGGCGCTCATGCGAATCGCCGGCGCCCTCAGCGCCGTCGGCCGGTCGGGTTTCACCCTGTATCCGCGTCATGACCGCCTCCAAAGCCGGTCCGGGAAAAGCCTCCGCCTGTCAGTTCGCGCCTCAAGGTGAAAACACATCGCTGACGAACGTGGTCAAACGCCATTGACCATGCTGCGTCCCGATCTGGTTCAGCCTGGCCGTCCACGGACCCTTGCGCGATCCGGTCCGCATGGGCCAAGACGCCGGCATGAGCATCACCACGGTCGGCCTGGATGCCGACGATACCCTCTGGCACAACGAGACGATCTTCAGGCTGACCCACGACCGGTTCGTCGATCTGCTGACCGATCACGACAACGCCCTGATCGAGGCCCGGCTGGCCGAGGTCGAACGACGCAACCTTCGCCTCTACGGCTACGGGGTGAAGGGGTTCACCCTGTCGATGCTCGAGACCGCGATGGAGCTGTGCGACGGCGCGCCGCCGCCCCACGCCATCCGCGAAATCCTGGCGGCCGGTCGCGAGATGCTGGCCCATCCGGTCGAGACCCTGCCCGGAGTGGACGAGGCCCTCGCCGCGCTGTCGGAGCGCTACCGCCTGGTGCTGATCACCAAGGGCGATCTGCTGGACCAGGAGCGAAAACTGGCGGCCTCGGGCCTCGGCGACCTGTTCGCGGCGGTCGAGATCGTGTCCGAGAAGGACCGGACGACCTATGAGCGGGTCTTCGCTCGCCACGGGACCGGCGCCGGCGAGGCTGTCATGGCCGGCAACTCCATGAAGTCGGACGTTCTTCCAGCGCTCGAGGCCGGCGCTTTCGCGGTCCACATCCCCTATGTCATCACCTGGGCGCACGAGTTGGCGGATGCGCCCGGGGATCACGACCGTTTCGGCGCGCTCGACGGCATCGCGGGCCTGCCCGACTGGATCGATGCGCGGTCGGACGGATAAGCGCTTGCTCCCTCGCCGCCCCGTCTTTAGACGGGCCGCTTAGCCGACAACAAGAACCGCCCCGCGCCGGCATCGCCCGCGTCGGGTCCCCGCGCGCGAGGAGACCAGCCGCCTTGACCGATGCCGACGTCCCTCACGAAGAGCGCGACGCCATGGTCCGGGCGTCGCTGGCGGCGCATGGCGACAGCGGCGTCACGCCCCGGCACACCCTGTTCTATTTCTACGGGGACGGGGATCACGAGGACCTGAACGAGGTGGCGCGGCGCGCGGGGTTCCTGACCCGGGGGCACGACGACTGCACCATCCTCGAAACCACGATGGCGGTCGACGAGGCCTCGTTCTCGCCCGTCTCCTCCATGATGCAATCCTGGGCCGCGGCCTTCCAGCTGGACTACGACGGCTGGGAGTGCGCGGTCGTGACGAACTGAAAGTCCCGTAAAAACAATGCCTAAGCGCACGGACATCAAATCTGTACTGATCATCGGGGCGGGGCCCATTGTGATCGGACAGGCGTGCGAGTTCGACTATTCCGGCGTCCAGGCGTGCAAGGCGCTGAAGGCCGAGGGATATAGGGTCGTGCTGGTCAATTCCAATCCGGCCACGATCATGACCGACCCGGAGGTGGCGGACGCCACCTATATCGAGCCGATCACGCCGGAGTTCGTCGAGCGGATCATCGCGAAGGAACGGCCCGACGCCCTGCTGCCGACCATGGGCGGGCAGACGGCGCTGAACACGGCGCTGGCGCTCGATGCGTCGGGCGCGCTGAAGAAGTGGGGCGTGGAGATGATCGGGGCGAAGGCCGATGTCATCGACAAGGCCGAGGACCGCCAGAAATTCCGCGACGCCATGGACAAGCTGGGGCTGGAAAGCCCCCGCTCCAAGGCCATCCATCACATCGACGAGGCCGAGGACGCCCTGGCCTTCGTCGGCCTGCCCGCCATCGTCCGCCCGTCCTTCACCCTCGCCGGCACCGGCGGCGGCATCGCCTACAATGTCGAGGAATACCGCGAGATCGTCGAACGCGGCCTCGACCTGTCGCCGACCACCGAGGTGCTGGTCGAGGAGAGCGTGCTGGGCTGGAAGGAGTATGAGATGGAGGTCGTCCGCGACAAGGCGGACAACTGCATCATCATCTGCTCGATCGAGAACATCGACCCGATGGGGGTTCACACCGGCGACTCCATCACCGTCGCCCCGGCCCTGACGCTGACCGACAAGGAGTACCAGCGGATGCGCACGGGCTCGATCAACGTCCTGCGCGAGATCGGCGTCGAGACCGGCGGATCGAACGTGCAGTGGGCGATCAATCCCGCCGACGGCCGGATGGTGGTGATCGAGATGAACCCGCGGGTGTCGCGCTCGTCCGCCCTGGCCTCCAAGGCCACGGGCTTCCCGATCGCCAAAGTCGCGGCGCGTCTGGCGGTGGGCTACACGCTCGACGAACTGACCAACGACATCACCATGGTCACGCCGGCCTCGTTCGAGCCGAGCATCGACTATGTCGTCACCAAGATCCCGCGCTTCGCCTTCGAGAAATACCCCGGCGCCGAGGCGACCCTGTCGACCTCGATGAAGTCGGTCGGCGAGGTCATGGCCATCGGCCGGACCTTCCAGGAATCGATGCAGAAGGCCCTGCGCGGCCTCGAGACCGGCCTGACCGGCTTCAACGAGATCGAGATCGACGGCGTCGTCGACGTCGAGGACGAGGCCTCGGCCCGGGCCGCCGTGGTGCGGGCGCTGGGGATGCCGACGCCCGACCGCATCCTCGTCATCGCCCAGGCCTTCCGCCACGGCCTGTCGGTCGAGGAGGTCAATGCGGCCTGTTCGTACGAGCCGTGGTTCCTGCGTCAGATCGCCGACATCGTCCGCACCGAGGGCCATATCCGGGTCCAGGGCCTGCCGACCGACGCCACCGACTTCCGCAAGCTGAAGAGCAAGGGCTTCTCCGACGCCCGTCTGGCCCAGCTCACCGGCCAGACGGAAAAGGCCGTCCGGACCGCCCGCCGCGGCCTGAACGTGCGCCCCGTGTTCAAGCGTATCGACACCTGCGCCGCCGAATTCGCCTCGGCCACCGCCTATATGTATTCGACCTATGAGACCGGCGCCCTCGGCCAGGTCCCGCAGTGCGAATCCAACCCAACCGACAGAAAAAAGGCGATAATTCTGGGCGGCGGGCCGAACCGGATCGGGCAAGGGATCGAGTTCGATTACTGCTGCTGTCACGCGGCCTTCGCCTTCGCCGACATCGGCGTCGAGTCGATCATGGTCAACTGCAACCCCGAGACGGTTTCGACCGACTATGACACCTCCGACCGGCTGTATTTCGAGCCGCTGACGGCCGAGGACGTGCTGGAGCTGATCGAGGTCGAGCGCTCGACCGGAAACCTGATCGGCGTCGTCGTCCAGTTCGGCGGCCAGACCCCGCTGAAGCTGGCCCATGCGCTGCACGAGGACGGGGTGCCGATCCTCGGCACCTCACTGGATTCCATCGACCTGGCCGAGGACCGCGAGCGGTTCCAGGTCATGCTGCACGACATCGGCCTGATGCAGCCGCCCAACGGCCTGGCGCGCAGCGCCGAGGAAGCCGCGCAGAAGGCGGACGAGGTGGGCTATCCCGTCGTCCTGCGCCCCTCCTATGTGCTGGGCGGACGCGGCATGGTCATCGTTCACGACCGCGAACAGCTGGACCGCTATGTCGGCGAGGCCATGCGGGTCTCGGGCGACGATCCGGTGCTGATCGACCACTATCTGAACCGCGCCACCGAGGTGGACGTCGACGCCTTGTGCGACGACGAAACCGTCTTCGTCGCGGGCGTTCTGGAACATATCGAGGAGGCCGGCGTCCACTCGGGCGACAGCGCCTGCTCCATGCCGCCCTACTCCCTGTCCGACGCCACCATCGCCGAGCTGAAGCGTCAGACCGAGGCCATGGCCCGGGCCCTGAAGGTGCGCGGCCTGATGAACGTCCAGTTCGCCATCGAGGAGCCGCACAGCGCCGAACCGCGCATCTTCGTGCTGGAGGTCAATCCGCGCGCCAGCCGCACCGCGCCGTTCGTGGCCAAGACCATCGGCCAGCCGATCGCTGCCATCGCCGCCAAGGTCATGGCCGGCGTGCCGCTGAAATCCTTCGGCCTGACCGACACGCCGTACGACCATATCGCGGTCAAGGAAGCCGTCTTCCCCTTCGCCCGCTTCGCCGGGGTCGACACCGTGCTGGGCCCCGAGATGCGTTCGACGGGCGAGGTCATGGGGCTGGACTGGAAGCGCGAGGGCGAGGCCGACATGGCCCCCGCCTTCGCCCGCGCCTTCGCGAAGTCCCAGATCGGCGGCGGCACCACCCTGCCTGTCGCCGGCTGCGCCTTCGTCAGCGTCAAGGACGGCGACAAGCCCTTCATCGTCGAGGCGGTGAAGACCCTGCTGGCAGAGGGTTTCACCATCATGGCCACCGGCGGGACGCACACCTACCTGAACGATCAGGGCCTGCCCGTCGCCTTCGTCAAGAAGGTGCTGGAAGGCCGCCCGCACATCGTCGACGCGATGAAGAACGGCGAGGTCCAGCTGGTCATCAACACGACCGAGGGCAAGCAGTCGCTGCAGGACAGCTTCAGCCTGCGGCGCACGGCCCTGATGATGAAGATCCCCTATTACACGACGACGGCGGGGGCGCTGGCGGCGTCCCAGGCGATCGGGGCGATCAAGGCCGGCGAGCTGGATGTGCGGCCGATCCAGGACTATGCGCACTGACGACCCGTTGGCGGCTATTTCGACCAGTCCGGGGGCGCGGAAAACGGCGCGGCCCGGACAGTTCGGCCAGCCATTTCAGGGACAACGGGGTGGGATAACCGCGACAAATGGCCGGGATGCCGGGGACAAAACCGGGACAAAACCGGGACATTTGCGGGACATCCGCGGGACAGACACCGCGACAACAGCGACATGGAAGACACCGGGCGGCGCCTGCGTCCGTTTCTGACGCAGGCCGGCGCCATCATGACCGGATGGAGCACCATCGCCTGCGCAAATACCGGGGGCCGGAGACCTGGGTCCAGGTCAGGGCGGCCTATGTCGCCGGGGAGTCCGCGCCGTCCGTGGCGCGACGGTTCGACGTCGGCCTGTCCAATCTGAGACGCCGCGCCATGGCCGAGGGCTGGACCCGCAGCCGCATCGCCGAACAGCTGGACCTCAAGCCGTTGCGCGGCGGGGCGGATGACCCCAGGCCAGCCCTTGCGGCGCTGTCGCCGGCAGGCGAGACGGTCGAGCCGCCCTACGTCGATCCCGCGCTCGCCGTGGCGCGCGCCCTGCGCCGCGCCGCCTGGCTGCTGAGCCAGGGACAGGCGGCGGAAGCCATGGCCCTGATGCGCGCCGCCGAGGCGCTGGAGCGGGCGGCGACGGCGGGATGAGGGGGCAGACGCCCGGCGACCCGCAGGGCGCAGATTTTCTGAACGCCTGCTTTCGGCGACCAGGCGAGGGGCGGCCCTCGACCCAAAGCGGACCTAGAGCCGCTTCACCACTGGGAACCGCCTTTCCAAGTAAATGGTCGCCGCCCTTTGCAGGTCTGGCCGGTCGATCTTTGAGAGGCTGCCTCTATGATCGAAGGGTCCGAAGAGCGTCACCGTGTCAATGTCGTCGATGTAAGCGCGAGCACGGCAATATGCCCCGCCTAGATCGAAGTGGTAGTCGAGGTAGTTGTAACGCTGCTCAAGGGATGCGCCGTCCCACACCTCATCTACGCAATGCTCTATCTCGACGGGTGTGATTGGATCAGTGGCGTCGTTTGTCATGCAGCCTCCGGAAGTCCGGCCCACGGTCGCATTCCTCACGTCCGCTTTCCACCCTCAGGCGACGGTCCGTTGCCGACCCATTGCGGACATCTCTATCGTCCGCGAAGGTGCCGCATGACGACGATTTTGGTGGGCGTGTATTGGGGAGTTCGGGCTGAGCTTCTTGAACGGGCTGCGGCTCGCCTCCATGACCATTTCGGAGCCCTTTCGAGTACCTCGGAGCACCTGACCCATTGGTATCTCCGCGCCTCACGCAAACCGAAAATACCGACTCCAGTAGACACCGCATCTGCGGACGCGCTGGCGACGTTGCTCGCACAAGGAGTAAACCGACGAGATACTGATAAGACTGTTATCGCCGAGCTTGGGTGGGGAATAGGTCTCTGGAACGGCAGCTCAGGTCCGATAGAGGCGTCAACCTCAATCCTCTGCAACTGCACGTCGCCCCGCGTGACAAACTCGGCGTTGGTCGAGGTGAGCGCAGATGGCATTGAACCCCTCAGTGTCCAGCGAGCAGAGGAGCTATTGAAGCGCCTCGTTGACATCTGGGAGCCCGACGAGGGCATTGTAAGCCGGTCCATCTGGTTGGCGGTTGAAGGGCGTCAGGAAGAAACTGAACTAGCGAGGTGGAAGGCTCAATAAGGGCCAACTGCGTTGGCAGTGTCCGCAATCCACCCTTGGTCGACCGTCCCTTATCGACCCATAGCGGACGCTTAGGCGAATGGCGGTTCAGAACCGCGATCACATTCAGGGGACTGCTTCCACCAGTCGTCTGAGTATGAGGTTCTCGTATTCTATCTGGCCTCGGTAGTTGTAAATCATGAAATCGGTGGCGGATCGGATAGCCAGAAGGTCGTCACCTGATTTGTCCACGGCTATTGACGCGACTTG
>NZ_DLHQ01000050.1 GCF_002483305.1 Brevundimonas sp. UBA7664
GGCCCGCACCACCTGCACTACACGGCCCTGCCGCAGTGGGCGCAGACCCTCGGCATGACCTTCTCGATCATGCTGTGGATGCCGTCCTGGGGCGGGATGATCAACGGCCTGATGACCCTGTCGGGGGCGTGGGACAAGCTTCGCACCGACCCGGTGGTGCGCATGATGGTCGTGGCCATCGCCTTCTACGGCATGTCGACCTTCGAGGGTCCGCTGATGTCCATCCGGACGGTCAACGCCCTGTCGCACTACACCGACTGGACCATCGGCCACGTCCACTCCGGCGCCCTGGGCTGGGTCGGCTTCATCAGCTTCGGCGCGATCTACTGCATGGTTCCGTGGCTGTGGAAGAAGGACCGGCTGTACTCCAACGCCCTGGTCGAGTGGCATTTCTGGATCGCGACGACCGGCATCGTTCTCTACATCACCGCGATGTGGGTCTCCGGCATCATGGAGGGCCTGATGTGGCGCGAGTACACGCCCGACGGCTTCCTCGCGAACAGCTTCATCGAGACGGTGTCCGCCAAGCATATCCAGAACGTCATCCGCACCGTCGGCGGCCTGATGTTCCTGAGCGGCACGCTCATCATGTCCTACAACCTGTGGCGAACGATCCGCATGCCGTCCTCGCGCTCTTCCGCGAACGTGCCGGCGACCACGATCGAGCCGCAACTCCTTCCGGCCGAGTGAGGATCAGACCATGTGGAAGCAACATCACAGGTTCGAGCGGCATTCGCTCTGGCTGGTCATCGGCATCACCATCGTGGTGTCCATCGGCGGCATCGTCGAGATCGCCCCGCTGTTCTGGGTCGAGAGCACCATCGAGGAGGTCGAGGGCGTCCGTCCCTATACCCCGCTCGAACTGGCCGGGCGGGACATCTACATCGGCGAGGGCTGCTACGGCTGTCACTCGCAGATGGTCCGCCCGCTGCGTGACGAGGTCGAACGCTACGGCCACTACAGTCTCGCCGCCGAGAGCATGTACGACCACCCGTTCCAGTGGGGCTCCAAGCGCACCGGCCCGGACCTGGCGCGGGTCGGCGGCAAATATTCGAACGACTGGCATGTCGAACACCTGACCGACCCGCGCGCCGTGGTGCCCGAGTCCAACATGCCTCCCTACCGCTTCCTGGCCAATCAGGACCTGGACCAGCACGCCATCAAGGCCAAGCTGCGGGCGATGCTGGCCGTGGGCGTGCCCTATACGGCCGAGCAGATCGAGAACGCCGAGGCGGATCTGAACGCCCAGGTCGATCCGTACGCGAGCGAGACCTCGGATTTGCGGCGCCGCTACGGCCCGCGGATCGCCCAGGGTGATTTCGACGGCGATCCCACGCGTCTGACCAAGATGGATGCCCTGATCGCCTATCTGCAGCAACTCGGCACCCAGGTCGATTTCCGGACCTACCAGGCCGAAGATCCGGACAACATGCGATGAGCGGGCTCGACTACGAAACCGTGGCGCGGTTCGCCCAGCAGGGCGGCACCCTCTACTTCGGCACCGTCTTCATCGCCGGGCTGATCTACGCCCTGTGGCCGAAGCACCGCGAGGCCTTCCGCCGCCTTTCCCACCTGCCGCTCGACAAGGACGAGGATGAGCATGTCTGACCGCGAGCGCGACGAACACTCCGGCACCGAAACGACCGGACACGAGTGGGACGGCATCAAGGAGCTGGACAATCCGCTGCCGCGCTGGTGGCTGTGGATCTTCTACGGCTCGATCGTCGTCGCCATCGTCTACTGGGTGCTGATGCCGGCGTGGCCGGGTCTGAATGGCTACACGCCCGGCGTGCTGAAACAGTCTGATCGCGCCGATCTGGTCAGGGATCTGGCCGCCCTCCAGGCCCAGCGCGGCCAGGGCGAGACCCTGCTGATGTCGGCGTCGCTGGATCAGATCGAGGCGAATCCCGACCTGCAGGCCCATGCCCTCGCGGTCGGCCAGTCGGTCTTCGGCGACAACTGCGCCACCTGTCACGGCGCCGGCGGCGGCGGGGCCAAGGGCTACCCCAACCTGCGCGACGACGTCTGGCTGTGGGGCGGTTCGCTGGCCGAGATCGAGCACACGATCCGCGTCGGCGTCCGCGCGGCCCACCCGGAAACGCGGACATCGCAGATGCCGGCGTTCGGGCGCGACGGCATGCTCGACGCCGGCCAGGTCTCCGATCTGACGGAATATGTCGTGGCCCTGTCCGGCCGCGAGGCGGACGTCGCCGCCGTCGGGCGCGCGCGGCAGCTGTATGCCGACAACTGCGCGGCCTGCCATACGCCGACGGGCGTGGGCGATCGGACGCTCGGCGCGCCCAACCTGACCGACCGGGAATGGCTGTACGGCTCTGACCGTGACTCCATCCGGACCCAGATTCACAACGGGCGCAACGGGGTCATGCCGACCTGGGAGGGCCGGTTCTCGCCCGCGGTGATCAAGGCCCTGGCCGTCTATGTCCACGTCAACGCCGGCGGCGGCGAGGCCTCCTCCGTTGCGGGTGAAACCGCCACGCCATGACCATCATCATCGACCGGACCCGCGAACGCCCGGCGACGACGGGTCCGGTCTCCGTCGCCGAGCAGCAGCGCGAGAAGGCCCGGCCCAAGGGCCTCTACCAGCCCCGCGTGCCGATCTACCCCAAGCTGGTTCACGGCCGTTGGCGGTGGCTGAAATGGGCGCTGCTGATCGCCATGCTGGCGATCTACTACATCACGCCCTGGATCCGCTGGGACCGGCCGGGCGCCTTGCCCGACCAGGCGGTGCTGGTCGATTTCGACGGCGGCCGCTTCTACTTCTTCATGATCCAGCTGTGGCCGCAGGAGGTGTATTTCATCACCGGCCTGCTGGTGGCCGCGGCCCTGGCCCTGTTCCTTGTGACCGCCCTGTTCGGTCGGCTGTGGTGCGGCTACGCCTGCCCGCAGACGGTGTGGACCGACCTCTACATCTATATCGAGCGGATGTTCGAGGGCGACCGCAACGCGCGCATGCGGCTCGACGCGGCGCCGGCGTCGTTCAACAAGCTGTGGCGCAAGACCGGCAAGCATCTGGTCTGGATCGGCGTCGCCTTCGGCACCGGCGGGGCGTGGATCTTCTATTTCCACGACGCGCCCGATCTGATCCGCACCTTCTGGGTCGGGACCGCGCCGATGACGGCCTATGTCTCGTGCGCCATCCTGACCTTCACCACCTACATTTTCGCCGGCCACATGCGCGAGCAGGTCTGCACCTACATGTGCCCGTGGCCGCGCATCCAGGGGGCGATGCTGGACGACCAGTCGTTCCAGGTCACCTACCGCTACGACCGCGGCGAGCCGCGCGGGCCGCACAAGAAGACCGAGTCCTGGGACGGTCGCGGCGACTGCATCGACTGCAACCAGTGTGTCGTGGTCTGCCCCATGGGGATCGACATCCGCAACGGGGCCCAGCTGGAGTGCATCAACTGCGGCCTGTGCATCGACGCCTGCAACGAGGTCATGGACAAGGTCGGCCGGCCGCGCGGGCTGATCGCCTATGACACCGACGCGGCCGTCGCGGCGCGAAGCTGCGGTCAGAAGCCGGAGCACAAGCTGGTGCGGCCGCGCACCCTTTACTACGGCATCGCTCTGGCGGTGGTCGGGGGTCTGATGATCTGGGGCTTCAGCACGCGCGAGCAGCTGGGCGTCCATGCCCTGCGGGACCGCAACCCCGCCTATATCCGGCTGAGCGACGGCGCGGTGCGCAATGGCTACACCCTGAAGATCGCCAACCACGGGTTCGACACCGCCAATCTGGAGATCCGCTACGCCGGCGTGCCCGGGGCGACACTGAGGATCCCCGGCCAGCCGGGCGCCGATCCGCTGCGCGTCGAGGTCGAGCCGAACCGCGTCACATCGATGCGCATCTTCGTCACCGCCCCGGCCGATCAGGTCGGCGACGGCAGCCGGGACGCGGCCTTCGAAATCCGCTCGGGCGGGAAGACGACGACCGTTCCGACCGCCTTTGAGTACGGGAGCCAGACCCAATGACCGTCCCGAGCAAACCCTCAAAGCCGCCGTTCGCCGTCAAGGGGTGGCACGTCGCGGCGGGGGTGGTCGCCTTCTTCGCCCTGGTGATCAGCGTCGACGCGGCCTTCCTGGTGATGGCCTACCGCACCCATCCCGGCCAGGTCGCGCCGCGCCCGTATGAGGCGGGGTTGATCTACAATGCCGAGCTGGAGCGGCTCCGCGTCCAGGATGCGCTGGGCTGGCGGGCGGGGGCCGAGGCTCGTGCGAATGGCCTGAACGTGCTGATGCAGGACCGCGAGGGCCGACCGCTGACCGGGCTCAAGGTGTCGGCCACGCTCCAGCGCCCGGCGACGGAACAGGGCCGGGCCGTGGTCGCCCTCAAGGAAGAGGCCCCCGGCCGCTACGGCGCCGACCGCGCCCTGTCCGGCGTCTGGGACGCCCGGATCGAGGCGACGGACAGCACCGGCCGCAGCTTCATCGCCGAGCGGAGGCTGACGTGGCCGTGACCTTCGAGGCGGCGACCGGGCCGGACATGTCGGCCTTCCTGCGCCGGCAGGAAGACGGCCGCGCCCGTCTCGACCTGCTGGTCACGGGGGCTCGTTGCGCCGGGTGCATTTCCAAGATCGAGCGGGAAGTCTTGCGTCTGCCCGGCGTCGAGTCGGTCCGTCTGAACCTGTCGACCGGCCGGCTCGCCGTCGGCCTGGACAGCGACAGGGTCGACCCGGCGCGGATCATCTCGGCGCTGGACAAGCTGGGCTATCCGGCCACGCCGTTCGACCCCGGCGCCGCCCTGGTCCAGCGCGACCGCGAGGGACGGCGGCTGATCCTCGCCCTGGCCGTGGCGGGCTTCGGGGCCATGAACGCCATGATGTTCTCGGTCCCGATCTGGGCCGGGCTGTTCGACCAGGAGCTCGGGCCCGCGACCCGCTCGATGATGATGTGGATGTCGGCCGCCGTGGGCGCGCCCTGCGCCATCTTCGCCGGCATGCCCTTCTTCCAGTCGGCCTGGCGGTCCCTGCGCGCGGGGCGGGCCAATATGGACGTGCCGATTTCGATCGGGGTGATCCTGACGCTGGCGATCAGCTTCTCCGAGACCATCCTGAACGGCCGCGACGCCTATTTCGACGCCGCCGTCTCACTGCTGTTCCTGCTGCTGATCGGGCGGTGGCTCGACCATGTGCTGCGAGCCAAGGCGCGCAGCGCCGCCGGCGATCTGCTGGCCCTGCAGGCGCCCGCCGCCTGTGTCGTGGACGCGCGGGGGGTCGAACGCTCGGTTCCGCTGGGCGACATCCAGCCGGGCGACATCCTTCGCGTGCGGCCCGGCGACCGGATCCCGGTCGATTCGACGCTTGAGCAGGGCGAGGCGCTGCTCGACAACAGCCTTCTGACCGGAGAGAGCGTGCCGGAGCGGGTCCTGCCGGGCGGGCTGTGCCGCGCCGGGGCGGTCAACACCGCCGGCCTGCTGACCCTGCGCGCCAGCGCCCGGTCGGAGGACTCCACGCTGGCGGCCATCGCCCGACTGGTCGAGGCCGGCGCCCAGTCGCGCTCGCGCTATGTCCGCCTCGCCGATCGCGCGGCCGCCCTCTATGTGCCGGTAGTGCATGCGGCGGCGCTGGCGACCTTCGCCGGCGGCTGGGCCCTGGGTCTGGATCCTCGGGAAGCCCTGATCCGGGCGGTCGCGGTGCTGATCGTCACCTGCCCCTGCGCCCTCGGCCTCGCCGTTCCCGCCGTGCAGGTCGTGGCCTCGGCCCGGCTGTTTCGCCGCGGCGTGCTGGTCAAGTCCGGGGCCGCGCTGGAGCGGCTGGCCGAGATCGACCATGTGGTCTTCGACAAGACCGGCGTGCTGACCGGCGGCCGACCGACGCTGGTGGGCGCGTCGCCCGCCGTCATCGCCATGGCGGCCCCGCTGGCCCGCGCCTCGAGCCATCCGATGGCCCGCGCCGTCGCCCGTGCGGCCGGCGAGGGGCCGATCGCCGCCGAAGTGGTCGAACACGCCGGCCTGGGGGTGGAAGGGCTGATCGACGGGCGGCGCGCCCGCCTCGGCCGGGCGGGGTTCGTCGGCGCGCCGACCCTGCGCTCGGGCGAAACGGAACTGTGGTTCGGCTTCGACGGAGAGACCAAGGTCCGGCTGCAGTTCTCGGATGTCGTCAGGCCGGACGCCGCCGCCACGGTCGCGGCGCTGGTGATGCGGGGGATCACGGTGGAGATCCTGTCCGGCGATCAGGTCGGGGCGGTGGGCGCGGCGGCGGACGCGGTCGGGGTGTCCAGCTGGAAGGCCGGCATGCTGCCGCAGGAGAAGGCCGAGGCGATCGATCGCCTCGCCGCCGCGGGCCGCAAGGTGCTGATGGTCGGCGACGGGCTGAACGACACCGCCGCCCTGGCCCGGGCCCACGCCGCCATCGCGCCGGGGTCGGCGCTCGAGGCCAGCCAGAACGCCGCCGACCTGGTGCTCACCCGGGACGCACTGATGGCGGTGGTCGAGGCCATCGACACAGCCCGTTCGGCCCGCCGGCGCGCCCTGGAGAATTTCGGTTTCGCCGCCCTCTACAACCTGGTCGCCGCGCCGGCCGCCATGCTCGGCTTCGTCAATCCGTTCGTCGCGGCCCTGGCGATGTCCGGCTCTTCGCTGGTCGTTACGCTCAATGCGCTTCGGGTGAGGGGTGGACGATGAACGTTATCTTCCTGCTGGCGCCGTTCTCGGTGGTTCTGGGCCTGATCGCCGTGGGAGCCTTCGTCTGGACCCTGCGCTCCGGCCAGTACGACGATATCGAAGGGTCGGCGGCGCGGATCCTGATCGAGGACGACGCGGAGTCAGACAAGCCCGCGCCCTGAGGCCGTCGGCCAGGCCGTTTCAGATTTCGTCGACCGCCGCGCGCAGGTGCTCGCCCACCGTCCGCGCGTGCTCAAGCAGTCCGGCATTGTCGATGGCCGCCATCGAGGCGGCGGGATCGACGGCGAAGACCTCGACGCCGGCCCCGGTGTGCTGGACGACGACGTTGCAGGGCAGCATGACGCCGACGTGGGGCTCCATCTTCAGGGCCTCATGCGCCATGACCGGGTTGCAGGCGCCGAGGATGCGGTAGGGGCGGAAGTCCTCGCCGATCTTCGCCTTCAGCGTGGCCTGGACATCGATCTCGGTGAGGACGCCGAATCCATGTTTCTGCAGCGCCGCGCGGGTGCGCTCGACGACCGCCTCGAAGTCGCCTTCGATGGTGCGGGCATGAAAATAGGTCATGACGTCTGGTCCTCGGGTTTGTCGCGGTAGATGTCGCAGAGCAGGGCGATAAGGCGCGCCGCGGCCGGATCGGAAATGCCGTAATAGATGGTCTGGGCCTCGCGCCGCGGCGCGATGACCCCGGCGTCGCGCAGGCGGGCGAGGTGCTGGGAACAGGCCGACTGCGACAGGCCCGCATAGCCGGCCAGCTCGCCGACCGCACACTCCCCCTCGCTGAGCCGGCACATCAGCATCAGCCGTTGCTCGTTGGCGAACAGCCGCAACAGACGCGCGGCGGGCGCGGCGCTGGCCTCGAGCTCGGCGAGGGCGGCGGGGTTCGGCAGGGGCAAGGCGTCGGTCATGGCGTCTCTTCCGCTGGTGCGGGCGCGGCCAGCGGCCGGCCGTCGTCCTTCAACGCGATATAGATGGCCGGGATCACCAGCACGGTCAGAATCGTCGAGGAGATAAGGCCGAACAGCAGGGAAATGGCCAGACCCTGGAAGATCGGATCGAACAGGATCACCGCCGCGCCGATCATGGCCGCCAGCGCGGTCAGCAGGATCGGCTTGAAGCGGATGGCCCCGGCCTCCAGCAGCACCTCACGCAGCGGCCGCCCCGGCGTTCGCGCATGCCGGATGAAATCGACCAGCAGGATCGAGTTTCGCACGATGATCCCGGCCAGGGCGATGAAGCCGATCATCGAGGTGGCGGTGAACGGCGCGCCAAACAGCATGTGGCCGATGACGATCCCGATCAGCGTCAGCGGAATGGGCGTCAGGATCACCAGCGGGATGCGGAAATCCTTGAACTGGGCGACGACCAGAACATAGATCCCCAGCAGGGCCACGCCGAAGGCGGCGCCCATGTCGCGGAAGGTCACCCAGGTGATCTCCCACTCGCCGTCCCACAGCACGGTCGGGACGGTCTCGTCCGTCGGCTGGCCGTTGAGCCTGACTTCGGGACGCGGCAGGTCTTTCCAGTCGTGGGCCTTGATCGCGGCGTCGATGGCGAGGATGCCGTAGATCGGGGCCTCGAACTGGCCGGCCAGTTCGGCGGTGACCATTTCGGCGGCGCGGCCGTCGCGGCGATAGACGGGCCAGCCGGCCAGTTCGGTGCGGGCCTCGACCACCTCGCCCAGTTCCACCAGTCGCCGACCGCCGTCGATCGTGGTCACCGCCACCGGCATGACGGCCATCTGCTCGTTCCACGTCCGGGCCGACTGGGGCAGACGGACGGCGATCTCGACCGGGGTGCGTTCGTCGTCCCGGGCGGCGTAGCCGAGCACCTGTCCGCCCATGACGGCGGCGATGGAGTCGTGCACCTCGCGTTCGGACAGGCCGAAGCGCTCGATCTTCTCGCGGTCCGGGATCAGGCGCAGGACCGGGCGGCGGACGCCGTAGCTGTTGTCGACGTCGACCACCGAGGGCTCGGCCCGGAACAGGGTCTCCAGCTCGGCGGCCACGGCGCGGCGCGTCGCGGGATCGGGTCCGTAGACCTCGGCCAGCAGGGTCGCCAGCACCGGCGGCCCCGGCGGGGCCTCGACCACCTTGATCGACGATCCCGCCGGCAACGGCAGATCGGCTAGACGCCGTCGCAGGTCGAGGGCGATGGCGTGGCTGCTGCGTTTGCGGTGTTCCTTGTGCGCCAGCTTGACCGCCAGGTCGCCCTGTTCGGCCCCCGCGCGCAGGAAATAGTGGCGCACCAGGCCATTGAAATTGAACGGTGCGGCGGTCCCGGCATAGCTCTCCAGCGACTCCACCTCGGCCAGGGTCCCCGCCACGGCGGCGGCGCCGGCCAGGGTGCGTTCCGTGGTCTCGAGGCTGGTCCCCTCGGGCATGTCCAGCACGACCTGCAGCTCGGACTTGTTGTCGAACGGCAGCAGCTTCACCGGCACGGCCCGGAAGCCGAACATCGACATCGACAGCAGGGTGGCGAGGCCGACGACGATCAGGAAGGTCCAGGCGCTGCGACGGCTGCGGATCACCGGCGTCGCCACCTTGCGGTACAGGCGGCCCAGCATCCCCTCGCCGTGCTCATGCCCGTGGCCGCCGGCCAGGGTCTTGCGGGCCAGGCGGATCATCAGCCAGGGCGCGATGACCACGGCGACGAAGAAGGAGAAGACCATGGCCGCCGAGGCGTTGACCGGGATCGGCGCCATATACGGCCCCATCAGGCCCGAGACGAACAGCATGGGCAGCAGGGCGGCGACCACGGTCAGGGTGGCGACGACGGTCGGATTGCCGACCTCGGCCACGGCCTCGACGGTGGCCTGGGCGCGGCTGCGGCCGTCGTTCATGGCCCAGTGTCGGGCGATGTTCTCGATCATCACGATGGCGTCGTCGACGAGGATGCCGATCGAGAAGATCAGGGCGAACAGGCTGACCCGGTTGATGGTGTAACCCATCAGATTGGAGGCGAAGAGGGTCAGCAGGATGGTCGTCGGGATCACCACCGCCGTCACGCCCGCCTCGCGCCAGCCGATGGCGAAGCCGATCAGGATGACGATCGAGAATGTCGCGAGGCCGAGGTGCATCAGCAGCTCATTGGCCTTCTCATTGGCCATCTCGCCATAGTCGCGGGTGACCACGACCTCCAGTCCGTCCGGGATCAGCGTGCCCTTGAGCGCCTCGACGCGCTGCATGACGCCGTGGGAAACGACCACGGCGTTGGCGCCCTGGCGCTTGGCCACGGCCAGGCTGACGGCCGGGGTCCGGCTCCAGCCGTCGCCGGCGCGGGCGTAGTGGGCGGCGCGGGCCTGGTCCTCGCGCGGCGCTTGGACGATGGTCGCCACGTCGCGCAGATAGACGGACTCGCCGGCCATCGACCGGACGGTCAGCAGGGAGGCGTCGTCGGGCGTGGTCAGCCGCTCGCCGGAACGCAGGGCGACGCTCTGGCCTTGGTCGCGGAAGGCGCCGGCGGGAAAGCTGCGATTGGCCTGGGCGACGGTCTCCAGCACCGAGGACAGGGCCACGCCGCGCGCGGCCATGCGAGCCGGATCGGGCTCGACCCGGATCTCGGACGGTCGCCCGCCGACGATGAAGGTCAGGCCGACGTCCTCGACCTTGCCGATCTCGGTGCGCAGGCGGGCGGCCACGTCATAGAGAGCCTGGTCGCTCCAGCGCCCGGCGGCGTCGGCGCGCGGCGTCAGGGTCAGGACCACGGCGGGCACGTCATTGATGCCGCGGGTGACGATCTGTGGCTCGGACACGCCGACGGGGATGGCGCCGTAGTTGGCGCGCACCTTTTCGTGCACGCGGACCGCCGCGTCGTCGGGGTCGGAACCGACCACGAACCGGGCGGTGACCATGACCTGGTCGTCCAGCACCTGGGTGTAGACGTGCTCGACGCCGTCGATGCTGCGGACGATGGCTTCCAGCGGCTTGGCCGCCAGCTCGGTGGCGTCCGAGGCGCTCAGCCCGGGCGCCGCCACCATGATGTCGACCATGGGCACGCTGATCTGCGGCTCCTCCTCACGGGGGATCGACAGTAGCGCCATCAGGCCGACGGCGATGGCCGCCAGCAGCATCAGGGGGGTCAGGGGCGAATTCAGCGTGGCCTTCGTCAGCCGTCCGGACAGGCCGAGGTTCATCGGGCCGTCTCCGGCGCGAGAACGACATCGCCGGCGGCGAGACCCGACAGCACCTCGACCCGGTCCCCGCTGACGGGGCCGCCGAGCTGGACTGGCGCCTCGCTGACGCGTCCGGCCCGATCGACGGTGCGGACGAAGTCGATGCCGAAGCGGGTGGCGACGACCCGGCGGGGGATGACGAGCGCGCGCCGCTGCCCGACGGAAACCTGGACGGTGACCCGTTGGCCCACCCGGTCGCTGCTGAGGCCGGCGACGGAGATATCGGCGGTGGTCTGGCCGGCGGTCGAGGCCGGATAGACCTGGGCGATGGTCCCGGCGCTGACACCGGGCAGGTCCTCGGAAGAGACCACGACGCTCTGGCCGACCCGCAGGTTGCGGCCCTGGGCCTCGGGCAGCTCCAGCCTCAGGACCAGCGGGCCGGCGGTGATGGTCGCGACCGACTGGCCGGCGCTGACCACCGAACCGGCGGGCACGTCGGCGGCGAGGACGCGGCCGGAGGTCGGGGCCAGAATCCGGCCTTGGGCTCCGGTCTCGGCGCTGGCCGCGCGGACGGCGCGGGCCGCCCGGACCTGGGCCTCCGCGGCGTGGGAGGCGGCGAGGGCCTGGTCGAGCCGCGCCTGGGCGTAGATGCCTCGATCGAACAGGGTCTGGATGCGCGACAGGTCGGCCCGGGCGCGCCCGGCCTCGGCCTCGGCGGCCGCGACCTGGGCGCCATAGGCCGCCGTCTCGAGCCCGACCCGGTTGTCGACCACCACGCCGATGACCTGGCCCTGACGCACGGTGTCGCCTTCGCGCACGTTCAACTGCGTCAGCGTGCCGGGAATGCGGGCCCGGGCGTCGCCGAGATCGCGCGGGGCGACCATGGCCGAGGCCGGCTTGACCGCGTCGATCAGGGCCTCGGTCACCGTCAGGCGTTCCCCCCGCGCAGGCGCGGTCGCCACCACCTCGGGCTCTCCGCCGCAGGCCGACAGGCCGCCGGCCATCAGGATCGTGGCGGCGAGGGCGGCGAACAGGGCCGGGGGCTTTGTCATCGGGCGTCCTTATGTAAGCTTGCGCTAATATTAGACGATGCTAATATCAATGCAAGCCTGAGGCACTGTCCTCCCCACGCCGATCGTGAACCTTGATACGGATCAAGGCGCATGGCTCCGGGCGGCGCAGGATCGGGCATCGAATTCGTTCCGGGAAGGAAATCCCCATGAACCGGCCCACCATCGTCATCATCGGCGCAGGCCTGGGCGGCGCCATCGCCGCCTATGACATCCGCCACGCGCTCGGCGACCGGGCGCGGATCGTCATGGTGTCGAAGGGCGACACCTTTCACTTCACCCCCTCCAACCCCTGGGTGGCGGTGAGCTGGCGCAAGCGCGAGGCCATCGAGGTCAGCCTGCCCGAGGTGATGAAGCGCAAGGGCGTGGAGTTCATCAATGTCGGCGCCAGCCGCATCCGGCCCGCGGAAAAGGGCATCGACCTGGCCGACGGCCGCGCCCTGCACTACGACTATCTGGTCATCGCCACGGGCCCCGAGCTGGCCTTCGACGAGATCCCCGGCCTCGGCCCGGACGGCCACACCGTCTCGATCTGCCATGTCGACCATGCCGTGAAGGCGGCCGCCTCCTTCGATGAGTTCGTGAAGAACCCCGGCCCCATCGTCGTGGGCGCCGTCCAGGGCGCGTCCTGCTTCGGCCCCGCCTACGAGTTCGCCATGATCCTCGACACCGAGCTGCGCCGCCGCAAGGTGCGCGACAAGGTGCCGATGACCTTCGTCACCTCGGAACCCTACATCGGCCACCTCGGCCTCGACGGGGTCGGCGACACCAAGGGGCTGCTGGAAAGCGAGATGCGTCAGCGGCACATCAAATGGATCACCAACGCCAGGGTGAAGAGCGTCGACGCCGGCATGATGCATGTCGAGGAGGTCGGCGAGGACGGCGCCGTCAAGGCGAACCACGACCTGCCCTTCGCCTATTCCATGATGCTGCCCGCCTTCCGCGGGGTCGAGGCGGTGCGCGGGGTCGAGGGCCTGACCAATCCGCGCGGCTTCATCCTCGTCGACAAGCACCAGCGCAATCCGACCTGGCCCGACATCTTCGCCCTCGGCGTCTGCATCGCCATCCCGCCGACCGGTCCCACGCCGGTGCCCGTGGGCGTGCCCAAGACCGGCTTCATGATCGAGAGCATGGTCTCGGCCATCTCGGCCAATCTGAAGCAGATCCTCGACGGCGAGGCGCCGAGCTTCGAGGCGAGCTGGAACGCCATCTGCCTGGCCGATTTCGGCGACGGCGGCGTGGCCTTCATGGCCCAGCCGCAGATCCCGCCGCGTAACATCAACTGGTCCGCCAGCGGCCGCTGGGTGCACGCCGCCAAGGTCGCCTTCGAGGGCTATTTCCTCCACAAGGTCCGCAAGGGCCAGGCCGAGCCGCTCTATGAGAAACTGGCCCTCGACCTGATCGGCGCCCACAAGGTGCGCCGTACCCCCACGTCCACGCCCAGTCAGGAGCCGAAGGCATGAGCCTCGATCGCGCCGTCATGATGTTCGCCGGCTTCATGGTGCTGGTCAGCTTGGCGCTGACCCACTGGGTGGATCCGGCGTGGATGTGGCTGACGGTCTTCGTCGGCCTGAACCTGCTGCAGGCCTCGATCACCCGCTTCTGCCCGGCCGCCATGCTGTTCCGGCGGCTCGGCGTGCGGCCCGGCCCCGCGTTCCGTTAGGCCGGGCCGGCGCGGCCTTCAGTCCCCGAGACGGAGCTCGCGCAGTCGGGTCCGAAGCGACGCCGCGCTCTCGGACACACGATCATGGGGCTCCGTGTGGGCGGCCTCGACGCCGGCTTGCGCCAGAGCGCGCCGCAGCTGGCCGAGCGCGCGCGGCGCCGCGATCAGGACCACATCCTGATAGCCGCCCCGGCGCATGATCTCCGCCGCCCGGACGCCCACAAGGCCGACGAAATCAGCCTCGCGCCGGTCCTGCGGCGTCGGTCCGTCGCCCGTGTGGGACGCCGGGCCGAACCGGTCATGGGTCCCGCCCCGTCCGCCGGAAGCCTCGGGCCGATGGTGCGACAGATCGCCGAGCTGGGCGGTGACGTCGGTCAAGGGGCCTCCACGGCGCCGCTCCTCAAACAGCCGGGCCTGCCGTCCGTCGGCGACCACGATCAGGCTTGGTCCCATGATTTCCATTCATTCCTCCTCGGAGCCTGTCGTGGAGAATGCCGGCGGGGGCGATCCCCGCATTGATCGACATCAAGGCAGGGCTCGTCGCGGTGAACGACAAGACGCAATCTTCAGGAGGACGTTCATGACGACTCGCGCCCTGCCTCACTGGTCTGACGGACTGATCAGCGACATCAGCGCCCGGCCTCAGCCCGTGTTCTTCGCTGCGCTGGCGTTTATTCTGGTCGGCGCCGTGGTCGCCGTGGCCCCCGGCCCGACGGGGATTGTGCTGGGCGGAACCTCGGGCTGGGTGCTCTGGGTGGCAGGCGTCACCATACTGTCGATATGGCTGCTCCTGCTGCTCGGCGGGCGACGGCTCAGGGGCCTCCTGATCGCCGGCGCTGTAGCGGCGGCCTTCGGGACCCTTCTGTTCTACAGTCCGCGGACCGGCGCCTTTGCGGTCGTGATCCTGGCGATCTCCACCCTGGTCGTTGATGGCGGCATCCAGCTGGCGCTGGCCCTCAAGCTTCGTCCCGCAGGCGTCTGGCGCTGGCTCTTCGCCTCTGCCCTCGCGTCCGCCGTCGCCGCGATCGCCGTGACAGGGCGTACGTTCGCGGGCGCGGCGTCGGGCTGGGGCCCCCTCGTTGGAATGGCCCTGATCAGCAGCGGCCTGGTGCTGGTGCTCCTGACCTGGACAGCCTCCCGTCCGGCTTCCCAGGCGTCTGACTGAGCGCGCAGGCGTCCCGACCGATGCAGGGCCTACGTATCAATCCGTAGGGAAGGACGCTTAGGGATCGTTCCCGAATAACCACAAGGGTCGCGCTGGCCTATCCCTGTCTTCGTCAAGACGAGGAGGCCGATGTGACGCCGACCCTGCTTCAACAGACATTCGTCAGCGCGCCCGGCGGCGCCGACGAATGGGCCGGCGCCGCCCGCCTGACCTTCCGCCAGGGCGAAGAGATCTACGCCCAGGACGAGGACGCCGACCTGATCTACCGCCTCGTCCGCGGCGCGGTCCGGACCAGCCATCTGCTGGCCGACGGTCGCCGTCAGATCGGCGACTTCTACTACGAGGGTGATGTGCTCGGGGTTGCGATGACCCCCACCCACAGGTTCTCGGCTGAAGCCCTCGGCGATTGCGAGGTCCTCGCCATCCGCCGCTCCGGCTCCGCGGCCTACGACGCAGGCCACCTCGGGCGCATGATCTGGCAGGCGACCGCCACCGAACTGGGCCGCACGCAATCCCACATGCTGCTGCTGGGCCGGGCGACGGCCTGCGAGAGGGTCGCCCGCTTCCTGCTCGACATCGCCGAGCGATTCCGGGGCGAGATTGTCGCCCTGCCGATGAGCCGCCAGGACATGGCGGATTATCTAGGGCTCACCATCGAGACGATCTCCCGGATGCTGGGCCGGCTTCAGGCAGAGGGCGTCGTCGAGTTCATCGGAGCCCGCAGATACCGCATCCGGCGGCTCGGAGCCTTGTCGGACCTGGCCGCCGCCTGATCTTCGCGCGCATGTCGCGCCAGCACGATTGAAGGAGAGCCTCCATGACCCGAGCCACTCGAGTCGCGTCCGTCATCGTCGCCCTTGCGGGCGCCGCCGTCCTCGGCAGCTGCGCCACCCCGACGCCCTACCATCCCGCGTCACTGACCGATCCCGCCCACACCGACGGCTACCATGAGCTTCAGGTCGAGCGGGACCGCTGGCGCATTGTCTTCGCCGGCAACAGCCTCACCTCCCGCGAGACGGTCGAGACCTATCTTCTGTACCGGGCGGCGGAGCTCACGCTGCAGAACGGCTACGACTGGTTCCATGCGGTGGAGCGCGACACGGAGGAGCACGTCACTCTGGTCGGGCGTGAGCCGATCGGGGCGTGGGGACCGGGCTGGGAGCCGCACTGGCGCTATGCCTACGGGGGCCGCGCCGGCTGGCGCTCATGGGACCGCCACGGTCAGGAGCCCGCGTTCGATGTCAGTCGTGTCACCACCTATGAGGCCGTCGCCGAAGTGGTGATGCGCCGCGGGACAAAGCCCGCCGACGATGCGCGCGCCTTCGATGCACGGGCGGTCAAGGCCTCGCTCGAAGCCCGCATTGTGCGACCGGAGTCCTGACGCCATGAACCGCCTGATCGACAAGGTCGCCGTGATCACCGGCGCCGCCGTGGGCCTGGGCCGCGCCACCGCGATCCGCATGGCGGAGGAGGGCGCATCCGTCGCGCTGCTCGACGTCCGCGACGCCGAGGGGCTGGAGCTGGTGCAGACGCTCAGGGAGCGGGGCCTCTCCGTCGCCTGGTGGCATTGCGATGTGTCGAGCGAGCGCGAGGTGAAATCCGTGATGCTCGAGGTGGTCGAACATTTCGGCCGCCTCGATATCCTCGTCAACAACGCCGGCGTGGCCGGGGTCAACAAGCCCACGCACGAGATCACCGAGGCGGAATGGGACCACGTCCAGGCGATCAATGTGAAGGGCGTCTTCTTCTGCACCAAACACGCCATCCCCCACCTCAAGCAGGCCGGGGGCGGATCGATCATCAACCTGTCGTCGATCTACGGGCTGGTGGGCGGACCGGACGTGCCGCCGTATCACGCCTCGAAGGGAGCGGTGCGGCTGATGTCCAAGACCGACGCCCTGATCTATGCGCCCGACCGAATCCGGGTGAATTCGATCCATCCCGGCTTCATCTGGACGCCGATGGTGGAAACCCATCTGTCGAGCCAGGGCGATCTGGAAGAGGGCCGCAAGGCGACCGCCGCCCTGCATCCGCTCGGCCATATGGGCGAGCCGGACGACATCGCCTGGGGCGCGGTCTATCTCGCCTCGGACGAAGCGAAATTCGTCACCGGCTCCGAGCTCGTCATCGACGGCGGCTACACCGCCCGCTGATTCCTGTTCGAGGCGGCGATCCGGCGCACCCGGTCCGCGCCCCCCTGACGGGGGCGTTCGATGTCATCAGCGCCATGAAGGGATTTGTCATCGCCCGGACTCCAGGGCGCCGCTCAGCCTCTCGACCAGCCGGGCTCTCGCCTCGTCGTTCGGAAGCGCCTGGAGCCTCTCGTTCAGCGCCACGAGGAAGGCCGAGCGATCATTGTGCCAGTCCGGCCGGGTGGCCTGTCCCGGAGCCAGCCGCGCGCCCGTGGAGGGCAGCGGCTCCGCCGATGTCCGGGTAAGGCGGTAGGTCTGGTCCAGCAGGGCGGTCGCCGGCCGGTATCCCTCATCCGCCAGCCGGGTCGCCAAGACCGCCAGCGCGCCCGGTTCGCCGTGGTTGAGCAGCACCGACCCCGCGACAGGGCTTCTTGCCTTGAGCCAGGCGACCAGATCGGTCGCGTCGCCATGACCGGAGTAGCAGTCGAGGTTGCGAATGCGTGCGCCGACCCGGACCTCCTCGCCCTGGATGCGAACCGCGGAGCGGCCCTCGACCAGCATGCGGCCCAGGGTGCCGGCGGCCATGAAGCCGGTCATCAGGACGGTCACCTCCTTGCGCCACAGCAGGCGTTTGAGGTGGCGGCGGATGCGTCCGGCGTCGCACATGCCGCTGCCGGCCAGGATGATGTGCCATCCGGTCAGCCGCTCGAGCCGATCGCTTTCCTGCGGACGCATCAGGTGATGCAGGCGCGTGGCTTGCCGCAGCGGCTCGAACGGGTTCTCGCCGGTGTCCTGGTTCCAGCCGCGGCGCAGGAAGACCTCCGTCGCCTCGATGGCGAGCGGCGAATCGAGGAAGATGTCGGCGGTCAGGTCCGGCTCCGCCTCCATCACCGCCAGCAGGTCGAGGATCAGTTCCTGGGCCCGCCCGACGGCGAAGCTCGGCAGCAGCAGCGGGCCGCCCGCCGCCCGCGCCAGACGCAGTTCTTCCGCCAGCGCGCGGCGTCGGGCAGACAGCTCCAGATCCATGCGCTCGCGATCGCCATAGGTGCTCTCGAGGATCACATGATCGACGCCGACGGGGCCGTCGGGATGCGGCAGGAACGGCTGCCGCCCCGAACCAAGGTCACCCGAGAACAGCAGGTTCAGACCATCGGTCCCATCGCCGATCTGTATCTGGATCGAGGCCGCGCCCAGCAGGTGACCCGCCGGCCACCACGTCGCCTGCAGGCCCCCGATGATGGGCGTCGGCTCGCCGAACTTGACCCGCTCCATCAGCCGCAGGGTGTGATCGACATCCGTGGATGTGTAGATCGGCTCCACCGGCCCAAGGCCCCGCTGGGCGTTACGCCGGTTGAGGTGTCGCACCTCGCTTTCCTGGATTCCCGCGGAGTCCGCCAGCATGACCTCGCACAGGTCCCGGGTGCCTCGCGTCGTGAAGATCGGCCCTCGATAGCCGGCCCTGACCAGCTTCGGGAGCAGGCCCGAATGGTCGATATGGGCATGGGTCAGCAGCACCGCGTCCAGCGACGCGGGCGAGAAGGGGAAGGGTTCGTAGTTGAGCGCCTTGAGGGTCTTGGGCCCTTGGAACATGCCGCAGTCGATCAGGATGCGGCGTCCGGCGGCTTCCAGCAGCATGCAGGAACCGGTGACGCACTCGGCGGCCCCGTGGAAGGTCAGTTCAGCATTCACGGCGCGGTTCCTTTGAAGAGCGAAATGGACCGCCCGGGCGCGTTGTCGCCGGGGCCGTCGTCAGGGGCGCGATTCAGTGCGCCAGCAGCAGACTGGGGCCGTCTTTCCCGCGCAGGAAACTCCGCGTGGCGCCGCCGAAGACGGTTTCGCGAAGCCGCGAATGTCCCCAGGCCCCCGCGACGAGCAGACCGGCCTGCTTGCCTTCCGCCGCCGCCATCAGGGCCGCGCCCTCATCCTCGCCTTCCACCAGCATCGCCACGCCTGCGCCGACGCCATGGAGCTTGAGATAGGCGTTGAGCAGGTCGATGTCGGGGTCGGCGGCGCGCTGATCGAGCCCGGTGACGCACTGAAGAACATGGATGGCGCTGGCCATCGCGAGCAGGGGCAGGGCGGCGCGAACCGCGCGGCCGGCCTGGGGGCTCCCGTCCCAGGCGATCGCGGCCGGCCCGGCCAGCCCGTCGGGGTCGCCGCGGGCGATCAGCACCGGCGCGCGATCCGCGAGCAGGGACTGGTTCAGAAGGTCCTCGATGAGTGCGTCCTGGAGCCCCGCCTGGGCGATCACGACCAGGTCGGCCAGGGCCGAATGGCGGGACAGGGCGAGCGCCGGCCGCAGCCCGCGTGAGAGCACCGACATCCGGGGCGCGCCCTGGCCGGCTCCAAAGACGAGGTCCGCCGCCTTCGCCGCCTGCTGGGCGGCGGTCTCCACGCGCGCCTGCATGGTTCGCTCGGCCTCCGCCAGTTCCTCGACGGCATCCCGAGGAAGCGTTGCGCCGAGCGCCAGACCGAGGGTGACCATATCGACCGCGGAGTCGGGATAGACGGGAACGATGTCGGCCACGGCGTCGTGCTGACCCGCCAGCCAAGCGGCGAAGGCCAGGGCGGCCGGGTCGCCGGCGCCGCCGGAGGCCAGGGCAAGGATGCGTTTCAGGCTCATGGTCGATCTCCTTCGAGCAAACCATGAGCCACCGGCGCGAGCCCGCACTTGATCCGCATCAAGGGATCGGAAAAAGCGCGCGAGCGGCCAGACCGAAAAGGGCGGCGCCTAGGGCTCGACCTTCACGGTTTCCAGATAGGCGACCAGGTCGTCGATCTCGCTGGCGCGAAAGACATAGGCCGGCATCGCCGGGTGGCTGGTGACCAGGCCTTCGGCGAAGGCCTCCTCGAGCTGATCGAGCGGGCGGCGGTGAACAATCTCGCGAAACGGCGTGGCTGCGGCCATCGGACTGTCACCGACAGCGCCCACCGCATGGCAGCTCGCGCAGGCCCCGGTCGCGAGCTGCCGGCCCCGCACGGCCGCCTGCTCCATTGTGTCGGGACGGGTCGATATCGTCGTGGACAGGGGCTCCGGGCTGGCGCAGGCGGCGCAGCTCAGCGCGAGGGCGGCAGCGAGGCGAGGTAGGAACATCGTGCATCTCCAGGGCGGCCCAGACTGGGGTGTTGGTGAAGGCGGGGCGTTGATCCTGATCAAGGCGGAGGACGATCGGGCGCCGTTCTCTTTCTCCACAGACGGAGACAGCCATGACCTACGCCAGCCTTCTTGTCGCCGTCGATGACGGCCCCGAGAGCGACAGCCGCCTCGAACTGGCCTGTGACCTCGCCAATGCCTTCAACGCTCATCTGACCGGCCTCTGCACCGGTTCCATCGCGCCGCCGCTGTATGATCCGCTGGGCGGCGGGGCCATGGTCGGCGAGTTGCTGGCTCTCTATCGCGACATGGCGGAGGCCGAGGTGAAGCGCGCCGCCGAGCGGTTCGCCGACATCACGCGCGCGCGCGACGTCGAGACCGACTGGCGAGGCCAGATCGGGTTTCCGGGCGAGGTG
The DNA here is from genome assembly GCF_002483305.1 of Brevundimonas sp. UBA7664. Taxonomy (GTDB): domain Bacteria; phylum Pseudomonadota; class Alphaproteobacteria; order Caulobacterales; family Caulobacteraceae; genus Brevundimonas. The sequence goes on from NZ_DLHQ01000050.1 coordinate 20,292, forward strand.
TGTTCCCGCGAAGCGCGGGCGGTGGACCTGGTCATCCTCGGCGGCCGCAATGCGCGGGCGCCCTGGCACGCCCCGGATGTGGCCGACGTCCTGATGGGCAGCGGACGGCCCGTGCTGGTCACCCCGCCGACCCGCCTGCGCAATCCGGTCGGCGAGCCCGCCCTGGTCGCGTGGAAGGACTGCCGGGAAGCCCGCCTGGCCTTGTCCGCGGCGCTTCCGCTGCTGCGGCGGGCCAGGGGCGTCACGATCTATGCGATCCGCGCCCCCGATGACATCGAAGCCGCCGGCGACGAACTGTCCGACATCGTGCGCTTTCTGGCCCGACACGGGGTCGCCGCCGAGCCCGTGGTCGTGGCCCCGACCGAGGCCTCCGCCGGGCGTCAGGTCCTCGACGAAGCCCTCGCGCGAAGCGCGGGCCTGATCGTGGCGGGGGGCTATGGGCATAGCCGCCTGCGGGAATGGGCGCTCGGCGGCGTGACCCGCGACCTCATCAGCGACAGCCCGATCTGCCTCTGCCTCTCCCACTAGAGACCCCGGGCTATCGACAGACGCCGGATTGCAGGCGCACTGAGGAGAATGGTCGAGACGCGATCTGCGCTGAAGGTCGGGCACGATGTGCCCTGGGTGACCAGCTGGACGGGCGAAGCCATCGTGGGCGTCGGACCGTGCCCGAGCGTCCGCGGCCGTCTCGCGATCGGCCAGATCCAGGACGCGGGCTGCGGCAAGCCGCAATACTCAAAGAACCACATGGTCCGGCAACGTCTCTCGGTCGTCCGGATGCTGTGTCCCATGTGCGGCGAGCCGACCGCGCCGGGGGATCGCTGGACCGAGGTGGCGAAGCTCGTCGCCGCGGGCGTTCTGAGGTCACGCGGGATAGCGATCGCGACGGCGATCGACGGTGACACGGTGTTGCTCGACGCCGGCTCGATCGCCCCGCTGCACAGGCGCTGCGTCGACCGGTCGCTTCTCCACTGCCCGCATCTGCGAGCGAGCCCCGACGTTCGTGTGATGAAGTTTCCGGAGACCTGGTCGGTGATCCCCCTGTTGGTGGATACGGACGCGGTGGACGGCCACAGGCCCGACGTCATCGGGTTTCTGCAGCTCTGCGGCCTGACGCGAACCGTCGACCGGCGATGGCGGCTGAACCTGGGCCGCTAGTTTCCGATTTCAGGGAAGGACGATGGTGGGTGATGTAGGGTTCGAACCTACGACCCGCTGATTAAGAGTCAGCTGCTCTACCAACTGAGCTAATCACCCGGACCATGCGTCTGGCGAAGCCTCGCGAGGGTCACGCCGTCCCGGCCGCGCCGGTCAGGACCGGCGTCGGCGAGGGGGCGTTCCTAATGGGAATGATTGTCGCGTGCAAGGAGATTTGGCGCTCCGTTTCGGTTTGTCGCAGGACCGGATAAGCTCGTTCGGAATCAGCCGCGGGGGTGCGGCGGGGGGACGAACAACATGGCTTTCTGGAACCGCCGGCGCTCGATCGACGCCATGCTGGCCCCGCACGACGGGCCGGCGTTGAAGAAGACGCTGGGCTGGCCGCATCTGATGGCCCTGGGCGTCGGGGCCATCGTCGGCACTGGCATCCTGACCCTGATCGGGGTCGGCGCCGGCCTGGCCGGGCCGGCGGTGATGATCAGCTTCGCCCTTGCGGGTCTGGTCTGCGCCTGCGCCGCCCTGGCCTATGCCGAACTGTCGACGATGATGCCGGCGGCGGGCAGCGCCTACACCTATTCCTATGCCGTGCTGGGCGAGTTGATCGCCTGGATCGTCGGCTGGAGCCTGATCCTCGAATACTCCCTGGTGGTGTCGGCGGTGGCGGTCGGCTGGTCCGGCTATGCGACCGGCTTCCTCGCCGGGATGGGCGTGGAGCTGCCCGCCATGCTGGCGGCGGGACCGCACGTCGAGGGCGGTCTGATCAACCTGCCGGCGGTGTTCATCATCGCCGTGGTGACGGGTCTGCTGCTGCTCGGCACGCGCGAGAGCGCCACGCTGAACGCCGTGCTCGTGGTCATCAAGATTGTGGCCCTGATCGCCTTCGTGGCCATCGCCCTGCCGGCCTTCGACGCCGCCAACTTCACCCCCTTCATGCCCAACGGGTTCGGATCCCCGGCCCTGCCGTTCGCGGAACAGATCACCGGCCAGCCCGTGGTCCAGACCGGGGTCATGGCGGCGGCGGCGATCATCTTCTTCGCCTTCTACGGCTTCGACGCCATCTCGACGGCGGCCGAGGAAACCAAGCGGCCCGAGCGCGATCTGGCCATCGGCATCGTCGGCTCCATGGTCGTCTGCACCGCCCTGTATCTGGTCGTCGCCGCCGCCGCCATCGGCGCCCGCCCGGTCGCCAGTTTTGCCGAAAGCCCCGAGCCGCTGGCGCTGATCCTGCGCGAGATGGGGCAGGGGACGGCGGCGCAGTGGATCGCCGTCTCGGCCGTTGTCGCACTGCCGACCGTGCTGCTGGCCTTCCTGTTCGGCCAGAGCCGCATCTTCCTCGGCATGGCCCGCGACGGCCTGCTGCCGCGCAAACTGGCCAAGGTGTCGGCGCGCGGCGTGCCGGCGGTGGTGACCATCTTCACCGCCATCGTGGTGGCGGGCCTCGCCGGCGTCATGCGGCTGGACGAGCTGGCCTCGCTGGCCAATGCCGGAACGCTGGCGGCTTTCGCGGCGGTCGGCGTCTGCCTGATCGTGCTGCGCATCCGCGACCCGCACCGCCCGCGCGTCTTCAAGGCGCCGCTGTGGTGGCTGGTCGGAGCGATCACCATCATCGGCTGCATCGTCTTCTTCTTTAGCCTGCGCGCCTCGACCCAGATGTGGTTCGTGATCTGGAACGCCATCGGCCTCGTCCTCTATTTCGGCTGGTCGGCCTGGAACTCGCGCCTGGCCAAGGGCGAGGAGACCGCCGGCTGATGGCGTTGCGCGACCTCTCCGGCGCGGTCGACTTCACCGTGCTGGAGCGGATGACCGGCGGCGACGACGGCATCACCGAGGAGGTGCTGGGCCTGTTCGTCCAGCAGGCCGCGATGTGGTCGCCGCTGCTGGACGTGCGCGAGGACGGCTGGCGCGACGGCGTGCACACCATCCGGGGGGCGGCCGCGGGCATCGGCGCGGGCGCCCTGGCGGCGGCCTGCCAGACGGCCGAGACGGCGGAGAAGGCCGCGGCGCCGCCGTTGCTGGAGCGGGTGCGCGACGCCCTGGAGATCGCGCTCGCGGACGTCGCCGCCTATCGTCACGAATTGTTGCTCAGATCACTGCGTTGACAACTTTGAGATGTCGGGCGCATCCTTTCAACGCTCACCACGGGCCATGGAGGTAGACATGCTGACGCTTTCCGCGATTGCAGCGACCATCCTGTTTGTTGCGACCCCGGCCGTGTCCCAGGATCGGGCGCTCGGCAATCCCAACTGGATCCCCGGTCAAACCCCCTCCACCCTGACCCTGTATGAGCAGTCGGGTCTTCAGGGAAACAGTGTCCTGATCGTCGAAAGCGAAGGCAATCTCTCGGGCCGGACCGCCAGCCTGCGGGCCTCGGGCGGAAGCTGGGAAGTCTGCGATCAGCACAATTTCCGCGGCGAGTGCCGGGTCGTGGATGGCTGGGCGTTGAGCCTGAACCGCGATATCGGCTTGCGGAACATACGCTCCGTGCGCCCGGTGGCGCCGGACGACACCAGCCGCAACTAACCCCGTTCGCGGTCGAACGCCGCGAACTCATGGGCGATGCAGCGGTCGATCAGCAGCCGCCAGACCGGCTCGGCGATGTCCGGCGACAGGCCGGCCGGGCCGGCGGCGGCCAGCACCTTGGCCACAACGTCCTCGATGCGGGCGTCGTCATGGACGACGGACCGGTCCGGCTTGATGCGGGCGGCGGCGTCCATGTAGCGCTGGCGTTCGGCCAGCAGGGTGACCAGGGCGCGGTCCAGCGCATCCACGCCCTGGCGCACCTCGGCCATGGAGCCGCAGGCTTCCGGCGCGGTGCGCGGATCGATGGTGACGTTATCCGACAAAGGCGCGCTCCAGCACATAGTCGCCCGGCTCGGCGTTCGAACCTTCCTTCATGCCGAAGGTTTCGAGCAGTTCGGCGGTTTCCTTGATCATGGCCATGGAGCCGCACAGCATGACCCGGTCGCGCTCGGGCGAGAAGCCGTGCGGCAGACCCAGATCGTCGAACAGGGCCCCGGACTTGATCCGGTCGGTGATCCGGCCGGCGTGTTCGAACGGCTCGCGGGTGACGGTGGGATAGTAGGTCAGCTGCGCCTTGGCCTCCTCGCCGATCAGGGGGTCGTCATGGATGCCCGAGGTGAGGAAGTCGCGGTAGGTCAGGTCGGCCTCGTGGCGCACCGTGTGGCAGACCACGACATGGCCGAACCGGCTGTAGGTGTCGGGATCGCGCGCCACGCTGAGCCAGGGCGCCAGGCCGGTGCCGGTCCCGATCAGCCACAACCGTTCGCCACCGGTCAGGGCGTCCAGCACCAGGGTGCCGGTCGGCTTCTTGCCCATCAGCACCGTATCGCCCGGCTGGATCTTCTGCAGGCGCGAGGTCAGGGGGCCGTCGGGGACCTTGATCGACAGGAACTCCAGCTGCTCGTCCCAGCCCGGGCTGGCGATGGAATAGGCGCGCAGGATGGGCTTGCCGCCGTCTTCTCCCGGCAGGCCGAGCATGACGAACTCGCCCGAGCGAAACCGGAAATCCTCGGGGCGGGCGATGGCGAAGCTGAACAGCTGGTCGGTCCAGTGGCGAACCCACAGCACTTCCAGTTCATGGAAGGCCGAGGCTTTCGCGGGCGGCGGAGAGGCGGCGACGTCGGTCATTGCGCGCTTCTTAGGGGGTGAGGGGCGAGGGGGGAAGGGATGCCGTGTCGCGCCGGACAGGCTCGGCGAGCGTCCGCCCCGATGCTGTCTTCTCGCCCCTGATCATCGCGCCCCTTCCGACCCCTGACCGTGTCATCCCGCCCCCTGTCCCGACCTCCTGCGCCCACCATTCCGTCGCCTGCGACCGAAGCTGACGTATCGATGTGTCTCTATGTACAACGGCCACAGGGGCAGGATTTTTGACGGTTCGAAACCCATCACGGCATCGGCATCCGCTTCGGCGGGCGGGTCTGGCGGCGATCTGCCGCAGGGTGGCTCGACTGTGCGGAAATTTCGGGATTCCACGGTGTACTCTCGCCCCCTCCGGCCGCTGCGCGGAATCGGGGGATGACGCCGGCCGAAACGCCCGCTAGCGTCAGCGCCATGCGCAACAAACTCCTCGCCTCCACCCTGTTCCTCGCGGCCCTGTCGCCGTTCACCGCCGTGATGGCGCAAACCGCGGACCCGGCGGTCCTGACACCCGAACGGGTGTTCGCCAATCCGTCGCTGGCCGGACCGGTGGCGCGGGGCGTCAGCCTGTCGCCGGACGGCGAGCTGGTCGCCTTCCTGCGCTCGCGCGAGGACGACGTCGATGTGCTGGACCTGTGGGCCGCGCCGACCGGTGAGGGCGAGCCGTTCAAGCTGATCGACGCGCGGGCCCTGGTCCCCGACGCCGGCGAACTGTCCGAGGCCGAGAAGGCCCGACGCGAGCGGATGCGGATCAGCCAGCGCGGCGTGGTCGAATATTCGTGGGACCAACAGGGCCGCTACATCCTGGCCCCGCTGGAGGGCGACATCTTCCTGGCCAGCCGCGAGGGCGGGGCGGTGCGCCGCCTGACCGAGACCCCGGCCGACGAGATCGACGCCAAGGTCTCGCCTCAGGGCAATTTCGTCTCCTTCGTGCGCGACCAGGACCTGGTCGTGCTGGACCTGAACGGCGACCGCGAGACCGCGGTCACCACCGACGGCGAGGGGCTGATCACCTGGGCCACGGCCGAGTTCATCGCCCAGGAAGAGATGGACCGGGACACCGGCTACTGGTGGAGCCCGGACGAGCGCTACATCGCCCTGCAGCGCACGGACGAGAGCACGGTCGACATCGTGCCCCGTCTGGACATCACTGGCGGCGGCGCCTCCGTGGTCGAGCAGCGCTATCCGCGCGCCGGCCGCCCCAATGCCGTGGTCGAGCTGTATGTCCACGATCGTCAGGGCGGCGAGCGGGTCAAGGTCGACCTGGGCTCGAATCCCGACATCTACCTGGCCCGCGTGAACTGGTCGGCGGACGGCCGCACCCTCTATGTCCAGCGCCAGTCGCGCGACCAGAAGACCCTGGACCTGCTCAGCGTCGATCCGGCCACGGGCGCGTCACGCGTGATCGTGACCCAGCGGTCCGACGCCTGGGTGTCGCTGAACAATGACTTCCGCGCCCTCGAGAATGGCGACTTCATCTGGGCCTCGGAAGAGAGCGGGTGGAAGCATCTATATCTGTACAATCGCGACGGCCGCCGGCTGCGCGCGATCACGAGCGGCGAGTGGCCGGTCAAGTCGCTGGACGGGGTCAACCAGCAGACCGGCGAGGTCTTCTTCACCGCCTCGATGCGCGACGGCCGCGAGCTGCCGATCGAACAGCAGATGTTCCGCGCCAGCCTGCGCCGGACCGTGACGCCGACGCCGGTGACGCCCGCCGGCGGCTGGTGGTCGGCCTCGATGAACCGCACGGGCACGGCCTATGTCGGCAACTACACCGACATGGATACGCCGGCGCAGTCGGGCCTCTATCGCGCCGACGGGACCTTCGTGCGCTGGATCGAGGAGAACCGGCTGGACGCCGACCATCCGATGTATCCCTACGTCTCCCGGCGTGGCGAGACGACCTTCGGCACGCTGGAAAGCCATGGCGAGACCCTGGTCTGGCAGATGACCACGCCGCCGGGCTTCGATCCGTCGAGACAGTATCCGGTGGTCATGCAGGTGTATGGCGGGCCGGGCGGCGGCGGGGTCAAGAAGGGCTGGCAGTCATCGACCAGCCAGCTGCTGACCGAGGCCGGCTATATCGTCTTCCGCCTCGACAACCGCGGCGAGGGCCTGCGCTCGGCGGCGTTCAAACAGGCGCTGTATCTGAAGATGGGTCAGCCCGAGATCGAGGATCAGGTGCTGGCGGCGAACTATCTGCGGTCGCTGCCCTATGTCGCCGACGACCGCATCGCCATGATGGGCTGGTCCTATGGCGGCTTCATGAGCCTGATGGCCCTGACCGAGCCGGACATGGGCCTGGCCTCGGCCATCGTCGGCGCGCCGCCGACCGAGTGGAGCCTGTACGACACCCACTACACCGAACGCTTCATGTCGACGCCCGAGGCGAACGTCGCAGGCTACGCCGCCTCGGACGCCATTCCGCGGCTGCCGAACCTGACCGGGCGGATGCTGCTGCTGCACGGCATGGCCGACGACAACGTCATCCTCGAGAACACCACGCGGGTGATGGACGCCATGCAAGCGTCGTCCATCCCGTTCGAACTGATGCTCTTCCCCGGCCAGCGCCACGGCGTGCGGGGCAATGAAAGGCAGCTGATGCAATGGCGGACGTATCTGGACTTCCTCGATCGCACGATCGGGACTCGAGCGCCGGCAGCACAGGACTGATCGCGTAATCAACGATACTTCGGGGGGCCGGGTGATGCGTTTCAACAGGATGGGGCTCGGCGCCCTTGCCTTGGCGGCGTCCGTGGCGCTGGGCGGCTGTATTGTTATCGAGGCGCCAGACCGCGACATGGTCTGGGCCGAGGCCAGCCCGGCCTGGACTGGCGACAGGGCGGGCGAGCCCGATCGCTCGGAAGCCCACCTCGCGGGCAACACGCCGGCGCAGGTAGCCACCAACAGCGTCTTGGCCTGGGGCAGGCACGACCCGGACGCGGTTGTGCTGTGGGCTAGTGGATCAGGTATTTCGGGAATGCCCGTCCTTCTCAAGGACAACATCGAAACCGCCGACATGCCGACCACGGCCGGGTCGCTGGCGCTGGTCGACAACGCGCCTGGCCGGGACGCGCCGCTGGTCGCCCGTCTGCGCGAGGCCGGGGCCGTGATCCTCGGCAAGACCAATCTGTCGGAATGGGCCAATATCCGGTCGTCGAACTCGACCAGCGGCTGGAGCGCCGTAGGCGGGCTGACGCGCAACCCCCATGCGCTGGACCGCAACACCTGCGGCTCGTCCTCGGGCAGCGGAGCGGCGGTGGCGGCGGGACTGGCGCCGGCGGCGATCGGGACCGAGACGGACGGGTCGATCACCTGCCCGGCGGCCATCAACGGCATCGTCGGCTTCAAGCCGACGGTCGGTCTGGTCAGCCGCACCCACATCGTGCCGATCAGCCATTCCCAGGACACGGCCGGACCGATGACGCTGACGGTCGAGGACGCGGCCATCGTGCTGACGGTCATCGCCGGCAGCGATCCGCTGGATCCCGCGACGGTCGAGGCCGACGCGCGCAAGGTCGATTATCGCGCGGCGCTGGACGCGGGGTCGCTGCGCGGGACGCGGATCGGGGTGATGCGCTGGCCCTCGGGCTACAACGCCGCGACCCTGGCGGTGTTCGAGACCAATCTTCAGGTGCTGCGCGACGCCGGCGCGGTGCTGGTCGACATCACCGAGGCGCCGTCGGACGAAGGGGCGATGGGCGCGGCCGAACTGACGGTGCTGCTGACCGAGCTGAAGGTCGACCTGAACGCTTATCTGGCCTCGACCCGGCCCGACCAGGTGCGGACCCGGACCCTGGCCGACGTGATCGCCTTCAACGAAGCGGAGCCGCGCGAACTGGCCCTGTTCGGGCAGGAGCTGTTCCTGCTCGCGGAGCAGACCGGCGGCCTGGACGATCCGGCTTACATCGAGGCGCGGGCGACGTCGCTGCGGCTGGCCGGGGCGGAGGGGATCGACAAGCTGCTGCGCGAGCATCGGGTCGTCGCCCTGATCGCGCCGACGACCGGCCCGGCCTGGACCACGGATGTGGTCAACGGCGACCATTACGGCGGCGCGGTGTCGACCATGCCGGCCATCGCCGGCTATCCGCATCTGACCGTGCCCATGGGCTTCGTCCGCGGCCTGCCCGTCGGTATGAGCTTCATCGGCGGCCAGTGGGAGGACGCCCGGATCCTGTCGCTGGGCTACGCCTTCGAGCAGCTGACGCAAGCCCGTCGCAGCCCCACATTCGCCCGGACCGTGGACGTGATGGACGAGACGGCGCCGCTGCTGGCCCCCGTGCACTGAGACGACCCGAGAGACAGGAACCGGCCCCAAGGGCGGCCGTTGGAGGCCGATGGAAAAGCAGTTCGTCAAATTCGCCACGGCGACGGCCAAGGTGGCCGGCAAGCCCTGGACCTTTATCGCCTGCCTGGCGATCGTGCTGACCTGGGCCGTCTCCGGTCCGGTCTTCAACTTCAGCGAGACCTGGCAGTTGATCATCAACACCGGCACGACGGTGATCACCTTCCTGATGGTGTTCCTGATCCAGAACACCCAGAACCGCGACGGCGCGGCGATCCACGCCAAGCTGGACGAACTGGTGTTCGCGGTGAAGCAGGCTGATGACCGCTTCATCGGCATCGAACACCTGACCGAGCTCGAACTGGATGCGATCCTGAGGGAGGTCGAGGGCCGCGGCCTGGCCGTGCAGGCGGGCAAGCCGGCCCGCGCCCTTCCCGGCAAACGCGCGCGGGCGGAAGCGATCGAGGACGCGCAGCCGAAGAAGGCCAGCCCGCGTCGCACCGCTGGAACGAAGACGAGGACCAAGTCGTGACAGGCCTCGTCGCCAACGTCGTCGGCACCCTCGCGGCCCTGTGTTCGATCACCAGTTTCGCCCCGCAGATGATCAAGATCTGGAAGGAGCGTGACGCATCGGCGGTGTCGCTGAAGACCTATTCCCTGACGGTGACCTGCTTCGTGCTGTGGACGGCCTATGGCGTTCTGACCACGGCCTGGCCGGTCACCATCGCCAATGCCTGCGCCCTCGTCATGGCCTCCGGGGTGCTGGCGATGAAGTGGCGGTTCAGCGACACCCGGCCCCGCTGAGCTCAGCGGGCGGCGGCCGCCTGGGCGGCGTGGACGAGGGCGATGATCCGGTCCGCGGCCTCGTCGGCCGAGCAGGCGGCGGCGTCGATGCGCAGCTCCGGCGCCTCGGGCGCCTCATAGGGGCTGTCGATGCCGGTGAAATGGCTCAACTGGCCGGCCCGGGCCTTGGCGTAGAGCCCCTTGACGTCCCGCGCCTCGGCCACCGCCAGCGGTACATCGACGAAGACCTCGACGAACTCGCCGGGCTCCATCAGCTCGCGCGCCATGCGGCGTTCCTCGCGGAAGGGCGAGATGAAGGAGACCAGCACGATCAGGCCCGCGTCCGTCATCAGCCGCGCCACCTCGGCCACCCGGCGGACGTTCTCGACCCGGTCGGCGTCGGTGAAGCCGAGGTCGCGGTTCAGGCCGTGGCGGACATTGTCCCCATCCAGCAGGACCGAATGCAGGCCCTCGGCGAGCAGCCGCTGCTCGACCTGGTTGGCGATGGTCGACTTGCCAGCGCCGGACAGGCCGGTGAACCACAGCACCAGCGGCGACTGGCGTTTGAGGGCCGCGCGGTCGGCCCGGCTGACGCTCAAGGCCTGCGGCCGGACATTGGCCGACCGGCGAAGGGCGAAGCGGATCATGCCGGCCCCGGCGGTCTCGTTGTTCATCCGGTCGATCAGGATGAAGCCGCCGAGATCGCGGTTGGCGGCATAGGGTTCGAAGGCGACGGGGGCGTCCAGCGCCAGGGTGCACAGGCCGATGTCGTTCAGCGTCAGGGTCGGGGTGGCCAGGCGCTCGCCGGTATCGACATTGACCTTGTGGCGCAGGTCGCTGATCCGGGCCGGGACCGTGGTCGCGCCGAGCTTGAGCCAGTAGGACCGGCCCGGCAGCAGGGGGCGGTCCGACATCCACACCAGATGAGCCTCGAACTGGTCCGCGACCTGAGGCGGGGCGCCGGCGGCGGCGATCAGGTCGCCGCGCGAGACGTCGACGTCCGGGGTCAGGGTCAGGGTCACGGACTGGCCGGTCCGGGCCTCGTCGAGGTCCCCGTCCAGGGCGACGATGCGTTCGATCGCGGCGCTCACGCCCGACGGCAGGATGCGGACGGCGTCGCCGGGCCGGGCGACGCCGGCCACGATCCGGCCCGCGACTCCACGGAAGTCCGCGTTGGGCCGGTTGACCCCCTGCACTGTCATTCGCAGCGGGCCGGACGTGGTCTCGGCCAGGCTGACTGTCTGGAGATGCGCCATCAGACCCGGACCGGTGTACCAGGATGTCAGGTCGCCCGCCGCCGAGATGTTCTCGCCCGAACGGGCACAGGTCGGGATGGCGATGATATCGGTCAGGCCGATCGGGTCGGCGAAGGCGCGGTAGTCATCGACGATCGCGTCGAACCGGTCCTGCGACCCCTCGACCAGATCCATCTTGTTGACCGCCAGCACGACGCGCCGGACCCCCAGCAGGGCCAGCAGCCGGCTGTGCCGCCGCGTCTGGGTCAGCACCCCCTTGCGGGCGTCGATCAGCACGATGGCCAGGTCGGCCGTCGAGGCGGCGGTGACCATGTTGCGGGTGTACTGCTCGTGTCCCGGGGTGTCGGCGAGCACGAAGCGGCGCTCGCCGATGTCGAAGAAGCGATAGGCGACGTCGATGGTGATGCCCTGCTCGCGCTCGGCCGACAGGCCGTCGACGAGGAAGGACAGGTCCAGCGCGCCGTCGAGATCGGGCAGGGCCGCGATCTGATCGGAGGGAATGGCGCCGGCGTCGTACAGCAGGCGGCCGATCAGGGTCGATTTGCCGTCGTCGACCGAGCCGCAGGTGATCAGCCGGACGATCTCGCGGGGGCCGGTATCGTGAACGGGGGCCATCAGAAATAGCCCTCGCGCTTCTTCTGCTCCATCGAGGCGGATGGGTCGTGGTCGATGGCCCGCCCCTGGCGTTCGGACACCAGCGCCTCGCGGACCTCGCGCACCACGGCGTCGAGGGTGTCGGCGTCGCTGTCGACGGCGGCGGTCAGAGGCCAGCAGCCAAGGGTGCGGAAGCGGACCCGTCGCATCCGGGCGGCCTCGCCGGGCCGCAGGGGCATGCGCGCGTCGTCCAGCATCAGCAGGGCGCCGTTACGCTCGATGATCGGCCGTTCGGCGGCGAAATAGAGCGAGGGCAGGGCGAGGTTCTCACGCTGGATGTAGCGCCAGACGTCCAATTCGATCCAGTTCGACAGGGGAAAGACCCGCACCGACTCCCCATCGCTGAGGCGGGTGTTGTAGAGGCTCCACAGTTCGGGGCGCTGGCGTTTGGGGTCCCAGCCGTGCGCCGCCGTGCGGACCGAGACGATGCGCTCCTTGGCCCGGCTCTTCTCCTCGTCACGACGCGCGCCCCCGAAGGCGGCGTCGAACCCGTGCAGGTCCAGCGCCTGTTTCAGCCCCTGGGTCTTCCACAGGTCGGTATGGACATTGGCTCCGTGATCGAACGGGTTGATCCCGTCCGCCTCAGCCTCGGGGTTGCGGTGGACCAGCAGCCGCATGCCAGCCGTCGCCGCGGCCTTGTCGCGGAAGGCGTACATCTCGCGGAATTTCCACATCGTATCGACGTGAAGCAGGGGGAAGGGCGGGACGGCCGGGAAGAAGGCCTTGCGCGCGAGGTGCAGCAAGACCGCCGAGTCCTTGCCGCCGGAAAACAGCAGCACCGGCCGTTCGCACTCGGCGACGACTTCCCGGAAGATATGAATGGCCTCGGCTTCCAGTGAGCCCAGGACGTCGTCGTGCAGCCGCATGGGTCAGCTTTGGCCCCGGAATCGCGCGGCGCCAAGCCTCACGCGGGAATGACCGCGGTGGTCTCGATCTCGACCCGCGCTGCGTCCTCGATCAGGCCCTTGACCTCAACCACGGCCATGGCGGGGTAGTGGGGCCCGATCCGCTCGCGCCAGGCGGCGCCGATGTCGCGCAGGGCGGCGAGATATTCGCGCTTGTCGACCACGTACCAGGTCATGCGGACGATGTGCTCGGGGCCCGCGCCCGCTTCGGCGAGGACGGCGAGCGTATTGTCTATCGTCTGGCGGAACTGGGCGGCGAAACCGTCAGGGAAGGCGCCGGCCGTGTTCCAGCCGATCTGGCCGGCGACGAAGACCGTCCGACCGGTCGCCTCTATTCCGTTGGAATAGCCTTTGGGCCGGGGCCAGCCTTCGGGCAGCAGGACGCGGTTCACGAGACACTCTCCACGAAGGGGGCGATCCGGGCGCGCAGGGCGTCGGGCCAGGGCTCCGGCTTCAGCGACTCGCCGACATAGACGATGGTCTGGATCGCCTCGAAGCGGAGGTCGGCCCCGGCCGAAATGCGGTGGCGCAGGGTGCAGGACGCGCCACCCAGTCTTGTGACAGACAGGGCGAAGGTCAGAACGTCCTCCAGCCGGGATGGCGCAATGAAGCGCGCCTCAACAGCGGCGGTGGGTACGCTTACGTGGCGGTTGACGTGCAGTTCGCGGAACGAGGCCTCAAGCGGGCCGGCGAACCAGTCCTCGACCACCCCGTTCAGCATCTCGAAATAGCGCGGGAAGAAGACGATGCCGGCCGCGTCGCAGTCGGCGAAGCGGACGCGGCGTTCGCTCGTGAAGACCTGAACCGTCATGTCGGCTCCTTGAGCCGGAAACGCTGCAGCTTGCCGGTCTGGGTCTTGGGCAGGGCGTCCACGAAGTCGAGGGCGCGGGGGTATTTGTAGGGGGCGATGACGCTCTTCACATGGTCCTGCAGGGCGACCCTGAGGCCGTCGGAGGCGGCGTGGTCGGAGTTCAGCACCACGAAGGCCTTCACGATCTGGCCGCGCTCAGGGTCGGTTGCGCCGATGACGGCGGCCTCGGCCACGGCCGGGTGGCGCAGCAGGGCGTGCTCCACCTCGGGTGCGCCGATATTGTAGCCGGAGGAGATGATCATGTCGTCGGACCGGGCGACGAACCAGAAATAGCCGTCCTCATCCAGCCGGTAGACGTCGCCGGTCAGGTTCCAGCCGTCCTGGACATAGGCCGCCTGCCGGTCGTCATCGAGATAGCGGCAGCCCGTGGGGCCGCGCACAGCGAGGCGACCGGTCTCGCCCGGCGGCAGGGGCTGGCCATCGGCGTCAATGATGCGAGCCTCATAACCCGGCACGGCCTTGCCGGTGGCGCCGGGGCGGATGTCGTCGCCGCGGGCCGAGATGAAGACGTGGATCATCTCGGTGGAGCCGATGCCGTCGATGATGCGGACGCCGGTGGCCTCATGCCAGGCATCCGAGGTGGCGGCCGGCAGGGCCTCGCCGGCCGAGACGCAGGTGCGCAACGAGGACAGGTCGTGGTCGCCGGCCAGTTTCAGCAAGGCGCGATAGCCGGTCGGGGCGGTGAACAGGGCGGTGGCCTTGTGTCGGGCGATGGTCTCGGCGAGGGCGTCGAAGCCGGGCCGGGGCGCGAAGGCGGTGGCGGCGCCGACGGCGGCCGGGAAGACGACCAGCCCTCCCAGGCCGAAGGTGAAGGCGATCGGCGGGGTGCCGACGGCGATGTCGTCCTTCGTCAGGCCGACGATATGCCGGGCGAAGGTGTCGGCCATGGCGAGGATGTCGCGATGGAAATGGACGCAGCCCTTGGGCTTGCCCGTCGTGCCCGAGGTGAAGGCGATCAGGGCGGGGTCGTCGGCGGCCGTGTCGACGGGGTCGAAGCGGATGCCGGCGGGTTGGGAGCGGGCGGCGGCCTGGAGCATGGCGGAATCCATGACGTGCTTCAGGGTCGTCGCCGTCGCCGTCGCCTGCGCCTCCGCCACCGCTTCGGCGAGGGAGGCGTAGACCAGGGCATGGCTGATCCGGGCCTTGTCGATCACGGTCGCCAATTCGGCGGCGCGGAGCATGGGCATGGTGGCGACGACCACGCCGCCGGCCTTGAGGATCGCGAACCACGCCAGCACCGTCCAGGCGCTGTTCGGGCCGTGCAGCAGGACCCGGTTGCCGGGAACCAGACCCATGTCCTCGACCAGCACCCGCGCCATGCGGCTGGAGATCATGTCGACCCGGGCCCAGGAGAATTCGTGGTCATGGTCGATCAGGGCGCGGGCGTCGGGGCCGACGGCGGCAAGGGCCCGGCGCAGCAGTTCGACGCCCGCATTGAGCTGTTCGGGATAGGACAGCTCGGCCCGGTCGAAGACGAGGTCCGGCTGCTGATCCGCCGGCGGCAGATGATCAAGGACGAACCGGTCGATGTGCGCGCTGGTCCCCATCAGACGCCTCCCGCAAGGCCCGCCAGCACCTGCCGGGCGATGACGATCTTCTGGACCTCGGAGGCCCCCTCATAGATGCGCAGGGCGCGGATCTCGCGGTAGAGGCGTTCGACCGGATGGCCCGAGACGACGCCAAGGCCGCCGAACAGCTGGACGGCCGCGTCGATGACCTGCTGCGCCTCGTCAGTGGCGTAGAGCTTGGCCATGGCGGCCTCGCGGGTGATGCGCGGCGCGCCCTGGTCCTTGAGCCATGCGGCGCGGTAGATCAGCAGGGCCGAGGCGTCGATCTTCAGCGCCATGTCGGCGAGCGAGGCCTGGACCAGTTGCAGGTCGCTCATCGGCGCGCCGAACAGCCGGCGGGCGGAGGTGCGGGCCGCGGCCTCGTCAAGGGCGCGGCGCGAGAAGCCGAGGGCGGCGGCGGCGACCGTGGAGCGGAACACGTCGAGCGTGGCCATGGCGATGCGGAAGCCCTCGCCCGGCGTGCCGAGGAGGCGGTCGCCGTCGATGCGGCAGCCGTTGAACCGGATCGTCGCCAGCGGATGCGGGGCCATCAGGGGGATGCGCTCGACCACCTCGAAACCCGGCGCGTCGGCGTCGACGACGAAGGCGCTCAGCCCCTTGGCCCCGGGCGCCTCGCCGGTGCGGGCGAAGACGGTGTAGCGGTCGGCGAGGCCGCCGTTGGAGATGAAGGTCTTGGTCCCATCGAGGACCCAGCCGTCGCCGTCCCGGCGCGCGCCGGTCGACAGGGCGGCGACGTCGGAGCCGGCGTCGGGTTCGGACAGGGCGAAGGCAGCGATGGTCCGACCCGCCGCGACGCCGGGCAGCCACCGGGCCTTCTGGTCCTCCGTACCGAAAAGGCTGATCGGACCGGAGCCGAGGCCCTGCATGGCGAAGACGAAGTCGGCGAGGCCCGAGCGGCGGGCGAGGGTCTCGCGTGTCAGGCACAGGGTGCGGACGTCGAGCTTGCCGTGGGCGTCGGGGACGGCGTTGTTCAGCCAGCCGCCCTCGGCCAGGGCCTTGAGGATGGTGCGGCAATCGCCGTCGAGGTCGTGGTCGCCGTGCAGGTTCACCGCATCGGTGCGGTCCGCCCAGGCGTCGAGATCGGCGGCGAAGGCGCGGTGGCGGTCGTCGAAGAAGGGCCAGTCGAGGAAGGTGCGGTCGGCCATGACTCAGTTCCCCTCGAACACCGGCTCGCGCTTGGCGGCGAAGGCCTCATAGGCGCGGCGGAAGTCGTTGGTCTGCATGCAGATGGCCTGGGCCTGGGCCTCGGACTCGATGGCGGCGTCGAGACTCATGTCCCATTCGACGTTGAGCTGGTTCTTGGTGATCCCGTGGGCGAAGGTCGGGCCCTTCGCGAGCGACAGCGCCAGTTCTCGGGCGGCGTCCATCAGGCCGTCCGGCTCGACCAGCCGGTTGTGGAAGCCCCAGCGCTCGCCTTCGTCGGCGGTCATGACGCGGCCGGTGAACAGCAGCTCCGACGCCCGGCCCTGGCCGATCTGGCGGGGCAGGATGGCGCAGGCGCCCATGTCGCAGCCGGCCAGGCCGACGCGGGTGAACAGGAAGGCGGTCTTCGTCCGCGGCGTGGCGAGGCGCAGGTCCGAGGCCATGGCCATGATGGCCCCGGCCCCGACGCAGACCCCGTCCAGCGCCGCGATGACCGGCTGGGGGCAGCCGCGCATCGCCTTGACCAGATCGCCGGTCATGCGGGTGAAGACCAGCAACTCGGGCATGGCCATCTCGGTCAGCGGGCCGATGATCTCGTGCACGTCGCCGCCCGACGAGAAATTGCCGCCCGCGCCGGTGACGATCACCACCTTGCAGTCATCGGCGTGGACCAGGGCGCGGAACAGATCGCGCATCTCGGCGTAGGACTCGAACGTCAGCGGGTTCTTCCGCTCGGGCCGGTTCAGGGTCAGGGTCGCGACGCCGTCGTCGTCGACCGACCAGAGGAAATGGGCCGCCTTGTAGTCGCGCGCCTTCATCCGTTCAGCTCCTCGTGCCCAGTTCTTCGGGGGTGGTGGCGTGAAGCGACCGCTTGGTGCGCTCCAGCAGGCGGGTCAGATCGTCGGCCTCGGCCGCGGTCAGATCGGCGAACAGGGCCTCGATCCAGCGTTCGTGGGCGCGGGCCATGGCGGCGAAACGGGCGTCGCCCTCTGCGGTCAGGCGCACGCGTTGCACCCTTCGATCGGCGCCGGGCAGGTGCTCGATCAGTCCGTCGGCCTTGAGCCGCTGGGCCAGGCCGGTGACATTGCCGTTGGAGACCATCAGCATGCGTGAGACCTCGCCCATGGTCAGACCGGCGTCGCCGGCGCGGTCGAGCGCCGACAACATGTCGAACCGGGGCAGGGTCGAGCCGAACTCGTCGCGCAGCCGCTGGGCGATGGTCTGTTCGATGGTGGTGGCGCAGGTCAGCAGGCGCAGCCACAGGCGCAGGGAGCGTTTGCCGTCCGGCGCGCCGCCGAGACGGTCAGGCAGAGAGGCGAGGGCCGGGTTCACAGCTCGCCGCCCGCGACCGGCACCGCCGCGCCGTTGACGCCCGAGGCGCCGGCGCCGCAGAGCCAGACGATGGTCTGGGCCACCTCGTCGGGGGTGATCAGCCGGCCCTGCGGGTTGGATGCGGCGAGGGCGGCGCGGGCTTCGTCCGCCGTCCGTCCGGTCTTGGCGGTGATGGACTCTATGGAGCGTGCGACAAGCTCGGTTTCGGTGAAGCCGGGGCAAACGGCGTTGACGGTGACGCCCTTCGACGCGACCTCCAGCGCCAGTGCGCGGGTCAGGCCGACGAGGCCGTGCTTGGCCGCGACATAGGCCGAGACATAGGCGTAGCCCTTGAGCCCGGCGGTCGAGGCGACGTTGATGATGCGGCCCCACCGGCGGGTCAGCATGCCAGGCAGGACCAGACGGGCGGCCTCGGCCGGCGCTTCGAGGTTGAGGGCCAGCATGGCTCGCAAGGCGTCGGCGTCGGTCTTGAGGAAGGGAGCCGAGGTCGCGGCGCCGGCGTTGTTGATCAGGATGTCGATCGGTCCGAAACGGTCGCGGCCCGCCTCGATGGCGGCGGCCAACATATCGGGATCGGTGACGTCGGCGGGGGCGGCGAAGGCGAGGTCGCCGATGCGGTCGGCGGTCTCGGCCAGGCGGACGACGTGGCGGCCGATCAGGGTCACCTGGCAGCCCGCCTCGGCCAACCGTTCGGCGGTGGCGCGGCCGATGCCGGAGCCGGCTCCGGTGACCACGGCGTGATGTCCGGTGAGGCTCATACCGGTCCCGCCTGCTGCTGCTTCTCGAGATTGCGGGCCAACTGGGCGAAGCCGGCGAGGTACTGGACCGGCGGTTTCTGCCCGCGCCATCCGAGCTCGGCGGCGGCGCGCAGGCTCCAGTTCGGATCGGCCAGATGCGGCCGGGCGAGGGCGCACAGGTCGGCGCGGCCGGCGGCGAGGATGCTGTTCACGTGGTCGGTCTCATAGATGTTGCCGACGGCCATGGTGGCGACGCCCGCCTCGTTGCGGATGCGATCGCTGAAGGGGGTCTGGAACATGCGGCCATAGACGGGCCGCGCTTCTTCCGAGGTCTGGCCCGCCGAGACATCGATCAGGTCGCAGCCCGCCTCGGCGAAGGCGCGGGCGATGGCGACCGAGTCGTCGGGCGTGAGACCGTCGTCGACCCAGTCGGTGGCGGACAGGCGCACGGACATCGGCTTGTCGTCGGGCCAGACGGCGCGCATGGCGGCGAAGACCTCGAGCGGGAAGCGCAGCCGGTTCTCGACGGAGCCGCCGTAGTCGTCGGTGCGGTGGTTCGAGACCGGCGTGAGGAAGGATGACAGCAGGTAACCGTGGGCCCCGTGCAGCTCGACCATGTCGAACCCGGCCTCGTGGGCCCAGGCCGTAGCGCGGACGAAGTCGTCGCGGACGCGGTCCATGTCGGCGCGGGTCATCTCCCGCGGGATCTGGTCTTCAACCGACCACGGAATGGCGGAGGCGGCGATCAGGGGCCAGCCGTCCTCCAGCGGCTGATCGGCGCGCGGTCCCCAGGGCCGTTCGACCGAGCCCTTGCGACCCGCGTGGGCCAGCTGGATGGCGATGCGGGACCCCTGGGCGTGAACGAAGTCGACGATCCGTTTCCAGGCGTCGCGGTGGTCCGGGCGGTACATGCCGGCGCAGCCGGGGGTGATACGGCCATCGGCCGAGACGTCGGTCATCTCGGTGAAGACCAGACCGGCGCCGCCCAGGGCGCGGGCGCCCAGATGGACGAGGTGGAAGTCACCGACCATCCCTTCCTCGGCCGAGTACATACACATGGGCGAGACGACGACGCGGTTGGGCAGGGTCAGGCCGCGCAGACGCAGGGGCGCGAACATCGGCGCGGGGGGATCGTCCGTAGGCGGAGCGCCGGCGTTGGCCGCGAACCAGCGCTCGACACCGGTCAGGAAATCGCGGTCGCGCAGGCGCAGGTTTTCATGGCTGACGCGCTGGCTGCGGGTCAGCAGGCTGTAGGCGAACTGCAGCGGTTCGAGATCGACATATCGGTCAACGGTCTCGAACCATTCGGTGGAGTTGCGGGCGGCGCTCTGCAGCTTCAGCACCTCGACGCGCCGCTCGGCCTCATAGGCGGCGAGGCCTGCATCCAGATCATCGGCCTCCGTCAGCGTCTCGGCGAGGCGGATGGCGTCCTCGAAGGCCAGCTTGGTCCCCGAGCCGATGGAGAAATGGGCAGTGTGGGCGGCGTCGCCCAGCAGCACCACCTTGCCGTCGCGCCAGTTGGAACAGGCGACGCGCGGGAAGTTGAGCCAGGCCGATCCGCGCAGGTGTCTGGCGTTGCTCATCAGGGCGTGGCCGCCCAGCCAGTCGGCGAACAGGCCTTCCGCCGCGCAGCAGGTCTGGTCCCGGTCCATGGCGTCGAAGCCGAGGCCGCGCCAGGTCGTCTCGGTGCATTCGACGATGAAGGTCGAGGCCCCCGGCTCGAACTGGTAGGCGTGGGCCCAGATCCAGCCGTGCGGGGTCTCGACGAAGGCAAAGGTGAAGGCGTCGAAAGACTGTTTCGTGCCCAGCCAGATGTA
This sequence comes from Brevundimonas sp. UBA7664, assembly GCF_002483305.1. GTDB lineage: Bacteria > Pseudomonadota > Alphaproteobacteria > Caulobacterales > Caulobacteraceae > Brevundimonas. The sequence goes on from NZ_DLHQ01000050.1 coordinate 40,458, forward strand.
TTTGTTGGTGCGCACGTCGATGTCGACGCCGAAAGTCTCGGGGTTGTCGTTGCGGATCCGGCTGTTCAGGCCGTCGGCGGCGACGACCACATCAGCCGGCAGGGCGCGGATGTCGGCGATCTCGCTCTCGAAGCGCAGGTCCACGCCCAGCGATCGGGCGCGGTTCTGCAGCAGGGTCAGCAGCTTCTGGCGGCCGATGCCGGCGAAGCCGTGGCCGCCCGAACGGATGGTCTGGCCGTGGATGTGGACGTCGATGTCGTCCCAGTGGACGAAGGCGGCCTCGATCGTTGCGGCGGTCTCGGGATCATTGGCCTTGAGATTGGCGAGTGTCTGGTCCGAGAAGACCACGCCCCAGCCGAAGGTGTCGTCGGGTCGGTTGCGTTCATGCACGACAACCTCGAGCGAGGGATCGCGCAGCTTGAGCGAGATGGCGAGGTACAGGCCGCCCGGCCCGGCCCCCACCACGGCGATGCTTCTGACAGCCTGATCCGACAACATATTTTAAGCTTGAAACAAAATCCGGCGATAGTCCAGAACTGGTTGGGCGGGTAGCCGAACCCGGTCCGACCGGGCAGGGTGGATGGATGACGGACAGAACTGAGACGCCGTTGGTCGCGGGGGTGGAACTGGGCGGCACCAAGGTCGTCTGCCTGCTGGCGAGCGGTCCGGGTGACATCCGCGAGCACGTGCGCATCCCGACCACGACGCCGGAAGTGACCTTGGCTGGCATCGCCGCGGTGCTGGAGCGTTGGCGATCCGGTCCGGGGTTCGCGGCCCTCGGCGTGGCCAGCTTCGGTCCGCTGGAGCTGGACGACCGCTCGCCGCGCTTCGGCCAGATCATCGCCACGCCCAAGCCGGGCTGGACCGGATGTGCGCTGACCGCGCTGGGCGAGGGCCTGGCCGTGCCCTTGGCCATCGACACCGACGTTAACGGGGCAGCCCTGGCGGAGGGGCGTTGGGGCGCGGCGCGTGGGCTGCGCAGCTATGCCTACGTCACCGTCGGGACGGGGATCGGCGTCGGTTCGATCGTCGACGGCCGGTCGGTGCGGGGGCTGGGCCATTCCGAGGCGGGCCACCTGCGGGTCGGACGGCTGAAGGGCGACGACTGGCCGGGCGTCTGCCCCTATCACGGTGATTGCGTCGAAGGCCTCGCCTCGGGCCCGGCGGTGGCGGCGCGGGCGGGCCGGCCGGGCGATGCGCTTGATCCTGACGATCCCGCCTGGACCATGGTCGTCCACGCCTTGGGCGGACTGTTGCACAACCTGGTCCTCACCACGGCGCCGGAGCGCATCCTGATCGGCGGCGGGGTTGCGGACGGGCAGGGATGGCTGTTCCCGCGTCTGCGCGCTGCCCTGGTCGACAGTCTCGCGGGCTACGCCACGGCAGACCGGATCGCGGCCGACCTCGAGGCCTTCGTGCAGCCGCCCGGGCTGGGGGCCCTGGCCGGTCCCCTGGGCGCGATCGCCCTGGCCCACAAAGCCTTGTCGGAGGGGCCGCTCAGCCGCCGGTGAACATGGCCCGGTCGGCCCTGACCGCCTCGACGATCATCGCCGTCACGGCGCGGATGCGGGCGAGGGGCTTGAGGTCGGCGTGGGTCACCATCCAGAGGCTGCGGTCCAGATGCACGGCGTCCGGAAGGACGCGGCGCAGGCCGGCTTCGCGGGCGGCGATGAAGTCGGGCAGGACGCAAAGGCCCGCGCCGGCGAGGGCGGCCTGGAGCTGGGCGATCAGGTTGGAGCTCTGCAGGGCGACATGGATGTCGACGTCCGGCGCCTGCATATAGTCGAGCTCGGGCGCATAGAGCAGGTCGCCGATATAGCCGATGAACCGGTGACCGGCCATGTCGGCGCGGGTGCGGATCGGCGGCCGGGCGTCGAGGTAGGCCGGGGCGGCGTACAGGCTGAGGCCATAGTCGGTCAGCTTGCGCGAAATCAGCCGGCCCTCGCGCGGGGCGCTGAGCGTCACGGCGATGTCGGCCTCGCGCTTGGACAGGCTGAGCACGCCGGAGATGGCGACCAGCTGGATGTCCAGTCCGGGGTGCCGGTCGGCGAGTGTCGCCATCAGGGGCGCCAGAACATAGCTGCCGAACCCTTCGGGCGCGCCGATGCGGACCGTGCCGGTCAGGGCCTGGTCGGCCTCACCCAGCTGGCTGGCGGCCAGCAGGGTCAGGCTCTCGATCTTCTCGGCGGTCGGCATCAGCCGTTCGCCGTGCGGGGTCAGGGCGTAGCCCTGCGGGCTGCGATCAAACAGGCGGGCGCCCAGTCCGTCCTCCAGGGCCGCGATGCGGCGGGCCACGGTCGTGTGGTCCATGCCGACCCGGGCTGCGGCCGTGGTCAGCCGCCCCGTGCGCGCCACGGCCAGAAAGGCGCGGAGGTCGTTCCAGTTGAAGTCGGCCACAATCCGCTCCTGTGCAAAAATGCACAATGATTGCTCAAGTCTTGGCATCGTCAGGACAGAAAAGCCATGACATATCGTCGTCATCCGAACGTCTCCGTTCCAAGGACACCGTCATGGCCTTCGACTCCGCCGCCTATACGCCCGCCATCCGGACCGCTATTCCCACGCCGACAGCCGCGCTGATCGACGCGTTCGACGCTCCCTGCCCAATCTGGGCGGCCGAGAACCCGGACCGCGCCCTGGCGTTGCTGTTCGTGGCCCCGCGCGATTGCGCGGCCGTGGATGTCCTCGTCTCGCTGTAAGCGGAAAGCCTGCCCATGACCGTTTCCCAGCCGCCGCTTCCCCAACTGCCCGATCCGACCGTCGTGGCCGAGACCCTGACCACCCTGATGCAGAACGCCGCCGCCGCGGTGCGAACCACCATGGCCCAGGCCGCCACGCCTTGCGCTCTACCCTACGATCCGACGACGCTGACGCGGGCGATGATCGACTTCAACACCGCGGTGATGACCCAGCCGGCGGCGCTGTTCGAGGCCCAGGCGAAGAACTGGACCGACTGGACCGCCCTGTGGCGCACCATGGGCGAGCGGGCCATGGGCCAGGAGACTTCCCCGGTCGCGGCGCCGGTCAAGGGCGACCGCCGCTTTTCGGACCCCGCCTGGAGCGACGAGCCGGTCTACGACTATCTGAAACAGGCCTATCTGCTGGCCGCGCGCCAGCTGCAGGATTTCGTCGCCGCCGCCCCGGTCGATGACGCGACCCGCGCCCAGGTCGATTTCGCCAGCCGCCAGATGATGAACGCCCTGGCGCCGACCAACTTCCCGCACACCAATCCGCAGGTGGCCCGTCGCACCATCGAGAGCGGTGGTCTGAGCCTGATGACGGGTCTGTCGAACCTGCTGGAAGATGTCGGCAAGGGGCAGGGGCTGGTCAGCCGTCGCGCGCCCAACGACTTCGAACTGGGCGTCAACGTCGCCGCCACGCCGGGTGCGGTGGTGTTCAAGAACGACCTGATGGAGCTGATCCAGTATGCGGCGACGACCGACAAGGTCTATCGCCGTCCGCTGCTGTTCGTGCCGCCACTGGTCAACAAATACTACCTGTTCGACCTCACGCCGAAGGCCAGCTACCTGAAATGGCTGGTGGATCAGGGGCACACCGTCTTCGTCATCTCCTGGGCCAATCCGGACGAGAGCCACGCCGACAACGGTCTGGACGCCTATGTGAAGGATGGCGTTGTCGCCGCGCTGGACGCCGTCCAACTGGCCACGGGCGAGGCGGACGCGGATCTGGTTTCCTACTGCCTCGGCGGCACGCTCTCGGCCATGACGCTGGCCTATCTGGCCGCGACAGATCGCGCCGATCGAGTTTCCTCGGCGACCCTGATCGCCACCCTCGTCGACTTTGGCGACATGGGCGAATGGTCGGTGTTCACGAGCGAGCAGGACCTGAACGCCTTCGACCGCTATCTCGACGACAAGGGCTATGTCGAGGCCCACGACCTGACCAAGCTGTTCTCGGCGGTGCGGGCCAACGACCTGATCTGGTCGTCGGTGGTGAACCACTATCTGCTGGGCGACGAGGCGCGCGCCTCGGACCTGCTGTGGTGGTTCGATGACGGCTCGCGCATCCCGGCCCGGATGCTCAAGGAATACGGCCGCCAGATCCTGCGCGGGAACCAGCTCAAGGACGGCGGAGTCGCGATCGACGGCGTGACGCTGGACCTCAAGGCCATCGAGACCCCGGTGATGATCGTGGCCCTGAAGGACGACCATGTCTCGGCGTGGAAGAACACCTATGCCGGGCGCGCCTTCTTCGGCGGGCCGACGCGGTTCCTGCTGGGCGGCTCGGGCCACAATGCGGGGATGATCAATCCGCCGGCGGCCAACAAGCACGGCTACTGGACCAATGACGACGCTCCGGCCGACGCCGAGGCCTGGCTGGCCGGCGCCGAGCAGAAGACCGGATCATGGTGGCCGGAATGGCAGGGCTGGCTTGACGCCGCCGCGGCCGACGACAAGGTCAAGGCGCGCAAGGTCGGTTCCGGCAAGCTCAAGGCCGGCGTCGCCGCCCCGGGCGACTACGTCCGCGTTCGGCACTAGAGGGTCCGCCGGCCGGACCGGCTATCTCTGAGCCGGGTCAGCCTGGTCCAGCATCCGCTCCAGCGTCGCCAGCTCATCCGCTTCCTTCGCCGGCTTGTCCCAACGAATCCGGCTGATCCGGGGGAAGCGCATCGCGACACCGGACTTGTGGCGTTTCGATCGCTGCAGGCCCTCGAACGCCACCTCCAGCACCAGGCCGAACTCGCGGCTCGCCCGCACCGATCGCACCGGGCCAAACCGTTCGACGGTGTTGTCGCGCACGAATTTGTCCAGATGTTTGAGCTCCTCGTCGGTGAAGCCGAAATAGGCCTTGCCCACCGGCGTCAGCACATGGGCGCCGTCGGCGTCCTCGGTCCAGACGCCGAAGGTGAAGTCCGAATAGAAGCTGGACCGCTTGCCGTGCCCCCGCTGGGCGTACATCAGCACGGCGTCGATCAGATGCGGATCTCGCTTCCATTTGAACCACGGCCCCTTGGGCCGGCCCGCCTCATAGACGCTGTCGAGCCGTTTCAGCATCAGCCCTTCCGCCGCCTGCGGGTCTCCCGCGGGCGGCGCGGCGCGCAGGGCCGCGAGCTCGTCCCACGATGCGAAGGACTGGAGCGGCGACAGGTCGATGCGTTTGGAAGCGATCGCGGCGACGAAGGCCTCCAGCCGCGCGCGCCGTTCGACGAAGGCCAGCCCCCGCAGGTCGACCCCGTCCGCCGCCAGCAGGTCGTAGGCGCGGATGCCGGCGGGATGGGCTGTCATCACCTTCGGATCCGCCGCCTTTCGGTTGAGGCGCTGCTGAAGGTCGCCGAAGGACGCGACACGCCCGTCCCGCAGCACCAGCAGTTCGCCGTCGATCACGCCCTCGTAGGTCAGGGTCTCCACCACATCGGGGAAGGCCGCCGAGACATCCTCGCCGGTCCGGCTGTACAGGCGCTTCACCCCGCCCTCGCTGACCGCCTGGACGCGGATGCCGTCCCATTTCCATTCCGCGGCGTAGGCGGCGGGGTCCAGTTTCGGGAAATCCGCCTCGTCGATAGGCTGGGCCAGCATGACCGGGCGGAAGCGGCCGTGCGCATCGGCCGAAGGACGCTCGGCCTTGCCGTCCAGCCAGGCGAGGAGGTCGGCATAGGGCGGGGCCTGGGCGTGCCAGACCTCCTGGATGTCGGCGACCTCGACCTCGCCGAAGTCGGCCGCGGCCTGCCAGGCGAGGCGCGCCGAGACGCCGACCCGCAGGCTCCCGGTCACCAGCTTCAGCAGAGCCCAGCGGCCGTCGGCGTCCAGGGCGTCCAGCCAGCCTTCGATCAGGCCCCGCACCTCGCCCCGTTTCGCCTCTCTGAGGGCGTCAACCACCTCGGACAGATCGGGTTCACGGTTGGCTCCGTGACGGGCGGGCCAGATCAGGGCGACGGTCTCGGCCAGATCGCCCACATAGTCGTAGGACAGCCGGAACAGCTCCGGATCGACGCGGCCTTCCACCGCCTGTCGGATCATGGCCGGCTTGGCGGCGTTGAACGACAGGGCGCCGGTCAGGGCGGCGAGGGCCCAGCCCCGGTCGGGGTCCGGCGCATCGGCCAGGTGATCACGGATCAGCCGCAGTTTGACGTTGCGCGACGCCGTCAACGACAGCCGATCCAGCAGGGCCGCGAAGGCGCGCATCAGTCGTCGTCCTCGTCCTCATAGCCCACCAGATGCAGCGCCCGCGCGGTGAGGCCGTTCAGTTCGGCCCAGCGCCGAAGGGCGTCGTCGCGGCCATGAGTGATCCACACCTCCCGCGGCGACAGCTCCTTCAGGGTGTCGGTCAGTTCGTCCCAGTCGGCGTGGTCCGACAGGACGAGAGGCAGCTCCACCCCCCGCTGCCGCGCCCGCGCGCGCACGCTCATCCAGCCCGAGGCGAAGGCCGTGACCGGATCGGGAAAGCGGCGGCTCCAGCGGTCGGCGAGGGCCGACGGCGGGGCGATGATGATGCGTCCCGCGAAATCGGCCTTGGACCCGGTCGCCGGCGCCAGCGGTCCCAGCATGACGCCGAAATGCTCGTACAGCCGGTTCAACCGTTCGAGGGCGCCGTGGACATAGATGGTCTCGTCATAGCCCGCCTCGCGCAGCAGGCGGATCACCCGCTGCGCCTTGCCCAGGGCGTAGGCGCCGACCAGATGGGCGCGCTCGGGGAACTGCCGCACCGAATGCAGCAGCCGTCCGATCTCCTGGGTATCTGGCGGATGGCGGAACACCGGCAGGCCGAAGGTGGCTTCGGTGATGAAGACATCGCTGGGCACCGGCTCGAACGGGACGCAGGTCGGATCGCGGCGGCGCTTGTAGTCGCCCGAGGCCGTCACCGTCAGCCCGCCCTGCCGCACCGTCGCCTGGGCCGAGCCCAGCACATGGCCGGCCGGGGACAGGGTCACCTCGGCTCCGCCCACCATCAGCCGCTCGCCATAGGCCAGTGGTTGAACACTCGTGGCGAAGTCGCGGCCGTAGCGCTCGCCCATGATGGCGAGGGTTTCGGGCGTCGCCAGCACCGCGCCGTGGCCGGCGCGGGCATGGTCGGCATGGCCGTGGGTGATGACCGCACGGTCCACGGGGCGCGGGGGGTCGATGAAGAAAGCGCCCGCCGGACACCAGAGGCCGTCCGGTGTCGGCCGCAGAATCGCGCTCAGTTCCGGGGCGACGGCGGACTTCAGCGGTCGCCCCCGGTCATCCACACGACCTGTCCCGACAAGCACGGACCCATCGCCATCCTGATCATCACAACCTCCATCCGAAATTGATCAAGTCGATCAGGCCGCGTTCGGTTGCCTGGAGGCCCGACGGCTCAGCCGAGCCGATCCGCGATGCCCGAGAGGGTCTCCTTCAGCCCCGTCATCCGTTTGGCGGTCTGATCCTCGCCCGTCACCCGGATTTCCCCGGCGAGGGCCTCGATCTGGCGAGCGACCGCGGCGTCGCGGCCGTTCGCATCGACCAACGGCGTCGCCAGGTCCAGCGCGCCGGTGATGCGGGCCATCATCTCGGCGGGCATGGCGTCATCGCGCGCCAGCTGGTCCAGATAGGCGCGGGCGACCACGGGATGGGCGGGCCAGCTCACCGGGAACTGCTGCTGGGGGTTCACCGCGCCACCGACGTCGGCCATGGCCGCGGCGGCGATCTCGTTGGCGGTCAGATGCTCGCTCGGCTCCAGCGTCAGCACGTCCAGGCCACGGGCGATCTCCGTGCCGTAGATGCGGCCATTGTACCAGTATACGGACCAGTAACCGCCCATGGTGCCGTGCTGCTCATTGATCGGTCCACGGTCGAAATAGGCGATCTCGCGGGGATTGGCCGAGTCGGTGAAGTCGCTGATCGACAATCCGCCCTGGTACCAGGCCTGGACGAACAGGTCGCGGCCGGGCACCGGGATCAGCGAACCGTTGTGGGCGACGCAGTTTTCCTTGTCCGTCTGGGCCGCCGGCAGCTTGTAGTAGCTGCGGAAGACCAGCTGGCCGTCGACGATGTCATAGATGGCGTTGGCGCCCCAGGTGCGGGGATCCTGGACCCGGCAGCGCGGACGTCCGCCGCCGCCCCATTCGTCGGTGAAGATCACCTTGGTGCCGTCGTTGTTGAAGGTGGCGGAGTGCCAGTAGGCGAAGCCTGTGTCGGTCACCGCATCGAGCCGCCGCGGCTCGAGCGGGTTGGAGATGTCGAAGAGGATGCCGTTGCCCGAGCAGGCCCCGCCCGCGATGTTGCGCGACGGGAACAGGGTGATGTCGTGGCAGTGGTCGGTGCGACCTGTGGTCTGCGTCCCTTCACCGTGGTCGCCGCCCTGCCACAGGCCGGCGATCTGGCCGGTCTCGGCGTCGGCGAAGACCGTGGGGCTGTCGATGATGCGCGACCGGGACGGGTCGGCCAGGGGGATCTCGATGACATCAACCCGGAACAGGGCCGTGCGCGGATCGCCCGGCGTGCCGACGACGCACCCGGCCAGTTCCTCTTCATCGCGGATGTTGGCGGTGCCGGAGTTGTAGACGACCAGGCGCCGTGCGTCTTGGGCCACCACCGAATGGGTGTGCGAGCCGCGGCAGGTCTGGACCTGCCCGACCTGGACGGGGCGGGTCCGGTCGCTGATGTCGAAGATCCGCAGGCCGCGGAACCGCTCGGGGTTCACCTGGCCGGTCACGCCCTGGCGGCCGCAGTCGACCCGGCCGCTGTTGGACTCGACCGACATCAGCAGCAGGTTGCCGACGATCGACACGTCGCCCTGACCGCCGGGGCAGACGATCGAACTGATCAGTTCGGGCTCGGCGGCGTCGGTCAGCCGGTACAGGTTGACGCCGTGATAGTTGCCGACCGCCAGAAGGTCGCCGGCGAATGCCATGTCGGTGTTGGCGAAGCTGAGGAAGGGCGAGCGGCGGCCGAACTGGGACGCGGCGCTGTCGCGGGCGACCCCGTCGTCGGCGACCGTCGGAACCGCCGGGGGCAGGCCCTCGGGGTTGGCGGGATCGAAGAAGCCGGTCGGCTTGGGCAGGCTGGCGATGAGGGCCAGGTTGCTGGCCGCCTGACCTGCGTCGCGGAATCCGGCGGACAGGGTGCTGCGCGGATCGCCGGCCTGCTGGCGCGACAGGGCCGTCATGCGGTCGATCTCGGCCTGCTGTTCGTTGGTCACGTCGTTGGCGAAGCGGAACAGCACCGGATCGTAGGCGGAGCCGGAGCGCGCGAACAGGTCGGCGACCATCTTCACCGCCCCCTCGTGGTGGGCGATCATCAGCCGGAGGAACTGCTGGTCGAAGTCGGGGCCGCTGGCGGCGGCAAGCGCGGCCATCTGTTCCGCCGTGGCCATGCCCGGCATGCCGGCATGGGCCGCGCCGTGCTGGCTGTGATCCATTCCCGCCATGCCGGCGTGGCCGGCGGCGGCGGCCGGCGCTTCTTGGCCGCGCTCGCGCAGCCAGCCCTGCATGAATTCGATCTCGTCGGCCTGGGACGCATTGATACGGCCGGAGATGTCGCGGATCGCCTGGGTGTTGGTCCGCCCGGCGACGAGCGCGGCCATCTCGACGGCCTGGGCATGGTGAAGGATCATGTCCTGCATGAATTTCACGTCGTCGGCGGAATAGCGGTTGTCGGCGATGCGCGAGGCTTCCTCGCCGCTCAGGGCGCGGGCGGCCTGGCCCGGCGCGCCGGGCTGCACGATCGGGGCGTCCTGCGCGAAGGCGCCGGTGGCGCAGAGCAAGACGCCAGCGGCGACGGAGGAGCCCAGAAGCTTGCGAATGGACGGCGCGGATCGATGCATCGGCTTGATCTCCATTTTACGAACGTGCGTCAGGGCTAGCATGGGATTTCCGACGGCACCAACCGTGGCGTCTCTCCCCGGCCCCGGGACTAGCCGGCCACGCGCCTGAGCACCACGCCGGCCATCGGCGGCAGCGCGCCCCGGGGCGGCGTTGCCAGATTGACCGCCTCGACGACCTGCATGCCTTCTGGCGGCGACCACGGCGCGGGCTCGTGACCGAGGTTGAAGACACAGACCAGCCGTTCGTCGTCGGACACCCGTTCGAAGCAGAGAATGTCCCCGTCCGACTCCAGCATGTGCATCTCGCCCCGGACGAGGGCGGGGTGCGATTTTCTCAGGGCGACCAAACGACGGGTGACGTGGAGCATGGCGTGCGGATCCGCCTCCTGCCGATCCACGGCGAGGTCGACGTGGCGCGGGTCGAGCGGGAGCCAGGGTTCGACGGTCGAGAAGCCGGCCCAGGGCTGGTCGGCGCGCCACGGAATGGGCGTGCGCGCGCCGTCGCGGCCGAGGGTCCGGGGCCAGTTGGCGATGGCCTCTGGATCGACCAGCCGGTCGAAGGGAACCTCGCCCTGGGGCAGGGCCAGCTCCTCGCCCTGATAGATGAAGACGTTGCCGCGCAGGGTCATGAGCAGGAGCATGGCCATCCGGGCCATGGCGTTGAGGTCGCGACCACCGGCCCAGCGCGAAATGGCTCGCGGCGCATCGTGGTTCGAGAAGGTCCAGGACGGCCAGCCCTGTCCGTCACGCCCGTGCCAGGCCTCGGCGCCCATGCGGACCAGCTGCCGCTCCAGCGTCGGGGCGTAGAGGTAGAGGAAGCCGTAGGCGCTGTTCAGATGGCCCTCGCCGCGGGTGAAGGCCTGCATCTCGCGCTCGGCATGGTCGCCCGCCACCTCGGCGACGCTGAAGCGACCGCCATAGCTGTCGGTGAGGGCGCGGATACGGGCGAGGAAGTCGACAATGCCCGGCTGGGACTGGTTGTGCACCTTGTCCTGGAAGTCGAACGGCCGGGTCCGCGGTCCGCCGGGCGGCAGCGGCGGATTGTCGGTCAGCTTCGGGTCATGCATCGAAAAGTTGATGGCGTCGAAGCGGAAGCCGTCGACGCCGCGGTCCAGCCAGAAGCGCGCGACCTCCAGCAGGGAGTCCTGGACCGCTGGATTGTGCAGGTTCAGCTGCGGCTGCTCCGGCAGGAAATTGTGCATGTAATACTGACCCCGCCGCGCGTCCCAGGTCCAGGCCGGCCCGCCGAAGACCGACTGCCAGTTGGAGGGCGGCGAGCCGTCGGGTTTGGCGTCGGCCCATACGTACCAGTCCGCTTTCGGCCCCGAGCGGGACTGGCGGCTTTCCGCGAACCAGACATGCTTGTCGGAGGTGTGGGCGAAGACCAGATCGGTGATGATCTTCAGGCCGAGCTGATGGGCGCGGGCGATCAGGCGGTCGAAATCGGCCAGGGTCCCGAAGACCGGATCGACGTCGCAATAGTCGGCAACGTCATAGCCGAAATCCTTCATCGGCGAGGTGAAGAAGGGGCTCAACCAGACTCCGTCCACGCCCAGCGAGGCGATGTGATCGAGGTGGGCGGTGACGCCGGGCAGGTCGCCGACGCCGTCGCCGTTCGTGTCGGCGAAGCTGCGCGGATAGACCTGATAGATCACGGCCCCACGCCACCATTCTGCGGTGGCGGCAGGGGCGGGCGGGCGGTCGGATGAGCGGGGGGTCACGCCGGGCCTTCATCGGGTTGATGGGTCACCCACTGTTGAACACCACCTGCGCCGCGGCGTCACCCACCGGCGTCGGCCCAACCGCTCAATCCGGGCGCTACTGCACCAGCGCCTCGATCAGATCGCCCATGCGGTCAGGTTTCGCTGACCCTGGCGGCCTTGATCCCTGCACGATTTGCTCGATCCCTCAGAACGTCCAGAACCCGGGCGAAGGCGAGGTCCCTGGAACGCAGCAGGACGAGCAGGTGGTAGATGAGATCCGCCGCCTCCTCCGTCAGCTCCGCCACATCCCCGGCCGCGCCTGCGAGGGCGACTTCCACGCCCTCCTCCCCCACCTTCTGGGCGGCGCGCTTCGGGCCTTGCGCCAGCAGGCGGGCGGTCCAGCTTTCAGCCGGGTCCGCGGCGGCGCGTTCGGCGATGGTCGCCTCCAGCCGGGCGAGTCGACCGAGACCCGGCGCATCCTCCTCGCCGAAACAGCTGATGCGGTTCAGGTGGCAGGCGTTGCCGACGGGACGGACCTTCAGGACCAGCGCATCGGCGTCGCAGTCGGGGGTGATCGATACGACGTGAAGCCGGTCGCCCGAGGTCTCGCCCTTGCGCCAGCGGCGGCCGCGCGAGCGGGAGAAGAAGGTGGCTTCACCGGAGGCGATCGTCTCGTCGAGGGCGGCGCGATCCATATAGGCCAGGGTCAGGACCTGCAGGGTGCCGGCGTCCTGGACGACGACGGGGATCAGGCCCTGGCCCTTGGCGAAGTCGAGTTGGTCGGAATCGATCACAGTCTCATTTCCTGTCCGGCGTCCGAAAGGAACGCCTTGAGATCGGGAATGGCCAGGGCCCCGGTGTGGAAGACGCTGGCGGCGAGGGCGCCGGAGACGTCGGCCTGTTCGAACACATCGCGGAAATGCGAGGCCGCGCCGGCGCCGCCCGAGGCGACCAGCGGGATGGTCAGACGGGCGCGGGCGGCGGCGAGCTGGGCGATGTCATAGCCGCGACGGACGCCGTCCTCGTCCATGCAGTTGAGCACGACCTCGCCGGCGCCGAGGGCCTGGGCCTCGACGATCCAATCAAGGGTGCGGCGGCCGGCCCCGCGGCTGGCGGTCGGGTCGCCGGTGTACTGGTGCACCAGCCAGTCGTCTCCGGCGCGTTTGGAGTCGACGCCGACGACCACGCACTGGCTGCCGAGGCGTTCGGCCATTTCGCCGATCAGGTCCGGGCGTTCGAGGGCGGGGGAGTTGATCGAGACCTTGTCGGCGCCGTGGTCGAGGCAGCGGGCGGCCTGATCGACCGAGCGGATGCCGCCGGCGACGCTGAAGGGGATGTCGAGCAGGCGGGCGATGTTACGGACCCAGCCGTAGTCGAGCGTGCGGCCCTCGGGGCTGGCGGTGATGTCATAGAAGACTAGTTCATCCGCGCCCTGATCGCGGTAACGGGCGGCGAGCTCGGCGGCGTCGCCCATGTCCGCGTGGCCCTGGAAGCGGACGCCCTTGACCACCCGGCCGTCCTTGACGTCGAGACAGGGGATGATGCGGCGGGCCGTCATGCCGCGAGCGCTTCTTCGAGCGTAAAGCGGTTCTCGTAGAGGGCGCGGCCGACAATGGCTCCGTCGCAGCCGAGGGCGGCGGCGGCGGTCAGGTCGGCGACCGTGGCCACACCGCCGGAGGCCTGGACCTTCAGATCGGGACGGCGGCGGATGATCTCGCCCAGCAGGTCGAGGTTGGGGCCGGTCAGCGCGCCGTCGCGGCCGACGTCGGTGACCAGCAGGTGGCGCGCGAGGGTGGGCGGATAACGGTCCAGGGCGGTCCACAGATCGACCCCCGCCGCCTCGGTCCAGCCCTTGAGGGCCGGGACCCAGCGGTCGCCGTCGGCCTTGACGTCGATGGCCAGGGTGATGCGATCCGGACCGAACCGGCGCAGCCAGTCGGCCACGGTCTCCGGCTGTGACACAGCGAGAGATCCGACCACGACCCGGGCGACACCGGCGTCGATCAGGGCGGCGACATCGTCGGCGGAGCGGACCCCGCCGCCGGACTGGATGCGGATGTCGATGGCGCGGGCGAGGTCGCCGATGAGGGCGTGCTGGACCGCGCGCCCGGCTTCGGCGCCGTCGAGGTCGACGATGTGGGCCCAGGTCGCGCCGGCGGCCGCGAAGGCGGCGAGGCGGGCGGCGGGCTGGTCATCGTAGCGGGTGACGGCGTCGAACCGGCCGTGCATCAGCCGCACGCAGATCCCGTCTTTCAGGTCGATGGCGGGATAGACGATCACGCGGGAAGCTCCAGGAAATTGCGCAGGATGCGGGCGCCGGCGGCGGCGGAGCGCTCGGGGTGAAACTGGCAGCCCCAGCGGTTGGCGCTGCGGACCATGGCGGGCACCGGGCCGCCGTAGTCGGCGCGGGCAAGGGTCGCCGAGCCGTCCGGGCAGACGAAGCCGTGGACGAAATAGGCGTATGCGCCGTCTTCGATCCCTTCGAGCAGGGGATCGCCCCGATCGGCCGTCAGGCGCGACCAGCCCATGTGCGGCACGGTCAGGCCCTTGCCGGGCTCCAGCCGACGGACGGCGCCGGGGATCAGGCCGAGCAGGGGGATGGGCTCGCCCTCCTCGCTGGTCTCGAACAACAGCTGCTGGCCGAGGCAGACGCCGAGCAGGGGACGCGGGAAGGCGCGGATCGGTTCGACGAGGCCGAGCGCGGTCAGCCGGGCCATGGCGTAGGCGGCCGCGCCCACGCCCGGCAGGATCAGCCGTTCGGCTTCCGTGACCGCCAGAGGGTCGTCGGTCAGGCGGACGATCGCGCCCAGCCGCTCCAGGGCGAACCGGACCGAGGCGGTGTTGCCGGCGCCGTAGGCGAGGACGGTGACCTCGGTCACAGCACGCCCTTGGTGCTGGGCACGGCGTCGCCCTCGATGCGGATGGCCTGACGCAGGGCGCGGCCAAAGGCCTTGTAGACGGCCTCCGTCTTGTGGTGGTCGTCGTCGCCGGTGACCGAGACATGGACGGCCGCGCCCATGGCTTCGGCCAGCGAGCGGAAGACGTGGGCCGTCAGATCGGTGCGGTAGTCGCCGATGAAGGGGGTCGAGAAGGTCCCCTCGAAAACCGGGAAGGGTCGGCCGGAGAGGTCGATGGAGACGCTGGCGTTGGCCTCATCCATGGGCAGGACGAAGCCGTAGCGGGCGATGCCGCGGCGTTCGCCGAGCGCCTGCTTCAGGGCCTGGCCGAGGGCGATGGCCGAGTCCTCAATGGTGTGGTGCGGGTCGGTGTGCAGGTCGCCCTCACAGGCCAGCCGCAGGGAGAAGCCGCCGTGGGCGGCGACCTGCTCCAGCATGTGGTCGAAGAAGCCAACGCCGGTGGCGATGGAGACCGGGCCGGTCGCGTCGAGGTCGACGGCGCAGACGATGCGGGTCTCCTTCGTGTCGCGGACGGCCTCGCCAGTGCGGTGGACACGGCCGGATGCCGCGCCGAGACCGAGGGCGGCGAGGAGCCGGTCGTTGACCCCGGCCCTGGCGGAGACGGGCAGTCGCAGCCGGTCGCCGGCGCGTTCGGCGGCGAGGCCGAACCGGGCGAGCGCGGTGAGGACGGCGTCCGGGTCGGTGGGCCGGGCCATGATCACGGGGCCGAAGCCAGGCTCGATCTTCATGTCGCGGGAGAGTGCCTTGCTCAGCCGCTCGCGCTCGGACCGGACGAGGGCGATGCGCGCCGTCGTCTCCATCATCCGCGAGGGGTCAAGCGCCTGCAGGGCGAGGCGGATGGAGACCTCGGGCAGGGCGTAGGGCTCAAGCACAGAGGCGAGACGGGCGAGCGTTTCCGGCTGGCCGAGGGCGGCGCCGACGCGGGCGCCGGCCAGGCCATATGCGAGCGAGAGGCTACGCAGGACGATCAGGTTGGCGTGGTCCTGGAGGACGGTCGTGGCCGATGGGGCGTCCGCGAACTCGGCCATGCCTTCATCGATGACCAGCAACGCCGGGGCGACCCGTTCGGCCATTTCGGCCACCGCCTCGGGCGAGCCGAGGGCGCGGAGGATGACGACACCGGTCGCCGCGCCGGCGGCGGGCGGAGCGTAGAGGGCGGCGAGGGCGCGATACGGCTCGGCGTCGGGGGCCTCGACGCGCTGTCCGTCACGGGCGGCGAGGCGGAAGACCAACTCGAGGCCGTGGGTCAGGCCGCGGACCGGCAGAACGCTTTCGGCGCTCACGCCATAGATCTGGGCCATGCGGGCGGCCAGCGCGCGCGGCTCGGCCGGATATCGGTCGAGGCCGTCGCCGCCGGCGACCAACGGGGGGAAGGGGGCGGGCAGGTTGTTCATGCGCCGGTCCTCAGATCCGCGGCGCGGGCGTGGGCTTCCAGTCCCTCCAGCCGGGCGAGGCGGGCGGCGACGGGCGCGAGGGCGGCGGCCCCGGCCTCGGTCACGACCTGGACCGACATGGTGGTCATGAAGCTGGCCGTGGTGACGCCGCCCATGGTGCGCGCGGCGCCGTCGGTGGGCAGGACGTGGCTGGGGCCGGCGGCGTAGTCGCCGAGGGTCTCGGCCGCGAAGCCGCCGACGAAGACGGCCCCGGCGGCGGAGATGCGGCTAACCAGTTTGTCGGCGTCCACGGTCTGCAGGGCGAGGTGCTCCGGCGCATAGAGGTTGGCGACCTCGCAGGCCTCGGCGACGTCGCGGACGCGGATGGCGCGGCCTTCGGCGAGGGAGGCTCGGGCGATGTCGGCCCGGGGCAGGGTCGCGAGTTGCTGCTCCACCTCGGCGAGGATGGCGTCGATGTTGGCCCGGCTTACAGAGACGAGGATGACCTGGGCGTCGGCGTCGTGCTCGGCCTGGCTGAGCAGGTCGGCGGCGGCGATTTCAGGGTCGGCGTCACGGTCGGCGATGACCAGCAGTTCGGACGGACCGGCGGGCATGTCGACGGCGGGGCCGCCGGGCAGGTTCGACGCCTGCTTCTTGGCCTCGGCGACCCAGGCGTTGCCGGGGCCGAACAGCTTGTCGCAGGGTTCGATGACGCCGTCGTCCAGTTCGGCGCCGAAGGTCAGGGCGGCGATGGCCTGGGCGCCGCCGATCAGCCAGAGCGCATCGAGTCCGGCCTCGGCCGCGGCGAAGATCATCGCCGGGTGCGGCTCGCCCGCGGCCGAGGGCGGGGTGACGGCGATGCGGCGGCCGACTCCGGCGACACCGGCGGGGATGGCCAGCATCAACAGGGACGAGAACAGCGGCGCCGAACCGCCGGGGACATAGAGGCCCGCCGAGCGCAGGGGACGCCAGACGAGGCGTGAGCGGACGCCGGGAATGATCTCGACGTCGGGGGTGTCCTCCGGTCGTGTGGCCTCGTGGAAGATGCGGATGTTCTCGGCCGCCATGCGGATGGACCGGGTGTCGGCGGGCCGCAGGGCGTCGCGGGCGGCAGCGACGCGGTCGGGCGTCAGCTCCAGCCGGCGCGGTGCGGCGCCGTCCAGTTTCAGGCTCCAGTCGGTCACGGCAGCGCCGCCGCGCGCGCGGACGTCGTCCATGATCTCGCGCACCGTATCGGTCACGCGCGACTCGGTGCGGCGGCGGGGACGGGCCAGGGCCTCAAGGCGGCCGGCGGCGTCGAGGGTGCTCCAGTCGATACGTCGCATCACATCATCTTCTCGATCGGAAGGACGAGGATGGCCGAGGCGCCGGCGGCCTTGAGCCGTTCCAGCGTCTCCCAGAAGACGGCCTCCTGACAGACGGCGTGGACAGCGACGGCGTCGTCGCGGCCGGACAGGGGCATAACCGTTGGCGCGCCGGCGCCGGGCAGGATGGCGGTGATTTCGGCCAGGGCCGAACGGGGGGCGTTCAGCATGACGTATTTGGCGCCCTGCGAGGACACCACCCCGGCCATGCGCTCGACGATGCTGTCCAGCAGGTGCTGCAGGCCGGCCTCGGGCGCGACGGGCGATTTGATCAGCACCGCCTGGCTGTCCAGCACCGTCTCCTTCGCCGCCAAGCCGTTGGCCTCCAGCGTCGCGCCGGTCGAGACCAGGTCGCAGATAGCGGAGGCGAGCTTCAACCGGGGCGCCACCTCGACCGCGCCGCGCATGGTGACGATGTCGGCGGAGACGCCCTGCGCATCCAGATAGCGGCGCAGGATTTTCGGATAGGAGGTGGCGATGCGCAGACCGTCCAGCGAGGCCGGGCCGTCGTAGGCCAGGGTCGGGGGGATGGCGATCTTGAGGGTGCAACGGCCGAAGCCCAGCGGCATCAGCACCTCGGCCGTCGGGCCGCCGTTGCGGACCTCCTCCAGCACATTCTCGCCGACGATGCCGAGGTCGCAGACGCCGTCTGCGACGAATGTGGGAATGTCGTCGTCGCGGACGCGCAACAGGTCGATCGGGTAGTTTTCCACCCGATAGAGCAGGTCGTTGTTGCCCTTGACCACGCGCAGGCCCGCGTCGCGGACGAGGTCGAGGCTGCGGTCGGACAGGCGGCCGGATTTCTGGACGGCGATACGCAGCCGCCCCTGGACAGTGCTCATGACGGGGTACTCAGACTTTCGGGTTCAGACGGTCCAGCACCAGGCGGTAGCCCTGATGCGGCATCTCTTTCAGGAAGCGGGCGACCCGCACGACGGTGGTCGGGCTGGCCTGGGCCTCGGCGGCGATCTCGCGATAGGACTTCCCGCCGGCGTCGAGCAGGCGGGCGACCTCCCAGCGCTCGGCGAAGGCCCGCACCTCGGACGGGGTGCACAGGTCGGCCAGGAAGGCGTCGACCTCGTCCCGCGTGTTCAGCGACAACAGGGCGTCATAGAGGGCGACGCGGCTGTTGGCCGTGGCGGCGGCGTTGCGGGGGAGGGTATCGGTCATGGCGCGTTCCACTATGGTGTAACGCTGGAACGGTCAAGCGGATAAATCTCGCGGTGCTGCAATGGGCTCCGAAGATTAACGCAGCGCCGCGTTGATCCGGTCGAGGGCCGCCGCGCCCGGGGTCAGCTCGGCGTCGGACAGGGCGTTGAGCGGCCGGGCGACCGTCGCCAGCGCGTCATGCAGATCTTCCGACTCGGGGTCGACATAGAGCAGGCCGGTGACGATCTCACCGACGGCCTGTCGTTCGTGCAGATAGGCCATGGCCTTGACCCGGTCCGTCGCGTCGTAGTCCTGGGCCACCTTGCGCAGCATCAGGATCGAGCCGTCGTGCTGGGCGACTTCCACCAGAGAGCCGGGCGCGTAGGCGGCGGTGACGGGTACGCGGCCGAGGATCACGTCCAGCCGGTTGACCGCCTCATTGTGCTCGCGCACCCAGTCGAAGCTCTTGGTCGAACCCTTGTGGTTGTTGAACGCCACGCAGGGGCTGAGCACGTCGATGAAGGCCGCACCCTTGTGGGTCAGGGCCGCCTTGATCAGGGGGACCAACTGGTCCTTGTCGCCGGAGAAGCTGCGGCCGACGAAGGTGGCGCCCAGTTGCAGGGCCATGGCGACCAGGTCGATCCCGCTGTCGGAATTGACCACGCCCTTCTTGGACTTGCTGCCCTTGTCGGCGGTGGCGGAGAACTGGCCCTTGGTCAGGCCGTACACCCCGTTGTTCTCGACGATATAGGCCATGTTGACCCCGCGCCGCATGGCGTGGGCGAACTGGCCCAGACCGATCGAGGCGCTGTCGCCGTCGCCGGAGACGCCCAGATAGATCAGCTCGCGATTGGCCAGATTGGCGCCGGTCAGGACAGAGGGCATCCGTCCGTGCACGGTGTTGAAGCCGTGGCTGGCGCTGAGGAAATAGTCCGGCGTCTTGGACGAGCAGCCGATCCCCGACAGCTTGGCGAGGCGATGGGGCTCCAGATCAATCTCGAAACAGGCCTGGACGATGGCGGCGCTGATCGAGTCGTGGCCGCAGCCCGCGCACAGGGTCGAGACCCGGCCCTCGTAGTCGCGGCGCGTGAAGCCGAGCGCGTTGGTCGGCAGGGAGGGATGATGGAACTGTGGCTTGACGATGTAGGTCATTGCGCCATCTCCCCGGCCGCAAGGGCGTCGACCGCGCCCATCCCCCGGGCGAGCTCGGACTGGATGAACCGCGCGGTGATCGGCGAGCCGTCGTAGTTGAGCACCTTGACCAGACGGGCCGGATCGACCCCGCCCTCGTTGATCAACAGGGTGCGAAGCTGGGCGTCGCGATTCTGCTCGACCACGAAGACCAGTTCGTGATGGGCGATGAAGTCGAACACCTCGCCGGGGAAGGGGAAGGCGCGGACGCGCAGGGCGTCCACGTTCAGGCCCTGTGATTCCAGACCCGCCAGGGCCTCGTCCATCGCCGGTGAGGTCGAGCCGTAATAGATCACGCCGAAGGAGGTCTGTTTCGGGGCCCTGCGCAGGATCGGCGCGGGTACGAGCGTTCTGGCGGTCTCGAACTTGCGCAGCAACCGTTCCATGTTGTCGACATAGACGGACCCCTCCTCGCTGTAGCGGGCATAGGGATCGCGGGAGGTGCCGCGGGTGAAATAGGCGCCCTTCGACGGATGCGTCGCCGGCAGGGTGCGGAACGGGATGCCGTCGCCGTCGACATCCTTGTAGCGGCCGAAGTCCGCGCCCGCCTCGAGCATCTCGGCGGTCATGACCTTGCCGTGGTCGAGGCGGCGGCTGTCGTCCCACCGGAAGGGTTCGACCAGCCATTCGTTCATGCCCATGTCGAGGTCGAGCATGACGAAGACCATGGTCTGGAGCCGGTCGGCCAGATCGAAGGCCTGGGCGCCCATTTCGAAGCATTCGCCGGGACCTTCGGGCAGCAGCAGGACGTGTTTGGTGTCCCCGTGGCTGGCGTAGGCGGCCGACAGAATGTCCGACTGCTGGGTGCGGGTCGGCATGCCTGTGGACGGTCCGCCGCGCTGGACGTCGAAGATCACCGCGGGAATCTCGGCGAAATAGGACAGGCCGATGAATTCCTGCATCAGCGAGACGCCTGGCCCCGAAGTGCAGGTGAAGGCGCGCGCGCCGTTCCAGCCGGCGCCGACGACCATGCCGATCGAGGCGATTTCGTCCTCCGCCTGGACGATGGCGTAGCGGGCTTGCCCGGTTTCCGGATCGTGACGCAGCTTGCCACAGTAGTCCGTGAAGGCTTCCGCCAGCGAGGTCGACGGCGTGATGGGGTACCAGGCGCAGACCGTGGCCCCGCCGTAGACTGCGCCGAGCGCCGCCGCGGTGTTGCCGTCGACGAAGATCCGGTCGCCCACCGCATTGGCCCGCTCCAGCTGCAGTCCGAGCGGTTGGAGGGTCTGTTTCGCGTGGTCGAAGCCGATGTGCAGGGCCTCGATATTGGCCGGGATCATCGCCGGCTTCGAGGCGTAGGCCTCGGCCAACAGGCTTTCGACCACCTCCTGCTCGATGCCGAGCAGGAAGGTCAGGGCGCCCAGGCAGATGATGTTCTTCATCACCTTGCGCTTGGACGGCTCGACGTAGGCGGCGTTGCACAGGGCCGTCAGAGGGACGCCGACGACGGTGATGTCATCGCGGAACCGGCTCGGCGGCATCGGCTTGGTGGAATCGTAGAACAGGTAGCCGCCGGGATCGATCTCGGCGACGTCGCGGTCCCAGGTCTGGGGATTCATGGCGACCATCAGGTCGACGCCGCCGCGCCGGCCGAGCCAGCCGTGGCCGCTCACCCGGATCTCGTACCAGGTCGGCAGCCCCTGAATGTTCGACGGGAAGATGTTCCTCGCGGCCACGGCCACGCCCATCCGCAGGATGGCCTTGACGAACAGGCCGTTGGCGCTGGCCGAGCCCGAGCCGTTGACGTTGGCGAACTTCACCACGAAGTCGTTCACCGCCCGGGTCGGCCCCGTCATTTCGAGCACCCGCCGGCGTGGGTCATCTCGATGATGACCTTCTGCATGTCCCAGGCCCCCGTCGGGCAGCGCTCGGCGCACAGGCCGCAGTGCAGGCAGACGTCCTCGTCCTTCACCAGCACCCGTCCCGTGGGCAGGGCGCCGGAAATGTAGAGGTCCTGGGTCAGGTTCAGGGCCGGCGCCTTGAGGCGGGGGCGCAGGTCCTCTTCCTCGCCATTGACGGTGAAGGTGATGCAGTCGGTCGGACAGATGTCGACGCAGGCGTCGCATTCGATGCACAGCGGCGTGGTGAACACCGTCTGGACGTCGCAGTTCAGGCAGCGCTGGGCTTCGGCCAGGGCGAGGGCGGCGTCGAAGCCCAGCTCTACCTCGGCCTTCACATTTCCCAAGGCTTCGGCGATCGGCAGCTGGGGCACGATCTGGCGATCATCGTCGGAGATGTCGTTGTCATAGCTCCACTCGTGGATGCCCATCTTCTGGGATGAGACCAGCACGCCGGGCGGCGGTCTGAGGCGCACGTCATTGCCGCGGCAGAAATGGTCGATCGAGATCGCCGCGTCGTGACCATGGGCCACGGCCCAGATGATGTTCTTGGGCCCGAACGCCGCGTCGCCGCCGAAGAAGACCTTGTCGTTGGTCGATTGAAGCGTGGTCTCATTGACGACGGGCATGCCCCATTCATCGAACTCCAGACCGATATCGCGCTCGATCCAGGGGAAGGCGTTCTCCTGACCGATGGCCACCAGCACGTCGTCGCATTCGATGTGCTGATCCGGGGCACCGGTTGGTTTCAGTGTGCGGCGGCCCTTGTCGTCGATCACCGGCGTGACCTTCTCGAAGGTGACCCCGGTCAACTGGCCGTCGGCATGGGTGAAGGCCTTGGGGACGAGAAAGTTGAGGATCGGGATGCCCTCGTGCGTCGCGTCCGTCTTCTCCCAGGGCGAGGCCTTCATCTCCTCGAACCCGGAGCGCACGACGACCTTGACGTCCTCGCCGCCGAGGCGGCGGGCGGTGCGGCAACAGTCCATGGCGGTGTTGCCGCCGCCCAGAACGATCACCCGCCGGCCGATCTTCTCGATATGGCCGAACGAGACGCTCGAAAGCCAGTCGATGCCGATGTGGATATTGGCGGCGGCTTCCCGTCGGCCCGGCACGTCCAGATCGCGTCCGCGGGGCGCCCCGGTGCCGACGAAGACAGCGTCGTAGTCTTCCTTGAGCAGCGCGCCCAGGCTGTCGATACGCTCGCCCAGCCGCATCTCCAGGCCAAGGCCGGTGATGTAGCCCATCTCCTCGTCGATCACGCTTTCGGGCAGGCGAAACCGCGGGATCTGGCTCCGGATCATGCCACCCGATTTGGCGTCCGCGTCATAGACGACCACGTGATAGCCGAGTGGGGCGAGGTCCCGCGCCACGGTCATCGAGGCCGGACCCGCGCCGATGCAGGCGATCTTCTTGCCGATCCGGTTGAGCGGCGCGACCGGCATGCGGGCGGCGACATCGCCCTTGTTGTCGGCGGCGACGCGCTTGAGCCGGCAAATGGCCACCGGCTCGTCCTCGACCCGCCCTCGGCGACAGGCGGGCTCGCACGGGCGGTCGCAGGTCCGCCCGAGGATGCCGGGGAAGACGTTGGACTTCCAGTTGACCATATAGGCGTCGGCGTGGCGCCCTTGGGCGATCAGCCGGATGTATTCGGGAACGGGCGTATGGGCCGGACAGGCCCACTGGCAATCGACGACCTTGTGGAAATAATCCGGCGCCTCGGTGTTCGTGGACTCCAACGCGTGGAACTCCTCTTCCCCCGCTCCCGCGCCTGGGTGGGAAGAGCTGTCCGAATACACAGGACCGCTCGCCCTACGCACGCAACAGAAGCTCGAGCGACCATTCAGACCGCGCCCGTAGTCTCAATCAGTACGTCCGGGGGCGCCGCCCGTCCAGCGGCAACCTGTGCCCGTCGCCGGGCCCGGCGACGGGAACGCTAAGCCCGTTCGGCTCGCGTTGTGCGGTCCGCTGTGCCGCGATCCGCTCCGCCGCATCGGGCCGGTCCCCGACATGGATGCCGCGGGTCATGGTCACATGGGCCTGTTCGAACGCTCCGGCGCCCGGGAGCGGGCGCGGCCGGTACGTCCTGATCACCCCCTGCGGCGCGAGAGCTCGAGAGCCAGAAAGTCAAACACCGTGCGCATCCGCGCGCTGGTGTTCAACTCTCGATGGGCGACAAGCCACATGGGCACGATAAAGGGCGCCATCGAGGGCATCACCCGGCGCACCAGAGGCTCGGCGTCACCGATGTCCTCCGTAATCAGGCCAATGCCCGCGCCGTTCTTCACGAACTCCCACTGGACGAGGTGGTTGTCACAGATCACCGGAAAATTCCTGCGGGTGACGCCCACGCCGACGGCGTTCAGCGCCTTCATCAGCACATCGGTGCTGGCGAAACCGAGGAAGTCGGCGACCCTCAGATCGTCAAGCGACTGCAGTGGGCCGAGCGTGTCCAGGTAGGACCGGGAAGCATACATGTAGGCCTTGTCGTCCCGGATCTTTCTGGCGATCAGCTCCTGCTGGGTCGAAGCGACATTGCGGATGGCGATGTCGGCTTCGCGGCGACGCAGATCCGATGACGCGTTCGACGCGACGATCTCCACCTCCAGGCCGGGATGCGCCTTGCGCAGTCTGGCAATGATCGGCGGAAGCAGAAAGGCGGAATAGGCCTCGCTCGCCGTGATGCAGATCGGCCCGTCGAGCGACTGCGACTGACCGGAAGCGGCGATCGACAGACGGGTCGCCGCCTCGCCCATGCCTCGGACATGCTCCAGAAGTTCAAGACCGGCCGGGGTGAGCACCAGCCCACGACCGATGCGTTCGAACAGCACCAGGCTGAGCTCTGCCTCCAGGGCCTCGACCTGGCGGCTGAGCGTGGGCTGGGTGAGACCGAGGGCGCGCGCCGCCGCCGTCAGCGACCCCTCCTCGGCCGTGACCAGGAAGGCTCGGGCCCTGTTCCAGTCGAAGTTTACTGATCGCCATTCCATGCAGATCTGTATGGCCTGAATCCATTTCCCTGCAATCCCTGCCGGTCCACGCATGGGTATAGCGACGATCTCAAGTCCGGGGCGTTCGTCGTGAGAGCTACCGAGGAGCGGCTTTCGACTGGCCGGCGTTGACCTGTCAGCACCGTGCTGGATGTGTCGACAAGTGACCGGCCCGCCATGCTAGCCAAAGCGCCGCGGCACCCAATGTGGAGCAGATGGCGACCGCGGGTAGCGAGGCTTCTGGGCCGAACGCGCCGCCCGTAAGCCAATCGGGCAGACCGCTGCGGGCCGTGCTGCGAGACATCGCACTGCCGAAGTCGCCCCCTGATACCGCGGCGCCAAACAGGTAGCCTTGAGTGAAATTCCAGGCGGCATGAAAGCCGATCGAGACCCAAAGCCGTCCAGTCAGTGCGTAGAATGCGGCCAGCATGATGCCGGCTTCAATCGCGACGCAGGCCGCTGTGAAGAGGGTCGCGCCAGGATTGCCGATGTGTCCTGCCCCAAACAGCAGAGCCGAGACGATGAAGGCAGGCCAAGGGCCAAACCCCCGCCAGATCAGCCGCAGCAAGATCCCGCGAACCAGCACTTCCTCGAAGACCCCGGACTCAAGGGCCAGGCTGACGGCTCGCCAGGCCGGCGCCGGGCCCAGGAATTCGAAGTCATAGAGGCGAAAGCCGATCATGATCGCCATGACCGCGGAAAAGGTCAGGGCCCCCAACAGCCCGCCCGCCAGCAGACCAAATGGCGCCGCCTTGAGAGCAAGCTCGCCGGGCGCCCGGTCTTCTCCGAGTCTCACCAAAAGGGCGTAGGCGCCCAGAATGATCAGACAGCCCAGAACATGGGCGACGAACTGGGTCGCCGGGTCGTCCGGCAAGACCTGCGAAAGGAATTCCATGCTGGGCCCGAAGGCCAGGGCGACAGCCAGAATGAGCGCGAGCATCCAACCGACTGTCCGCGCCCAGAGGAACTTTCCGGGCCGCAAGACACGTCGGTTCCCCAGATCCACCGGGATGAACTGGTGGAGGATTCCTCGGCCTGTGACCGAGGGCGGTCGGCCGCTCATTCGCGAATTTTCATGGGCCATCACGGAAGCTCTCTTTGAGTAGGCCGAGGGTCGGAATGCGTTCCGTAGGGGAGAAGGCGTTTTCAGTTACCGCGTCTGCACATGCGGGGGTTTGGACGGACCCGGCCGAAGAGGCTTGAACGAAACGGCTATTCGCAGGCGTCGCTGCTTTTCAGTTTACACGGCGCTCACTCGCAACGAGCGGCGGGTCCCTGATGTCAGCCCTTCCGTTCAAGCCGCTCAAACAGGCGCCCCCCAAGCTCCCGACCTCACCGGCCGATGACGTGGAAAGCCTATGCCCATCAACCAAACCCACCTGCTCGCGTGCAGCCCAAATGGCGAAGCGTGATGTGGTACGAACAATCCCCACGCGCCGAGGGGAGCTTCTGCAGAAGCCTGCGCGCACTAACCGCCGCGGTATTCGGCCTCACGTCGTCGGGTACTGCAGCGGCCGCCCGAGATCATGACCCCTCCCTGAGACGAACGAGCGACAGGGCCCTGTTCCAGATTCACATTTCCAGCGACTTCCTTCCCATCCCTATCCGGCGGATCCACACTTGGACGGTTCAGGTTTCCAATCAGGACGGACGCCCCGTTGAGGGCGCTTCGATCGAAATTGCCGGCGGGGGGCCGGTGCATCACCACGGACTGCCAACCCGGCCACGGGTTACGGCGACCGGCAGTCCCGGCGTCTACAAGATCACCGGGGTTCGTTTCCCGATGACCGGGCGGTGGATTTTGAACCTGGCCATCCATACTCTCGACGGTCGATCTGACACCGTGACCTTCAAAGTCATTCTCTGACGCGCCCGCGGCCATCAGCCTGACTGCTCTTTCACCGATGCACTCGGGTCGGGCCGGGGGGGGGCTGGATTGGACGGGTGACGCACAATGCCGATCCTCATTAGCGCCAGATTTCCGTCAACCTGGCCTTCGGGTTTCGGCCCTTGCGTTCAAGACCCGTCCCTATGGCGGTCCTAAGCGAGGTCGAGACAAGGAGAAGTCGATATGGAATTCGCAATCGGCGTGGGTTTGGCGCTTCTGGCGGGCCTGTTCCTGTCGTGGGTGGGGATGGACAGGGATCGGGCGGCATACCCCGTGATCCTTATCGTGATTGCCGTACTCTACGAACTGTTCGCGGTGTTGGGCGGCTCAACCCCTGCATTGTTGTCAGAGCTCCTGCCGACGGCCGTCTTCGTCGGCGTGTCCGTCCTGGGCTTCCGCACAAGCCTGTGGTGGGTGGTCGCCGGCCTCATCGGGCACGGCGTTTACGACATCTTCCACCCGGCAATCTTTACGAACCCGGGCGTGCCCACGTGGTGGCCGATGTTCTGCATGGCCTACGACGTAGCGGCCGGCGTTTTCCTGGCCTGGCGGCTCACGCGCGGCCGCGGTCTCCAGGCCCAGTTTGCCTGATTGATCAGGGCCGCAGGGTGGCTCCCATCCTGCGGCCCTGTCGTCGTAGTCCTTCCAAGCAAGCTTCACAGCAGTTAAGTCTTCCGTATGGAGGTCTTGGCGCAAACGCGTGTTGTGCTGTGGGAAGGCGGCAGCCTTTGGCTGGTCGATGCTGCCCGCTTCGAGGGGGAAACCCGAAGCACCGATTTCCACGCCCACCACGCCATTCAGGTCACCCTCGGTCTTGGCGGTCAGTTCCGTCTGGTCGGTGACGACGGCGCCAGTGTAACGCGAGATGGGGTGGTGGCCGCGGATGCCCTTCATCGGTTTGAGGCGGAGGGGCGCTTCGCACTTCTTTTCGTTGAACCCGAGAGCCGGCTCGGTCGAGCGGTCGCGGCCCGCCACATCCAGGGGATGCTCACTGAGCTTGCACCGTCGCCAATCCTTGCGGCCGAACTGGACGCATTCAAGACGTCCGACTGGCGAGCCCCGGATAGCGAGATTGTCGCATGGGGACGGAGGCTTGTCGGCGTGCTGGCGGCCGATGAGCGCGCCGAGATACCCGACTATCGGATCCGAAAGGTCATTGCGTGGGCAAGTGAACGGCTTGATCGGACGCTGAGCCTGGCTGACGCCGTCCCGATCGCGGGCCTTTCGTCGAGCCGGCTACGGCACCTGTTCGTCGAGCAGACCGGCTTGCCGTTCAAGACCTACCTGCTGTGGTTGCGGCTCAGCCAAGCTGTCGCGGTCGTGGCGACGGGGTCACCGCTTACCGCGGCGGCGCATGAGGCCGGGTTCTCGGATTCAGCGCATCTCAGCCGTACTTTCAGGCGGATGTTCGGGGTCGCCCCCACTGCTCTGCGGATGCTGACCTGATCCTTCGATCAAGCGAAAACGCGGGGCGGGCGCCGGTGAGCAGCGCCAGGAAGTCTGGGGTTTCTCAGACGGCCAGGCCGCAGATTTGGATGCTGATGCGGCGCGAGCAGCCTGCTCCTGTGCCAGGCTTGGACGATCGACCGAGCGGGCTATTCCTCGAGCAGCGCCGTGCCCGAAACGTAAAGACGGGCCGACTGTGAGATCGGCCCGTCATTCGGCGCTCCTCAGTTGGAGGCGCAGTTCGTCTCAGTGGTGCAGCGGCAGTCGTCGCCGCACTGGCAGTCGGGACCGCAGGCGCAGTGGCCTTCGGTGGCGCAGGAGCCCTTGGCGGGCGCCAGATCGGCCTTGGGGGTGTTCTGATCGGCGTTGGGCATCGAAGTCTCCTCAGTTCTTGTTGTCGATGCTCAGGTTCTAACCTCGGACCCAGCCCGCTTCTTGAACGCAAGGGCTGTTATCGAACAGGGGTCTTCGGGGGGTGTTTGCTGCTCGGAGCTTGGCGTCCGACAAGCGGGTCCGCCAGGCTCGACGGTCCCTTCGGAAAGCTCCTCGACAAGACGGCCGCGAAGACCAGGACGGCAATCAGGCCCGGCAGACTGGCCTCAAGGCCGAAGGCGCCGCCGGTCAGCCAGTCCATGCCGGCGGCCTGGACCGGGACCAGCAGGCTCGGCTCGGCCGCGCCGCTCACTCCGAATCCCAACAGAACGCCCTGGGTGACATTGGCCGTGAAGTGCAGGCCGATCGGCAGGGCGAGGCTCCGCGTCCGGACATAGGCCATGCCGAAAAGAACCGAAGCGGCGAAGATGTTGACGCCGGCCCAGATCTTCGTGGCCCCCTCCATCCCGGGATTGCCAAGGTGGGTCAGGACGAAGAAGGCGCCGATCACCAACTGCGCCGGCCACAGCCCGATCCCGTCGATGAGGCGCTGGAACAGAACGCCCCGGAACAGCAACTCTTCGGCCAGGGCAACGCCGGCCATGAGCAGGATGGCCGACCCCAACGCGGAAGGGTTCGGCGGCGCGATCTCCCACTGGACCCAGCCCCCCAGCGTCAGGAACAGGGCCGGCGCCGCCATCAGCAGACCACCAAGGATGGCGCCCAATCCGAACTGGGTGAGCCAGCGGACGTCGGCGCGACCGGTCACCTCGGAGACGGGTCTTCGGCGCAGGGCCTGGATCGCCACAGTCGCGAGAATGATGATGAGCGCCTGCTCGTAGATCGTGATCTCGCGGCCGAGATGGGCGGAAAGGACGATCGTCGGGGCCAGCAGCGCGGCAAGAAGAACCATAAAGGCCGCGACCCACCAGCCGTTCCGAAGTCGGTGATCGCGGTCGACAAAAGCTGCAGCAAACCATTTTGGCATGAGGGGTCTCCCTGGCCGTTGTGGGCGGCGATAGGCCGCAAGCTTTACCATGAGCGCGCCGTCAGGATCGCTCCGGCACCGCGATCACCGTCTCGGAAACGGGAGAGGCTGACCAATCCGGCGATGAGAGCGAGAGCGGCGCCGATCCCCAGTCCGAGGCGGGGAGCCGCTTCGCCGGGCGTCAGTGTGAACAGCAGCGTCATGAGAACCGCCCCGGCGGTCTGCCCGGTCAGCCGGGCCGCGCCCTGCAAGCCGCCAGAGGCGGCGCTCCGTTCGAGCGGAGCCGACAGGAACATGTTGCGATTGTTCGGGGTCTGGAACAGGCCGAAACCCATGCCGCACGCTGCCGCGAAGAAGAGCATCGGCCGGACGTCCTGCGCCAGGGGCCACAACGCAGCCACCATCAGTCCCAGGGCGAGTAAGGCCCCGCCGGCCGCGCACAGCCAGGCCGTCGGGAACCGGTCCGCGAGCCGGCCTGAGGCGATCGCGGTCACGGCGACGCTGAGCGGCCAGACCGTCATGTAGAACCCCGTGGCGGAGGCGCTCTGACCAAGTCCATGCTGGAGGTAGAAGGGCAGCGCCACCATGGCGGCGGCCTGGCCTGAGAAGCAGAAGACCGAAGCGATCACGGAGAGGCGCAGCGACCGTCCACGCAGAAGGTCGAGCGGGATGAGCGGGGCCGCCTTCGGCATCTCCCTGCGGAGGAGCAAAACAAGGCACGCCAGACCGGCCGCGGCCACGGCGCCCGCCATGAACGGGCGCGACGGCGAAAGCTGCGCGCCGATGAAGAGGCCACCGAACATTCCGCCGCTGAGACCCATGCTGATCAGGTCGAGGCGATGGGAGCCAGCCGGCGTTCGGGGCAGCTGCCGGCAGGCAAGAAGGACGGCGACGCCCAGGGGAATATTGAGCGCATAGAGCCAGGGCCATTGAGCGTGGGAGAGAATCAGCGCGCCCACCCCGGGACCGGCCGATGAGGCTAGGGCGACCGTCAGCGCATTCCAGCCGATGGCCGCGCCCAGCCGCTGGGGAGCCACCGAAAATCGCAGCAGCGGAACCCCGAGCGCCATGATGGCGGCGCCCCCCAGCCCTTGCAGGGCCCGGCCCGCGACCAGCCAGGCGAGCGTTGGCGCAATCGCGCAAAACCCTGAGGCGAGCATGAACAGCAGGGCCCCGAGGGTGAAGACCGGGCGGTAGCCGAACCGCTCCCCCAGGGCCGCGCACGGCAGCAGGGCGACCAGCAGGGCCGTCTGATAGGCGGTGACGACGAGCACCGCCAGGGCCGGAGTGGCGCCGAGGGCGTTGGCGATCGTCGGCAGCGCCAGGTTCGTCATCCCGGCGTCCAGCACCACCAGGGTCATCGCGGTCAGAACAGCGGCGATCGCGACGAGGCGTACGGGCGTGGGTGGTCTGCGCTTGGGCGCCGCGCGCCGTTCAGAACACCGCACCCGCATCGACCCGGCGGGACCCGCCGGATCCGGGTCCAGCGGCATCATGCGCGCGCCGGGCCCGGGACCCAGAACCCCTTGTCTTCCACGTAGCGGGTCAGGCGATGATGCTGCCGATCCTCCACCCGCAAGTCGCGTTCCGTAAAGCGGAACAGCAGGGCGGTATCGCTGACGCACCGGGTGTCGTGAATGTCCCCGGGCAAATAGAGCTGGGCTTCCCCGGCCCGAACCAGCGTGCTGTTCCGCTTGACCAGCCGGACCGCGCCGTCCTCGTCCTCGATCCGGGCGTAGGCGCCCATCTCGATCTCGCCTTGCTGGATGCCGTAGAGGACCCAGCTCCGGCCATGGTCGTGCGGCGGCCGATAGAGCCCGGCCTGTTCGGTGTGGGCGAGAAGCACAAATCCATGGTCCGGGTCGCGATAGAGCTCCTCGTTGGCAGGGGCATCCCTGTGCAGCGCGCCGAGCCAAGCCTCGCCGGAGGGTGCGCTGAGCAGCGTCTCCATCCGCCTCTGACAGGCTTGACCCAGCTCACTGGTCAGCGGCCCCCACTGGGACCGGACACCTTCGATAAATGCCTGCAGTGCTGTCTTGCCCATGATCGTACCTCCGTTCGGGAGCATGGGCCGGAGGGTACGGTCTCGCGGTTATTGCGGAAGACGCAGCAGTTGCAGTTTATTAGTGCGTCAGACGCCACAATAGGCGCCGGCCGCCCGGGACTGAGCCATGTCGCCTCCGGATCTGAACCTGTTGATCACCCTCGACGCCCTGTTGACCGAGGGCAGCGTCGCCGGCGCCGCCCGGAGGCTGCGTCTCAGCCCCTCGGCCATGAGCCGCGCGTTGTCCCGCCTGCGCCAGACCACCGGCGACCCGCTCCTCGTCAGGGCCGGCCGCGGCCTGGTCCCGACGCCCAGGGCGATCGAGCTGAGGGACCGGGTCCGCCAGATCGTTGATGAGGCAGGGGCGGTGCTGCGTCCTGACGACCACCTCGACCTCGCGACGCTGATCCGCACCTACACCGTCAGGACCAGCGACGGATTTGTGGAGAATTTTGGCCCTCGCCTGCTCGCCATGATCGCCGCGGAAGCCCCGGGGGTCCGCCTGTTCTTCCTCCAGAAGACAGACAAGGACAGCACCCCTTTACGCGACGGGCGCGTCGACCTCGAGACCGGCGTCATCGAGGAGACTACAGGCCCGGAAGTGCGCAGCCAGGCCCTTTTCCGGGACAGGCTGGTCGGCGTTGTACGGAAGGAACATCCGCTCAGCCGCGCGGCCGTCACGGCCACCGGGTATCTGAAAGCCTCCCACGTTGTGGTGTCCCGCAACGGTCTGGAGGAAAGCGCCGTCGACAACCCCTTCCTGCCGCCGGGTACGCAGCGGGCGGTGGCTACGATCGTCAGCGGCTTCTCCGCGGCCCTGTCGCTGGTCCGGGCGTCGGACCTCGTGGCCACAGTTCCGGACCGGCATACCCGCAACCTGCGTGAAGGCCTGTTCAGCTTCTCCCTTCCGCTGGATTCTCAGGCTTTCACGGTTTCGATGCTGTGGCACCCGCGAATGGACGCCGATCCCGCTCACCGCTGGCTACGGGGCTGTGTTCGAAAAGTCTGCGCCTGAACAACCACCCGCACCGGCCGCGCTTCACGGCCATCACCCAATGGTCGTCATCCCAACGCCGCGCCAGCTGCGGATATCGGGTCGCCAGCCTGGGACGAGCTCTCCGTGCGCGTCCAGGGGTGGGCGGTCTCCGGTCCCGCTATTTCAGGAAAACGAGCTCGAACAGGAAGGCGCCGAAGGTGCCGACCAGACCGGCCAGGAACGCGGCATAGGCGAACGAGAGATAGCGATATTTCTTGAACTGCAGCACCCGCCCGTTCTGGTAGAGATCGCGCGCCATGACCCTGTATGTCGCCTCTTCGGATCGGAGGGTGTCGATGATGTGGTCGATATAGTCGTCTTCCGGAATGCCGGAGAAGGCGCCGAAGAAGACCACATTGGTGTTCGGCCCGATCGTCGCGGGCGGCTTCATGATCTTCGGGCGCAGGGCCAGGACCGAGAAGAGGGTCGCAAGAAACGAGAACGAAGCGAGGATCAGCAGGGGCACGGTGGCCCGGCTGGATGTGATCTCGTTGATGGCGAGGGTGAAGACCACGAAGGTCGCCCCCATCAGGATCGAGGCCTTGCTGTCGGCCATCTCCGACAGGGCGATATGGCCCGACTGGGCCGTGACGAGGAGGTTGTGGACCTCCTTGGGGAACTCGTAGTCGGGATGCCCGACGGGCGGGCGCGTGGAGACGGCGGACTTTTCCCTGGGCATCGGCCGAACCTCGGGCAGCGGTTATCCTGAAGCGACCGGCCCGGATACCCGAAGCGGTCTCCATGACGACCTTAGACGCGAACGCGGCCGGTTCACAACGCAGGTGGCCCCGACCCTGCTCCCGGGGCTGGAGAGCGTGGTCGGAGCTCGCCCTATTGGGCCCGGATTCGGCCGGTCCTGGCGTCCAGCGTGGCCAGAACGCGATGCTCGCCCGCCGTTCCGAAATGGCTGGTCAACGGGCCGCCCGTCCACAGGTGCAAGGCGAAGCCCGGATCCTCCTCGACGATTCGCGGCCGATCGCGATCCGTCCCGCGCGACTCGTCCTCGAGGTCCAGCACGACCTGCGGCGCGCAGGGCGGCGCGACGATCAGGGGGTGACCCGCGAACTGGGTGACGAGCGGACGGTGGAGATGCCCGGCGATCAGTCCGACGACCTGTGGCCGGGCCGCCAGCGCCGCCGCGAGACGTTCCGACCAGACGCCGTCGACGCCGACGTCCATCCAGGCGATCCCTGATTTCACGGGCGGATGGTGGAGGGCGATCAGCGTCGGCGTATCGGGCCGCGCCTCCAGGCGTGTGGTCAGCCACGCCGCGCGCCGATCGCAGAAGGCTCCGCCATGGCGGCCGGTCTCCACCGTGTCCAGCACCAGGATACGAAGGCCTCCGGACTGGGCCTCGTACTGGACGAAGCCGTCGCCATCGGGCTCCACGCCCAACCCTTCGATGAAGACCTCGCGCAGGTCGTGATTGCCCATCACCGGCAGGATCGGGGCCGAAAGGGGGGCGAGAAGATCCTTCAGCCGACGGTAGCAGGATGCGTCGCCACCCTCCGTCAGATCACCGGTGGCCAGCACCACATCCGGGCCGATCTCCACAAGCCGGGCCACCACCGTGCGCAGACGCGCCACATTGAGCTCAGAGACTGCTCTCCCGCCGATATGCAGATCCGTGATCTGAGCGATCAGCATCGTCGCGAAGTCCCGTCCATGGCGCGCCGAGGTCCTTGATGTCAGAAGCGCCGCGGCCAAGCTAGGCCCCGCGCGCTATTGGGCTGTCCAACCCCGCCATGGCTGCATTAGGCTGGCCACGTCGTCGCTGCTTGGCTTGCGACTGGAAAGCGTGACCGCCGGACCGGGCAAGCAGCTGGAGCGACCATGTCTATCAGGGCGGCGCTGGGGAAGTGGCGGCACGGCGTATCGCCGCCGATGCTCGGCATAGCGGCGCTGTTCGCAATCACCATCCTGCAGGTGATCGGCGTCCCCATCGCGGACCGCATCGGCCTGGCCGTCTTCGACGCGTATCAGCGCGCCGCGCCGAGACCCTATGAGGACGCGCCGGTCCGTATCGTCGACATCGACGACGAGTCCATCCGGCGCCTGGGTCAATGGCCGTGGCCCCGCGAAGAGATTGCGGTCCTGACCGACCGGCTGACCGAGGCGGGGGCCGCCGTCATCGCCTACGACATCGTCTTCTCCGAACCTGACCGGACAGCCCCGGGCCGCCTCGCGGAACGGCTGCGCACGAGCGGCGACCGCGAGGCGGCCGCCGTCATCGCCCGCCTGCCTGACCCCGATGAAACCCTGGCGCGCTCCCTGGAGGCGTCGCCGGCGGTGCTGGGCTATTTCCTGACCCATGACGGTCACGCGCAGGCGCCGTCGCCCAAGGCCGGAATCGCGATCGCGGGCTCTTCGCCGACGAGCGTACCCGCCTTCTCCCATGCCATCATGCCCTTGCCGGGACTGTTGGAAAGCGCGTCGGGCGCGGGGTTTGTCAGCACCATCGGCGACGCTGACGGCATTGTGCGGCGCGCCCCCCTGATCGCGCGTCAGGGCGATGAATTCGTACCCAGCCTTTCGCTCGAATCCCTTCGTCTGGCGCAACAGGCCGGTTCCATCATGGTCAGAACGAACAACGCCAGCGGCCAGCGCGGAGGGGATGGCGGGGACGTGGTGGCGGTACGGGTCGGACAGTTCGAGATCCCGACCACGGCCCAGGGTGAGATGTGGCTGCGCTTCACGGGCCCCCAGCCCGCTCGCGTGGTGCCGGCCTGGCGCGTGATGGAGGCCCGGATGACGCCGGCGGAGCTTGAAGCCGCCTTCGCGGGCCGGATCGTCTTCGTCGGAGCGGGGGCAATCGGACTGCGCGACCTGGTGGCGACGCCGATCGAGGAGCGCACCCCGGGCGTCACCGTCCATGCCCAGGTCGTGGAGCAGGCGATCCTCGGCCGCTTCCTGGTTCGGCCCGACTGGGCTCTCGGGCTCGAGCGGGCCCTGATGGTGTTGGCGGGCCTTGCCCTGGCGCTCGCCCTGCCCTGGATCGGCGCCCGATGGAGCGCTGTGGCGGGTCTGGTCGCGGTCGCCGCCATGATCGGGCTGAGCTGGTCGGCCTTTCGCGAGATGGATTTCCTCGTCGATCCGACCTGGCCGATCATGGGCCTGGTCGCCGTCTACGGGGTGGTGACCTTCGCCACCTATTTCCGCGAGGAGCGGCGGCGGGCCTTCATTCACGGAGCGTTCGGTCGGTACCTGACGCCGGAGATGGTCCGACGCATAGCCGCGGATCCCGGCGCTCTCGAACTGGGCGGGCAGGAACGCGAGATGACCGTGCTCTTCTGCGACATCCGCGGCTTCTCGCGTATCGCGGAGCAGATGACGCCGCAGGCGACCATCCGCTTCCTGATCGCCTTCCTGACCCCGATGTGCGACCTCCTGCTCGAACGGAAGGCCACCATCGACAAGTTCATCGGGGACGCCATCCTCGCCTTCTGGAACGCCCCGCTCGACGATCCGGACCAGCACGTTAACGCCGCGCGGGGCGCCCTGGGCATGGTGGCCGCGCTCAAGGTGCTCAACGAGACCATGCCGGGGCGCTCCGTCGACCCGTGGCCGGGCGAGGTGAAGATCGGGATCGGCATGAGCACCGGTCCCTGCTGCGTCGGCAACATGGGCGCCGCCCGGCGGCTGTCCTATTCGCTGATCGGGGACACGGTGAACCTCGCGTCCCGGATCGAGGGCCTGACCAAGACCTACGGTGTTCCGATCATGATAGGCGAGGCCCTGCACCGGTCCATTCCGACCTTCGCGACGCTGGAGATAGACCGGGTGAAGGTCCTCGGCCGCGACGCGCCTGAGACCTTGTACGCCCTGCTGGGTGACGAGAGCCTCGCCGGGGATAATGACTACATGGCTTTCGCAGAAGGCCATGCGGCGCTGCTCGACGACTACCGCGCCCGGAACTGGCGCGCGGCCCTGCGGCGGATCAAGCAACTGGCGGCGGCCGCGGAGCGGTTCGGGGTGGGGGAGACCTACGCCCTGATCGCCGCGCGTATCGCCGCATTCAGGAAAACCGATCCTGGCCCCCAGTGGGACGGGGTGTTCCTGGCGACTGAGAAGTAGCGTGGCCTAGGGGGTGCCAGGCGATTGCCCATATCGCCCGCGCTCGCCGAATTCCTCGTGGATCAGAGGACTGACGATCAGGGGATTCAGCTCCGGCGCCGTCGGGCCGCGCCGCGGATCGCCGAGCAGGGCGGCCAGTTCGGCAAGGCCGTGGTCCGAGATCAGGAAGGGTCCGATCGGGGCCTGGCCCGTCGCCGGCACGAAGACCGCGTATCCGACAGACTCCACCGGCACCGTGACGCCCCCCGACGTGACGTCGATAGCGCCCGCCGGCTCGTCCGGCGCGCCGCCCGGGCCGCGCAGCAGGATCAGCGAGGCGCTTTCGGGATCGGATCCTGTCACGCCCGGCACGCCGAGTTCGAAGCGGGCGATGTTGATGGCGTCCTCGCCGACGACCCCCTCGACGATGGTGCCGCGAACGCCGATCGCCGCCGCCGGCGTGCGGATGGCGGTCCCGCCCGGCGTGGCCCGGGTGGGCCTGCCCGACATGAACCGGAACGAGCCCCTCGCGACCTCGGCTCCCACGGCGCTGGCGGATCGGTCGGGGTCGTACACGAACCGGTCGATCACCAGTCGGGCGTTGGCGCCGACCTGGAAGCTGGTGCCGTCCCGCAGCAGGATCTGCACGTGACTGGCGCGGCCGGTGTTGACCGGATTGCCCAGCGATACGCGTTCGCGAACGCGCGCCTGGTGAATTTGCGGCTCCGCCTGGGTGGCCATGCGCACGTCGTTGACGACGACCGCGTTGGCGCCGACGGTCTGGGCGACCGCAGGCGTTCCCACGCCCACCAGCGCAAGCGCGAGGCAGGTTCCGATGCGGGTCATTGCGGACTCCCTGACCGTCCAAACCGGTAGACCATGCGCACCTCAGCGCCGAAGCTGTTGTGATCGTGCAGCAGGCTGGCGCCGTCGTACCAGCGCGCGGAGTGGCTGGCGGCGGCCTCCAGGAACATACCGTGGCGATCGAGCGGCACGCCGACCACTGCCCGCACATAGGCCCGTATCTCGGTTGCACCGCCCCCCAGGGCGCCCTCGCGAAAGTCGATATATCTCAGCATGGCGGAACCGCCGATGTAGGCGCCATTGTCGGAGATGGGCGTTTGCGTGGCCGCGAACACCCGGCCGCCGAAGTAGCCCAGATCCGTCTGTTCGGCCTCCTTCGCCTCCACCGCGATGCCCGCGGTCCAGGCGCGATCGGCTCCCGATATGTCGCGATAGCTGAGCATGACGTCGTAGCGCATGCCGTCCCGGAGCGAGGCTGCGGCCGGCCCCAGATAGTCCTGATCGACCGCCTCGAGCCTGACGGTCCAGCGCCCGGTCGGGCTCGCGGTGTCGCCGAGTTCCGCCTGGAGCCCAAATTCGGTGACCAGTCCGTCGCCGGCCAGCCGCGCATGTCGCGCCATCAGGCCGGTCGCCAGGCGCTGATCCTCCCCCCTGAGGCGGAAGTCGTAGCCGAGCCGCGCTGAGCCGGTCAGGTAGTCCGCGTCGGGCCCGGAGATGTCCGTCCGGGTCTCGAAGGCGGCGCCGGCGTAGCCCTGGCCCGACAGACGGGATGCGAAACGCGCGTCCAGCGCGCCCGACGCCGTGATCGCCAGCCCTTCCTCGGAGGGCGCGGGGAAGCCCGGGATCTCGATCTGGGTCGTCAACGCCCCGAGCGCGTCGGTCTCGTATCCCAGGCCGAGCGTCAGGACGCCCGTGACGCCGTCGCCGCGTGTGGCGAACGGAGTCAGGGGAGCCGGAGCGCAGGCCTCGCGCGCCTCCGCCCAGCCGGTCGCGGTCGCATTGCGCACGTTCGCCAGCTGATAGGCGCCCCGGCGGTAGTCAGCGAGACGGCACAGGACCGTCCCGTAGTAGAGCCGCACCTCGTCCGAACCGGCGTCGGGCCGCAGCAGGAGCGAACGCTCAAGCGTCGCGGCGGCTCCGGTCAGGTTCCCGGCCCCGACCTGCCGGCGCGCCGCCGCCAAAGTTCCGGCGTCGCTTTCCGTCGCGTCGATGAGGGCGTCGACTTCTGCCTCGCCGGCTTCCTGGGCGGCGGCGGCGCCGCAGCCCAAGGCCGCCATGCCCGCGACGATGCCGACCAGACGCCAACGGACGTGTTTCACGACCAAGCCCCCTCAGGATCCTGATCGCAATCTATGTCAGTCGCTGGCGGCGTCCAGTGGTTTCGTAACATCGTTCGGTTAACCGGAATGCCCGGAAGCCATGGGCACAATTTCGGCGGAACCCTCAAACGCCTCGGATGGCTCTCGCAATCCCGCAAAAATCAGTGACATCAAGCGGCGGTGGCGGCGCTGTGAGGCAAATGCTGAAAGGTCTCCGGCAAATTCGGCGCAAGCCGCTGTCGGGGATGATCAAATCCCACCCCTTAGTCCGAAGATTTCTCACCACCCACGCGGCGATCTACAACACCTTCAACATCCAACGTCACCTGATCAGCAGACCCCCTCTTCGCCGTTTCCGCGCCGAAGCTGCCGCGGCCTGGGCGAAGGCCGTTGCCTGATTTCAGACGGGGTAGGGCGGCGTTCGACTCGGCGGAGTTAACCTGTCAGCAGCCCCTGCGAGGCCTGGCCGACGATGCCTGGACTGCGGCGACCCATGCCGCCTGACGCGGGAAGGGGAGGGGCATTCTGCAGCCGTCCGGACGTATGTGGTCAGTACCGGTTTCGATTTGGCCACACTACCCGGCTGGCCGGTCAGTGTTGCCGCCAGCCCAAGTTACGGCTGACAGGGCCTGACAGCGCCACACCGCGGGTTGTTCAAACGATCCGATTCACCTCTATTCATCCTCAGTCTGGCGATCCAGTAACCTCCTGTCGGTGGACGTATGCGTGACATCCTTCGTTTCTCGAGTTCGGCGATCCCGCCCGCTCGTCGATTTGAGGCCTATCGTGAACTACATACCCACCGTTCAGAAATCCTGCCGGGGCGTGAAGCGTTTAAGGCCGAGGTCGTCGCCTGGCGTCTGGGCGACATGCTGGTGTTCGACCGTCGTCTGTCAGGGGTCGTGCATTCAAGGCAGGAACGCGTCAACGGCGATGGCGTGGATCGTTTCGTGGCGACGCTGGTGCGGTCCGGGCGACTGAGCGGACAGGCGAGGACTGGTTTCGAAGTCGAGCCAGGGCAGATCATCATGCTCGACACCCGTCGCGCGGTCATCATCGAGCATCACGCTGCGCATATCGTCACCGTCAGTGTGGCCCGCGGCGTGATCGAGGCTGCCTTCGATCGGACGGACGGTTTGCATGGCCAGATTCTGACCGCCCCTGCGAACGGCTTCCTGGCTGATTTCATGGTCATGCTGGCCGAGCGAACCGCCGACATGGCCCCTCTGAAGGTCGCTCCGGTGAGCCGCGCCTTTCTGGATATCCTGTCGACGGCGGGTAGCGTCACAGCGTCGCAGGGGCTGGAACTGAGGCGGCTGGAGCTGGCTCGCCGACGGGCTGTTGACCGCTATATCGATGACAACCTGTCGGACCGGAAACTGTCGGTCGGAATGATCAGCCGGGCCACCGGCGTGTCGCGCTCGGCACTGTATCGAATGTTCGCCGAGCAGGGGGGAGTTGGCCGCCATGTGAAGGCGCAGCGGCTGGCCGCAGTCAGGAAGGCGCTGGATAATGGCGGCACAGAGCCTCTGGCGGCTCTCGCCCATACCCTCGGTTTTGCCAGCGACAGTCAGATGAGTCGTCAGTTCAGCCTCGCCTATGACACGACGCCCGGCGCCTATCGCCGGGCCTGGGCAGAGCGCGGGGCCGATGACCCTACCCAAGGCCGCGATCAACGGGCGGCCTGGATGAGGGAATTGAACTGAGATCATCTTGTTCAAATGTCCCGAAGCCGGAACGCACAGACATTTCACCGGTATTTCGGCGATGTTAGAAATCCGTGTTTTCTGGTGCACTCGAACGCGAAGCATCGTTCGAATGCAGGGTTGAGCGAGCAAACAGTCGTCTTCGCGACTGTTTCTGGCGGTGCATCTCGGGGGTTGGTTCATGTCGATGCGATTTTGGGAGCCTGGCGGCGGGTCATTGCCGCGAGCGCACGTCGCAACGAAACGCCGGCCTAGAACCGACCGTCACCCGTACTTCTATTGCGGGACGCAGAGCGGCGCTTTCAGCTGCATCCTCGCGCCCGCGGCAGCGGTGGGGCTGCACGCACAGGCACTCGACTAACGGCCCTGCAGATAACGGCGTGTTCGGACAACCGGCGCCGTCCGTATTTCAACGACTCCAACAGCGCCGTCAGAACGCTGTGACGCACAAACAATGGGGACTTTCATGATCATCGGTACACGCGGGCTTTCCAGACTTCAGCTGCACGGTGCGCGCGCGCCGCGTTCGCGTTCGATGCTGGCGGGGCTGCTGACGGGTACGGCGCTGGGCTGTTCGTTGATGGTCGCAATGGCGACGCCCGCACTGGCCGATAACGAATGCGGTCCGGCAGGAGCCACGGTGGTGTGTCCCGCCAACACCTACAACACCGGTATCCGCTATGCGAACCTGGCCGAGGCGCTGGCGTTGAACGTCCCCGTGGGCGCGTTCGTCAACACGACGGCGAACTACACTGCAGGTATCGAGGTCCAGGGCGGCAACTTCGACGTCTCCATCTTTCAGCGCGGGCCGATCCGCACATCAGGCCTGGACGCCCCGGGCATCTACGTTGAGACCAATGCGGGGAACGTAACGATCGACGCGGATGACGTCGCGACCACAGGCGATTACTCGACGACGTCCAACTTCGGTGCCGAAGGCATCTTTGTTTACAGCAACACCGGCGATGTATCCGTCACGGCCCGCAATGTCAGCGTCGACGGGTTCGCCACCAGCGCGCTCGCGGTGGTGGTCAACAATGCGGATATTGTCTTTGACATCGACGCCATAACTTCCACGTCTACAAACTCGGCCACCGTCTTTGCGCAGACCCAGGGTTCGGGCGACGTCACCATCACAAGCGGATCGATCGACAGCCGTAACCAGGGGATCGCTGTCTTCGGCGCGGGCGCCGGCACGGTGATCGTCACCAGCGACTCGATCAGTATCGCCAACAGTGATGCCCAAGGCCACTTCGGCATCATCATGGGCGTCAACGCCAAGGACGTGATCGTCGATAGCGGCTCCATCAGCACGACGGGCCTTGCGGCGCGCGGGATAGGCATCACCGCAGCCAGCGTCGACATCACCAGCGACAGTATCGTCACCACCGGCGGGCCGACGACGACCCGTGCCTCGGACGGCATTGCGGTGATCGCATTGACGGGCGACGTCACCATCGACAGCGGCACAATCAGCACCAGTGGCCTGGCAGCGCGGGGCGTGGGCGCGACCGCCAATCTGGGCTCTGTCGATATCACCAGCGGTTCGATCACCACGGCAGGCAACGGCGCCCTCGGGATCCAGGCTTTCGGGTCAACCGGGGTAACCATCGACAGCGGATCCATCTCGACCTCGGGTACGACGAACACGGGTGGCGGTATGACTCGCCAGGCCGATGCGATCTGGGTCACGGGTGGCGCAGGTGCGAACTTCTCCATCACCAGCGACAGCATCACCACGACGGGGGTGGATGCGCGGGGTATCGTGGTCGATGACGACGGCGTGGTTGGCTATGGCGTCAGCAACGCGGCGGCCGGAACGGGCGCTCTGGTCATCGACAGTGGCGGGATCACCACCGGGGGCTTCGGGGCGCGTGGTATGGCGATCAGCCATGCGGGGGCGGTGGATATCGTCTCCGGCACGATCGCCACCGAGGGCGACAGCGCCAGCGGCATCACCCTGTTCGCCTCGGCGGACACGGTCATCAACAGCGGGACGATCACCACCGAAGGCCAGGATGCGTTCGGCATCGAGGTGCGGGGCGCGACCGGCGACGTGACCATCACGTCGGACAGCGTGACCACGCTGGGCGACTATTCGAACGGCCTGCTGGTCTTCGCCGACGATGGCGCGGTCTCGATCACCAGCGGGTCGGTTTCGACGTCGGGCGACGGCGCCACCGGCATTTCGGTGGTCACCAACAGCGGCGCAGTGACGATCGATTCCGGCTTCGTCTCGACGTCCGGCGACTACGTCTATGATGAGCGCGGCGCGGGCGAGGATCGCTTTGCCGAAGGCATCTCGGTCTTCACCGACACGGGCGCCATCTCGATCACCAGCGATGTCGTCAACGTCTCCGGCCTTTACGCCAGCGGCATCGTCGGCATCACCAATAACGCCGACATCACCATCGACAGCGGCGACATCAACTCCACGGCCATCCAGTCGGTCGTGCTGTACGCCCAGGCCGGGGCCGGCGGCGACATCGTCGTCGACAGCGACAGCATCACCGGCATCAGCCAGGCCATGAGCCTGGTTGGCGTCGATGACATCACGGTGCGCAGCGGGTCGGCGGCGACGACGGGCGCTCGCGGTTTCGGCCTGTTTGCTTCGACCACCAGCGGCGTCATCGACATCACCAGCGGCTCGGTTTCGACAGAAGGCATTCGCGGCGCCGGCATCACCGGCCTTGCCAGCGAGGGCATGGTCACGATCGACAGCGATGCCGTCTCGACCACCGGGGCGGGGGCCCTGGGCATTCGCGCCAACGGGCGTGATGGCGTGACGGTGACCAGTGGGACGATCACCACCATCGGCGGCATCAACACCAATGTCGCCAACACCAACACCGCGTCCTCCGATGGCATCTTCGCCCGCAGCGTCCTGGGCGACATCATCATCGACAGCGGGACCATCAACGTCAGCGGCCTGGGCGCCGCCGGCATCAACGCCTTCGCCAACATCGGCAATGTGACGGTGAACAGCGGCTCGGTGACGACGGCCGGCGACTCGACCACGGCCACCGGTGTGACCTTCTTCACCAACGGCATCTACGCCCAGTCCAGCGGCGGCGCCGGCAATGTGTCGGTGACCAGTGGCTCGATCGATGTCTCGGGCGCCCGGGCCTGGGGTCTTTACGCCCGCAGCTTCGGCGGCGCCGTCAATGTCGACAGCGGATCGATCATCACTTCGGGCCTCAGCGGGCGCGGCATCTATGCGGTGGGCCTGACCGACGTCTCGGTGATCAGCGACAGCATCGTCACGAGCGGCGAGAAATCTTCGGCCAACGCCAATGCCGCCGACGGCATCTTCGCCGCCAACCAGACCGGCGACATCACCATCGACAGCGGCACGATCCAGACCAGCGGCCAGGGCGCCGTCGGCATCTACGCCAACGCCCCTCTGGGCGCGGTGAGCATCATCAGCGACAGCATCTCGACCGCTGGCGATCAGGCGGCCGGCATCTGGGTTCAGGCC
Organism: Brevundimonas sp. UBA7664; assembly: GCF_002483305.1. Classification (GTDB taxonomy): domain Bacteria; phylum Pseudomonadota; class Alphaproteobacteria; order Caulobacterales; family Caulobacteraceae; genus Brevundimonas. Next base: position 83,856 of record NZ_DLHQ01000050.1, read on the forward strand.
CCGACCGGCACGATCTCTTTGGTCTCCGGCGATATCGAGACGGACGGCTCAGCCGCTGACGGCATCCGGATTGATGGAGGAGCCGGCGACGTGTCGGTCACCGCCGAGACGGTCAACGTCGCCGGCCTGGGCGCCGAGGCCATCACCATCACCACCACGACCGGCGACATCACACTCGACGTCGGGACCCTCATCAACACCGGCGCTTTCGATGCCGGGATCAACAGGAACGCATCGGGCATTCGGGTGTCCAGCCAGGGTGGAGCGATCGAGGTTACCGCCGATTGGATCGAGCTCGCGTCCATCGACGCCATGGGCATCAATGCCGATACCCAGAACGCCGATATCGCCATCTACAGCGGGTCCATCTTCGGTTCGGGAACGGCGGGCGCGCTCATCGAGGCAAGCACGACAGGCATCGGTCAGATCCTGATCAACAGTGACAGTCTTGCCGGCAGCAGCTTCGGCATCAACGCCAGCGCCGACGACCAGATCACAATCAACTCCGGCTCCATCACCATCGACGGCAGCGCCGCGACGCGGCCGAACAGCGGCATCCTCGCTCTCAGCTCGGGCGGGTCAGTCATCATCGACAGCGGCGAAATCGCGACCACCGCGCCGGGCGGTTTCGGAATCATGGTCCTCGCGGGTGGCGATGCGTCGATCACCAGCGGTTCGATCAGCACCGCAAGCGGTGCAGGCCTGAACTACGAGGGCGTGCTGTACACCGGAAACGGCCTCGACATCACGGCCGCCGGCGACATCACCATCGACAGCGGTTCGGTGTCCACGACGGGTCTGGGTTCCACCGGCATCTTCGCGCAGTCATTCGGCGGCGGGGTGTCGATCACCAGCGACGCCGTCACAACCTCGGGCGACAGTGCAGCGGGCATCCTCGCGCTTGCGTCGGGTGATATCGTGATCGACAGCGGCACGGTGGTCACCAGCGGCGATTTCGATTTCGGCTACGATTTCGCCGCCGAGGGCATCTATGCCGAGAGCGTCTCCGGCGCGATCTCCATCACCAGCGACGACGTGACCGTAGGCGGTTACGCCACGTCGGCCATCGTGGCGTTGACCTCCGACGGAGCGATCACGGTTGACAGCGGCTCGGTGGTCTCAACCTCGACCAATTCCGCGACCGTTTTCGTCCGGGCCCGGGACAGCGGCGCCATTTCAATCTCCAGCGACTCGCTCGTGTCCAACAACCAGGGCGTGGTGGCCAACGGCCAGGATGATGTCATCATCAACAGCGAAGCCATGAGCATCGGCGTCTCGGAGACACCGGAGGCCGGGCACCTGGGAATCTCGGCCGTCACCACCAGCGGAGGCATCGTCATCAACAGCGGCACGCTGTCGACGGCCGGGCTACGGGCTCTTGGCATCGGCGCCACCGCGTCCGAAGGGACGGTCACTGTTGACAGCGGCTCGGTCATCACCCTCGGCGACGGATCGCGCGGCATCAGTGTCGGCGGCCGTGACGGTGTCACCATAATCAGCGACAGCGTGTCGACCTCAGGCGGCCTGTCGGTCGTGAATCCGACCCTGACCCGGAACTCGACCGGCATCTTCGCCATGTCGCAACTGGGCGATGTCACGGTCGACAGCGGTTCAGTCATCACGGCAGGCGAGGGTGCTTATGGCATCAACGCTTTGGCCAACACCGGCTCGGTGAACGTCACAAGCGGCGCCATCGCCACAGCGGGCCTGGACGCGACAGGCCTGTCCGCTTCCAGCCTGATTTCGACCACGGTGGTCAGCGGTACGATTTCCACCACCGGCGACTATGGCAAAGGCATACTGGCGGACAGCCTTGGTGCGGTTTCGGTGACCAGCGAGTCGATCACCACCGCGGGCGGCGTCGCCGATGGCCTGGTGGCGCGCGGCTCCACGGTCATGGTGGATAGCGGGACGATCCGCACGTCCGGCATTCCCGTGGGCGAAGGCATCGCTCAGGAAGCCCACGCCCTGACGGCCTTCTCCAGCGCGGGCAACGCCACCATCATCAGCGACAGCATCACCACCCTGGGAGAATACTCCCTGGGCATCATCGGCGGAGCGACCGACGGAAACCTGTCGATCACATCGGGCAGCATCACCACGGCGGGGTTGAACTCAGCCGCCATCGTGGCCTTCGCCACCCGCGGCAATGTCGCCATCGACAGTGGCTACATCACCACGTCGGGGACGGGGGGTGACGGCATCCAGGCCAATATCGAGGGCCAACTGTCGATCCTCAGCGACTTCATCATCCTGTCGGGGAACTCCTCGACCGGCATCAATGTGGCCGCCGCTGGAGGTCTTTCGATCGCCAACGGATCGATCGTTTCGACCGGCGATTTCTCGGTGGGCATCCGGGCGTCCAGCCCCGAGGCGATGACGATCACGACCGGCGACATCTCAATGAGCGGTGAGGGGTCCATAGGCGTCATCGTTCAAAATCTGAACGATCTGACCCTCAACGTTACGGGCGACGTCACCTCGACGGAGAGCTATGCCGCCTATCTGACCGGTGAGGGCGCAGCCACGATCAACATCACAGCCGGGAGCAGCCTGGACGGGATCACGGGCCTGTATCTGAACACGACCGAAAGCTCGACCATCAACATCCTGGGCGAGATTATCGGTCGCGGCGGGCTTGCGATGGACATCAACGGCGCGGCCGTCACCATCAACAACAACTCCAATACCATTATCGGCGGTGTCCGCCTGACCGACGAGGCCGACACCTTCAACAACAACGGCACCTGGATGGCGTTCGGCGAGAGCGATTTCGGTGACGGTGACGACAATATCGTCAACAACGGACTGTTCGAATCGGCCGGCGGTGACGTCAGCATCATCGGCCTGGAAACATTCCGAAACGAGGGTGTCATCGACCTGCGCGATGGTGTGTTGGGCAACTCGGCCGATATCGGCGGGGCCGCATATGTCGGCGGGGCCGGTTCGACCCTGCTCGTAGATGTCGACTTCTCGACCGGCCAGAGCGACTCACTCGTCGTGGGATCGGCGTCCGGTTCGACCGAGGTCGTGGTCAACAATGTGGCGACCACCGACGGCTTCAGCCCTGGCTTCAGCTTCATCGAGTCAGACACTCCGTTGACGGGCGACGAGTTCTCCCTCGATGCATCGTCCCTCGGCAGCGGCTTCGTGGCGCTGGACCTGCAGTACGATCCGCTCACCAACAGCTTCGTGCTGGCGGCCCTGCCCAGCGACGACTCGGTTTCGATGTTGCGGTTGGGCGCTGCGGCCCAGGACTATGCGTCCAAGTCGGGCGAAGCCTGGACCTCGCGAATGGAAGACGTTCGCGACAGCAACTGGTCGGGTACCGGTCGTCGCGGGCGCACCGAGGCCTGGGGCCAGATCCTGCTCGGCGAGCGCGACCTCGAGCAGGCGGGCACGTTCGATCTGTTTGGTACTGTCGTGGCGCGCGACCTTTCGTCCGAAACCGAGTGGAGTGGCGCTCAGTTTGGTGTTGATCGGGCCCTGAACGTGGCAGGCGACAATCTGATCGTCGGCTTTACCGGCGGGTTCGGGGACTATCGAATGGCTTTCGATCAGTCAGCCACCATCTTCCACCTGCGTGGCTTCAACTTCGGGGGCTATGGCGCCTGGCAGTTGGGCGGTCTCAACCTCAGCGGTCTTGCCAAACTGGACGTATTCGAGGCGACCGCCACACTGCGCGACCTGGGCGCTCGATCCGAGCTGGACGGCCACAGCGTGGATGTCCAGGTCGAGGCCGCCTATCGCCTGACGTTCGGCAACATGTTCTTCGAACCGGTCGCATCGCTTGATTATATCCGCGTTGACCTGGATCAGCTGGCCGTCGCCGGAGCCACGGCAGACTTCGAGACGGCGACCAGCCTGCGCGCCCGCGCTGGCGCCCGCTTCGGCGGAAAGACGATCGTGGGGGCCTACACCCTGACGCCGTCGGTCGGCGTGTTTGCCATTGAGGAGCTGGAGGGCGAGAACGAGATGCTCTTCTCCCTGAACGCCACCAGCTATTCCGTGGCGGACATCCCTTACGACACTCACGGTCGCGCCGACTTTGGCGTCGGCATTGATGGCCCTGCCGGCTTGCAGGCCTTCCTGAAGACCGAAATCGACTTCGGCGACGGAGCCGAGGGCGTCACAGCCCGTATCGGCGCACGCTGGAGCTGGTAGTCTTCATCTGGTGCGAAATGGACTGAAGATTGAAGCACGCCCCGGTCCAAGGACCGGGGCGTTTTTCATTGCAGGCGCTGTCATGTCAGTCCATCGCCGATTTGTCCCACGCCAGCGGGCCGGAGAAGGTCGGTTCGTGGAATTGGGACTTAGGCGCAGATTCCAGGATTGCGAAAAATCCGGATGAGTTTGAAGTGCCGGCGGAGGGCGGTCCTAAATAGCTGAGTTATAAGAGCAAAATTAGGCCGGGTGCGTGGCGGACAGAGAGGGATTCGAACCCTCGGTAGGCTTTCACCTACACACGCTTTCCAAGCGTGCGCGATCGACCACTCCGCCACCTGTCCGTTTCCACGACGCGCGTGAAGCCGCCGGAGGTCGATCCGGCGGGAGGCGAGGCTGATAGAACAACGCGCCCCCCTCGGCAAGCGGCGGATGGCGCCCCATATGGAGGATTGATCGTCCGACCCACCGCGGCCCAAGAGAGTTCCCGCCATGTTGTTCCAGAAATCCCCCGACCTGCCGACCGCCGCCGAGGCCCTGCCGGGCCGATCCTCGCCCCTGCCCACCGATGAGGTCCACTACGTCTCCGGCCGACCCTTGAAGGGGCCGCATCCGGAGGGGTTCGAGACCGCGATGTTCGGCATGGGCTGTTTCTGGGGGGTGGAGCGCATTTTCTGGCAGCTGCCCGGGGTCTGGGTGACGTCGGTCGGCTATTCCGGCGGAATCACGCCCAACCCGACCTATGAGGAAACCTGCACCGGCAAGACCGGCCACGCCGAGGTCGTGCAGGTGGTCTTCAATCCGCACGAGATCCGCTACGGCGACCTGTTGAAGGCCTTTTGGGAGAACCACGATCCGACCCAGGGCATGCGCCAGGGCAATGACGTCGGCACCACCTACCGGTCGGCGATCTACTGGCTGGACGACGCCCAGAAGGCCGAGGCGGAGGCGTCGCGCGACGCCTACCAGGCCGCGCTGGCCAAGGCGGGCCGGGGGACGATCACGACGGAGATCGCGCCCGCCGGTCCCTACTATTTCGCCGAGGACTATCACCAGGGCTATCTGGCCAAGAATCCGGCCGGCTACTGCGGGATTGGCGGAACCGGCGTCGTCTGTCCGATCGGTGTGGGCGTGGAGGCCTGATCATGGATCGCGGCGGGGTCGGCAGGGTCTGCCTGGCGCTGCCCGCCGCGAGGCTGGACCATCCGTTCGGGGACCACCATGACGCCTACCGCGTGGGCGGCAAGATGTTCTGCATGGTCGGCGAGCGCGGCGGCATCTCGTTCAAGGTTTCCGACATCGCCTATGAGGTGCTGACCGAAAGCGGTCACGCCCGCCCTGCGCCCTATATGGCGCGGAACCGGTGGGTGAACCTGCCGCAGATCGACGACTGGGCCGATGAGGAGCTGGCCGAACATCTGTTCATCGCCCACGGCATCGTGGCGTCGAAACTGACGAAGAAGGCGCGGGCGGCGCTGGGCCTCTAGTCCGTGGGCCGCGCCTTCTCCTCCGCGATCCAGCGGTCCATCCGCTCATCCAGCAGGGCCATGGGCAGGGGGCCGTCGACCAGCAGGGCGTCGTGGAACCGGCGCACGTCGAAACGGTCGCCCAGTTCGGCCTGAGCCCGCGTCCGGATCGCGCGCAGGCGGATCTCGCCGATCTTGTAGGCCGTGGCCTGGCCGGGCCAGCCGATGTAGCGCTGCAGTTCGGTCTCTATGTTCAGCGGGGCGAGGGCCGAGTTGTCGCGGAAACAGGCGCGGGCCTGTTCGATGTCCCAGCCCATCCAGTGAATGCCGGTGTCCGACACCAGCCGGCAGGCGCGCCACATCTCGTAGCTGAGGCGGCCGAACCGCTCATAGGGGGTGCGGTAGAAGCCCATCTCCTCGCCGAGGAATTCGGCGTACAGACCCCAGCCCTCGACGAAGGCGGTGACGTCGACGCTGCGGCGGAAATAGGGGCCCGCCTCGGCCTCCTGCTGCAGGGCGATCTGCAGATGGTGGCCAGGCACCGCCTCGTGCAGGGTCAGGGCCGGCAGCTCGTACAGGCCACGCTGGTCGAGGCTGGAGGTGTTGACCATATAGCCGCCGGCGACGCCGTTCTCCAGCGAGCCGCCGTTGTAGCGGCCGGTGGTGTAGTTGGCTTCGATCTCGCGCGGCACCGGGCGCACGCCATAGGGCAGGCGGGGCAGGGTCCCGAACAGGGCCGGCAGGCCGTCGTCGGCGCGCTTGGCCATTTCCGAGGCCTTCTCCAGCAGCTGTTCGCGCGTGCTGGCGTAGAATTGGGGGTCGGTCCGCAGAAAGGTGAGGAAGGACGCGAAATCGCCGGTCCAGCCGGCGGCGCGCAACTCGGTGTCCATGCGGGCGCGGATGCGGGCGACCTCCTGCTGGCCGATGGCGTGAACCTCGTCCGGCGTCAGCTCGGTGGTGGTGAAGCCGCGGACCAACCAGGCGTACAGTTCACGCCCGCCAGGCCTGTGGACCAGGCCGAGGGTCTCGGGCGCGCGGGGCAGATAGTCTTCGCGCAGGAAACGCGCCCATTCGCGCCGCTGCGGCATGACTCCGTCGGCCACGACCCGGGCGGCGCGTTCGCGCAGGGCCGCCTGCTGTGCTGCGGGGATTGAGGCCGGCAGGGTCGCGAACGGCCGCAACAGGGGGTCAGCCCCCGGGTCGAGCGCCGCCTCGGGCTCGATCAGGGTGAGGGCGTTCTCGACGATGGAGCGGGGTTGGACCAGGCCGGTGTCGAGGCCCCGCTGGGCGTTGGCCAACTGGTCGGCATAGACCTTGGGCATGGCTTCCAGCCGGGCGATCCAGGCCTCGGCGTCGGCGGCGCTGGCGATACGGGTGATGCTGGCGACATAGGCCAGACCCTGGCCGGGCCCGCCTTCGGAGTTGAAGGCCTCGATGCGGCCGGTGTCGAGCGGGATGCGGGCGCGCGACCGCTGAACGACGTACGCCATGAAGGCGTGGTTCAGCCGGTCATCGTCGCTCAAACCGTCGGGGTCGATCGCCGCCAGACGGTCAGCGAAGCCCTTCAGCACCGGTTCCTGCGCCTCCTCGAAGGCCCGCGAGGCGTCGGACAGGCGCGACAGGGCGGCGCGGTCGCCTTCCATGCCTGCCGTGACCGGCTCCACCGAACGGAGCCAAGTTTCATAGTCGGCGAGAACCGAGGCCAGCGCGGGGTTCTCGGCATTCCGCACGGCGGTGGGCGGGGTCGTCTGGGCCGTGACGGGTGAACCGGCGGCGGCGAACAGGGCGATGGCGCCGGCGGCGATGACGAACTTCATGAGGTCCCTCCCAGGTCGGGCGGGACTGCACCGGAGCGGCGGCGTCGCGTCAACCGCAGAAGGCGAAGAACCGCTCGATATTGGGTCGGGATTCAGGATGGGGCGCGTAGGCCTCACGCTCCCCGTCCTGCCACAGGGCCATCCAGCCCAGCCGGCGGAAGCGCTGGAACACGGGGGCGGCCGCGGCGGCGGCGGCGGTGAGCAGGACGCCGTCGTGCAGTTCGGACGGTTCGGACAGGGCCGGGAATCGTTCGGTTTCGCCGCCGGCCTCGACAAGGATCTCGGGCTTCGCTTCCGGCCCTCCGATCGCGCTCAACATCAGCCGCCCGCTGCCCGCCCGGCAATCGAGGCCCAGTCGGAGGTCATCGCTCTCGGCCAGTCCATAGACCAGCCGGGCCTCGCCATCGTCCAGATGGTAGAACCAGTCGTAGCCATCGACCGGCGCGGGCGCGCTGCTCACAGCCTCCGGAGGCGTCGTCGTCGGAGCCTCTACCGTGGCGCAGGCTGCTGCGCCAAGCGACAGGCCGGTTAGAACAATCAGGACTCGCGCGTGCATCGACCTCTCCCGATCGGTTCAGCCGATCAGCCAGAGCACAGTTCCGCGAAGCGGCGCAGCTTGGCAAGGTGCGCGGCGGGAACCTCGACCGGGCGGCGCTCATCGCCGACCGCGATCGCCAGCTTTCCGTCCACCGTAAAAGCCGCGAACACCGGGTGGTCAGTCCGCAGGGCGAGCTTGGAAGCGCCGGCCCGCGCCGTCTCCGCCTCGGCGACGGCGGACGCCTCGCCGGCGGTGACCCGCGCCATCCCCGTCAGCGGCGCGCCGCCATAGAGGCTCACCAGAGCCACACTGGTTCCCGGATCACACTCAAGGGTGGCGCGCAGACTGGCGGTGTCGGGCACTTCATTGGCGAGCACCACGGGCGTTGTGTCGGCATACAGCGTCCACGTCCAAGCGGGTTCCGGCGGCGAAGTCTGCGTGGCCAGGGCCGCGATGATGAACAAGGCGATCATGGCTCAGCCCCCACCGATTGGTCCGTCCACTGTTGTGGTCAGACGCGGTCGGAACCGCAATAGGCGAAAAAGTCGCCGATTAGGCGGCGCTCGTCCGGGGTGGCGGACAGTTCGAACTGTCCGGCCTCGGCCGTGACCGCCAGTTTGCCGCTTCGGGCCAGCTGCTGCATGGCCGGATCGCGCACCGAGATCCGCGTCTCGTCAACCATGCCGCCGCTGAGCGGATCAATCGCCGCCGACATCGATGCCTTGATCAGGCGCCGGCTCGCCGGCTGGACGTCGCCATAGACCGTCGCCCGGGCCTGTCCCGGCTCGCAGGTCATCATCAGGGCCAGTTGATCGGAGTTGGCCACGCCATAGGCGAGTTTCGCCAGCGAACCTTCCTGGCTCAGGTGCCAGCCCATCGGAGCCAGGCCGACATGCGCATCCGCATCCGTCGCCTGCGAGCGGGCAGCGAAGGCGATGAGCCCGAGGGCGGCTACGGCGGGAATGGCGATCTTCAGCATGAGGAACCTTCTCGTCTGGTTCCGAAACGCCACATCCCGTTAACGGTTCACGGCTCCGCTTGGACGCCCCTGACCGCATCCCGACGTGTGGCGAATTTATCGCGCGTTCGGCGAACGGCCCTTTTCCCCTGACTGAGGCGAAGCGCCGCCTAGAAGGGGCTGAAGCGCTCCACCAGCGACTGCGCCGCGGGCGCGCCCTGGATCCGGCTGATATCGCCGCGGCCACCATAGCTGATGCGAGCCTCGGCGATCTGGGTGTGGGCGATGGTGTTGGCCGAACTGATGTCCTCGGGCCGCACGATGCCGGCGACGGTCAGTTCGCGGACCTCCCGGTTGGTGCGCACTTCCTGCCGACCCTGGATGACCAGATTGCCGTTGGCCATCACGTCGGTGACGACCGCCGCTATGGTCAGGCTGACCTTTTCGGAGCGGTTCACCGAACCGGTCCCGTTCGAGTTCGATTCGCCCTCCAGCCCGACCAGGTTTTGCGGATCGAAGCCGCCGGGGAAGGCCCGGCCGAGGCTGTTCTCGAGGCCGAAGAAATTACTGATCCCGCCCGAGATGTCGTTGGACCGACTGCGGGCCGTGGAGTTCTGGGTCTGGGCGCGGTCGTCGATATCGATATTGACCGTGACGATATCGCCGATGCGGCGCGCGCGCTGGTCGCCGAAGAAGGTCCGGGCGCCGGTACGCCACAGGCTGTTGGCGCTGGCGGCGCGGTCGGCATGTTGCTGCTCCGGCGACGGCAGGTAGGTCTGGCTGGTCGGTATCAGGGCGGCCGGGTAGCCGATCGGGGCCAGTTCCGGACCGCGCACGGCCTCCATGGCGGTGGAGCAGGCGCCAAGCGAAAGGGCCGCAGCGGTGACGATCAGAACGGTACGCATGGACCTGTATCTCTCTATCGGGCGGTGAGTTGCTGGGAGGCGCGGGCTTCCTGGCCGGCGAGAGCCTGACCGGGGCCGATGGCCACGGTGTCGATGGTGCGGCCGGACTGCAGATTGCGAACCGCCAGACGTTGGCCGGCGGCGGCATTGCCCTCGGCGCGGCCGGTGATGGTCAGGCGGACGCCGCCCACCTCATAGGCGACCTCGACCATGTCGTTGCGGCTGATGACACGGTCGGCATAGGCGGCCCGGACAGACCGCGGAGGGGCGGCGCTGACAGGCGCCTGGTCGGCGGCGGCAGAGGATGGCGGGGCAGGGGAGGCCGCGGATGGCGCCGCCGCGGTGCTACGCACCACCACCCGGCGCAACCCGGCCGGATTTGCCCAGTCGAGTCCGGACTGGCGCGCCAGACTCTGAAGCTGCCCGGCCTCGAAGACGATGGAGGGGCCTGCGCGCGAGCCGATCACGACATCCGAGGCCGCGCCAGCGCCGTCGAACACGTCGCCCAGGGTCACGCGTCCGTCGCTGTCGACCGGATTGGCCTTCAGGGTCACCGGGCCGGCCGTGGCGGCGCCCGCCGTCAGCAGGGCGGCGATCGCGCCGAGGATCAGGGACCTCACGATTTCACCTGCGCGCTGACCGACAGCATCTGGTCGGCAGTGGTGATGACCTTGGAGTTCATTTCGTAGGCGCGCTGGGCGATGATCAAGGCACTGATCTCGGCCACCGCGTCCACGTTCGACGCCTCGGTGTAGCCGTGCAGCAGCTGGCCGAAGCCGACGTCGCCGGGCGTGCCGACATTGGCCGCGCCCGAGGCAGCCGTCTCCATCAGCAGGTTGTCGCCGATCGCTTCCAGCCCTGCCTCGTTGAAGAAGCTGGCCAGCTCGAGCTGGCCGACGATCGACGGCTCGGTCTGGCCTGCGGTGATCACCTGGACCTGGCCCGATTTGGAAATGGTCACGTCCACGGCGTCCTGCGGGATCGAGATGTTCGGCTGCACCGCATAGCCGTCGTCGGTGACCAGCTGGCCCTCGCCGTTGAGCGCGAAATTGCCGGCCCGGGTGAAGGCGGTCTCGCCGGACGGCAGCAGCACCTGGAAATAGCCGCGTCCGTCGATGGCGACGTCATAGCTGCCGCCGGTCTGGGTGGGAGATCCCTGGTCGGTGATGCGATAGACGCTGCCGGCCTTGACCCCCGCGCCGATCTGGATGCCGGTCGGGACCACTGTGCCCTGGCTCGACGACTGCGCGCCCATGCGTTCGACGTTCTGGTACAGCAGATCCTGGAATTCGGCCCGCTGCCGCTTGAAGCCGACGGTGTTCATGTTGGCGATGTTGTTCGAGATGACCTCGACGTTCAGCTGCTGGGCGGCCATGCCCGAGGCAGCGGTTCTGAGCGCGCGCATGTCTCAGTCTCCCTTTCTATGCCCGGCCCAGCCGCTCGACCGAGCGGCGGGACAGGTCGTTGGCGTTCTCGATCATCCGCGTCACGCTCTCGTAGGCGCGCTGGATCTCGATCAGATTGGTGATCTCGAGGATCGGATTGACGTTGGAGCCTTCCAGCATGCCCTGACGCACGCGGGCGTCCGTGGCCTCGATGGCGACGGCGTTGGAGGCGTTGCGGTACAGGCCGTCGCCGCCTTTTTCGAGCGCGGCCAGGGTATCGAAGCGAACCACCGACAGCCGGCCGACCGGCTCGCCGTTCTGGCTGATCGTGCCATCCGCGGCCACGGCGGGTTCGCCCAGCGAGCGGTCCAGAATGATGTCGCCGCCGTCGCCCTGCACGGCCGCGCCGCCCTGGGTGGTCAGCCGGCCTTCGGGGTCGAGGGTGAAGGCGCCGTCGCGGGTATAGGCCTCGCCGGCGCCGTCGTTCAGCTTGAAGAAGGCGCCTTCGCCCTCGATGGCGAAGTCCAGATCACGGCTGGTCTGTTCCAGCGCCGCCTGGCCGTAGTCGCGGCCGACGCCGTTATCCAGCACGAAGCTGACGCCCGGCCGGATGAAGGCGTTGCGGGCCCGCTCGCCGATCTCGGCGCCGAGCAGCAGTTGTTCGACCTTGAAGCCGGTGGTGTCCGCATTGGCGATGTTGTTGGCCACGATGTCGAGCTCGCGGCGCAGCGTCATCTGGCGTGACAGTCCGACATAGGCGGCGTTTTCCACGGGGCGGCTCCTTTCGCCCATCCCCTCGCAATGGTCGTGCCAACAGGGTTAATCCATTGCCGGCGGGCTTCTGGCCGGGATTTCCCACCGTCTCACCCGGCAGGATTTGCCGGTTCTTAGCGGCTCGTTAACCAAAAAACGTTCGTATGGACCGAGAGATTCTCGGGGCACGTTCCATGTTCAAATTCGGCAAGAAGAAGGGCCCAAAGGAAGGCGGGGACGATGCCGGCAACCTGCCCGCCGTTTCCGACGCGCCCCCTGCCGAGGGCGAAGAGGGCGCGCCGAAGAAAAAGAAGCTGCCCCTGCTGTTCATCGTCATTCCGGCCGCGCTGGTCGTGCTGGGCGGTGGCGGCGGCGCGGCCTTCTTCATGATGCAGCCCAAGCCGGCCTCGACGGAAGAGGACGGTCACGGCGCCGAGAAGAAGGGCGGTCATGAGAAGAAGGCCGAAAAGAAGAGCGGGGGACATGGCGCCGCCGACGGTCCGGCCGATCCGGCTTTGGGCGTCATCGCCGAGGGGCCGGACGGCGTCACCTTCCTGACCCTGCCTGACATGGTGGTGAACATCCAGGCGCCGGACGGCCGTCCGACCTTCCTGAAGCTGAAGCTCACCTTGGAGACCCACGACGCCCATGTGGCCGAGCAGCTGCAGGCCGAGATGCCGCGAATGCAGGACATGTTCCAGGGCTTCCTGCGCGAACTGCGCCCTGAGGACCTTGCCGGTTCAGCCGGCAGTTTCCAGCTCCGCGCCGAAATCCTCCGACGGGTCAATCTGATCGCGGCCCCGGGCAAGGTCGACGCCGTTCTGATCGAAGAAATGCTGGTGCAGTAGGCATGACCGACGCGGCTTTCGCCGACAGCGCCGACCCGTTCGCGGAAGCAGCCGATCCGGCGATGGATACGGATGGGGAAGCCCGTTCGGCCACGCTCTCCGAACGGGTTCTGAACCAGGACGAGATCGACAGCCTGCTGGGCTTCGACATGGGCGAGGGCGATGACGGCGAGCGGTCGGGCATCCGCGCCATCATCAACTCGGCCCTGGTGTCCTACGAGCGCCTGCCGATGCTCGAGATCGTCTTCGACCGCCTGGTGCGGTTGATGACGACGTCGCTGCGCAACTTCACCTCGGACAACGTCGAGGTCAGCCTCGACAACATCTCCTCGATCCGGTTCGGCGACTATCTCAACTCCATCCCCCTGCCGGCCATCCTGGCGGTGTTCCGGGCCGAGGAGCTGGACAACTACGGTCTGCTGACGGTCGATTCCAACCTGATCTATTCGATCGTCGACGTGCTGCTGGGCGGACGCCGCGGCACGGCGGCCCTGCGCATCGAGGGCCGGCCCTACACCACGATCGAGCGGGTGCTGGTCCAGCGGATGGTCGAGGTCGTGCTGGCCGACGCCCGCGCCGCCTTCGAGCCCCTGACGCCGGTGCATTTCAGCCTCGACCGGCTGGAGACCAACCCGCGCTTCGCCGCCATCGCCCGCCCGGCCAACGCCGCCATCCTGGTCAAGCTGCGCATCGACATGGAGGACCGGGGCGGGCGTATCGAACTGCTGCTGCCCTACGCCACGCTGGAGCCCATCCGGAAGATGCTGCTGCAGCAGTTCATGGGTGAGAAATTCGGCCGCGACAACATCTGGGAAGGCCACCTGGCCACCGAACTCTGGACCACGGAAACCGAGGTCCGGGCCGTGCTGGACGAGCAGCAGCTGCCACTCTCCAAGGTGCTCGATCTGAAGGTCGGCGACACCCTGATGCTCAACGCCACGCCCGATTCGGACATCTCGGTCCGCTGCGGCTCCATTCCGGTGACGACCGGCAAGATGGGCCGCAAGGGCCAGCATATCGCCGTGCGGATCGAGGCGCCGATCAGCGTCGAGGCCGCCACCAGTCTGACCAAGGGAAGACGCTGATGACCGGAATGATCCTCGACGGCGTACTCATGCTGTTGCTGGTGGCCGCGCTCGGCTACGGCGTGCGGCTGGAAAAGAAGCTGTCGGCCCTGCGCGCCGGCCAACAGGCCTTCGCGACCGCCGTCACCGAGCTCAACACCGCGGCGGGCCGGGCCGAGTCGGCGTTGGCCAGTCTGCGCGCCTCCGGCCACGAGACGGACCTGCTGCACGACCGCATCGTCAAGGCGCGTGAAGTCAGGGCGCAGCTGGAATCGCTGATCGCCCGGGGACCGGACACCCCGAGGGCCCCGGTGCGGGATGTTCCGAAGCCGACGCTGGTCTCCGCCCCGGCGGCCCCCGTCGCCGTGACTGCTGACGACGAACGCGCCCTGCGCATGGCGGCGCTGGCGGAACGCATCCAGGGCATGGCGCCGGCCAATCGCGCGGCCGCCCCCGTCGCCGCCATCCTCGGCGCCCTGACCGCCGGACGGACCGCTAACCAGGCTGCGAAGCAAAGTCTCAACCAGACGCGCCGCAATCTGGACGAAGACCTCTTCGCCGCCTGAGCCTTTTCTCGCCCTGTGCCCGGCGCGCGTCGCCGGGCGGTTTTGGGGCCTATTCGAGTAGCCGATCATGAGCAAGATTCCCCGCCTGCTGCCCCTGATCGCCGTCGCCATCGGCGGGGTGGTCCTGGTTCGCGCCGTCGGCGTCGCGCCCGGCCTGTTCGACGGCGCGAAGGCGTGGGCCGAGGAAGCCGCGCCCGCCGCCGCCGCTGCCGCTCCGGCCGCCGCGATCTGCGCCCTGACGCCCGAGCAACTGGCCCAGCAGGCGGGTATTTCACCGGCCGAGCTGCGCATCCTGCAGTCGCTGGCCGGCCGCCGCACCGAGCTGGACGCCCGCGACGCCGATCTGGCCTCGATGCTGCCGCTGCTGGCCACGGCCGAACAGAAGCTGGACGCCCGGGTGGCGGCGCTGGAGGCCGTGAAGGCCGAGGTCCGGGTCCTGTTGGGCCAGGTCAGCGAGCAGGAGAAGGCCGAGAACGACCGGATGGTGGCCGTCTATTCCGCCATGCGTCCCCGCGAGGCGGCCCGCGTCTTCGCCACCCTCGACGATGATGTCCGTCTGCCGGTCGCCGCCGCCATGCGACCGCGGTCGCTGGCCGCCATCATGGCCCAGATGGATCCCGCCGCCGCCCGCAGCCTGACGGAGAAGCTGTCCCGTCGGTTCGAGGCGCGCCAGCAGCTGGCCGCCCGCGCCGCCGCCGCGTCCGCCGCCGCGGCGGCGGCCTTGGCGGAGCCGCCGCGCAGCTTCAACTTCGGCTGGTTGATCCTGGCGGCCGCCGGCATTGCTGCTGCCTTGATCGCGCTGTTCCTGTACGCACCGCACTGACACAGGCGCCTTGCGTCGGGCTCAGCGCGGCGCCGGTGGTTCCCGCGCGATCTCGGGGTCGGTCACCGCGCGGCGCGCCAGCTGCGCTTCGCGGTGAGCGATGTAGGCGTTGGCGAAGAAGATGATGGCGGCGCCGGCAACGATCCAGGCGTCGAGGTACTCCTCGAACAGCAGGTAGCCGGCAGCGGCGACGATCGGCACCTGCAGGAAGCTGATTGGCGTCAGCATCGATGCCTCGCCGAGCTTCAGCGCGCGCGCCCAGCACATGTGGCCGGCCGTGCCGAAGAACCCTGCCAGCACGATCCACAGCCAGGTGATGCCCTGCGGGTTCTCCCACACCCACAGGGCCGGCAGCAGTGACATCGGCACCCACAACAGGGTGGTGTAGAGCACGATCGCGTCCGGCTTTTCGGTGCGCGAAAGGAACTTGATGCTGATCGCCACCGCCGCGCTCAGCGCCGCCGCCAGCAGCGCTACCAGCACCCCGGGGCTGAACTCCGCACCCGGCCGCAGGATCAGGACCACACCGACGAAACCCAGCGCGACCGCGGTCCAGCGTCGCGCACGCACGACTTCCCCCAGCACCAGGACCGCGCCGATGGTCACGAACAGCGGCGTCGAGTAGGACAGCGAAACCGCCTGCGCCAGCGGCAGGTTCACGATCGCCCAGAAGCCGCAGAGCATCGAGACGATGCCGATGGCCGAGCGGAACACATACAGCGGCAGCTTGGCGGTCTTGAGCAGTCCGCTGCCGTG
>NZ_DLHQ01000035.1 GCF_002483305.1 Brevundimonas sp. UBA7664
GCCGCCGGCGCGACGACGGCGACCGGCGCGGGCGACGGCGACGGCGGGGCCGAGGCGGCGGCCTTGTCGCCCAGCATGACGGTGGGATTGCGCAGCCACGCCCGTCCGTCCGGCGTCAACGCCAGTCCGGCCAGAACGCCGACCACGAAGATCGCCGTCAAAGCGTTGATGCCAGCGCGCAAGGAGTCCCCCGACTGAAACACGTCCAGTCTTGCCTTTTACCCTATCGCTGCGATCTGGCCACCTCGCGCCCGTGTCGCGGGAAGAAAAAGGTTAATCGCGAGGGGTTTAGCCGAACTTTCCTTCGGCCCATCTCGCCGCGAAATAGCCGCCGAGAGCCGAAACCGTGGTCAGGGTCGTGCCCCACGCCAGGTCGATCAGGGTCAGCTTGACCGACCAGACATTCAGCGTCGCCTGGTTGGTCAGGTCATAGGTGGCGTAGGCCACGAAGCCGAGCACCGCGCCGTTGATCGCCGCCCGCTGCCAGGCCCCCTCGCGCAGGGCCGGCTCGATGGCCAGGAAGACCGTCCCGAAGATGGAGATCAGATAGAAGGCGACCGCCGCCTTCATGTCCGGCTTGTCGGCCAGGATTGGGCCGAGCACCGGCTTGTACAGGCGGTTGGTCATGGTGGTCAGCCAGACGGCGTCTATGGCCGCGAAGGTCAGGCCGGCCCCGAGATAGGCGACGATGTATTTGATCATGTCTTCAGGTCCTCAAGCCGGCTTCAGCAGATAGTGGGTGACGGCCCAGGTGTTGCCGCCATCGTTGCCGAACAGGCCGGCCGTGGCCAGATAGAACCGCCGCCAGCGCCGCCGCCACAGGGCCGCATCGGCGCCGTAGGTCTCGCGCATCAGCTCCATCACCCGGTCGCCGTTGGCGTCCATATTGGCCAGCCAGTGGTCGGCGGTGCGCTGATAGTTGACGCCGTTCCAGGTCCATTCGCGCTCGACCCGGAACAGGTCGGGAAACTGCCGCATCAGGCCGCGGCTGGGCATGACGCCGCCGGTGAAGAAATGCTGGGCGATGAAGTCGCCGCTGTCGGTGTGGTCGAACCGGTAGGGCGCGTCGCGGTGGGTGAAGATGTGGATGAACATCCGCCCGTCCGGCTTCAGCCAGCCGTGGGCCCGGCTCAGCAGGGCGCGCCAGTTGGCCATATGCTCGAACATTTCGACCGAGACGATCCGGTCGAAGCCCCCGCCGCCCGCGTTCGGGCTGAAATCGTTCATGTCGCAGGTGATGACAGTCAGATTGCCCAGCCCCCGCGCCTTCGCCTGGGCCTCGATATGCCGCCGTTGCCCATGGCTGTTCGACACGGCGGTGATGGTCGATCCCGGATAGCGTTCGGCCATCCACAGGCTCAGCGAGCCCCAGCCGCATCCCAGCTCCAGCACCCGCTGACCATCCGCCAGCCCGGCGTGGAGACAGGTCTCCTCCAGCGCCGCCTCCTCCGCCTCGTCCAGCGTCGTCTCCGCCGCCGGATACAGGCAGCAGGAATATTTCAGCCGCGCGCCGAGGCAGATCTCGAAGAACTCGGGCGGCAGTTCATAGTGCTGGGCGTTGGCCGCCGCCGCATGCTCGGCGATCGCGCGTTTGGCCATGTCGCGGGCGAACACGGCCTCGTCGTGCGGCCCCTCCCGGTCCAGACGCTTGCGGGCCTCGCTGACCAGGCTGTCAATGGCCGGGCGGGCGACGAAATCCGGGAAGGGTGCATCCTGCAGACGGCGGATGGCGGCGGTGGCGAGGCTCATGCTGGTGTCCTGACAGATCTGGCGAACGTTTCAGCTACGTCGAGCGTTGCAGTCCGGATGTACGGCATCCGCCACAGACCCGGCTCCGTAACTTCCGACACGTTTCTCCGGAGCCGGCATGCCCCCTCACCTCGTCGCCACGTCCCCAGCGCCCGCGGGCCAACGCATCGCCGTTGTCGGCTCCGGCATCTCGGGCCTGTCCTGCGCCTGGCTGCTGTCGCAATCGCATGACGTGACCCTGTTCGAGGCGGACAACCGGCTGGGCGGGCATTCCAACACCGTCGACGCTCCGGCGCCCACCGAGCCCGTCCCGGTCGACACCGGCTTCATCGTCTATAACGAGGCCAACTACCCCAATCTGAAGGCCCTGTTCGAACACCTCCACGTCCCGACCAAGCCGGCCATGATGTCGTTCGCCGTATCCATCGACGACGGGGCATTCGAATATTGCAGCCAGGGCCTCGGCGCCCTGTTCGCCCAGAAGCGGAACTACGCCAGCCCCCGGTTCTGGGGCATGATCGGCGACCTGCTGCGCTTCCAGAAACAGGCGCCGCGCGACCTGCCGGCGCTGGAGCAGTCCGGCGAGACCCTCGACGCCTACCTGACCCGAGGCGGCTACGGGGACCTGTTCCGCGAGGCGCATCTGCTGCCCCAGGCCGCGGCCATCTGGTCCTGCACCATGGGGCAGATGGCCACCTACCCGGCGGCGTCCTTCGTGCGCTTCTACATGAACCACAACCTGCTCAAGGTGGACCTGAAGCCGACCTGGCGCACCGTCGACGGCGGCAGCCGGTCCTACGTAACCCGCCTTGCGGAGGCCTTCCGCGGCCGGATCGTCACCGATGCGGGGATCACCGGCGTGCTGCGCGGTCTCGACGGCGCCGCCCTGCGCTTCGCCGACGGCCGGCTCGAGCGTTTCGACGCCGTGGTCCTGGCCACCCATTCCGACCAGGCCCTGAAACTGCTGGACGCGCCGTCTGCGGACGACCGCCGGCTGCTGGGCGCCATCGAATACCGGCCCAACCGGGTCATCCTGCATCGCGACACGTCGCTGATGCCGAAACGGCGCAAGGCGTGGGCGGCCTGGACGCACCTCGGCTATTCCGACCGCGCGGGCGAGGGCGGCGTCACCTACTGGATGAACGAGCTCCAGTCCCTGCCCGGACCGCCCCTGTTCGTCAGCCTCAACCCGGCCCGCGCGCCCGACCCGGCGCTGGTGCTCGGCGAATGGGACTATGAGCATCCGGTGTTCGACGCCGCCGCCGTGGCGGCCCAGTCGGAACTGTGGAGCCTGCAAGGCCGCCGCAATGTCTGGTTCGCCGGCGCCTGGTTCGGCTCGGGCTTCCACGAGGACGGCTTGCAGGCCGGCCTCGCCGTCGCCGAACAGCTGGGCGGCGTGCGGCGCCCGTGGTCGGTCGAGAACGAGAGCGGCCGGATCCAGCTGGGCGTTGCGCCGCCCCCGCTGGCGAAGGTGGCGTGAGCGCGAGTTCCACATTCCTTCCCCCATCTCGGGGGAAGGTGGGCCGCGCAGCGGCTCGGATGGGGGCTCTGTCCGCATCAGGAACGCCGGACGATGGGCCCGCCACTGACAACCCCCATCCGTCTCGCCTCGCGAGCCACCTTCTCCCGAAGGGGGGGAAGGCATCCGCCCTCTACGTCGGCGAGGTCGTCCACCAGCGCGCCCGCACCTTTGACCATCGCCTGCGCTACCGTCTCTGGATGGTGCTGGCCGACCTCGACGAGCTCGACGGGCTTCAGGACCGCCTCCACTTGCTTCGCCGTCGCTTCGGCCCGATCACCCTGCGCGCCGCCGACCACGGCGACCGTTCGCGTCGCCCGCTGCGCGCCCAGATCGAAGGCCATCTGGCGGACGCCGGCATCGACATCGCCGGCGGCCCGATCCGTCTTCTGACCCTGCCGCGTATCCTCGGCTACGGCTTCAATCCGATCAGCGTCTTCTTCTGCCACACCCCCGACGGCGCCCTCGCCGCCCTGCTCTATGAAGTCACCAACACCTTCCACGAACGCCACAGCTATCTGGTGGCGGTCCCGGCGGAACAGAGCGGACCGCTGCGCCAGACCGTCGAAAAGCGGTTCTTCGTCTCGCCCTTCATGGACCGCGACCTGACCTATGATTTCACGGTCCAGCCTCCGGGCGAGGCCGTGTCCGTCGTCGTCGCCGTCCGCCGCGGCGACACGCCCATCCTGACCGCGTCTTTCGCCGGTCGTCGCCGCCCTCTGACGGACCGCGAACTGCTGCGCGCCTTCGTCACCCATCCGCTCCTGACCTGGAAGGTGACGCTCGGCATTCACTGGGAGGCGCTGAAGATGATGCTCAAGGGCGCCCGGTACCGACATCGCGGGGCGCCGCCCACCCAGGCGGTGACGACCGGACACGGACGCTAGCCGCGCCGCCCTCATCGTCTCCTCCCTGTTCGCGTAGCGAATGGGAGGAGACACCAAAATCATGCTGACAATCCGCCGATTGCCAGCATATCCCGCGCCGCCAAACCCCTGACTCCGCTCGCCTTCCCAAAAAAGCAGCGTCCCTATCCCGCCGTAGCTGGACCCCGTCCTAGACTCCCCCCGTCCCGTCGCAAGGGAGGCTCGCTCGGCCGGCGATCCGAAGCGGCGGCGGGAGCGGAGGGAGCGGGCCGCGACGGAGCAATCCGGACGCGGCGGCCCGAGGGCTGCAACGCCCTCAGGCCAAGGGACGGGGAACAACCCTCGTCCGGTCCAGGAGACGGTCGTCGCCGTCCCTGCCCGCGGCGCGCGGACCGGGTCACCTGCCAACAACAGGCGACGGCCCCGGCGCGTCGAAAACCCGCCGCGCGGAGCGTCTGTCTTTCGCCGAAACGGTATTCCTATCCACTCATCCGGGCGGAAGCCCGGGCGCTCCGCCATGCCTCGCGTCACCGCCCTGGAAACAGCGCGGCGCAGACGCTTGCCCACATGATCGTTGTTAA
>NZ_DLHQ01000002.1 GCF_002483305.1 Brevundimonas sp. UBA7664
AGAGGGCTTGAGCGCACGACGGCGGCGCCGTCGTTCTTGCGCGAAAGGGTGAGGGGCGACCGCCGTGGGGCGGCTTCGCCGCTTCAACCAGCCGACCCACATCCGGCGCTCCGCGTCACCTTCTCCCAATGGGAGAAGGATCAGGATGTCTGCCTTAAATCCTTCCCGATCTGTGGTATAAGCCGCGCCTCCCTCGCCCACAGGATGCCGCCTTGAGCCTGACGCTCGACCTTTCCCGCACGTCCGCCGCCAAGCCGGCGGCCCCCGTCAACCTCTCCGGGCTGACGCGCGCGGGCCTGCGTCAGGCATTGATCGACGCCGACATCTGCCCGCCGGAAAAGGCGAAGATGCGGGCGTCGCAGGTCTGGGGCTGGATCCACCATTTCGGCGTCACCGACTTCGCCGCCATGAGCAATGTGGCGAAGGACACCCAGGCGAAACTGGCCGCCGCCTTCACCCTCGCCCGCCCCGAGATCGTCGAGCGCCAGGTATCCAAGGACGGCACCCGCAAATGGCTGATCCGCACCGCGCCGGGCATCGAGATCGAGACCGTCTACATCCCCGACGTCGGCCGCGCCGGCGCCCTGTGCGTCTCATCGCAGGTCGGGTGCACCCTGAACTGCACCTTCTGCCACACGGGCACGCAAAAGCTGGTCCGCAACCTGACCGCCGCCGAGATCGTGGCCCAGGTCCAGGTCGCCCGCGACGACCTCGAGGAATGGCCGTCGCCCAAGGAAGACCGCCGGCTGTCCAACATCGTCTTCATGGGCATGGGCGAGCCGCTCTACAATCTGGACCACGTCGCCGACGCCATCGACATCATCTCGGACAATGAGGGCATCGCCCTGTCGCGCCGCCGGATCACCGTCTCGACCTCGGGCGTGGTGCCGCAGCTCGACGCGCTGGGCACGCGGACCCAGGCCATGCTGGCGATCAGCCTGCACGCCACCAACGACGCCCTGCGCGACGTGCTGGTGCCGCTGAACAAGAAGTATGATCTCGAACAGCTGATGGCCGGCATCCGCGCCTATCCGGGCCTGTCCAACGCCCGCCGGGTCACCTTCGAATACGTGATGCTGAAGGGCGTCAACGACAGCCCCGACGAGGCCCGCGCCCTGCTGAAGCTGATCGAGGGCATCCCGGCCAAGGTCAATCTCATCCCGTTCAATCCCTGGCCCGGCACCGACTACGAATGCTCGGACTGGAAGACGATCGAGCGGTTCGCCGCCATCCTCAACAAGGCCGGCTACGCCTCGCCGATCCGCACCCCGCGCGGTCGCGACATCCTCGCCGCCTGCGGCCAGCTCAAGTCCGAGAGCGAGAAGGTGCGCGCCTCGACCCTGCGCAAGGCGGCGGCCGAAGCGGCCTGACCGACACACCGCGTCACAGTTCTTGACCGACTGTGGCGCCGCCGCGCTTGCGGATTGAGGCAAAAACCGGGCAATCGTCGCGGGGCTCTTGCAACCGGACACTCATGGACTCCTCGTCCCTCTCCACCCTGCTCGAAAGCGCCGAGGTCCAGGCCTTCGCGACCGGCTTCCCGACCACCCTGGCGCACCTCGGCGTGACGCTCGCCCTGCTGGCCGTGGGCGCGATCCTCTACGCCCTGTTCACGCCGTGGAAGGAGATCGCCCTGATCCGCGAGGGCAACGCCGCGGCGGCCGTGGCCTTCTCCGGCGTCCTGATCGGCCTGGCCATTCCCCTGGCGGTCAGCCTCAGCGTCTCGACCTCGCTCAAGGACATCGCCCTGTGGGGCGCGGCCACGGTGGTGTTGCAGCTGCTGGCCTTCCGTATCGTCGACCTGCTGCTGACCGGCCTGCCCCAGCGCATCCGCGAGGGCGAGGTCGCCGCCGCCGTCCTGCTGGTCGGGGCCAAGCTGTCGACCGCCCTGATCCTCGCCGCCGCCCTGACAGGCTGAGCCGTGGCCTTCCCCAGACCACCGGACTGGCTCGTCTATTCCCTGGTCGTCAGCGCATTGGTTATCTGGTCCCTCAGACTGCGGGAAAACGCGGACGCGCCCCCCGCGCCGCCGCCGCCGGATGAGATCGAGGGCGCCCTGCTGGGTCCGATCACGCCCTTCGACCCCGCCGTCACCGTCAATGCGCCGGACATCCCCTTCCAGCCGACGTCCGGCACCGCCTTCTCGATCTCGCGCGAGGGCCTCTGGGTCACCGCCCGCCATGTCGTCGAGGGCTGCCGCCGCCCGGCCATCATGGTCGGCGGCGGTCGCGCCGTCGCCGCCGATGTGCGGCTGGCCCCCCGCGCGGACATCGCCGTCCTGCTGACCCGGGGCGGATCCGATGCGGTTCCGGTGATGGCCACGCACGGCCTGCGCGCCGGTCAGCGCGGCTTCCACCCCGGCTATCCCCAGGCGCGGGCCGGCGAGGTCGCCTCGCGCCTGCTGGGCCGCGAGACCCTGCGCGTGCGCGGCCGGGGCCAGCGCGACGAACCGGTCCTGGCCTGGGCCGAGGTCGGCCGCACCGACGGTCTGGGCGGCACCCTGGCGGGCCTGTCCGGCGCGCCGGTGCTGGACCGTCAGGGCCGCGCCATCGGCGTCACCATCGCCGAGAGCCCCCGCCGGGGCCGCATCTACACCACCGCCCCGGACACCTTCGGCCCCGCCATCCGCGGCGTTCAGAAGGCCGACGAGCCCCTGACCGGCCGGATCGTCACCGTCGACAACTACGGCCTCGTCGCCGACGACCTGCGCCGCGAACTGCGGGTGGCCCAGGTGGTGTGTCTGTCGGCCTGACCCCTACCGCAGGGTCGCCGAGTTCAGGTTCAGCTCGCTCAGCGGAATGACCTCGACGTTGGGATATTTCGCCCGCAGCGCCTCGATGAACTGGGCCGCGTCGCCGACGATGACCAGACTGGCTTCCGAGCCCGGCAGGTGGCGGGCGAAGGCGGCCTCGATCTGTTCCGGGGTCACGGCCCGGACATTGCCGGCATAGGCGGCCAGTTCGCTCATCGGCAGGTCATAGAGGGCCAGGTTGGCGACGAAGCCGCCGAGGCCGTCCACCGTCTCGAGCGAGCGGCCGAAGCCGCCCAGCATGACGGCCCGGCGCGGGCCCAGCTCGGCTTCACTGATCCGTTCAGTCCCCATGCGGCCGATCTCGGACAGGATCAGCTCGGCGACGGCGGGTACGGCGTCGTTGCGGGTCTGGGCCGAGGCGGTGAACACGCCCTCGTCGGCGCGGACGCCCAGGTTGGAGCCGGCGCCGTAGCTGAGGCCGCGCTTGATCCGCACCTCCTGGTTCAGGCGCGAGGAATAGCCGCCGCCCAGCACGGTGTTGCCCAGCGACAGGGGGAAGTAGTCGGCATCGGTGCGCGACACGCCCCGCACCGCCACGACCACGGCCGCCTGACCGGCGCCCGGCTGGTCGATGACGACAACGCGGGGGGCCAGAACCGGGCCGGCCGCGGCCGGGACGGCCTGATCGGCGACGGGCGCCGTGGTCCAGTCGCCGAAAGCCTGCTCCGCCAGCGCGCGGGCCTGTTCGGTCGTGATGGCGCCCGAGAAGACGAGCGTGGCCTCGTTCGGGCCGTAGGCGCGGGCGTGGAAGCGCGCCACGTCATCGCGGGTGATCGTCGGCAGGGACGTCGTGGTGCCCCCGCCCGGCGCGCCATAGGCGGCGTCGCCATAGATCACGCGCCCGACCGCCTGCGAGGCCACCGGCCCCGGCTGGCTCAGCTGCACACGCAGCCCGTCGAGCGCCTGGTCGCGCAGGCGATCCAGCTCGTCCTGGGCGAAGGTCGGGTTGCGCACCACGTCCGCCATCAGGGTCAGGGCCTGCGGGAAGACATTGGCCGGGGCATTGGCGAAGACGTTGGTGAAGTCCACGCCGGCGCCCGCGCCGACCGTGGCGCCCAGACCCTCGATCTCGGCGGCGATCTGGGGCGCCGCCCGGGTGGTGGTGCCCTGCGTCAGCAGACCGGCGGTCATCTGCGCCAGACCGGGCCTGGCCGCATCGTCACGCGAGCCGGCGTCGAAGCTGAGCCGCGCCGAGACCAGGGGCACGCCCTCGGTTGGGGCGACCAGCACGCGCAGGCCGTTGGCGAGGCGGAAATCGGCGACGGCCGGGGTCGCCAGATCGCCCTCGGGACCCGCGGCCGGAATGGCGGCGCGCTGATCTTCCGGCAGCAGCACCGTGGGCTCGCCGGCCGGCGCGAGGTCGGCGATGCGGACCGGAGCGTCCACGTCCTTGTTCTGCTCGGTCGGCGGATGGGCCTCGTCGGCGGGCAGGTAGCGCATGGTGATCATGCGCTGCTCCGACAGATAGCGCTGCGCCACGCGCTGGATGTCGGCCGGGGTCACGGCCTGGATGGCGGCGACCTCACGGTCGGCGGCCGCGGCGTCGCCGTCCCACATCAGGGCAAAGCCCAGGGCGTTGGCGCGGTCGTCGACGCCCTCGCGGCTGCGCAGGACGTCGGCGATCAGCTCGTTCCGGGCCTCGGCCAGTTCGGCGGCGGTGACGGGTTCGTCGCGGAAGCGGGCGACTTCCGCGCGCAGGGCCGCGATCCCGGCGTCCGGCGTCTCGCCGTCGGCCATGATGGCATAGGCGGTCATATGGCCTGCCTGCTGCGCAAAATCGGGGCTGGAGCTGGCCTGGGCGGCGATCTGCTGCTCATAGACCAGCGAGCGGTACAGGCGGCTGCTCTCGCCGGTCGACAGGACGCCGTCCAGCACGGTCAGGGCGGCCCGGTCCGGGTGGCCGTAGGGCACGGTGGGCCAGGCCAGCATCACCGCGGGCAGCGGCACATTGGCCCCGTAGAAGGTCGCCTCGCGCGGGCCCGTCGGCTCGGCCTCGACGACATTGTTCACCGGCAGGGGGGCGGCCGGATTGGTCAGGCCGCCGAAATACCGGTTGATCCAGCCGTCCAGCTGGGCCTGGTCGAAATTGCCGGCGACGATCAGCACGGCGTTGTCGGGCCGGTAGTAGGTGGCGTGGAAGCGGCGCACGTCATCGATGGTCGCCGCGTTCAGCTCCTCGATCGAGCCGATGCCGGGCCGGCGATACGGGTGGTCCTGATAGATGGTCTGGGGCGCGAACAGGCCGAAGAAGCGGTTGTAGGGATTGGCCAGATAGCTCTGGCGGTATTCCTCCTTCACCACGTCGCGCTCCGAGGCGAAGACGTCGGCGTCGACGACCAGCGACCCCATGCGGTCCGCCTCGGCGAAGATCAGCCGCTCCAGATGGTTGGCCGGAACCACCTCATAGTAGTTGGTGAAATCGTCCCAGGTGGAGGCGTTGTTGAACCCGCCCACATCCTCGGTCAGCCGGTCGAACGTTTCGGTCGGCAGGTTCTCGGTCGATTTGAACATCAGGTGTTCGAACAGGTGGGCGAAGCCCGAGCGCCCGGCCGGATCATCCTTGGATCCGACGCGGTACCAGACCTGGACCGTCACGTTCGAGGTCGACGCATCGCGCGAGGTGTAGATCTGCAGCCCGTTCGGCAGCACCCGGTGCGCGAACCCCAGAGGGGGCACCTCGATGGCCTGGGGCGCGAGGGCGGCGCTGGTCTCGATCGGGGCCATCGAGACCGCCGGGTCGCCGGGGGCGGCCCAGGCGGAGGCCCCGAGCATCAGGGCGGCGATCGAGGCGGCGGCGAACAGGCGGGATTTCATGAGACGCGGCTCCGGCACGCCCGGCGACCGCGGGCGCCGGAACCCTATCAGGGCCGATACCCGGCGCACCTTACGGAGTCGTAATGTCAATCCAGCCGGAGCGCGTCGGCCAGCAGCCGCGCCTCGGCCGCGCGGCTGGAGCCGGCGCGCCAGGCGACCACGATCTCGCGCCTCGGGGCCTTGGCCGTGATCGGCCGCACCACCACGCCGGGCAGATCGGCCAGTCCGGCCCGCACCGCCATCTCGGGCAGGAAGCTGACCCCCAGCCCGGCCGACACCATCTGCACCAGCGTATGCAGGCTGGTCGCGGCGAAGACATCCTCGCCCCGTGGCGGCTCGATGCCGAAGGCGGCCAGGGCATGGTCGCGCAGGCAGTGGCCGTCCTCCAGCAGGATCAGGTCCTCGGCCTTCAGCGACCCCGCCGGGATCGGCCCGGCGCCGGCCAGCACATGGCCGACCGGCGCGGCGGCGAGGATCTCGTCGTCGCCGATGCGGGCATGGTCGATGCCGTGCGAACTGTAGGGCAGGGCGATCACCGCCGCGTCCAGCTGGCCCGCCTTCAGCCCGGCGATCAGCCGCGGCGTCAGGTCCTCGCGGATGAACAGCCGCAGGGCCGGCCAGGCCGCCTTCACCCCCGGCAATTTGGCCGGCAGCAGGAAGGGGGCGACGGTCGGGATGACGCCCAGCCGGAACCGGCCCGACAGCGGCTTGCCCGCATTGCGCGCCGCCTCGACCAGATCCTCGGTCCGCGCCAGCACATCCTCGCCGCGCCGCACCGCCTCGGCCCCGACCGCGGTCAGCTGGATATTGCCGCGCGTCCGCTCGACCACCGGCGCGCCGAGAATCTTCTCCAGCTCCTGCACCCCCGCCGACAGCGCCGGTTGGCTGACATGCGCCGCCTCCGCCGCCCGGCTGAACGAGGCGTGCTCCGCCAGGAGCTTGAGATACTGGAGCTGTCGCAGGGTCGGGAGCATGGCCGACATATAGGCGTCCGCTATCGTTTGGCCAATGGCAATCAGTTGGCCTTATGGCTCCTTTGGTCCAGCAGAAGCTGGTTCATCACAAAGGACACGAAGGGGGCACGAAGCACACAAAGGGTTCGGAGCGGCTGATAATGCGAGCGTGCCGTAGATCCATGAAGGCGGCGAAGCCGCAATTTGGCTAACCACGGAAGCAACCTGCGGTCTGACAGAACCCCGGTCCCTTCGTGTCCTTCGTGCCCCCTTCGTGTCCTTCGTGATGAACCTCCCGGCCGCCGCACCGCGACGGCCGGAGTCAGTCACAGGTTGGATCAGGCCGCCGCCGCCCCGAACTCTTCCTTCAGGGTCAGGTCGAACCGGTCGTTGTTCATCACCTTGGTCCAGGCCTTGACGAAGTCCTTCACGAACTTCTCTCCCGCATCGGCCGAGGCATACACCTCCGCCAGCGCCCGCAGTTGCGAGTTGGAGCCGAACACCAGATCGGTGCGCGTCGCCGTCCAGCGTTGCTCGCCGGTCAGACGGTCAGCGCCGATGAAGGTCTCGTCGCCGCTGTCGTCGACCTGTTTCCAGCCCGTCCGCATGTCCAGCAGATGGACGAAGAAGTCGTTCGTCAACTGCCCCGGCCGGTCCGTGAACACGCCATGTTTCGACCCGCCATGGTTGGCGCCCAGCACCCGCAGGCCGCCGACCAGCACCGTCATCTCCGGCGCCGTCAGCCCCAGCAACTGGGCCCGGTCGACCAGCAACTCCTCGGTCGGGACATTGTACCGGACCTGCAGATAGTTGCGGAAGCCGTCGGCCTTCGGCTCCAGCACCGCAAAGCCCTCGACGTCGGTCTGGTCCTGGCTGGCGTCGGTCCGGCCCGGGGTGAACGCGACCTCGATCGCGTGACCGGCCGCCTTCGCCGCCTTCTCCACGCCCACCGAACCGCCCAGCACGATCAGGTCGGCGATCGAGACAATGCGCTCGCCGTCGAAATCGCCCTTGATGGCCTCATAGACCTCCAGCACGTGGGCCAGCTTGTTCGGCTGGTTGACGTCCCACGAGCGTTGCGGCTCGAGCCGCAGCCGCCCGCCATTGGCGCCGCCGCGGTGGTCGGAGCCGCGATAGGTCGCCGCCGCCGCCCAGGCCGTCGAGACCAGATCGGCCACGGTCAGGGTCGAGGCCGCGATCTGTTCCTTCAGGGCGCTGATGTCGTCGGCGCTCAGGTCCGGACCGGTCTGCGCCGGAATCGGGTCCTGCCAGATCAGGTCCTCGGCCGGCACTTCCGGCCCGAGGTAGCGGACCTTCGGCCCCATGTCGCGGTGACACAGCTTGAACCAGGCGCGGGCGAAGGCGTCGCCGAAATAGGCCGGATTGCCGCGGAATTTCTCCATCACCTTGCGGTATTCCGGGTCGAATTTCATCGCCATGTCGGCGGTGGTCATCATCGTCGGCACCCGCTTGCCCGGCGTATGGGCGGCGGGGGCGAGGGTGTCGGCGGGGTCGCCGACGGGATGCCATTGCTTGGCCCCGGCCGGGCTGCGGGTCAGCTCGTACTCATGGTCCAGCAGCATGTCGAAATAGGTCATGTCCCACTGGATCGGCGTGGGCGTCCAGGCGCCCTCGATGCCCGAGGTGATGGTGTCGTCGCCGATGCCGCTGGCATGGCCCGAGATCCAGCCCATGCCCTGCTGGGCGATGTCGGCCCCCTCGGGCGAGACCCCGACCTTGGACGCGTCGCCCGCGCCGTGGGCCTTGCCGAAGGTGTGGCCGCCCACCGTCAGGGCCACGGTCTCCTCGTCGTTCATGCCCATGCGGGCGAAGGTCTCGCGGATGTCGCGCGCCGACTGCAGGGCGTCCGGCACGCCGCCGGGCCCCTCGGGGTTCACATAGATCAGGCCCATCTGGATCGCGGCCAGCGGGCTCTCCAGCGCCATCTCCCGGTCGGGCTGGATGCGGGTCTCATTGCCCTCCTCGCCGACCCATTTCTCCTCGGTGCCCCAGTAGACGTCCTTCTCGGGCTCCCAGACGTCGGCCCGGCCGCCGCCGAAACCGAAGGTCGGCCCGCCCATGCTCTCGATGGCGACATTGCCGGCCAGGATCATCAGATCGGCCCAGGACAGGCTGGCCCCGTATTTCTGCTTGATCGGCCACAGCAGGCGCCGCGCCTTGTCGAGGTTGCCGTTGTCCGGCCAGCTGTTCAGCGGCGCGAACCGCTGCTGCCCCGCGCCCGCCCCGCCGCGCCCGTCGCCGGTCCGATAGGTCCCGGCCGAGTGCCAGGCCATGCGGATGAAGAACGGGCCGTAGTGGCCATAGTCCGCCGGCCACCACGGCTGGCTGTCGGTCATCAGGGCGGTCAGGTCGCGTTTGACGGCGGCGTAGTCCAGCGACTTGAACGCCTTGGCATAGTTGAAGCCGTCGCCCATCGGATCGCCGGTCCGGCCCTGCTGGTGCAGGATGTCCACGGCGATCTGGTTCGGCCACCAGTCGCGGTTGGTCCGACCGATCAGGGACCGCAGCGCGGCCTTTTCCTTCTTCGGATCGTTGAGGGGGCTGGGTCCGCCGGCGTGTCCGTCCATGGTGTCCTCCTGCGTTCTGGGCGCGATTGAGCCGAACCTAGACCTTTCGCCTCAGGAGGGAAAATCGATAAACCCTGTCATCAGGAACAGGAAAATCTATCGACCTCCCGGATCACGCCACCGCGCCCTGCTCCATCATGAAGGCGTTCAGCTTGTTGCCGTCCGGGTCGCGGAAATAGGCGGCGTAGAAGGTCTCCCCGCGCGGTCCGGGCGGTCCCTCGCAGGTCCCGCCATGGGCCAGGGCGATCTCATGCAGCCGGTGGATCTGATCGCGCGAGGACGCCTCCAGCGCCACCATCACGCCGTTGCCGACGCTGGCCGCCTGCCCGTCGAACGGCTTGGTCAACCCGATCCCGGCCCCGCCGCCCGGCGTGCCCCAGGCGATCGCCCCCGGCCACTCCATCATCCGCGCCGTCCCCATCTCGGCGGCGATCGCATCATAGAATTTCGCCGCCCGCTCCAGGTCGTTCGTACCCAGCGTCACATAGCCGATCATGTGGAAGTCCTCCCTTTGGGCGCCGATCCAAGCATGAACAAAACAGGAACTCAAGAGGGGCGGGGATGTATCCCCTCTGGACATGTGCGGCGGTTTCTCCCCTCAGGGGCGGAGCTAGGCCGTGATTAGCGCGATCATCGGCGCGCTGGCGCTAGGTGGAGCGGAAGTGTCTCCCCCCAAGGCTCAGATAGGCCTTCCCCTCATGACGGAAGCTGTCCTTTGCGAGATGCGCGCGGAATACGTTGCGTCGGGTCCGCCCAAAGACGTCGGTGTACCTAATGTAGCCCGCAAAAATGTGGACGACGTCGCCGTGCAGAATGTCGTGAGCCTGCAAGACGGTAAGCGGTTGGGTGGTAAACTGCTCGTACTGGGTTGTCGGTTGGTCCGGCCCCAAATCGAATATGTGCGTTTCCGTCAGGTCGGTAATTCGGACCGCGTCAGGCTTACCGGTGTGGCAACGGATTACGGCCCTCTTGATTCGGATATTTCTGGCGGGCGTCTGTCCTCGGTTCTTTATCGACATCCAAATTACCGGGTGCTTCCCGGCCTCAACGCCGACGCAGTAGACTTGGTCGATGCTCAAATAGGCCCGGAGTTGCCGCTCCGACGAGCGTCTGGCGATCTCATTGGCCTCCCGAGCCTTCGCGAGCGCAGCGTGGCCTTGAACGATGTTCCAGAACAGTCCGACAATCCCCAGCAACGCGACCGCGCTCACAATGAGTTGCCAGACGGCGAGGTCTACAAGCGCCTCCCCAGCCCTAGCGGCACGGACCTGGGCTGGAAGGTCTTTCTCCGCACATTCGTTTTGATCGCCGCCGCAGCTTGCTTCTGGGGCTGCGTACACCGACTGGCGTGCCTCACTTACATCTCGGACCCACGCCGCCCCCATCGCAATGCAAAGGATCATCGCGAGAACCCCTAGCGACGTGGCTATCGCGGCCTGCTTCCCCCACCAGTCTTTCATGTCGAGCCCCCCAGCCCGTCATGTGCTAGGATAACCGGATGCCAGACAACCCCGACGAAGAACGCTTCGACCGACTTCTAGACGCGATGGTCAACAAGCCACCGCTGGACGTGAAGCCGAAGGACGAGCCGGCCGAGGAAGATTTTCGCGAGGACGAGGCGGAGTAGCGGTCAACACGTCGCTATGCTCTCCTCCGGCTTTGGGGGGCAGCATGTATCTGATGTACGTGGACGAAAGCGGCGACACCGGCTTGGTGAACTCGCCCACGCGGTATTTTGTCCTGTCTGGGCTCGCCGTTCACGAAAGCGGATGGCGGGACTTCCTCAACCATCTGGTGGCTTTCCGTCGAACTCTAAAAGCCGTTCATGGATTGCCCCTTCGGACGGAAGTCCATGCCTCTGAGTATATCCGGCGGCCCCCTATCCCCGGAATGGCGAAGCATGTGCGGCTTGCCATACTCAGGCAGTTTGCGGACGAACTGGCCAAGTCGCCGCATATCAGTTTCACGAACGTGATCGTGGACAAGCAGGGGAAGGCTGCGAACTACGATGTCTTTGAGAACGCTTGGCAGGCCCTGTTCCAGCGCTTCGAGAACACCATAGGTGCCGGTCATTTCCCGGGCGCTCATCGCGCCGATAAAGGGCTGGTGATTACGGACGCGACAGATGGCCGAAAGCTCACGCGACTCGTCCGGCGGATGACCGCTCACAATGTCATTCCCGGCATGGGCGGCTTGCCCGCGCGAAACCTCCCAATGGTACGGGTCATTGAGGACCCGCACGGAAAAAACTCCGCCGACAGTTATTTCATCCAGTCCTGCGATACCGTTGCGTACTTACTTCACCAGAAGTACGCGCCCTGTTCCTATGTGCGGAAGCAGGGCGCCAGACAGTATTTCAATCGGTTGAGGCCAGTCCTGAACACGAGGGCGAGCCGTGCAAACGGGTTCGGCATCGTTCAACTGTAAATAAAAGGGGGAGGCGCTCGAAAGCCCCTCCCCGGTGCGGTCCTACTTGCAGGTTGTGCCTACTTTCAGACTACCCCGGAATCTTGGGCTAATCACAGCAAATGTCAAGCGATGCGTTGACACGCCCCCCAAAAGGCGCCTGCCGGATTCGCCGTTTCAGGCTCCGCGCGGGAACGACAGCAGCGGCAGATCGAACATCATGTGCGGGTGGCGGCGCAGGTTGTACCGGAACTCGAACTCGTTGAGGTACGTCTGAAGGTGCTTCTGCGAGACGCTGATGTACGTCCCGTTGATGCCGCGCTTGAGCATGCCCCAGAAGCCTTCGATCGTGTTGTTGTTGGCGGTGCCGCGCGAGCATTCGCCAGCCTGATTGTTGAGGATGGTGTGCTGGTAGCCGCGACCCATGTAGCCGAGAACGCCGAAGGCATGTTCCGCGTCTGACGTGATGCGCGAGCCGGGCTTGATGTTGGCGGCAAGGGTCTTGCCGACGATGCCGCCGCGACGGTTCGGCAGGTGACGGGCAACGACGTTGCCGCCTTCCTCGACCATGCCGAGGACCACCTTCTTGTCGTCAAAGCCCTTCTTATCGACGCCGCCGACGAAGGTGTGGTCGATCTGGACGGGTTGGCCGTCAGCGCCGCCAATCGTGTCGTCGCCGTCCACATAGCCCATGTATTGGCGGATCAGCTTGCACATGCGAGGGGCGGGAATGTATCCCCGGTGGACAAGGCTCGCGGCGCCGCAACCGTGTCTTCCCGCCCCCGATAATCCCGCTCCTCCCGACCCCCGAAGGCGCCCTTTCGACCCCCTGCCGGCCGCCCGGGACCGCCTTTTATCCCGCACGCCCCCGTACCGGCGGTACAATCCGGTCAAGGCGGTCAAGAACCCGCCCCGCCTGACCGGTCTTTGACATCGCCGCCCTCAAACCCCGCCCGACCGCCCCAGGCCGACGCGGATTGCCAGCACAATGACGCTGCTCCCGCCTGCGCGTCGGACATCCTGAAATATTTTCCGCGCGGACGGCGCCTTTCCGCCCCTTCCGCACGCCGTGGACGGAGCGATCGAAGCGCACGATGCGCACGATGCGCACGGAGTTTTTCTGTCCGCTCGCCGCCCGTGCTAAGGCCCGCCGCATGACCCCCCAGACTGTGGATGTCCTGATCGTCGGCGCAGGCGCGGCCGGGATGATGTGCGCCATCGAGGCCGGGCGGCGCGGGCGCAGCGTCCGCATCCTCGACCACGCCCGGGCGCCGGGCGAGAAGATCCGCATCTCCGGCGGCGGGCGCTGCAACTTCACCAACCTCGGGACCGGCCCCGCCAACTTCCTCGGCGAGAACCCCCGGTTCGCCACCTCGGCCCTGAAGCGGTTCAGCCAGCAGGACTTCGTCAAACGCGTCGACCGCGCCGGCATCGCCTGGCACGAAAAGACCCTGGGTCAGCTGTTCTGCGATGACTCGGCCAAACAGATCATCCGCATGCTGACCGACGACATGCGGGCGGCGGGCGTGGTCCTGTCGCTGGGCGTCTCGGTCGAGCGGATCGACCGTGTCGCCGACGGCTATGAGGCCGCCCTGTCCGACGGCTCCGTGGTCCGCAGCCGGTCGCTGGTGCTGGCCACCGGCGGCAAGTCGATCCCCAAGATGGGGGCCACCGGCTGGGCCTACGATACGGCCCGCCAGTTCGGCCTGCGCGTCACCGACACCCGCCCGGCCCTGGTCCCCCTGACCTTCGAGGCCGGCCTGCTGGAGACGCTGAAGCCCCTCGCCGGGGTCGCCGTCGACGCCGTGGTGAAAGGCGGCGGGACCGCCTTCGCCGAGGCCATGCTGTTCACCCACCGCGGCCTGTCGGGCCCCGCCATCCTCCAGATTTCGAGCTACTGGCGCGAGGGCGAGGCCATCACCGTCGCCATGGCCCCCGGCGAGGACCTCTACGCCCGTCTCAAGGCCGCCAAGGCGGAGAACGGCAAACAGATGGTCCATACGGCGCTGGGCCATCTGATCCCCCGCCGCCTCGCCGAAAGCGTCTGCGAGCGCGAAGGGATCAAGGGCAAGCTGGCCGAGGTCGGCGACAAGACCCTGCGCCGCCTCGACGCCGCCGTGAACGCCTGGACCGTCAAGCCCGTCGGCTCCGAAGGCTACCGCACCGCCGAGGTCACCCTGGGCGGCGTCGCCACCGACCAGCTGGACCAGCAGACCATGGCGGCCAAGACCGTGCCGGGCCTCTACGTCATCGGCGAGGCCGCCGACGTGACGGGCTGGCTCGGCGGCTACAATTTCCAGTGGGCCTGGTCGTCGGGTTGGGCGGCGGGGCAGGTTTGCTAGGGGTGAGGGTCGAGGGATGAGGGTCGAGTCAGGAGGTTGGCCCGGTCCTTTCGCCCTGACCCCTCGACCCTCGACCCTCGCCCCTCGACCCTTCTCGCGCTACGAACCCCGCCATGACCCCCCGCCCCCCCTTCACCGCCACCGTCCTGACCATGTTCCCCGAGGCGTTTCCGGGCCCGCTCGGCGTCTCGCTGATCGGCACGGCGTGGCGTGAGCGCGGGCTCTGGAGCCTTGATACGGTTGACATTCGGGCCTTTTCCACAGATACGCGCGGCTTCCTGGACGACACCCCCGCGGGTGGCGGCCCGGGAGCCGTGCTGAAAGCGGACGTGGTGGCCAGGGCGCTCGACAGCGTTTCGGGCCCGCCCCGGCCGCTTTTGTACATGAGCGCCCGGGGTCGGCCCCTGACCCAGGCGCGCGTCAAGGAATGGGCCAGGGCGGACGGGATCACCGTTCTCTGCGGCCGGTTCGAGGGGGTGGACCAGCGCGTGCTCGACGCGCGCGGGTTCGAGGAGGTCTCCGTCGGGGACGCGGTGCTCGCCGGCGGCGAGGCGGCGGCCATGGTGGTGATCGAGGCGTGCGTACGACTTCTGCCCGGCGTCCTCGGCCAGGCAGACAGTCTCAGTAGCGAGAGTTTCGAGGACGGCCTTCTGGAGCATCCGCAGTACACGCGACCGCGGACGTTCGAGGGGCTGGAGATACCCGAGGTTCTGCTGTCCGGAGACCACAAAAAGGTCGCCGCATGGCGCGAAGAGCAGCGGCGAGTGACGACCCGGGAACGACGGCCAGACCTCTGGGCGGCCTATCCGGACAAGACGACCCATGCGGGACATGAGCCCGCCAAATCACAGGTAAAGAGCGCAAAAGCTCGAGGAGAATAGAATGAACATCCTTCAGACGATCGAAGCCGAAGAAAAAGCCCGCCTGGTCGCCGTCCGTGCGATCCCCGACTTCCAGCCCGGCGACACGCTGCGGGTCATGGTCAAGATCAAGGAAGGCGAGCGCGAACGCATCCAGGCCTTCGAGGGCGTCTGCATCGCCCGCGCCGGCGGCGGGATCAACGAGAATTTCACCGTGCGCAAGATCAGCTTCGGCGAGGGCGTTGAGCGCGTCTTCCCGCTGATGTCGCCGAACATCGACGCCATTGAAGTGAAGCGCCGCGGCGTCGTCCGGCGCGCCAAGCTCTATTACCTGCGCGACCGTCGCGGCAAGTCGGCCCGGATCGCCGAGAAGCAGACGATCCGCCCGGTCAAGGGCGTCGTGGTCCCGGAAACCGGCGCCGCCCAGAAGGCCGACGAAACCGAAGCCTAGGCCTCACGGCATTCAGAATGACAAAGGCCCCGGCGGATCCCGCCGGGGCCTTTTCTATCCGTCGTCCGGCCAGGCTCAGTTAGGATAGAGCCGGCCGTCCGCGTCCTTCTGGCCTTCCAGGCTGTGCTTGAGATCGCGCATCTGGTCATGGCCGTCCTTCACCGTGGTGTAGGCGCGGCGGATGGTTTCGCGGGTGGTGGCTGAGACGGCCGAGTCTTCCAGCGCGGATTCGAACTTCGCCTTGATGAAGTCCTCGCCGTTCTCGACCGAGTTCACCACGGCCTGTTCGTCGCGCAGCAGGGCGTGTTTGACGTCGAGGAAGGCGCGGTGGGCCTTGGCGAGGATGGAGCCGTCGTCCTCCGGCTCGCCGCCCAGGCTGCGGACCGTGCCCTGCAGGTCGGCCGCGACCTGCTGACGCTCGAAGCTGCGAGCCTCGAACAGCGTGCGGTAGTTGGGCTTGTCGGTCTCCTTGGCGGCTTCGCGATAGCCGTCGGCGCTGTCGATCGTGGTTTCGATCAGGCCGTTGAGAACGTGGATGTCGTGATGATTGGGGGTGGTCATGGGCAGCTCTTTCACTGTTTCCGGGAGGAGACGTGAAAGCGCGGTCGGGCCTGAAAAGGTTTCAGCTTCGCCGTTCTACAATTTCGTGCGCAGCGACCAGAGCTCGGGGAAGCAGCGGCGCTGCAGGGTCTCGGTCAGATAGGCCACGCCCTCGGTGCCGCCGGTGCCGCGGCGGCGGCCGATGATGCGCTCCACCGTGACCACGTGCTTGTGCCGCCAGGTCAGCAGGGCGTCGTCGAGATCGACCAGCTTCTCGGCCAGCTGGTAGAACGGCCACCAGCGGGTGGTGTCGCGATAGACTTCCAGCCAGGCGTTCTCGACGCCTTCCGACGGTTCGTGCGGACGGCTGACGTCGCGGTCGAGAACCTCGGGCGGGACCGGGACGCCGGCCGCGGCCAGCTGGGCCAGCGCGTCGTCATAGAGGCTGGGCGCGGCGAGCGCGGCCTGCAGCGCGGCATAGGCGTCCGGCCGTTCCTCGTGGAAGCGCAGGAAGCGGTCGTCCTTGAGCCCAAGCATGTATTCGAAGCGGCGGAACTGGTCGCTCTGGAAGCCGGATGAGGAGCCCAGCACGCCGCGGAAACGCAGATAGTCGGCCGGGGTCATCGTGGCCAGGATGTCCCAGCTCATGGTCATGACGGCCTGGATGCGGCTCACGCGCGCCAGACTCTTGTAGGCGGGGACCAGATCGCCGGCACGGACCAGGGCCTGGGCCAGGGTCACCTCGTGCAGGATCTGTTTGAGCCACAGCTCCTTGGTCTGGTGGATGATGACGAAGAGCATTTCGTCATGCTCGGTCGACAGCGGATGCTGGGCGGCGAGCAGGTCATCCAGCGCCAGATAGCCGGCGTAGGTGATCTCTGAGGGTTTGGCGGGGTCGGTCATCCGCGACCTATCGCGCGGGAGGCGCGGAGGCTCAAGGCTTGTCGGGGTCGTCGGGTCGTTCATCCCAGCCCTCGCGGCTGGACTTGAAGGCCAGCGCCATCAGGCCCCAGGTCAGTCCGACCGTGCCCGTCACGCCCAGGGACAGGGCGATGAGGCCATGCGTGCCCAGCCGCCCGCCGCCGATGGCGGTCCAGGCGACACTGACGGCGGCGGTCACGACGGCGGCGACGCCGATGACGAGAAGGAGTTTCAGCAGCAGGCGGCGCAGGGTCAGCGCTGGACCCACTGGCCCTGGGCGTTGCGGTACCATTGGCCCGTGCTGATGCGCGGCAGGAGCTGGGTCTGGAACATGCGCGCGGCGGCGGCTTCGGCGGTGGCGCCGTCGCCGGCCGCCTGGGCGCTGCGCGCATAGGCTTCACGACGGGCCGCATTGGTGACCTGGACGGCTTCGGTCAGGGCGGCGTCGGACGAGGGGACGCGGAAGCCGAGATAGCCGTCGGCCTGTTCGCCCACGGCGCCTTGCGCCTTGGCAGCGTCGATCATCGACTTCTGGGCGGACGTCTGGGCCAGGGCCGCGCCCGCGGCCACGCCGAGGGCCGCGATGGCCGCCGTCACGACGAAGAGCTTGCGGAAAGACATCGGGATCAACTTTCGCATCAGAACAGGTTGGGGTTTTCGACGAGAAGGTCCTGAAGCTCCTTGTCGAGGCGGACGCGAACATCAGCGTCCAGCTTGGCGTAGATCTGGATCGGATCGACCTGCAGCCGGACCGTGGGCGTGCAGGCGCCGGTCCCTAGGGCGGCGATGAGGCCGATAAGGGCGAGGCGGGTGCGCGTCCGGGTCTGGGGCCGAGTCATGAGCGGTGGTCTCCGGTCTTCAATCGACGACGATCTAACGCGATTGAGCGTGAACGGGTTCTGAACGGCGAAGATGGCCTGATCACGGCGCAGTCGGTGGCGCCGCCTCTGACGGCGCCGCCGCATCGGCAGACGGACGTCCATCGCGGGCGCGGTTGAGCTCAAGCAGGTCGCCGATCAGCTGGTTCAGGTTGAGGGTGGTGTCCAGGGTCAGGTCGATGCCCGTGTCTGACGGAAGGGGCAGGGGACGGTTGAGGAATTCGCGGCTGATGAACTCCGCGAGCGGGATGCGCAGTTCCTGACGCACGGGCGGATCGTGGCGGCCGCGGATGCGGAACAGGACGCCGATCCGGCCCTCATCGAGACTGTTGACCTCGGCGGAGAGGATATCGAACGAGAGATTTTCCATCGCCTGATAGGCCAGATCCTGGACGGTGTTGGGCGGCACGGCCTCGCCGCCCCCGCCGGCCTCGAGATCGCTGAGCGCTTCGCGCGCGATGGACAGGCGGCCGGGCTGGACCGCCGCCAGCGAGCCGCCGACGATGCGGACTCCGTTGACCTGATCCGAGGTGAAGGGCAGCCGGCCCGAGACCACCGCGTCGAGATTGACCTGGTCGCCGAAACCGGAGCCGGCGATGATCTGGCCCAGCTGGACGTTCTCCAGCACGATGACGCCGCTGATCGGCTGGTTCGGGTCGAGGGGCACGGCGAATGGCTCGACCCGGATGCGGCCTCCCGCCACGGCCAGGTCGCCGCCCTCGATGGTCACGGCCGCCTTGTCGAGACCGAAGGTCAGTTCGATGTTGGTCAGGGGGGCGGCCGATTCCAGCAGGTCGGCGGACAGCCGCTGGCCCGGCGCGGCGGTCAGGGGCGCGAGATTGGTGAAGTCGATGGTTCCGCGCAGACCTTTCACCGGACCTGCCGGGCTGGTGAAGTCCAGACCGGGGATGGTCAGCCGGCCGGAACTGGTTCCCTCGGTCTCGGCCCGCCAATCGATACGGCCGTCGAAGGCGACGGAACCGGACGCGGGGGAGCCGATGAATTCGGCCAGGGGGCTGAGGTCGGCGGGCTGAAGACCGCCGTCGGCGAAGACGATGGACGGGGCCTCGATGGTCAGGCCGCCTGCTTCGGCGACGCCGTCATGGGCGAGGGTCAGGCGGCCGAGCACCGCGCCCCCGCGGCTCAGATCGAAGGCGCCGGTCCAGTTGTCGCCGGCCAGACGGGCGGAGCCGGTCGCACCGAGTGGATGGAAACGCCGGGGGGTGGTGGCGTCATCGACCGTCGCCCGGGTTATGCGGGCGTCGAGACCGACGCCGCCCGGACCGCCCGTGGCGGTAAAGCCACCCTCAGCGTCTCGGAAATTCAACGCCAGGAAGGGAGCCGAGGCGTCGAGTCCGCTCAGCGCGCCATCGGCGCGCCAGCGACCGTCGGCGACGCTGACCAGCGGTCGCGCGACAGGGCAGATGTCGCCCGCGATGCCAACGACGTCGCTCTCGTCCAGCTCCAGCCGTTCGACGGTCAGGGGAATGCAGCCGGCGGCGACATAGGTGAGCCGACCGCCGGACGAAGCCAGTTCGCCCCGGGTCCGGACCGTGATCCCGCGGGCGAGGCCGAAGTCCAGGGCGGCGCGCCCGTCCAGGGTCGCGGTGAACCCGGTGGGGCTCAGCCGCCAGGCCGGGATAGCGAAGGCGGCCTCGGGCAGGCCCTGGCCCCGCGTCGCCGTGAGCGACAGGGCGCCGCCGCCGGCCTGGCCGCGCGTGGCGGCGAAGATGGGCGTGGCGACAGGGTTCACGACAAGCACGCCGCCGTTGGCGGGACGCACGGTCGCCGGGCGGGTCAGGGTCAGGCGCGTCCCCGAGTGACCGGCGATCAGCTCGAAGCCGGGCGCGGCGACGGCAAAGGCCGACAGGGCGCGCTTCATCCCGGCCAGCTCCGGCACGTCGTCGCCGGCGGGCGGGCCGAACAGCGGCCAGGCCCCCCGGGCGGCGCTGAACGCGCCCGTGGCCGTGACCCGCAGGCCCCTGTCCGAGACGAGGTCGAAGTCCGACGCGCCCCGGACCCCGGTCAGGGTCAGGTCATCCCAGGCGAACCGTTCCGCCGCGAAGACGACCGGACCTTCCGCCTCTAACGCGGCGCCGCGTCCGCCGACGGCGAGCCGGCTGGAGCTCAAGGCGACGCCGGCGCCATCCAGGCCGGCTCCGGAGGCGCGTGCGGCGGTCAGGGCCGCGCCGCCGTCCACACGCCAGTTCAAGCCTCGGGGGTCGCGCGCCAGAACCGCGCGGGCATTGGTCAACCGCAGGCGCGCCGTGGCCGCGGAGACCGCCGGACCTTCGATGCGGGCGGCGCGCAGATCCACAGCGCTGGCGCCCTCGATACGGAACGTCTCGATCCAGCCCGCCATCTGGCCGCTGAAGGTCAGGTGGAGGTCGGCGTTGCGCGCTGATGTGTCCGCCGCGGCGAGGCGGTCGGCGGCGAGGCGCAGATCGATCCGCGCGCCACCGTCGCCGCGCCGGGTCTCAAGGTCGGGATAAGGGAGGTCGCCGGCAACGGTCAGACGCGCGGTCTCGCCGGTGAACCCCGGCAGGCTCGCGCGCTCGGCGGCGGCAACGAGTCGAAGGGCGACGCGGTCGCCGGTCGTCGTCAGATCGACCGTAGCCTGCAACCCTCGCGCCTCGATGTCCCCGCTCTTGAAGGCCGTCGCGGGCATGCGGGCGTTCAGCCGGATCAGCTTGCCGTCGTCGATCCGGGCGTCGCCGAGAATGCTGGTCGGTCCATAGTCGGTGTCGAGGCGCACCCGCGCGCCTTCGACCAGGACGAGCGGACCACGGCTGTCGGGACGCGGGGGCTGGCCGGTGAAGCGCTCCACCAGCGGATCGAGCGAACCGAGGGTCAATCTGCCGTTCCGGACGCTGGCACGGACCACCGGCCGGATCAGACGGATGCGGGTCGGCGTCAGGCCCAGGCCGCCCGTCGACCACGGCGCGCCGATGGCGTAGTCGACCTCGACCCGTTCGACAGTGACATCGGGGTTGTCCCCGTCGCCGATGCGGACGCTGGCCACGAGACCGTCAAGTTCGAGGCGGTCGACCTGCATGTCGGCCTCGATGCCCTGCTGCTCCAGCCAGCCGATCAGAACCTGCCGCGTCGCCGCCCGGCGATTGACGTAAAGCAGGGCCGCCAGGACCAGGAGCACGCCGACGCCGACGCCGACGACCAGGAGCGCGCGGCGTCCACGCGGGCGTCGCGGTCGAAGCGGGGCGGGTTCGGAGGCGGCGGTCATGGACCGGTCATATCGGGACGGGCCGACGGGAGGAAAGGGCGATGAGCAATGGAAACATTCCGACCAGCAGTTATATCGTGTCCATGGAAACACAGTTGAGTGGCGCATCGGCCACTTTGAGTGCGGACCGGTTCAGCCCGGCACAACCTGGACCGCGAAGGCGGCGATCGATTGTCAAAACGCGACGAATACACGGCCAAGCCTTGCCGATAGTCTCATGGTTCACGCAAGCTTTACCGATGACTACGGCTCCGGTTAACGGTCTGTAACGAACCGTCTTCCCATGATGGGACGGACGGGCTATAGGGCCTGTCTCGTGCAGGGGGCTGCCTCGGCGCGTTCCTTGCTATAGTAGCTTTGGCGCCGTTCGGCGTCGTCGTTTGTCGGGGACCGATGGCTCAATTCGATCCACGTCGCCAGCCGATGCGCATCGCGCCTCACGCCTTGACGGCGGTGGCGGCGATCTCGGTGGCGCTGCTTGCCGGTCGCGTATACCAGCCTGCGCAAGCGGAAGAGGCTCCGCCTCTGACCCAGTTTCAGATTTCGGCCCTGGCGGACCGGGCGTTTGCGGCCGCGGGCACGCCTGCCGGCCTGACCACGCCGGAAGCCATTCCGGTCCAGATTCGCCGCGGCGAAACCTTCGAACAGGCCGTGCGTCGCACCGGCATCGCCCCGGAAGAGGCCTCGGCCATCGCCGCGACCCTGTCGAACGCCATGGACGTCACGACGATGCGGGTCGGCCAGCGTTTCGAAACCGCCATTTCCAAGCCGCGCGGCGGCCGGGGCGAGCCCCGCCTGATCGGCCTCACCATGCGTACGGGTCCGGCGACCCAGCTGACCGTCTCGCGCAGTTTCGACGGCGCGCTGCGCCTGCGGGCGCTGGAGGAAAAGGTCACGCACGAGACCGTGGTCCTGACCGGCAAGGTTGAAGGATCGCTGTCGCGCACGGCCCGACGCGAAGGCGCGCCGGCCGATGTCGCCCGCGCCGCCGGACGGCTGTTCTCTCACCGGTTCGACATGGAGCGCGACATTCGCGCCAATGACGAGTTCACCTATGTCTTCGGCCGTACGGTCACCGAGAACGGCCGCACCATCGGCACCGACGGCCTGCTGTACGCCGAGCTGAAGGGCGTGGCCTTCTATCGCTTCCAGCCCGCGGGGGCCCGCGAAGCCCAGTATTTC
The DNA here is from genome assembly GCF_002483305.1 of Brevundimonas sp. UBA7664. GTDB lineage: Bacteria > Pseudomonadota > Alphaproteobacteria > Caulobacterales > Caulobacteraceae > Brevundimonas. Next base: position 21,989 of record NZ_DLHQ01000002.1, read on the forward strand.
GACGCCACTGGCAAGAACACGCGTTCGGCCATGATGCGCACGCCGCTGGAGCGGGGCTTCCGCGTCTCATCGTCGTTCGGCTTCCGTCGTCACCCGATCGCCGGCTATCGCAAGATGCACCAGGGCATCGACTTCGCGGCCGGCAGCGGCACGCCGGTCGTGGCGCCGGCGGACGGCGTCGTCGTCGAGGCCCGCCGCTGGGGCGGCTATGGCAACTGGCTGCGCATCCGCCATCCGAACGGCCTCGAGACCGGCTATGGCCACCTGTCCCGTTACGCCTCGGGCATACGCGCTGGACAACGCGTCCGCCAGGGCCAGGTCGTGGCCTATGTGGGCTCGACCGGCGCCTCGACCGGACCGCACCTGCACTATGAAATCTGGCGGCGCGGTCAGCGGATCAATCCGGCGGGCGTGCGGACCACCGAAGGCACGGTTCTGGCCGGGGCCGACCTGACGGCCTTCCGCGCCGAGAAAGCCCGCATCGACCGCATCCGGGCCGCCGGCGGCGAACGCCGTCCGCAGGTCCAGAGCGCTGCCGTCGAAGGTCTGCGCCCCGCCCGGGGCTAGCCCGCCGCCTCAACTCCCCGCATTGGCCGCCGCGATCAGGGCGTCGTCGATCTCGCGCGCGCGGATCGCCGCCGGGCGCTGGAACAGGCGGCCTGCATAGGCCTTGAAGGCGTCGCGGTCGGGCAGGCTCTTGAACTGCAACCCCCAGCCGATCTGGCTGCCCAGATAGACATCCAGCGCACTGAACCGGTCGCCGAGCAGCCAGGGTCCGCCGCTGCTCACCACGGCGTGCTCGAGCGCATCGACCACCTGTTCGAAACTGCCATAGCCCGCCATTCCGGCCTTGTCGGCCGGAGCCAGCAAGCCGAGGGCCTTGGCCGTCACCGCCGCCTCGAGCGGTCCGGCGCCGAAGAACATCCAGCGCAGGTAGGGCCCACGCGCCGGGTCGTCGAACGCCGGGGCCAGGCCGGCCTCGGGAAAGGCGTCGGCCAGCCAGGCGCAGATGGCGGCGCATTCGGTCACCGTCACGCCGCGATGGCTGACGGCCGGCACCTTGCCCATGGGGTTGATGGCCAGATATTCCGGCGACTTCATCGTTGTGCCGTATTCCAGCACGACCGTGCGGTACGGTTGGCCGACCTCCTCCAGCATCCAGCGCACGATCCGGCCGCGCGACATGGGGTTGGTGTAGAAGACGATCTCGTCGGACTGGCTCATCGTGCTCTCCCTCGCGTTGCGGCGCGAACGCTAACCTGAAGACGGCATGGAACAAAGGCGAAACATTCTGAAGGGGCTGGCTGGCGCCGCCGTGCTGTGGAGCGCCGGCGCCGCCCGGGCGCAGACGGGCTTCAGCTCGCGACGGATCACGGTGACGGCGCGCGGGCAGGGTCCCGACGTGATCCTGATCCCCGGCTTGGCCTCGACCGCCGAAGTGTGGCGCGGCGCGGCGGACCGCCTGGCCGGACGCCGTCGGCTGCATCTGGTCTCGGTGCGCGGCTTCGGCGACCTGGCGCCGCAGGACAACGCCAGCGGGGCGGTGATGGCGGCGGCGGCCCAGGAGGTTCGCCGCTATATCAACGCACATCGGCTGGACCAGCCCGCGATCATCGGCCACTCGATGGGCGGTCAGATCGGCCTCCGCGTGGCGGCGGACGCCGGACGGCGGGTCGGGCGCGTCATGGTGGTCGATTCCTCGCCCTTCTTCCCCGCCCTGATCAGCCCCCGGGCGACCGTCGGCGATGTCGAGCCGATCGCCCAGCTGGCCTACCAGGCGATCCAGTTCCTCGGCGACGAGGCGCTGCGCATGCGCGGGCGCGAGATGGGACTGGAACTGGGCGGGGCGACGGATGCCGTGTTCGGGACCATGGGCTGGCAGGGCGGCGACCGCCGCGTACTGGCCCAGGCGCTGTACGAGGTGATGACGGTCGATCTGCGCCGGCGCCTGCCCGACATCACCGCGCCGGTGACCGTGGTCTATGGCTGGAGCGCGGACCAGACGTCGCCGCGCAGCCGCACGGACAGCCTGTTCCGCGGGGCCTATGCGCGACTGCGAACACCGGCGACCTTCGAGCGGATCGAGGGCGCCGAGCATATGGTGATGATCGACCAGCCGTCGCGCTTCATGGCGGCGGTGGAGCGCTTCCTCGGCTGACCGTCAGTCGGCGTCGGGTTGGGCGTCCGGATGGGCGGCGATGAAGGCGGAGTGATGTGCGGCCCTGGCGTCGATGGCCAGCAGCCGGGGATAGGCATCGAGAGGAACGTTGAACCGGCGCGCCGAATAGATCTGCGGGATCAGGTAGCAGTCGGCCAGGGTCGGGGCGGCGCCGAAGCTCCAGCCGGCGCCATGGCGTGCGACCTGGGCTTCGAGGGCCTCAAAACCGGGGACAATCCACCGCGCGGCCCAGGCGTCGACGGCGGCCTGGTCGGCGCCGAAGGTTTCGCGAAGGGCCTTGCCGACGCGCAGATTGTTCAACGGATGGATGTCGCAGCCGATCAGGGCGGCCATGGCCCGCACATGGGCGCGGTCAACCGGTCCGGCCGGCAGCAGGGCCGGTTCAGGGTGGGTCTCCTCCAGCCATTCGAGAATGGCGGGGCTCTGGGTCAGGACCGCGCCGTCGACCTCAAGCGCCGGCACCATGCCCTGGGGGTTCAGGGCGACGAAGGCCTCGGACCGCTGCGCGCCGGTCCGTAGATCGACGCCCTGCTGATCATAGGCCAGCCCCTTGAGCGCGAGGGCGATGCGGGTGCGGTAGGCCGCGCCGGAACGCCAGTAGCCATGCAGGATCATCGCGGCCTCACAGTAAAGCTCAGAGGTTGCAGCCCGCCGATGGTCGCCTCGACCTCATCGCCGGGCTGGAGCGGGCCGACGCCCTCGGGGGTGCCGGTGAAGATCAGATCGCCGGGACGGACGTCCCACAGCTCGCGCGCCTTGGCGAGGATCTCCTCCGGGTTCCAGACCATGTCGTCGAGGCGGCCGGACTGACGGATTTCGCCGTTGACCGACAGGGCGATGAGGGCGGCGGCGTCCGGCAAGGCGCCGAGGGTGATGGCGCCGCAGGGCGCGGAGTGGTCGAAGCCCTTGGCGGCGTCCCAGGGACGACCCTTGTCCTTCGCCGCAGCCTGGAGGTCGCGCCGGGTGAGGTCGCAGCCGACAGCCCAGCCCGTGATCGTCCCGTCCGCGCCCACGGCGCAGACCAGTTCGACCTCATGGTGCAGATTGGCGGTCGCGGTGGGGAACACGGGATCGGCTCCGTCCGCGACCACCGCATCGGCGGGCTTGGTGAAGAAAAAGGGTTCGGCGCGGGCGTGACCCATCTCGCGCGCATGGGCGGCGTAGTTCTGCCCGACACAGAGGATGCGGCGAACCGGAAAACGGTCACTTCGCCCGACAACCGGCAGCGAGACGGTGGGCGCGGGTGGAAACAGCCAGTCGGTCATCCGCCCTGTCTATTCCCGGATGCGGCGCTTCGCCACCGGATGGTGATGTTGCAATGCGGGAACCGCCACCGGACAGTGGCGTTCCGGCTCAGGGTTCTCTATCTAACCGTCAAGCTTGACGAACGGAGCGCGCATCATGGCGACGACCAAGGCAGCACGGGCGACCGTGAAGAACGACATCAACACGCTCAAGGATGACCTGAAGGTCCTGGGCGCCGAAGAAAAGGCCCGACTGCGCGAGAAAGCGACGGCGGCGGAAGCCCGCCTGCGCGCCAAGGCCGCCGAGGCCGAGACCCGGTTGCGCGAAGAAGCCGACGTCCTGCGCGAGCGGGCCCGCGGCTACTACGACACCGCCCGGGTGCGCGGTCAGGAGTATTACGACGAGGCCAGCGAACGCTTCGACGAGGCGCAACGCTATCTGGTCGAGCGGGTGCAGGAGCGTCCGATGCAGTCGACCGCCATCGCCCTCGGCGTCGGCGTCGTCCTGGGTCTGTTGCTCGCCGGTCGTCGGCGCTGATGTTCGGCGGGGGCATGGCCCGGGATCTGGTCAGGAAGGCCGTCGCGGCCTCGATCGCGGCGGGCGCCGCCCTTGTCGCCATCCTGGCGCTGGGGGCGACCATTTTCTACGCCCTGCAACTGGTCGTCGTTCCTCTCGCCGCCGCGGCGATCACCTTCCTGCTCTTCGCAGTGATCGCTCTGGCAGTGGCCCTGATCTTCGTCGCCCGCGGGGATGCGCAGGACGAGGACGAGGATGAAGATTCGGCGGGTCTGGGCCATCGCGCCTACACGCTGTTCCGGCAGCGGCCTATCCTCGGCACTGTGGCCGCGCTCGCCGGCGGCTGGATATTCCTGCGGAATCCGGCCCTCGCGACCATGGTCGCCGCCGCCTTCACCGAAAAATCCCATGGAAGACGCCGGAGCCGCTGAGGCGGAACGGCTACGCCTTCGGAACGTTGATCGGTCAGGCGCGGCACCGAGCCGCTCCGTCCTCAATCAACCGCTCTGGAAGGAACGCTCATGCTTCGCTGGGCCGTCATTTTTCTCGTACTCGCCCTGGTCGCGGGCGCCCTCGGCGCCGGTGGCGTCGCCGGTCTGTCGATGAACATCGCCTACGTCCTGTTCGTCGTCTTCCTCATCCTGATGGTGGTGCACTTCTTCACTGGTCGAGGTCGGCGGCTCTGACACCAGGCTGAATGAGCATCGAAGGGCCGCGGTCGATCAGACCGCGGCCTTTTCCATTTGGCCCGCCGCGTTGGGATCCGGCGCGGTGGCTGTGCGGCGCGTGTCCTGACGACGCGGCAACCGCCAAGTCTGGTCGGGCTCGAAACGATCACCGGTCCAGGCCATAGCGGTCACCGTGATGTGACGCGCGTCCCAGTCGATCTGGTTGAAGCTGGGCGGGGCCCCGCGCTCCCGATGCGACAGCGTCCCGCAGCCCACCGCATATGAGCAATGGTCGCCCAGGCTGATCGGCAGGGCGAAGGGGACATGGACGTGGCCCGTCGTGATCAGATCGACCCCCGCCTCGGCGAAGATCAGGGCCGCCGCCTCGCCGCGCTTGACGTCGCCGGTCATGGGCGTGCCGATCATCTCAACCAGCGGATGGTGACAGGCCAGCACCCGTAAGGCTCCGACCGGCGCTTGGCGCAGGGCCTCGGCGGCCTTGCGCGTCTGATCCAGGTCGATGACGCCTTTTGACCAGTTGGCCCGCGCCTGCATTCCGCGCGCGGTGACGACACCGCGGACCATCAGGTGGGGGCTGAGGAACTGGTGGTCGTGGGCCGGATGGCCGGTGGCCCGTTCGAAGGCCTTCCACGGGCTGAATATCCGGGCGAACAGGCTCCAGTAGGGGACGTCGTGATTGCCGACGATGACAAAACGTGGGTCAGGCATGCCGGCAATCCAGCGCCCCGCGGCCTCGAACTCGTCGGGCAGGCCTTGTTGGGTGATGTCGCCGGTGATCAGGACCAGGTCGTGGGCCGTGGCGTGGGCGTAGTCGAGCGCCGCCGCGCAGGCGTGTCGATGCTCACAGCCGAAGTGGATATCGGAAAACTGGAGAATGCGCCCCACTAGACGCTGTCCTCCGCGGTCGGCGGATTGGGCGCAAGGGCGCGGAAAGCGGTCCGGATGAAGCGAACCTTGGCCTCGTGACGCAGCAGGGCCGGCTCGCCGTCGATGACGGCCGGAATGCGGGACCGTGCGCGGACCGTCGCCTGCTGGATGGCCTTGGTGGTCACCGCCGGGTCCTGGCGCCAATCGTCGAACACGGCGTGGGCGGCGAGGCGAAAGGCCTGGAGGGCGTCGGCGGGATTCATCGCGGCGGCCTCCAGCCCGGTATGCTCGTCCATCGCCTTTGAGATCATTGGACTGATCAGGACAAGCGCCTCGGCGCGGCGATCGGGGCGGCCGTCGAGGGAAAATCGCATCCGGCCTGTAAACGCCCGTTTGAGCGCCCGGCGACCGTAGGCCCAGGCCAGGCCGAGCTTGCCTTCGCGCACAGCCTCGCGGGCGGGAGCCCAAAGCGCGGGCGACCCCAGGATTGCGGCGCAGTAGAAGGCTTGACGGAACCGGCCGTCGGTGACCTCGCCGCCGGCGACGGATTGCGGTGCCCCCTCCTCAAGCGCCCGCCTCAGCGCGATCTTCCAGTCGGCCGTGCCATAAAGCGCCCGGGGCAACATGTTCATGGTTCCGCCCGGGAGGGGCGCGATCAGCGGCCCGTCGGGTCCCGCGCGCGAGGCGATGGTTCCGGCCGTGCCGTCTCCCGCCAGCACGAACAGCACGTCCGGGCGGGCGTCGAGGGCTGCCTGGACCTGGGCGTCGAACTGCCCGCCATCCAGCGCCACGATCGTGGTTTCGCAGGCATAGTCCGCCAGGATGGCCGCTGCCTCGTCCGCTGCATTGGGCCCAACGCCGCCGGCCAGCGGATTGACCAGCATGATGACCCGGTCCAGCGAGAGGTGCGGGGTCAGCGTGCGCGGCTCAGCGGTCGGGTTTTCAACCATGGCCGAGGCGTCGGTCGCCGGCGTCAGCGTGTCTGTCATGTCGCCCGAACGTCCCGACCGGAGCGATGTTCCGGTCGGTCGCGCTCAAGCGTCGCTATTGTTTCTTCATCTCGTCCGAAGCCGCGGCGGCTCCGGCCTGGGCTGCATCGCCGGCCTTCTCAGCGGCGGCGCCAGCGGCGTCCGCAGCCTCGTCGGCGACCCGCGGCGCCTCGCCCTTGACCGTGGAGACGCCCTTGGCGATCCAGCCGTCCATCATCGCGCCGCCTTCAGCCAGCGACTGTTCCTTGATGCCCAGCACGGCAGTCAGGACGCCGAACAGCGCCAGCAGGGTGACAATGACGCCCACCAGCGGATTGCCCGAGCGACGCTTGGACCTCGCCCATACCGGGCTGTGCTCACCATCATCCGCCATGCGGACCGGTTCAGAAAAACGCATACGAAACCCCCGTCTTAACCCAGAACATCGAAGCCGCACCCTCCGTGCGACGCCGATCGAAGCCTAATGCAGGCTTAACCTCGATCATAGCGCGGGAACCGCCACGCTTATCCAGCGTTCTCACCCGTGGGGCGAACCCGAGGGATGAAGGACATACCCATGAACAAGGCAATCATCGCGATCGCCGGAGCTGGCCTGCTGGTCAGCGCCTGCGCAACGGATCAGTACGGCAACACGAACGAAACGGTACGTCAGGGCGCTGTCGGCGCGGGCATCGGCGCGGTCGCCGGGGCCATCATCGGCAATAACGTCGGCGACGGCAACGCCGGTCGCGGCGCAGCCATCGGCGCCGTCGTAGGCGGCGTGGCCGGCGCGGTCCGCGGTTCGCAACAGGACCGGGCCAACCAGCAGCGGTATCGGGACAGCCAGAACCGCTACTACTACTGCTACGACGGCCGTCAGGACGAATGCTACTGGGAGAACGGTCAGCGGCGCTACTAGGCGTTGCTGGTCCGGTGAGAGTTCAGGGCGGTTCGTCGAGAGGCGGGCCGCCCTTTTCACGAGTCGCCCGTGCCGGGCGGGATCAAGGGGTTGGACATGAAGCGATGGATCGGCGTGGCGGCGCTCGTCGGCGTGGTGGGAGTGTCGGGGTGCGAAGCGACGCGCTTCATGGACCGCAGCGCGGTGGTGACCGAGCCGTCGCCCTGCACCGCCAAACGGTTCGAGGTCTATTTCGCGGACAGCGAGGCGCGGCTGACGGAGCCGGCGCGGCAGGCGATCGGCCTGACCGCCGCCCAGCTGCAGGGCTGCGACATCCGCAAGGTGCAGGTCATGGGCCTGTCCGACGCGCGCGGCGGGGCGACCGCGAACCAGAGCCTGTCCGAGCGGCGGGCCCTGGCGGTGGCCGAGGCCCTGACCGCCGCGGGCTGGCCCGCGCCGGTGTTCGACCTCGACGCGGTCGGGGATGAAGGGGCCGTGGACAGCAGCGGCGTGCGCGAGCCGATGCGGCGGCGCACCGAAGTGCTGATCGACGCGGTCCCGCGCCGCTAGGCGCGACGCCGCGACGCTTTACAAGGCGGTGACGGCGGGCGGTCCGGGCGGCTAAGGTCGCCGCGACCGTTCCCGGAGGCCTCGTGATCCGTTTCGCCCGACTGATGATCCTGCTGGCGGCCTGCTTCTGGCCGGCCCAGACGCTGGCCCAGGTCACGTCGGTCGCCGCCGGACCCCAGCGCACCGAGCGGATCGAGGCCGAACTGGTCCCCCTGTCGGCCTGGGCCGCGCCGGGCTCGACCGCCGTGGTGGCGGTGAAACAGACCATCCAGCCGGGCTGGCATACCTATTGGCGCAATCCGGGCGACTCCGGCGGGGCCACGACCCTGACCTGGACCCTGCCCGGGGGCGTCCGCGCCGGCGACATCGTCTGGCCGGTGCCCGAGCGGCAGCGCCTCTCCACCCTGATGAACTACGGCTATTCCGGCGAGGTCTGGCTGCCGGTTCCCATCGAGATCCCGGCCTCGGCGCGCGCGGGCACGACGCTGCCTCTGACGGTCAAGGCCAGCTTCTTCGTGTGCAGCGCCGAGATGTGCGTGCCCGAGGACCTGACCCTGAGGCTGGACCTGCCGATCCGCGAGGGCGCCGCGCCGCTGGATCGGCGCCACGGGGCGGCGATCACGGCGGTGCTGGAGAACGCGCCGCGGCCGGCGGGGATCGAGGCGCGCATCGCGGTCGAGGACGGCGTCCTGATCCTGAGCGCCGCGGGCGGGCCGCTGGCCGGGCGCGATCCGGGGCCGAGCTATTTCTTCCCCTTTGAGGGCGGGGTCATCGACCATCCGACCGCCCAGACCGGCGAGTGGGGACCGCAGGGGCTGACACTGCGCCTCCAGCCGGGCGGCGAGACCCGGGCGACGGGCCTGTCGGGACCCGTCGGCGGAATTCTGGTCACGGCCGACGGCGCCTTCGAGATCCGCGCCGACCCAGGCGCGGCGCTGGCGGGAACCGCCGGCTCGGGCGCCCTCGCCGCAGCGCCCGACGGCGGCGCGAGCGCCCCGGCCGCCGACCAGACCAGCCTGCCGCTCTTCGCCCAGGCCCTCCTGTTCGCGATCCTCGGCGGGTTGATCCTGAACCTGATGCCCTGCGTCTTCCCCATACTGGCGATGAAGGCGGCCTCGCTGGCGGCCTCGGCCCATGACGTGCGCCACGCCCGGCGCGACGGACTGGCCTTCCTGGCGGGGGTGCTGACGACCTTCCTGCTGCTGGCCGGCGTGCTGCTGGCGCTGCGGGCCGCCGGCGAGGCGGTGGGCTGGGGCTTCCAGCTGCAGTCGCCGCCGGTCATGGCGGGGCTGGCCCTGCTGATGCTGGCCGTGGCGCTGAACCTGTCCGGCGTCTTCCATGTCGGCGGCGGCTTGCAGGGGGTCGGATCCGGGCCTCTGGCGCGCCTGCCCGGCGGGATCGGCGCCTTCTTCACCGGGGCGCTGGCGGTGATCGTGGCCGCGCCCTGCACGGCGCCCTTCATGGCCTTCGCCCTGGGGGCGGCGCTGGTCATGCCCTGGCCCATGGCCTTGCTGGTCTTCCTCGGCCTCGGCCTCGGCCTGGCCCTGCCCTTTGTCGTGGTCAGCCTGACGCCCGGCCTGCTGGCGCGGCTGCCGCGTCCCGGACCGTGGATGGAGCGGCTCAAGGGCCTGCTGGCCTTCCCCATGTATGCGACCGCCCTGTGGCTGGCCTGGGTGTTCAGCCGCCAGACCGGGGCGGAGGCGCTGGGCCTGCTGTTCGGGTCCGGGGTCCTGCTGTCGCTCGGGCTGTGGCTGGTCGGCGGCGCCCAGGCCGAGCGCGGCCTCGGGCGGCGCGGCGTCGTGCATCTGACGGCGGGGGCGATCGCCCTGCTGCTGGCGGCGGCGACGGGATGGCTGGCGGCGGTCATGCCGGCGGAGATCGGCGTGACCGCGCCGGGCGATGGATCGGCGAGCGGGCCGGCAAGCGCCCCCTGGTCGACGGCGGCCGTCGCGGCGGCGCGGGCCGAGGAGCGGCCGGTGCTGGTCAATTTCACCGCCGACTGGTGCGTGACCTGCAAGATCAACGAGCGGACCTCGCTGGGGTCGGCCGGGGTGAAGGCGGCGATGGAGCGCGCCAACGCCGTCTATCTGGTCGGCGACTGGACCCGGCGCGACGACGCCATCACCGCCGAACTGCAGCGCCACGGGCGATCGGGGGTGCCGCTGTATCTGCTGTACGCGCCGGGGGAGGCGGAGCCGCGGGTGCTGCCGCAGTTGCTGACCGAGGGGGTGGTGGTGGAGGCGGTGAGCCGCGCGGGAGAGGGCTAAGAATTGATCCCTCTCCCATTGGGAGAGGGCTTGAGCGCCCGGGAGCGAAGCGATCGGTCGCGCGAAAGGGTGTGGGTCGGGTGGCGGCCTTCGGCGTAAGCCGTGTCGCTGTCAGGAGCGGCGGCTTACGCCGAGGGATAAAGCCGACCCACATCCGGCGCTGCGCGCCACCTTCTCCCAATGGGAGAAGGGTCCGAGTTAGACGCCGAGCTCCCGCGCGTGCTCCCGGATGGCCGTCAGAATGCGCTCCGGCCGGGTGAGAACATCCTCATTGCTGAACCGGAGGACGGTCCAGCCGAGGCTTTCCAGTTCCAGCTGTCTGAGATGGTCTCTCAGAATGACGTCATCCCGGTCGTGAACTCCGCCGTCGATCTCAAGGATCAGCCGGAGCCGGTCGCAGGCGAAGTCGGCGAAGTAGCGGCCGATGGGGTGCTGGCGGCGGAAGCGATGGCCGTCGAGGCGGGCGGCGCGGAGGCGCTGCCACAACCGGCGCTCCGCCAGACCGGCGGTTTGACGTTGATTGCGCGCGAAAGCTGCGCGGCTGCCTGCCATGATGCAAGCATAGATTACTTTAATAACACAGGAAGCCCCTCTCCCTTTGGGAGAGGGCTTGAGCCTCCGGGAGCGAAGCGAGCGGCAAGGCGAAAGGGTGTGGGTCGGGGGGCGGCGGTCGGCGCAAGCCGTGTCGCTGTTCGGAGCGGCGGCTTGCGCCGAAGGATAGAGCCGACCCACATCCGGCCCTTCGGGCCACCTTCTCCCAATGGGAGAAGGGTCCGTTTCAGACCTCCGGTTTCAACACGGCCATCCCTCCGCCGCGCCCGGGGGGAGGCCGGCGTCCTCGCGCCAGGCGGCGCGGTTGGCCTGGAGGGTCGCCTCGTCCAGATACGACAGGGGGTGCAGCCATCCGGATTCGCTCCAGAAGGCGGCGGTCCAGCCGTGTTGGAGCGCCCATTCCCGGTCGCGGGCCGCGGCAGCGGGCGGCAGGGTCTCGGCGCGCCATTCCAGCACGAAGCCGAGGTGCCAGACCGGGACCTGCTCCAGCGGCCCGCCCTGCATCGCCTCGGCCAGTTTGGCGGCCAGGATCCGGGTCTCTTCCAGCTGGTATTCGAACGCGGCCTGTTTGCGTTGCGCGTAGCGGTCCCAGCCCTCCGCCGGCTCCGGATCCGGATCGGCGGTCGGGCGTCGTTTCCAGGCTTCCGACGCCCGACGCCGCCACAGGTTGGCGAGGCCGACGTCGTAGCGCTGGGCCAGCGAGGCCGCGGTCTCGCCCGCCTCCCACGCCCGGCGCACCGCGCGCCAGGTGTCTTCGCACCGGAGTTTTCGGGCGTGTCCCTCGTCCATGGACACAGGATCGGGCGCGGCTGCGTCAGAATCGGTCGTGCCGAATGCTGATCCCTCTCCCTGTGGGAGAGGGCTTGAGCCTCCGAGAGCGAAGCGATCGGCAAGGCGAAAGGGTGTGGGTCGAGTTGCTTCAGTCGGCGTAAGCCGTGTCGCTGTCAGGAGCGGCGGCTTACGCCGAGGGATAACAGCCGACCCACATCCGGCCCTTCGGGCCACCTTCTCCCAAAGGGAGAAGGAATGAGCCCTACACTTCCGGCTGGGGCGGGGCCGTGATGACTTCGACGTTGTCGTTCAGCAGATAGACCAGTTCGTCGAGGGCGACGCGGCGTTCGGCGGTGGAGGCGGCGGCCTCGAGGGCGGCGACCTTGAGCGGAATGTCCTCGGAAATGCCGCGCAGGATGCATTTCAGGTCGTTGTCCGTGCCGCGCTCCTTGAGGATGACGTGGCCCTGCATGTCGAGGGCGGCCAGTTCGGCGGCCCGGGTGCGGAAGCCGGCGAAGTCCGCGCCGCTCGCGAAGCCGGACTGATCGGCGGCGCCGGCCTCGATCCAGCCCTGGACCACGCCCTTGAGCGCGCCGGAGCGGGCGACGATGTCGGCGAACAGGGGCTCGCCCGCCACCGTCACGGGCGCCTCGGCGGCGACCGGCGGCTGGGCCGCGGCCAGGGCCACATTGGGATCGGAGAGCATCAGGGAGATCGCAAGGGCGACGCCGCAGGACATGGCGAACCTCATAGAGTTGGCCGAATCGTGGATTCGGCGTTGATCCGGCTTACGCCCCACCCGTAAACGAGGGTTTACCCCTTTCGATTTTCGAGCTCGCCCGATGACCGCCCGCACCCAGGCCCTCGACATGTTGCGCGCCGTCGCGCGCAAGGACGCCGACGGTCGCATCCTGCATCAGTTCGCGGCCGATCCCGGCCGCATCCAGCGGATGGGGGTCGAGGCGGGGGGCCTGTACCTGGATCTGTCGAAACAGGCGTGGAGCGCCGAGGGGTTCGAGGCCGCCCTGGACCTCGCGCGGACCTGTGACGTCGAGGGACGCCGCAACGCCCTGTTCGGCGGCGAGGCAGTCAACAACACCGAGGGCCGCGCGGTGCTGCACCCGGCGCTGCGGGCCGCGGACGACGCCGATTTCCGCGCCCTGGGCGAACCGGTCTCGGCCGAGGTGGCGGACTCGCGCCGGGCCATGGCCGCCTTCGCCACCGACATCGGTTCGGGGGCCGAGACCGGCGGGACCAAGATGCCGTTCACGGCCATCGTTCACATCGGCATCGGCGGGTCCGACCTGGGGCCGCGGCTGTTGTGGGACGCGCTGCGGCCGCTGGAGCCGATCATCGACCTGCGCTTCGTGGCCAATGTCGATCCGCGCGAGATGGGCGAGGCCCTGGCCGGGCTGGACCCGAGCACGACGCTGGTCGTGGTGGTGTCCAAGACCTTCACGACGCAGGAGACCCTGGCCAACGCCGAACTGGCCAAGGCCTGGCTGGCCGAGAGCCTGTCGCCGAAGCGGATGGTCCATCACCTGATCGGGGTGACGGCCGCGCCGGACAAGGCCGAGGCCTGGGGCTGCGGCCGGACATTCGGCTTCCGCGACTGGGTCGGGGGCCGGTATTCGCTGTGGTCGGCGGTCAGCCTGTCGGTGGCGGTGGCGCTGGGCTGGGATGTGTTCGAGCGGGTGCTGAACGGGGCCCGGGCCATGGACGAGCATTTCCTCGAGGCCGACCTGGAGCGCAACGCCCCGGTGCTGCTGGCCCTGGCCCAGATCTACAATGTCGAAGGGCGCGGACGGCCCGCGCGGACGGTGGCGCCTTATGCCCACGGCCTGCGCCGCCTGCCGGCCTTCCTGCAGCAGCTGGAGATGGAATCGAACGGCAAGGGGGTGAAGCGCGACGGCGCGCCCGTGGACACCGCCACCGGCCCCATCGTCTTCGGCGAGCCGGGCACCAACGGCCAGCACGCCTTCTTCCAGCAGATCCATCAGGGACCCCAGGTGGTGCCCGCCGAGTTCATCGTCGTCGCCCATACTTCGGACGCGGCCATGGACGCGCGTGAGGGGGATGCGCCGCTGTGGTCCAACGCCCTGGCCCAGGCCCAGGCGCTGATGGTCGGCAAGACCGGGGCCGAGGCGCGGGCCGAGCTGATCGCCGCCGGCGCCGATGAGGCCGAGGCGGACCGGCTGGCGCCGCACAAGACCTTCCCGGGCGACCGGCCGTCGACGACCATCCTGATGGACGCCCTGACGCCCGAGGCGGTGGGGGCGCTGATCGCCCTGTATGAGCACAAGACCTTCGTCGAGGGCGTGGTCTGGGACATCAACAGCTTCGACCAGTGGGGGGTGGAGCTAGGCAAGGTGCTGGCGAAGGCGATCCTGGCCGATGTGGCGGCGGGGGAGCCGTCGGAGGGGCTGGATCCGTCGACGGCGGAGTTGCTGAAGCGGTTGATGGTTTAGGGGCGGCGGGGCCCTACGTGACAAGAATGGGACTTTGGCGAGCCAGGCCCGACCCCTACCGCCCTCGACTATGGGTGAAAGTCGGACTGCATGTCGGCCAGCTTGCCCTGACCGCATTCGGTGTTTGGGCAGCTGCCACCGGGGTTTGGGGAAGACCTTGGTACTTGATCTTTCTCTTGCCCCTCGCAGGGGTGTTTGTGCGAGCCATTGTTCTGGAAATACGCAGACCTGGCTGACCTGCCGATTTGTCCCCCGGTCGTCCGCTATGGGTCGAAAGCCGCCCGTTGGTCGGGGCGGTTTGACGCTTATTCCTTCTCCCACTGGGAGAAGGTGGCGCGCAGCGCCGGATGAGGGGCGGCTGGGCCAGTCGGCGTAAGCCTCCGCTCGGGACGGCGACACGGCTTGCGCCGAAGGCCGATGATCGACCCACACCCTTTCGCGCAAG
>NZ_DLHQ01000019.1 GCF_002483305.1 Brevundimonas sp. UBA7664
GCGCCGCAGAACTGCCGGACGGTGATGCGGCGGTCCGAGAGCGGATTCGGCGGGTCGCTCTCACGGGTCTGCGGCGACGGCGCCGGGGCCGAGGCTGCGCTGGACCGGCTTGGGGAGTCCCTGCGGCCGGCGGTCGAACCGTGCGATCAGCCTGGCGCGCTGGAGAGCCAGGACGCCTGGATCGCCCGCTGCCAGGCCCTGCCGCCGCGCTGACATGACGACGCCGCGCCCGGGGTGCGGACGCGGCGTCGGATCAAAGCGCGTGGAAAGGCCTAGTTGCGCTTGTCGTCGCGCAGGGTGTCCTTGAGGCCGCCGACGGCGTTCTGGATCTTGCCCTCGACCTGTTCGGCGCGGCCTTCGGCCTTGAGCTTTTCGTCGCCGGTTACCTTGCCGGCGGCTTCCTTGATGTTGCCGCCGAGGTTCTTGGCGGCGCCTTCGACTCGATCATGATCGGGCATGGGGTCATCCTTTGCTTGGGCGCCATCGGGGAGCGGCGCCTCGTACAAGAACAACGGGTTACGACCGCGCGCGTTCCACCCCTGCGTCAAAGGAGCCGCGGATCCGCGACGGCTTCGGCGCGGCGCGGCCCGTTTCAGGCCCGGCGGCGAAGCCAGGCCGCGACGGCCCAGGCGTGGGCATCGTGGCGGAGTTGTGCGAGCGCCTGATGCGGATCGAGCCAGACCAGCTGATGGTCGGCCTCGACTTTGGCGGCGGGGTCCAGCGACAGGTGTTCGACGGTCCAGAAGCCGCCGGTGTTGTTGATCGGTTCGCCGTCGGATTTGCGGAAATACTGGGACGCTTCAGCGATGCGGCTGAGCGGGCGCACGCGCATGCCGGTCTCCTCGAGGAACTCGCGGACCACCGCCTGTTGCTCCGTCTCGTCGCCGTCGACGGCGCCGCCGGGCAGGTCGAAATAGCTGCCTTCGCCGCGGTCCACGCGAACGCAGGCCAGCCGGCTGTCCTGCACCACCAGTCCGAAGGCGGTGGCGCGCAGGCGGTAGTCGAGGCCGGACGCGGCGGTTCCGAACTGAAGGCGGACGGACATGGTCAGAGGTCGAAGGTCAGATGAGCGCGGACGCCCTTGTGGGCCTTGTCGAACTCGACCGCCGAGCGCAGGCCCGAGGCCATGGCGGAGATGATCTTGCCGCCCAGGCCGGTGCCCTTGACGGTGCCGTCGCCCATGCCGGGTCCGTCGTCCTCGACGGTCAGGATGGCGCGGCCGTTGGCGCTCTGGTCGAGGCTGACGCGAATCTGCCCCGGCGCGCCCGGCAGATAGGCGTATTTCACGGCGTTGGTGACCAGTTCCGTGACCACCACGCCGAGCGACACCGCCTGGTCGGTCGAAACCCGCATGGGCGTCGCGTCCAGATGGATGGAGCAACCGTCCTTGTCGGGGCACAGGGACTGCGACAGCTCGTCGATCAAGCCTTCCAGATATTCGTCCATGGCCACCGAGGTCATGTCACCCGAGGTGTAGAGCCGGCGGTGGACGTGGGCCACGGCCTCGATCCGGGCCTGGGATTCCTTCAGCGCGGCGCGGGCGCCCTCGTCGACCAGATGGCGCAGCTGCAGCGACATGAAGCTGGAGACCAGCTGGAGGGAGTTGCCGACCCGGTGATTGACCTCGCGCAGCATGGCCTCGGCGCGGTCGCGGGCGAGGCGGACCAGTTCCTGGGCCTCGTCGTTCTCGCGCTGGAGGCGACGGCGGGATACGGCCTCTTCGAGCGCATTGCGCAGCAGGGTGGTGAAGTCCTCGGACACGTCCTTGATGACATAGTCGGCCGCGCCGGCGCGCAGGGCGGCGACGGCGATGCGGCCTTCCTGGGCGCCGGTGACATAGACCACGGGCGGCGGGTTCGGCAGGGCGATGATCTCGGGCAGAACCTCGAGGCCTTCGCGGCCCGGCATGTAGTGGTCGAGCGCCACGACGTCGAAATCGCCCGGCTGGGCGACGAGCGTGCCGAGGCCGGCGTCGCCGTCGGGCGCGCAGGTGACGGCATAGCCGTGCCGCCCCAGCTCCTTCTCGACCAGCCGCGACAGGCCGCGGTCATCGTCGATATAGAGCAGACGGATGACGTCGCCTTCGGGCCTCGGGGAGACGGTCACTCGATGTCCGGGGCCTGCATGACGGAAAGGAACAGCCCCAGCTGGCGGATGGCGCCCGCGAAGCTTTCGTAGTCGACCGGCTTGGTGATGTAGACGTTGCAGCCCAGGTCGTAGCAGCGCTGGATTTCCTGCTTGTCGTCGGTCGTGGTCAGGATCACCACGGGGGCCCGTTTGAGGCGATCGTCGGCCTTAACCCGGACGAGGATGTCGGTGCCGGACATGTCGGGCAGGTTGAGGTCCAGCAGGATCAGCATGGGGCCGTTCAGCCGCACCTCCTCGCTGAACAGATAGTCCATGGCCGAACTGCCGTCGGCGAAATGCGCGATCTCGTTGGAGATGTTGGCGCGGCGGATGTTCTTTTCGATCAGCTTGGCGTGGCCGAGGTCATCCTCGACCATCACGATCTTGACGGCGTTGCTCATGAATAGTCTCCGGCGTCCGGGAGGATGAGGCGTGTGGGGAATTTCAGGATAAATGTCGAGCCCTTACCAAGCTCTGACTCCACGGTGATATCGCCCCCCAGACGGCGAACGCTGTTGCGCACAAAGGCGAGGCCGAGACCCTCTCCCGGCCGGTCCTGCCGGCCCGCGCGACGGAAGAGCTCGAAAATCCGTTCATGGTCGCGGTCGGAAATCCCGCGGCCGTTGTCGGCGATGCGATAGACGATCCAGCCGCCCGGAATTTCCTCACCGGTAACCACGATCCGGCCGGGCCGCGACGGGTCGAGGTATTTGACGGCGTTGTCGATCAGGTTGCCGAACACCTGTTCGATCGACAGGCGGTCGCTCTCGAGCCGCGGAAGGGGCTCGACCACGATTTCCGCGCCCGCAGCCTGGGTCTGGTGGCGCACACTGTCGGCGATGTTCTGGACCATGACGCTCATGTCGAGCCGTTCGGGCACGAGATTGCGGCGGCCCTCGCGCGACAGTTTGAGGATGGCGTTGATCAGCCGGTCCATCTTTTCGGTCGAGGCGCGGATGAAGCCGATGGCCTCGGGCATGTCGTCGCGGACCGCGGTCAGGGCGTCCTGCTCGATCAGTTTGGGAGCCTTGGTCTCGACCGCCGTCATCTGTTTGTCGATGATCAGGCCGGCCTGCTCAAGCTCGGCGGTATAGCCCATGACATTGACCAGGGGCGCACGCAGATCGTGGCTGACGATATAGGCGAAGCGCTGGATTTCCTCATTGGCCCGGGTGAGTTCGAAGGTGCGGACCCGCACCTGGTTCTCCAGACCAGCGTTGAGGCGATCAAGGGCGTCTCGCGCACCCTGAACCTCAATGACATAGCGGCGGATCAGCCAGGCGCTGGCGCCGGCGAGAACCAGGATCAGGGCGCCGCCCAGGGCGTTGGCGATGACCGTGATATTCCCGGCCCATTCGGACTGGCGGGTGCGAAACTGCAGGCGGGTGGCCTGGATTTCGTTGATGGCGGCGATCTCGCTCCGCATGGCGTCCATCAGGGTCTTGCCCTGGCCGAGCCGCACCACCGAGACGGCCTCGCCGACCCGACCGGTGCGGGCCAGGGCGATACTGCGCTGCATCACGGCCAGACGCTGGGCTGACAATTCGTCGAGGTGCTCGACCCGCGACTCCAGGTCGGGGTCCCCGAGGGTCAGGCCGCGCAGATCCTCGAACAGCTGCGGCAGCTCGTCGGTCGCCTCGGTGTGGATGGCAAGGTATTCGGGCCGCGCCGTCAGCAGGAAGCCGCGCTGTCCGGTTTCGGCGTCGACCAGCCGGGTCAGCACTTCGCGCGAGACCAGCCGGACCTGGTGGACCTTCTCGACGGTGTCGTTGAACTCCGCCGTGCGCCGGATCAGAACGAAGACCGCCAGGTTGATGGCCAGCAGCAGCACAATCGCCAGAGCCAGCAGTCCGGCCACGCGTCTTCCCAGCGTCGGCGTGCGCACGAATTGGCTGAAGGCCTGCAGCGTGGGTCGGAACGCCGGAATCATCGGAGAGGAGCAATAGCGGGGCGTTTCACCGTGTCCAGTCGCGTCACGGGAGAAAACCTCGCGGTTCCTGAGTTTTAGGGTAAAGATGAGGCCCCGACAGTCGTTGGGGGGGAGTATGTCATGGTGTGGTGGTGGTGGATCGTTCCGGCGGTCGTCGGCCTGATCGGACTGGTTCTTCTGATACGGGGCCTGGGCGCCCTGTTCCGCGGCCGGGTGTTCAGCGGCTTCCTGGTCGGCGCGGGTGGCGCGGGCTTCATGGCGGCGGCGATGATCGTGGCCCTGCTGGCGCTGGACGTCCAGACCTATGGCCGGCTGACCTATGAGCGACCCGTGGCGACGATCCAGACCCGGCAGCTGGGACCGCAGTATTTCGAAGCGACGGTGATGCAGCCGGGGCAGGGCGAGAACGCGCCTGGCCTGAGCAACCTCTATCCGCTGCACGGCGACGAATGGCGCGTCGAGGCGCAGGTGCTGAAGTGGAAGCCCTGGGCCAATGTGCTGGGCCTCGACACGCAGTACCGGCTGGACCGGCTGTCGGGCCGCTACCAGTCGGTCGAGCAGGAGATCAATGCGACGCGCAGCGTGCATCCGCTGGCCGGCGGCGACGCGGGTCCCGACTGGCTGCCGTGGCGCATCAGCGCCTGGGACACGGCCCGGAAATACCGGAAATACGTCGACGCCGTCGACACCCTGTACGGCGGCGGCGCCTATATGCCGATGGCCGACGGCGCGAAATACGAGGTCTGGATCACCCAGTCCGGCCTGGTGGCGCGACCGGTCAATGATGCGGCGCGGGCGGCTTCGGCGGGGGGCTGGACGGAGGTCGACTGAAGGTCAGGGACGGCGCGGTAGGGGCGGAGGGCGTTCTTTCAACGCGCGAGTATCCGTGTTACCCATGCGTGTAGCTCTTTGAGCGGTCAGTCTGGAGATCACGATGAAAGCCCTGCTCCTCGGCGCCAGCCTCCTCCTCGCCTTTCCGGCCGCTGCGGCGGCCCAGTCCGCCAGCTCCGGTCCGTCCCTGCCTTCGCCGCCGCCCAACATCCGGGTCGCGGGCATGATAAACAGCGTCGCGTTCGAGCCGACGGCCGCGCAGACGGCACGCCTCCGGCGGGACGGCGGCGGGACCTCTTCGCAACGCCGCGAGCGGGCCGAGCGCCTCGTCGCGCTGGTCAACAGCGGCCAGTGCCAGGCCGCTCATGACATCGCGGTCCGCGAGGGCGACCGCATTATGGCGGAACGGATCGGCGACGTCTGCCGGCCGTCGTCTGACCCCACGCCGGCCGCCTGAGTCGAACTGAAACTGAAAGGCGCCGGTGCAAGCCGGCGTCTAGACGGTCCCTATCGTCCGCAGCCTTGCGCGCGGGTGGACCTCGTTCTGGCTCATCACCACCGTCTGGCCGCGGAAGCGTTCGATGATCGAGCGGACGTAGGGCCGAATCTGCGGCCCCGTCAGCAGGACGGCGGTCTCGCCGGCCATGGCGGCGCGCTCGAACACGTCGCGGACGGCGCGGATGAAATCCTGCAGGCGTGACGGGGCCATGGCCAGCTGACGGTCCTCGCCCTGACCGACGAGGGCGTCGGCGAAGGCGGCCTCCCATTCCGGCGACAGGGTGACGATCGGCAGAGCGCCGTCATCGCCCTTGTGCTGCCAGCACAGCTGGCGGGCGAGGCGGCCGCGCACGTGCTCGACCAGGGTGGTGACGCTGGAGGTGTGCGGCGCGGCCTCGGCCAGACCCTCGAGGATGGCGGCGAGATCGCGGATCGAGACCTTCTCGCGCAGCAGGGTCTGGAGCACCCTTTGCAGGGTGGTGACGGTGACGACGGACGGGATCAGTTCGTCGACCAGCTTCTTCTCTTCCGTCCCCAGTTCCTTCAGCAGCTTCTGCACCTCGGCGTAGGAGAGCAGATCGGCCATGTTCTCCTTGAGGATCTCGGTCAGGTGGGTGGTCAGCACCGTCGACGGGTCGACGATGGTGTAGCCGCGGAAGGTCGCCTCCTCGCGCAGGCTTTCGTCGATCCAGGTGGCGGGCAGGCCGAAGGCCGGTTCCTTGGTGTGTTCGCCGGGCAGTTCGACCTGACGGCCCGCCGGATCCATGGCCATCAGTGAGCCGAGACGGACCTCGCCCTGCCCGGCTTCCATCTCCTTGATGCGGATGGCGTAGCCCTGGGTGCCGAGGCGCATGTTGTCGAGGATGCGGACCGACGGCATGACGAAGCCGTACTCCTGGGCCAGGGACCGGCGCAGGGCGCGGACCTGGTCGGTCAGGCGGCGGCCCTCAAGATCGTTGATCAGGGACAGCAGGGAGTAGCCCAGCTCGATCTTGACCTCGTCGATGGTCAGGGCGGTGCCGATGGGCTCCTCGACATCCTCCTTCGGCCCGGTGGCGGTCGCGGCCATCTCGGCCTCGGTCGGTTTGGGCTTGAGCCGCTGACGGCCGAGCCGCCAGGCCATGAAGCCGGTTCCGACCGCCAGGGCCGCGAAGGGCAGCAGCGGCATGCCGGGGATCAGGCCGATCAGGCCCGCGGCGGCGGAGACGACGCCGAGGCTGACGGGGTTGGTCGCCAGCTGGGCGACCAGGGCCTTGTCGGCGGTGCCCTCGACGCCCGCCTTGGAGACGAGGAAGCCGGCGGCGATGGAGATGATGATGGCGGGGACCTGGGTCACCAGGCCGTCGCCGATGGTCAGGGCGACGTAGGAATTGGACGCGTCGCCGATGCTCATGCCGTGCTGGAGCGTGCCGATCAGGATGCCGCCGATGGCGTTGATGAAGACGATGATCAGGCCGGCCACCGCGTCGCCGCGCACGAATTTCGAGGCGCCGTCCATGGCCCCGAAGAAGGTCGATTCCTGCTCCAGTTCCTTGCGGCGGCGCTTGGCGGTTTCCTCGTCGATCAGGCCGGACGACAGGTCGGCGTCGATGGCCATCTGCTTGCCCGGCATGGAGTCCAGGGTGAAGCGGGCGGACACTTCCGCGATGCGGGTCGAGCCCTTGGTGATGACGACAAAGTTCACCACCAGGATGATGGCGAAGATGATGATGCCGATGATGAAGCTGCCGCCCATCATCAGGGCGCCGAAGGCCTCGATGACCTGACCGGCGCCGCCCGTGCCCTCGTGACCGTGGCTGAGCACCAGCCGGGTGGAGGCAAGGTTCAGACCCAGCCGGAACAGGGTGGTGACCAGAAGCACCGTCGGAAAGATGGCGAAGTCCAGCGGCTTCTTCATCATCACCGCGGTCATCAGGATCAGGACGCTGGAGACGAGCGACAGCGCCAGCAGCACATCCATCAGGAAGGCCGGGATCGGCAGGATCAGCAGCAGGATGACGCCGATGACGCCGATGGCCATGGCCACTTCGCCGCGCACGACCCAGCCCATCATGTCGCGGCCGGTCGGACGGGCCATGCCGTCCTTCATCATGGTCGAGGCCGGGACGTCGGTCATGCGCGGCCGAGGGCTGCGAGGGCGATGCGGGTGGCTTCGGCGATGACGGCGTCGTTCTGGTCGGGGCTCGAGGTCCGCGTGGCGTGGTAGTAGACCGCAATGACGATCGGCCTACCCGTCGGCGGATAGAGGACCCCGATATCGTTGGTTGGGCCGTAGCCGCCGGTGCCCGTCTTGTGCGCCACGGTCCAGTCCGCCGGGACGCCGGCCTTGATGCGGTTCGCACCGGTCGGGGTCTCGGTCATCCAGCGGAGCAGCAGGGCCTTCGAAGCAGGCGCGAGCGGGGTCTGATCGGACGTCAGGAGGCGGAGCAGGTTCCCCATGGATTGGCCGGGGGTGATCGTGTCCTTGTCGCCATCCAACCGGTTCATCTCGGGCTCAAGCCTGTCGACGCGCGTGGTCCTGTCGCCGATGCCCGCGTAGAAGGCGCGCAGGGCTTCGAGGCCGCCCAGTTCGCGGATCAGGATGTTGGCGGCCGGATTGTCGCTGAGGGCGACCGTTGCCTCCATCAGTTGCTCGACGGTCAGGGTCGAGCCGACGGCCGGTCCCGTGGTGGGCGCATGGTTGATCATGTCGGCCTGGGTGACCGGGATGGCCCGGTCCAGTTGTTCGTCGGCCGCCTGCACCCGCAGGAGGGTGGCCGCGGCCAGGAACATCTTGAACGTAGAACAGTAGACGAAGCGCTCGTCGCGACGCCAGGCGAGGTTGCGAAGTCGCTCCAGGTCCATAACGGCGAAGCCGAGGCGGCCACCGTGACGCGCCTCCAGCGCCGAGAGGTCGATGGTCTCGTTGGGCATGATGACCGCGGGCCGCGCCGGTTGGACGCGTGGCGCGGTTTCAGGACCGGTCTGCTGCGAACAGCCCATGACGCCCAGCGTGCCGAGGCCGGTCAGGACGCTTCTGCGGTCCGTTCCCTTGCTCATGATCAGGCGGCCGCGTAGCCGGCGGCGGCGACGCCGCTCTGGGGCGCGATGATCTGCGTGCCCTCGTCGGCGTATTCGTTCAGCTTGTTGCGCAGGGTGCGGATCGAGATGCCGAGGATGTTGGCCGCATGGGTGCGGTTGCCGAGGCAGTGCGACAGGGTGTCGAGGATCAGCGTCTTCTCCATCTGAGCCACCGTCTGGCCGACGTGGGCGCGGGTGACGGCGTCGGCGGTCTGGGCGGCGCGGGCGGCGGGGCTGTCATAGCCCGCCGCGCCGTGCGAGCCGGCGCTGAGCGGCTGGCCGTCGGGCAGGCGGATGGCCTCGACATCGATCTCGGGCCCGACCGCCAGCAGCACGGCGCGGTGCATGGCGTTTTCAAGCTCGCGGACGTTGCCGTTCCAGCGGTGCGAGACCAGGGCGCGGCGGGCCTCGACCGAGATCGGACGCGCCGGCAGGCCGTTGGCGGCGGCGTATTTCTTGACGAAATGATCGGCCAGAACGGAGATGTCGCCGGGCCGCTCGCGCAGGGCGGGCAGGCGCAGGTTCACGACATTGAGGCGGTACAGCAGGTCCTCGCGGAAGGTTCCCTCGGCCACCGACTTGGCGAGGTCGCGGTTCGAGGTGGCGATGATGCGGATGTTGACCGGCACCGGCTTGGTGCCGCCGACGCGGTCGATGACCCGCTCCTGGATGGCGCGCAGCAGCTTGGCCTGCAGGCGGACGTCCATCTCGGAGATTTCGTCGAGCAGCAGGGTGCCGCCGTCGGCCTCCTCGAACTTGCCGATGCGGCGGGCCATGGCGCCGGTGAACGAGCCCTTCTCGTGGCCGAACAGTTCGGATTCCAGCAGATTGTCGGGAATGGCGGCGCAGTTGACGCTGATGAAGGGCCGCTCGGCGCGCTTGGAGCCGGCGTGGAGGTAACGGGCCATCACCTCCTTGCCGACGCCGCTTTCGCCGGTGATCAGGATCGAGGCTTCCGACCGGGCGACCTGGTCGGCCAGCATGATCACCGCCTTCATCGACGGATCGGCCGAGATCAGCGGGCGGTCGTCGTCGGCCACGGCGGACAGGACCGCGGCGATCAGATCGGCTTCCGGCGGCAGGGGGATGAACTCCTTGGCCCCGGCGCGGATGGCGTTGGCCGCGTCGGTGGCGTCGGCGTCGACGCCGCAGGCCACCACCGGCACATGGATCCGCTCGGCCTCGTTGGCCGCGATCAGGGCGGCGATATCGATGCGGTAATCGACCATCAGCAGGTCGGCCCCCTGCCCGCGACGGAGCTGTTCCGTCGCCTGATCGCCGCGCTCGACGTGGCTGACCTTGGCGCCGTGCGCCATGGCCATCTTCACCGCCGTCGCCAGCTGTCCGCTGAGCCTGCCAACCACCAGAAGCCGCATGGGTCTTCTCCTCTAATCTCTACGCACGATCCGGCCGCCGATCAGGCGCCGGAATCCTCGGTCTTGATGATTTCCGTCATGGTCACGCCCAGCCGGTCCTCGACGACGACGACCTCACCGCGGGCGACCAGACGGTTGTTGACGAATATGTCGATGGCCTCGCCGACCTTGCGGTCCAGCTCCAGCACGCTGCCGCGGTTCAGCTTGAGCAGCTGGGCCACGGACATGTGGGCCTTGCCCAGCACGGCCGAGATGTTGACCGGGACGTCGAAGACCGGGGTGAGGTCGTGGGCCGTCTTGTCGGTCGCCTCGTCATTGACGGTGATCGCGACGGAGTCCGGGAACTCCTCCAGGGCCATGGTGTCGGACGCCATTACGGCCTCCCTTCCATTGTAGATTCGGGGGTGAGGGTTTCAGCGTGCCCGGCCTCGGCGGCGAGGGCGGAGTTCAGGGCCTCGCGCATGCGGGCGAAGGCTTCATCGGCATCGAAGGCGGCGCGACCGTCGGCCCATTCCAGCTGGAAGGCCGCCGCGGCCATGCCCGGCTCGGTGCGGAAAGCGACGATGCCCGAGAAGCCGGCGTCGGCGCACAGTTGCTCGATGCGGGCGTGGGTCGACTCGGTCAGGTCGCCGGTGCGGATGACGAGGCGCGGCGAGGCGTCGATCTCCTGACCCAGGGCTTCGAGCGCGGCCTGCAGCGGGGCTTCGGGATGGCGGTCCAGGGCCGAGGCGGCGACGACGCGGGCGGCGGTCAGGGCCAGTTCGGCGGCCTGCCGGCGGTGGGTCCGGGCGACCTGGGCCAGGGCGGGGGCGGCGGACGCCAGGGCCTCGCCGATGGCCGACAGGGCCATGGCCTGGAGGCTGTCGATCTCGGCCAGGGCCTGATTGCGGGCGTCCAGCCGGGCCTCGGCGACCAGGGCGTCGACCTCGGCCGGGCCATAGGCGCGCTTGATCGGGCGGAAGGCGGCGGCGGCGTTGACGACCACGCCGGCGGCGTCGAACTCGGTGTCGAAGGCGAAGGGGGTGCTGAGCGGCTGGGTCATGTCAGTAGATCAACTCGTCGTCGCCGCTCTGGCCGACCAGCATGATCTCGCCCTTGGCGGCGAGATCCTTGGCGACCTGGACCATGGCCATCTGGGCCTGGTCGACGTCCTTGAGACGGACCGGACCCATGGATTCCATGTCCTCGCGCATGATCTTGGCGGCGCGTTCGGACATGTTGGAGAAGAACAGTTCGCGCAGGGATTCCGAGGAGCCCTTGAGGGCGAGGCCGAGGGAGTCCTTCTCGACCGCGCGCAGCAGGGTCTGGATGCCGCCGGGGTCCAGCTTGGCCAGGTCCTCGAACACGAACATCAGGGCCCGGATGCGCTCGGCCGCCTCGCGGTTGCGCTCTTCCAGGGCGCCGATGAAGCGGGCCTCGGTCTGACGGTCGAAGCTGTTGAAGATGTCGGCCATCATCTCGTGGCTGTCGCGCTTGGAGGTGCGGGCCAGGTTCGACATGAATTCGGTGCGCAGGGTCTGTTCGATCTTGTCGAGGATTTCGCGCTGCACCGGCTCCATGCGCAGCATGCGCTGGACGCATTCGAGGGCGAAATCCTCGGGCAGGCTGGTCAGGACGCGGGCGGCGTGGTCCGGCTTCACCTTGGACAGGACCACGGCGACCGTCTGGGGGTATTCGTTCTTCAGATAGTTGGCGAGGACGGCCTCGTTCACATTGCCGAGCTTGTCCCACATGGTGCGGCCGGCGGGACCGCGGATCTCCTCCATCAGGCCTTCGACGCGGTCGCTGGGCATGAAGGAGGCCAGCAGGCGCTGGGTCTGTTCGAAACTGCCCATGACCGCGCCCGAGCCGCTCATGCCCGAGACGAATTCGACCAGCAGCTCCTCGACCACGCTGGCGCTGACCGTGCCCAGGGAGGCCATGGCCTGGGAGATTTCCTTGATCTCGTCCTCGTCCAGCCCCTGCCACAGACGGGTGTGGTCCTCGCCCAGCGACAGCAGGATGACGGCAGCCTTCTCGGGGCCGGTCAGTTTCCTGGCGTCCTCAACGGCCGGCTTCTTGGTGACGAGGCGCGCCGCCATCAGCCTTCGTGCACCCAGCTGCGCAGAATGGAGGTCGACTCGTCAGGATGTTTCTCGACGAAATCGGCGACCTTCTTGACCGAAGACGCCTTCACCTGACCCTCGATGCGGGCGATGTCGAGCCGCTGGTCCATCTCGGAGGGACCGGCGATCTGGGGCATGACTCCGCCCGCCCCGCCCATGATCGTGGTCTGCAGCGAGGTCACCGGCGCCCCGCCCGCGCCGGCGAGCTGCAGCTGGCCGCCGCCCGAAGCCGATTTCAGCAGCGGGCGAAGGACAAAGAAGATCAGCAGCAGGCCGGTGATCAGGAGCACCAGCAGCTCGACGCCGCGCATGATGTCGTTCTTGGTGAAGTTGAACAGCGACGAACCGGCCTCCTCGCCCCCGACCGCGGCGATGTCGCGGTTGAAGCGGACGTTCAGGACCTCGATCCTGTCGCCCCGCTCGGCGTCGATGCCGACGGCGGCGGCGACCAGGGCCTTGATCTGTTCGATCTCCTGCGGCGTGCGCGCGGCATAGGTGGGCGCGCCCCCGTTGGCCGCGGGGGTCCATTTGCCGTCGACGGCGACCGAGACGGCCAGCCGCTTGATCTCGCCGGCCTCCTTCACCGTGGTCGTGGTCGTGTTGGAGATTTCGTAGTTGGTGGTTTCGGTGTTGGCGGTGTCGCGCGAACCCGTGGCACCGGTCGCGGGCGCCTCGCCGCCGGGAATGTTGTTGGTCGCGGTGACCCCGCCATCCGACGTCGGCGCCGTGTCGCTGGACTCGGTTCCGTTGGTCGAGGTCGAGCGCACCACCTGGCCGTCCGGATCGTAACGCTGCTCCTGGGTGGTGGAGCGGCTGTGATCGATGTCGGCGGTGACCTGGACGCGCGCGCCGCCGACGCCGACGACGCCCTCGACGATGTCCATGATCCGCGCCTGCAGCTGGGCCTCGGTGGAATCGCGCGCCTCCTGGGCCGAAGCGGCGCTGAAGCCCGCACTGTCCGATCCGGCCGCCAGGGTGCGGTTGGAGGTGTCGGTCAGGGTGACCTTCTCTGGCTTCAGATTGGGCACCGAGGAGGCGATGACGTTGCGGATGGCCTGGACCTGGGCGCCCGACAGCTGGCCGCCGGTGACCCCGACCACCACCGAGGCGGTGGGTTCGGCGCCGTCCGACTGGAACAGTTCGCGGCGCGGCAGGGCGATCATGACGCGGGCGGAGTTGATGCCGCGCATGGTCAGGATGGTGCGGGCCAGCTCGCCCTCGAGGGCGCGCTTTTCATTGAGGTTCTGCTGGAACTCGGTCTGGCCCAGCACCGACTGGTTGTCGAAGATTTCGTAGCCGACCGAACCGGATGTCACGAGCCCCTTGCCGGCGACCAGCATGCGCGCCTCGCCGACCTCGTCGCGGCTGACGAAGATGGTCGAGCCATCGCCCTTGGATGAGTATTTGATGCCCGCGCTGTCCAGCGCCGTCGTGACCTCGGAGGCTTCGCGCAGATCGAGGTTGGAGTACAGCAGGGCGTCGGGGGCCTGGCCGATGCGCAGCATGACGGCGACCAGCACGGCCGCGACGCCGGCGGCGACGCCCAGCACCACGGTCAGCCGACCGATCCCGAATCTCTGCAACGCCGCCGTGAAGCCGCCCACGCGTCCCGCCCCGAATACTCACGGGTACCGACTGAGGCCCGCTAGGCAGAAACTGCCGCCTGCGTGGTAAATGCGGAGTTAAGACCTCTGAACGATCACCGCTTCTTCCGCTTCTGCATAACGAAGCCGATGACCTTGGCGGCCGCTTCGAAATGCTCGCGGGGGATGGTCTCGTCGATGTCGACGGCGGCGTAGAGGGCGCGCGCCAGGGGGACGTTCTCGACGATCGGGACATTGTGCTCGCGCCCGACCTCGCGGATGCGCAGGGCCAGGGCGTCGACGCCCTTGGCGACGCAGACCGGCGCGGCGTCGCCGGTCTCGTAGCGCAGGGCCACGGAATAGTGGGTCGGGTTGGTGACGATGACCGTGGCCTTGGGCACGTTCTGCATCATCCGCTGGCGGCTGCGCTGGTTCCGGATCTGCCTCAGCTTGGCCTTGACGTGGGGATCGCCCTCGGACTGCTTGTAGTCCTCCTTGGTCTCTTCCTTGGTCATCTTCATCCGCTCGGCGAAGCGGTATTTCTGCCAGAGGAAGTCGGCCCCGGCGGTGAAGCCGAGGAAGATGATCGTCGACATCATCAGGGCCACGGCCAGATCGCGCGCCACCGGCAGGATCAGCGCCGGCGGCATCGCCGCCATGTTCTCCAGCTCGCGCAGGTGAGGCTTCAGCACCAGCCAGCAGATCACCCCGACCGCCAGCAGCTTGAGGAAGGTCTTGATGAACTGGACCAGGCCGTCGGGCCCGAAAATGCGCGTGAAACCCTTGAGCGGATTGACCTTGGACCAGTCGGGTTTGAGCTTTTCCCCCGTGAAGAGCAGGCCGGATTGGGCCACATTGCCGCCGACGCCGCCGATGATGGTGGCCAGCATGACCACGCCGAGGAACGGGGCCATGGCCCACAGGGCGATGCCGCCGATCTCGACCCCGGCCCCGGCATCGAGGCCGCCCAGCATGGTGTGAGGGGCGGCGATGAAGGGCAGCAGCTGCTCGGCCATGGAGTTGGCGAACCAGCCGCCGGACATCAGCACGACGGCGGCGGCGCCGGCCAGCGACATGACCGCGGCGACGTCCGGGGATTTGGCGACATCGCCCTTCTTGCGGGCCTCCGCAAGTTTTCGCGGGGAGGCCTCTTCTGTCTTCGAGTCGGGATCCGGCGTATCAGCCACCGGCGCCTCCGACGAAGACATTGGCCAGGGCGCGGTAGCGGTCGATGAAGACCGTCCCGACCACGCCGAGGCTGAGGGCGAAGACCGACAGGCCCAGCAGGATGCTGAGCGGGGCGGCGGCGAAGAAGACCTGGAACGACGGCATCACCCGGCCGACGAGGCCCGAGGCGAGGTTGAAGATCAGGGCGAAGACCAGCAGGGGCGCGGACAGCTGCACCCCCAGCATGAAGGCGTCGCCCAGGGTGCGGATGGCCAGGGTGGCGAAGTCGCCGGTCAGCAACGGCCCGACCGGCCGGATCAGCTCATACGAGCCGACCAGACCGGCGATGAACAGGTGATGGGTATTGGTGGCGAAGATCATGGTCGTGCCCAGCAGCATCAGGAAGGCGCCGATGGTCGAGCCCGGCTGCATCTGCATGGGATTGGCGGTCTGGGCGAAGGCCAGGGTGGTCTGCAGGGCGACGATTTCGCCCGCCGTGGCCAGGGCGGTCAGGAAGGATCGCAGCAGGGCGCCGATCATAAGGCCGACGATGACCTCGCGGATGATCCATCCCGCCATGCCGCCCACCGTCGCGGGCAAGGCCGGCAGGACGCCGGCGATCACCGGCCACAGGGCGAGACTGACGACCAGGGCCAGCGACAGGCGGATGCGCGGCGAGACATAGCTCTCGCCGATGCCGGGCAGCATCAACAGCACCGCGCCGATGCGCGCGAAGATCAGCGCGCCCTGCCAGACCTGGTCCGATGTCGCCCAAGGCTCCACCTAGGGGCATCCCATCATGATCACATGCCGGCGATGCGCGCTGCGATCGTCCGCATGAAACCGCCCAGAAGCGCTCCCATCAGCGGCAGGAACAGCATCAGGCTGACGAAGATGGCGATGATCTTGGGCGCGTAGATGAGGGTCTGTTCCTGGATCTGGGTCAGGGCCTGGAACAGGCCGATGACGACGCCGACGACCAGGCCGACGATCAGGACGGGCGCGCACAGCTGGATCGTCAGCCACAGGGCGTCGCGCCCCACATCCATCACATCCGCGCCGTTCATCGAATATACGCTCCACCGACTACCGGGCAGAAAATGCCGGGAGCGTGGTTAACGAGGGGTTATCGGGCGATCTGGGGTCCGGGGGAAAGTCCGTGCTAGGAGACTTGGTGACCTATCTGCCGACCTACGACCTCCCGCCTTCGCTGATCGCCACACTTGGTCCCTTGGGCGATGCCCTGAGGCAGACAACGCCCGATCAACTGGCGATCAGACGTTGCGTGCGCGCGCTGGAGGAACTGCCGCCATCGGATGTGGACCGTGCCTATCGGGCGCTGGGCGTTTGGGTGAACATGGTCGAATGGACGGCCTTCAAGCCGCCTGGCCGACCGCGCAGCATCCTCGATTGGTTGTTCGGCGCGCCGAAGGCACCGGCGGCCGGGATGCCGCGCCGACCAAACCGGACGAAAGCCTTCTCCCAGATGGCGCGAACGCCGGGGCTGGAAGTCATCTTTCTGTTCTGCCCGGACGGATACATCCGCGAGGCGGCGCTTAACCGTCTGACGGCCGCCTCCAGCCCTTTCGTCCTTACCGCTGTCGCCTATCGTCTCAATGACTGGGTGGAGGCTGTCAGGGCGGCGGCCAGGAACTGCGCCGCCCGGGTGTTCCACACGGCTCCGGTCGCCGCCGTCGCCGAAGCCGCTCTTTTCCTGATGGACCGGAAATCCTTCTGGAAACGGGGCGAGTCCGAGCTGGCGCTTCTGGACGATGCATTCTCGCGGGCTGACGTGGTTGAGGCCTTGGCAGGCTTGATCCTGACTGGACGTACCGGCCTGGTCAGCCGAGCCTACTCCCACGGGCTCGCTACAGACCTCTTGGACCACCGTCTGATCGAGTTTGCGACCCAGGCCGCGAGTCCCGCCGTCCGCGCCATCGCCGCGCGAACCCTGATCAACGGGGAGGCCAGGAGGCAGATCGGCTTTGAGCGCCGGTGGATCGACAAAACTTACAATATCGGTCGACGCGCCCCCCTTTTTAGCTACAGGCCGATCCAGCGCCCGCAACTGGTCGAGGATCTGATCGCCATGGTCGCCCGCGACCGCTCCCCGGCGGTCCGGCGCGTGGCGGCCGAGGGGTTGGTCCGTTTCAGGCGCGACATCGCGGGTCCCGAGCCGCTGCTTGCGATGCTGCGGAACGACCGGGCGCCATCCATCCGCCAGAGGGTCGCGTTCGTGGAGCGGGACCTCGGGCTGGAAATCGATACCGCTTCAAGGTCTAAGGACCCATGACCAAGCCCCCCGTTTCCCAGTCCGACGCCGAAGCCGCCGTGCGCACCCTCATCGAATGGGCCGGCGACGACCCTGCCCGCGAGGGGCTGCTGGACACGCCGGCGCGCGTGGCGCGGAGCTACAAGGAGCTGTTCGCCGGCTATGAGGTCGAGCCGCGCGCCTATCTGGAGCGGACGTTCGAGGAGGTCGGCGGCTACAACCAGCTGGTGGTTCTGAAGGACATCCGCTTCGTCAGCTTCTGCGAGCACCACATGCTGCCGGTCGTGGGCGTGGCCCACGTCGGCTATCTGCCGACCGACCGGGTGGTGGGGATCTCCAAACTGGCGCGGGTGGTGCGCGGCTATGCGCGTCGCCTGCAGATCCAGGAGAAGATGACCTCCGAGATCGCCAACGCCATCGACGAAGTGCTGAAACCCCAGGGCGTCGGCGTGGTCATCGAGGCCGAGCACAGCTGCATGACCTTGCGCGGGGTCGACGTGCCGGGCGCCAGCCTGACCACCAGCGCCCTGCTGGGCGTGGTGCGGGACGATGCGCGGACGCGGGAGGAGTTTCTCCGGCTCGTCAGGGGCTGACATGGGCCGGCTGATCGAGGAATTGGACTATCGGCAGACGGCGATGGGGCCGCTGATCCTGAGAAGGCGCTGGGTGGCGGCGATCGACGCCGATGTGGTCGAGGTCATCCTCGGCGAGGAGCATCTGATGTCGAGCCTGTTCACCGTGGGCGAGACTGAGCTGTCGGTTCGCGGCCTGGCGGCCGCGAGGGACGGACCGCTGCGGGTTCTGGTGGGCGGTCTGGGGCTCGGCTACACGGCGCGCGCCGCGCTGGCCGACGCACGGGTGACGTCGGTTGATGTGGTCGACGCCCTGGCCCCGGTGATCGAATGGCACGAGGCGGGACTGGTGCCGCTGGGCGAAAGCCTCGGGCAGGAGCCGCGCTGTCATCTGAAACACGGCGACTTCTTCGGCTGGTTCGATGAGCCGCGGGCGCCGGCGGACCGCTATGACGTCGTCCTGCTCGACATCGACCACTCGCCCCGCGCCCTGCTGAATCCGGACCACGCGCGATTCTATACCGCCGCGGGACTGCGGCGGCTGCGGGAGGGCATGACGGATGACGGTGTCTTCGCCATGTGGTCGGACGAGGGGCCGGATCCGGACTTCATCGCCGTGCTGGAGGCGGTGTTCGAACAGGTCAGCGCCGAGGTGGTGGCGTTCGACAACCCCCTGACGGGCGGCCACTCCACCTGCACAATCTATGTGTGCGGTCGGGCCTGATCGACACGGTCTGACGCGGCCCGGTCCTTGCGGAATTCGCCTCAGAAGAGGTGTTTTCCATGGCCTGGACCGCGATTTCGACCCGAAATGAGACACCGCCCATCGTGCGCGGCGGGTGGCTGGACGCCCTGCGTTTCATTGTGGCTGCGCTGATCATCCTGCATCACTTCCAGGGGGCGGGACCGGTGGTCCTGGCCGAGGACCTGCACCCGGTGTTCGAGCGGGGCGGATTCCTGCTCACCAACTTCTTCCTGATCGACAGCGGCTATGTGCTGATGCGGGTCTATGGCGGCTCGCTGGCCGGGGGCCGGATGTCGGCCGGCGACTTCTTCGCCAAGCGGTTCCTGCGGGTCTGGCCCGCGCACATCATCATGGGGCTGAGCCTGGTCGCCCTGGTCGTCGGGGGGACGGCGATCGGCGTCGGGCCGCGGGCGCCGGAATGGTTCGCCTGGGACCAGCTGCCGGCCCAGCTGGGGCTGGTGCAGGCGTTCGGCGTGCCCGGCGGCTATGGCTGGAATGCGCCGAGCTGGTCGATCTCGGCCCTGATCGGCTGCTACCTGGCCTTCCCGTGGATCCTCAAGGGACTGGTCCGGCTGGGGCCGTGGAGCGTGCTGGCGCTGGGCGTCGGCGTCTATCTGGTCGCCAACCAGCTGACCTGGAGCCTGTTCGGCTACCCCGTCTATCAGATGCCCCTGGGCTTCGGCTTCATCCGCGCCCTGCCGCTGTTCTTCCTCGGCATGGCCCTGGCCTGGTTCGCCCAGAAGGTCTGGATCGCGCCGACGCTGGCCGGCTGGGCCGGGATCGGGGCGGCTCTGATGCTGGCCTTCGTGCAGTATTTCGACAAACACGCCCTGATCTCGCTGGTCTGCATCTCGACCATCATTCTGGCGGCCGGAGCGGTGCCGACCTTGCGTCCGTCGAAATGGGTCGAGAAGGCCGCCCAGGTTTCCTTCTCGATGTTCATCACCAATGAGGTTGTGCGCATCGCCTGGTTCGGCGTGGCCAATGTGGCGATCGCCAAATTCGCCCTGCCGGTCGCCGCCCAGTGGGCGCTGTGGGTGGCGGGCGTGGCGGCGGCCTTCGTCTTCGCCTTCCTGTTCCACAACCTGATCGACACCCCGATCCAGAACCGCATCCGCGCCTGGCTGAAAGGCCGCTCGCGACGCTCCGTGGCCGTCACCCAGCCGGTCGTCTCGCTGGAGGGCTGAGGGGGGTCGGAACCGGCATGCCAAAAGTGTGGGGGTGCCTGAACAGCCGTCAGATCGGCATCCGCATGATCTCCTGATAGGCCGAGATGACCTGGTCGCGGACCGCCATGACGGTCTCCAGCGAGGCCTCGGCCGAGGAGACGGCGGTGACCACGTCGATCAGACTGCCCTGCCCCTGGACGGCGGACGTCATCTGGGTCTCGGCGGCGCGCGAGGCCTGGGTCATGTCGCCCATCACGCTGCTCAGCATGTCGGCGAAGCCGGACGGCTGGGCGCCGCTGACGGGGGCGGTCGGCATCTCCGTGCCCTGGATCGCCGAATAGGCGCGCGCCGCGGCCAAGGGGTTCATGGCTCAGTCCTATTTCTTCAGCAGGTCGAGAATGCGCATGTCCATGGCGCGCGCCGTCTCGATGACGTTGAGGTTGGCCTCGTAAGCGCGCTGGGCCTCGCGCATGTCCATGGCCTCGACCAGGGTGTCGACGTTGGGACGCAGCACATAGCCTTCGGCGTTGGCGGCCGGATGGGAAGGATCATATTCGGAGCGGAACTCGCCCTGGTCGAGGCGGACCTCGGCCAGGGTGACGCCCGTGGCGCCGTCGATCTCGCGCGCCTGGAAGACCGGGATCTGGCGGCGGTAGGGCTCGCCGCCCGCGACCTGGGCGGTCGACTGCGCATTGGCGATATTCTCGGCGATGACGCGCATGCGGGACTGCTGGGCCTTGAGCGCGCTGGCGGCGACGGCCATGGCCGAATTGCGCGGCGGGATCGGGTCAGGCATCGGCTATTCCTCGATCAACGGCCCGGCGGGCGAGCGGCCAGCCGCAGCATCTGCATGGACTTCTGGTAGAAGCCGATGGCCGCGTCATAGGCCATGCGGCTCTCGGCCATCTTGAGCATCTGTTCCTCGACGACGACGGAATTGCCGTCGAGCGTGGTCTCCGAATCAGGCGCGGCCCGGGAGTCGAAACGGGCGGCGGGACCGGCCGGCGCGATGTGCATGGCGCTGGTGCGGACCATGCGGACCCCGCCGCCGCCCTCGGCCAGCGCCCGGGCGAAATCGGTCGGCTGGTTGAGGTCACGGCCGACGTAGCCGGGCGTGTCGGCGTTGGCGACATTCTGGGCGATGACGCGCTGGCGCTCGTCCAGCCAGGACAGGCGGCCCTTGATCTGGCTGAGCAGCGGCAGGTCGGTGAAGCCCACGGGAGCCTCCTCGGGCGTGGATCGCCCGCATTGAGATGGGCAGAAACTGCCGCCTGCATGGTTAACGGGGGGTTATCTCAATGCGGCGTTAACCATGTCAGGCGAAGTCTGGCGCATGAATTTCCTCGACCTCGCCCGGGCGATCTTCGCCCTCGCCTTCACCCTCGGCATCATCGGCCTGGCCGCCTGGGCCGCGCGTCGCTATGCGCCGCAACTGCTGGCGCGACTCAGCGCCGAGCGCGGCGAGCGCCGGATGAAGGTGGTGGAGACTCTGGTGCTGGACCCGGCGCGGCGGCTGGTGCTGGTCAGTATCGACGACGAGGAGCGGCTGCTGATTCTCGGCGAGGGCCGCGAACTGATCGAGCCGCGCGGGCCGGAGGCGGCCAAGTGACCCTGAAGGGCGTCTTCGTCCTGCCCACCCGCGCCGAGTTGAAGCGCGCGGCGATGCTGTCGCTGATCACCACCGGCTTCTGCCTGATGTGGCCGCTGGTCGCCCTGGCGCAGGACGTGGCGGCGGCGGGCGGGCCGGGCGCCGCGATCAACGTCGACCTCGGCACCGGCTCGGGCCTGACCGAACGGGTGGTTCAGCTGGTCGGTCTGATGACCGTGCTGTCGCTGGCGCCGTCGATCGTGATCATGACCACGAGCTTCGTCCGCATCATCGTGGTGCTGTCCCTGCTGCGCACGGCCCTGGGCATGCAGCAGTCTCCGCCGAACGCCGTGCTGGTGTCCCTGGCCCTGTTCCTGAGCGCCATCGTCATGGCTCCGACCTGGCAGGACGCCTATGATTCGGGCATCCGGCCCCTGCTGGACCAGCAGATGGAGCTGCCCCAGGCCTTCGATGCGGCCTCGGAACCTGTGAAGACTTTCATGCTGGGTCAGGTGGACAGGGATGACCTGGCCCTGTTCGTGCGGCTGTCCCAATTGGAGGCCCCCACGGCGGCCGCCGACCTGCCCCTCAGGGTGGTCACGCCAGCCTTCATGATCAGCGAGTTGAAACGGGCCTTCGAAATCGGATTTCTCCTTTTCGTTCCGTTCCTTGTGATCGATCTGGTGGTCGCCAGCGTGCTTATGTCCATGGGTATGATGATGCTGCCGCCGGTGGTGATTTCCCTGCCGTTCAAGCTGATCTTTTTCGTGCTCGTGGACGGCTGGAGACTGGTCGCCGGAAGCCTGGTCGAGAGCTTCCAGCGTGCGTCCGGTAGCGGATAAATCCCCACCCCGTGGGCCTTTCAGCCGTGAAGTCGCTTGCCAAGGGAAGAAAAAGCGGCGTCAATCCGTCCGTCATCGCCCCTGAATCGGGGCGAGCTCACATCGGGAAACGACCCACATGACCACCCAAGCAGAACTCATCGCCGCCG
Source organism: Brevundimonas sp. UBA7664 (assembly GCF_002483305.1). Lineage (GTDB taxonomy): Bacteria > Pseudomonadota > Alphaproteobacteria > Caulobacterales > Caulobacteraceae > Brevundimonas. Next base: position 22,015 of record NZ_DLHQ01000019.1, read on the forward strand.
TCGCCAAGGACGCCGGTGTCAGCCAGGCCGACGCCGGCCGGATGCTCGACGCCCTCGTCAAGAACATCCACAAGTCGCTGACCGGCGGCGGCGACGTGCGCATCTCGAACCTGGGCGTGTTCGACACCGCCGCCCGCGCCGCCCGTGAAGGCCGCAACCCGGCCACCGGCGCGACCATCAAGATCGCCGCCTCGAAGGCCGTGCGCTTCCGCGTGTCGAAGCCGCTCAAGGATGCGGTGAACAAGTAAGACCGTCCCCGGTTCGCCGGGGACTCCTTACGCAGGACGGGCGGGCGCCGCGGGTCGGTTCCCGCCCGTTTTCGTTCTGAGTTCGAGCTTCATGTCCGCGACCCAGCCGGCGAAGGTGTCTGCCGAGGCTGCGAGAGCCGCGAAATCTCCCGGCGCCGCGCCGCCGTCGTCGAGGGCGATCGACAGGGCCGTCTTCGCCCGCGCCCCGGCCACGAAGGGTCGGAAGTTGCGCGACAACCGCCCCAGGGCCGCGCTGTCGCCACCCAGCGAATAGCCGATGCCCGCCCGGATCAGACGGGCCTCGTCGGCGGCGGCCAGGGCGGCGGGATCGCGATAGCGGTCGCCCAGACGCGCCTCGTAGAGGGCGGCGGCCTCGAGCCATTTCTGCTGTTTCCAGAACACTTCGGCGCGGACCTCGCGGGCCTCGGGCGAAGCGTCGGCGCCCAACACTTCCAGCGCGTGGTCGAAACGGCCCAGGTCCATCAGGGCGCGGGCCTCAAGGGCGCGGCGCTCGGTGTTCAGGGCGGACGGCAGAAGGGTGGTGCGCGAGCTCCAGATCGCCTGCAGCGCCGGCTCGGGCTGGCGGTCCATCAGATAGACGGTGGCGAGGTCGGTCGCGACCTGGGCCTTGGCGACGCCCTCCAGCCGGTTGTCGACCTGGTATTTGAGCAGCTCGGCGGCCTGGTCCAGGAGATCGACGTCGACCAGGCGGCGGGCGAGGCGGCGCACCATCTCGTCGCCGTCCGCGCCGATCGGGGTCAGTTCACGGAAATCATAGAACAGGCCCAGCGCCTGGACCGGCTGCAACCCGTCCGCGCCGCCCTCGAGGAACAGCATGCGGAAGGCGCCGCCCAGATCGGCCTGGATCTCGGCCGCCTCTTCCAGCCGGTTCAGGCCCGGGCCCGCGCCCTTCAGCGCGGTCAGGGCCTCGCGATAGAGCCCTTGCGACAGATAAAGCTGACCCAGCTGGCGGATGACGGCCAGTTCGGTGGCGTCGCCGCGCCAGCGCCAGCGCAGGCCTTCCAGCTCCTTCGCCGCCGCGTCGGCCTTCATCGACCCCTTGGCCAGGGACAGGCGGACGACGCCCAGCTTGGCCGGCACCGAGACGGCGTCGAGCGGCGCGCGGCCGATGGCGGCGTAGACGGCCAGGGCCCGATCGGATTGCCCGTCCAGCTCGAACAGTTTGGCCTGCACCAGACGGGCGGTCAGCTGGTCGGCGGCGGGTGCGTCCTGGCTGAAGCTGTAGGCCAGCAGGGCGCGGGCGGCGTCGAGGTCGCCGGTCTCCAGCGCCGCCAGGGCGTGGGCGGCGCCGAACCGGGCCCGCCACGGCGCGGGGAAGGCGTCGACGGCCTCGGCGCCGGCCGCGAACGCCTGACGCGCCGAGGTCCAGTCGCCCTGGGTCGAGGCGATATAGCCGCGCCAGACGGCGGAGGCGGGGTCGGCGGCGACGGCAGCGGAGGCGAAGTCGCCCTGGGCCTCGTCCATCCGGCCGATGGAGACGCGGGCCGCGCCGCGCAAGCCGCGCAGCTCGGGCTCGCCGGCCATGTTGGGGGCCTTGGCGATGATGCTGTTCAGCACGCCGATGGCCTCGTAGCCGAGACCGGAGCCGACGAGGAAACGGGCCAGGGCGAATCGCGCCTCGGCCGGGGCGCGCGGATCGTCGCCGGCGGCCATGGCCTCCTGCGCCGCCGCGTCCTGCAGCTGGCGATAGCGGGCGGAGAATCCGCCGTGGCCGGCGTCCGCCCATTCGGCGAGGATCAGAGCCGCGTATTTCGCCCGGCGGGGCGCGCCATCTTCGGCCGAGGCGGCGTCGAGGGCAGCGGACGGCGGCGACAGGGTCAGGCCGCCCGGGCGGCTGAGGGTGACCAGATCGCCCTCGGCCTGGATGGCGAGATCGCTGGCCAGGGTCTCCACCGCCAACCCCTGGGCGGTCGGCAGCAGGGCCAGGTCGACGGTGCGGCGCCGGTCGGCGAAGCCCTTGCCGGGCGCCAGGGCGGTGACGGCGGCGAAGCGGTCGCCCGCCAGCGGATCGGTCAGCCACACAGCCCGGGTCGCCCCGGCCATGCGCGCGACCAGAGCCGGCTCTCCCCCATCCTGACGGTCGATCGCGACGCCTTCGACGGCGACGGGCTGGCCGCCGATGGTGACGGTCCAGGTGGAACCCTGCGCAACCGCCGAGACGGCGAGCCCTTCGGGCGCGGCGATGCGAATGGCGACGTGGTCGGCGCCGGCGGTCCAGCGCGCGTCGGAGGCCGGACCCAGCTGTCCGTCGCCCGGCATGTCGAGGCGGGCGGGCGTGTCGAACACCACCCAGACGGCCTTGCCGCGCCGGAAGACGGCGGCGCCGACCGGCGTCGGCCAGTCGAACGACAGGCTGACCTTGGCGGGCGTCGCCTGGGCAGCGACCGGCACCGTCGCCACGGCCGAGGCGGCGGCAGCCGCCGCCGGGGCCTCGGGGGCGATCGGATAGAGGTTGAGATAGACCGCCCCGTCGGCCGAGCCGGTGCGCGCGTCGGCGCCCTCGGCCAGGGTCAGGACCAGTTCGGTGGCGCCCTGGACGGCCCGGGTCTCGACCTTGGCCACCCCGCGCGGGGGATCGACTTTCAGACGTGACACGTCCGGCGCGGCGGTCGAGCCGATGCGGACGACGATGTCCTGGCCTTCGCGACGAACGCGTGACCGCGCGCCGATGACGCCGGCGAACTCGATGCGGGTGAACTCGGCGTTGGCGCCGATGCGGATCGAGACCGGATCCAGCGGCGCGGCGGCCTCCTGGGCCAGCGGGGCCATGGGCGCGAACAGCACCGCGCCCGCCGCGGCGGCGGCCACGGAGGTCTTGAGAACGCGCTTGCTGACGGAGGCCCCGGACATACGCGCGCACCCTCGCGCGACCGGCCTTTCAACGCGGTTAACGGTTGGTGACCGATCACCGGCATCCGGGCGGGCGATCAAAGCGTAGCTGTGGCAGGAAACCGGAGGTCCGATGTCGCTGCTGTCCCTGTTCGCCGCCGCCCTTCTGCAATCGACCGGGCCGACCCCCGAAGCCATGAACGGCGCCTGGGCTGTCGATCTCTCGGCCGATCCGGCCCAGCCCTATGTGAAGGCCATGCACCTGACCCTGGCGGCGGACGGCACGGTCAGCGGCGACTTCTACGACAGCACGATCGAGGCCGGGCGGTGGAAGGCCCAGAACGGGCGGGTGTGCGTGTCCTTCCGCACCACGGACGGGGTCGGCCCCTATCACACCGCCGCCTGCCTGAACGGCGACCGGGTCGAGGGCCAGACCTGGGCGGAGCAGCGGTCTTTCGTCTTCGTCTGGAACGCGACACGGGGCGAGCCGACTTCCTGAGCGGGCGGTCCCGCGACATCACGACGGGTTGCGGCGGCGGTCCGGCAGGCCGACATGCCATGCGGTCTTCCTGTCAGGATCCCGTTGTGACCGAGCCCCAGTATCCCCGTCTGAACACCCTTTCGACCGGCCTGCGCTGCCGCTGTCCACGCTGCGGCGAGGGGCCGTTGCTCAAGGGCTTCCTGACTATCCGCGACGCCTGCCCGGCCTGCGGCCTGGACTACAGCTTCGCCGAGCCCGCCGACGGCCCCGCCTTCTTCGGCATGAGCGCGGTGGGGATCGTGGGCATGGCCCTGTTCATGTGGTTCGAGTTCGCCGTCCACCCCCCGATCTGGGTGCATATGGCGGTGACCATGCCCCTGCTGGTCATCGGCTGTCTGGCCGTGCTGCGGCCGCTGAAGGGCTGGCTGGTGTCGGAACAGTATATCCACAAGGCCGCGCCGCCGGAGTTCGAGAGCAACGGCAAGCACGGCGAAGGCTCGAGATGGCGCTAGGCAGCGCTGTTTGACTTCCGACCGGGATCAGCGCCCGGTGCGCCCGTCCCGGGGAGGGGCGCGGCCATGGACATCGAACGCATACTGTCGGGGCTGCTGATCCTCGTGCCCGTCGTCATCCTGGGGATGGCGGCGGTGATGATCTTCAAACGCAAGCGGTGAGTGGCGACCCCGGAGGGACTCGAACCCCCGACCTCTGCTTTAGGAAAGCCTTGCTCTATCCGGCTGAGCTACGGGGTCACGCAGGCTGACCTAGCGGGTGATGACGCGGCGGGGAAGCATGCGAACGCCTCCGCACATCCGAATTCGGAATCCGGTCGCGCCGTCCAACGAACCGACGCGTCCGCGGTTGTGGTTAATCCCGCTTAAGATACAATATGTTGGGGTGAACAAACCCCGAATCGGGCCGTGTCGGTGATTCGGTCCTGATTCGTTTCGCCCCTGTTCCGCCGGATCGCGCTGCCCTGTTTACGGTCGGGGACAATCGTCGCGGCGCCGCTTGAGGAACCCGCCGCGAACCGCCACCTTTTCAGCATCATGAGCGACCGCGGCACAGGACAGGCCCCCTCGCGCGTCGTCGCGGTGCTGGGGCCCACAAACACCGGCAAGACCCACCTGGCGGTCGAGCGGATGCTGGGCCACGCCTCGGGCATGATCGGCCTGCCGCTGCGGCTGCTGGCGCGCGAGATCTACGACCGGATCGTCAAACGACGCGGGGCTTCGGCGGTGGCGCTGGTCACCGGGGAAGAGAAGATCGTCCCGCCGCGGGCCCACTATTTCGTCTGCACCGTCGAAGCCATGCCGCTGGAGCGCCAGGTCGAGTTTCTGGCGGTCGACGAGATCCAGCTGGTCGCCGACCCCGAGCGCGGCCACGTCTTCACCCAGCGGCTGCTGCATGCGCGCGGCCGGTTCGAGACCATGTTTCTCGGCGCCGGCACCATGGCGCCGCTGATCCGGTCGCTGGTCCAGGATGTCGAGATCGTGTCGCGCGAGCGGCTGTCGACCCTGTCCTACGCAGGGTCGAAGAAGCTGACCCGCCTGCCGGCCCGCAGCGCCATCGTCGCCTTCAGTACGGACCAGGTCTACGCCATCGCCGAACTGATCCGGCGCCAGCGCGGCGGGGCCGCCGTGGTCATGGGGTCGCTGAGTCCGCGCACCCGCAACGCCCAGGTCGAGCTGTTCCAGTCGGGCGAGGTCGACTTCCTGGTCGCCACCGACGCCATCGGCATGGGGCTGAACATGGAGGTCGACCATGTCGCCTTCGCCGGCCTGCGCAAGTTCGACGGGCGGCGGACGCGCTGGCTGCATGCGCATGAGATCGGCCAGATCGCCGGGCGGGCCGGACGGCACCTGCGCGACGGCACCTTCGGGGTGACGGGCGAGGCGACGGAGCTGGATCAGGATCTGGTCGAACAGGTGGTCGAGCATCGGTTCGATCCGGTCGAGGGGGCCGAGTGGCGCAACGCCTGGCTGGATTTCGACACCCTGCCCGACCTGCTGCGCTCCCTGACCGTGATGCCGGGCGTGCGGGGGCTGAACCTGACCCAGCCGGCGCTGGACGAGACCCTGCTGCGGCGGCTGATCAAGGACGAGGATGTGGCGCGCGTCGGCCGGTCGCGCGGGGCGATCATGCGGCTGTGGGAGGCGTGCCAGCTGCCCGACTTCCAGAAGACCACGCTGGACGAGCACGGCCGGCTGTCGAAGGAGATCTTCCAGGCCCTGACCGGCAAGCGCGGGCGACTGACCGCCGACTGGATCGCGCCGCGCTTCGCCGAGCTGGATCGGGACGACGGCCAGATCGACCAGCTGTCGGCGCGGCTGAGCGGGGTGCGGACGCTGAGCTATATCGCCAACCGGCCCGACTGGCTGGACCAGGCGCAGGGCTGGCGCGACAGGACCAAGGCCCTGGAGGAACGGCTGTCGGACGTGCTGCACGAGCGGCTGACGGCGCGGTTCGTCGACCGTCGCACCACCGCCCTGATGCGGGCCCTGAACGTGACCGAGGACGCGGTCGCCGAGGTCGAGGCTGATGGCGCGGTCATCGTCGAGGGGCATGCGGTCGGGCGGCTGACGGGGGTCGAGTTCCAGCTCGACAAGGGATCGAGCGCGCTCGAGGACCGGGCGCTGCGGCATGCGGCGCGGCAGGCGGTGACGCCCGAGATCGCGCGGCGGCTGGGACGGCTGGCGGCGGACGAGGACGCGGCCTTCGCGGTGACGCCGGACGGCGCGGTGCTGTGGCGCGGCGTGGCGGCCGGTCAGGTGACGGGCGGCGACTGGTTCGCGCCGCGGGTGCGGCTGGGC
>NZ_DLHQ01000038.1:0-440 GCF_002483305.1 Brevundimonas sp. UBA7664
GCCCAAAGCGCCTCCAAAACTACCGCCCGCGCCCCGCGCCGGGCGCCGCCCGTCCGGGTCCGCGCACCGGCCCCGGCGGTCGTCCGACCCCGAACGCCCCCCCGGCCCAGGCCGAGGTCGCCCGTCCGAGCCGTGCGCCCGGCGGCGGTTTCGCCCGTCCGCTGAAGCCCGAGGATGATCGCGACAAGCGTTTCTCGGACGCCGGCAAGGCCGTCAGCCGCACCCGCGGCGAGCCCAAGCGCCGCGAAGGCCGCCTGACCATCCAGTCGGTCGCCGGCGACGGCGACACCGCCGAGCGGATGCGCTCGCTGGCCTCGGTCCGCCGCGCCCGCGAACGTGAAAAAGAGAAGCGCAAGGGCGGCTCCACCGACGCCCCGAACCGTCCGCGCGAAGTCGTCATCCCTGACGTCATCACTGTGCAGGAGCTGTCCAACCGGATG
>NZ_DLHQ01000038.1:467-611 GCF_002483305.1 Brevundimonas sp. UBA7664
CGTGCGCGGCGTCGACATCATCAAATTCCTGATGAAGCAGGGCCTGATGATGAAGATCAACGACGTCATCGACACCGACACCGCCGAACTGGTGGCCGACGAGTTCGGCATGACCGTGCGCCGCGTGTCGGAGAGCGACATCGA
>NZ_DLHQ01000038.1:687-20575 GCF_002483305.1 Brevundimonas sp. UBA7664
GGCAAGACCTCGCTGCTCGACGCCCTGCGCACCACCGACGTCGCCTCTGGCGAAGCCGGCGGCATCACCCAGCACATCGGCGCCTACCAGGTCCGCCTGCCCAGCGACGATCGCGTCACCTTCCTGGACACCCCGGGCCACGCCGCCTTCTCGGCGATGCGGGCGCGCGGCGCCAATGTCACCGACATCGTGGTCCTGGTCGTGGCCGCCGACGACGGCGTCATGCCCCAGACCATCGAGGCCATCCAGCACGCCAAGGCGGCCAACGCCCCGATCATCGTGGCGGTCAACAAGATCGACAAGCCGGACGCCAATCCGCTCAAGGTCGTCAACGAACTGCTGCAGTACGAAGTCATCGCCGAGAGCCTGGGCGGCGACACCCAGATCATCGAGGTCTCGGCCAAGAACCGCACCAACCTGGACGGCCTGATCGACGCCATCCTGGTGCAGGCCGAAATGATGGACCTCAAGGCCGATCCGGAACGCTCCTCGGAAGGCGTGGTCATCGAGGCCAAGCTGGACAAGGGCCGCGGTCCCGTCGCCACCGTTCTGGTCAAGCGCGGCACCCTGCGCCGCGGCGACATCGTCGTGGCCGGCTCGGCCTGGGGCAAGGTTCGCGCCCTGCTCAACGAGCGCAACGAACAGCTGACCGAGGCCGGTCCGTCGGTTCCGGTCGAGATCCTCGGCCTGAACGAGGCCCCCAGCCCCGGCGAACCGCTCGCCGTCGTGGAATCCGAGGCCCGCGCCCGCGAGCTGACCGAATACCGCGACCGCGTGAAGCGCGAGAAGGCCACGGGCGGCATCAACCAGGTCAGCCTGGTCGACATGATGTCCAAGCTGCAGTCCAAGAAGGTCTCGGAACTGCCGGTCCTCATCAAGGCCGACGTCCAGGGCTCGGCCGAAGCCATCGTCGGCTCGCTCGAGAAGATGGGCAACGAAGAGGTCCGCGCGCGCACCGTCTATTCGGGCGCCGGCGGCATCACCGAGAGCGACGTCCAGCTGGCCAAGTCGGCCGGCGCGCCGATCCTCGGCTTCAACGTCCGCGCCTCGAAACAGGCCCGCGACCTGGCCGAGCGCGAAGGCGTCGAGATCCGCTACTACGCCATCATCTACGACCTGCTCGACGACATGAAGGGCGTGCTCTCGGGCATGCTGGCCCCGCTCCAGCGGGAAACCTTCCTGGGTAACGCGGCCGTGCTGCAGGTGTTCGACATCTCCAAGACCGGCAAGATCGCCGGTTGCCGGGTGTCCGAAGGCGTGGTCCGCAAGGGCGCCAAGGTCCGGATCATTCGCGACGACGTCGTGGTTCTGGAACTCGGCACGCTCACCACGCTCAAGCGCTTCAAGGACGAGGTCAACGAGGTCCCGTCGGGCCAGGAGTGCGGCATGCATTTCCAGGGCTTCCAGGACATCAAGGCCGGCGACTACATCGAGTGCTTCACCGTCGAAGAGATCAAGCGCACGCTGGACTAGGTCGTATCCGACGCGTCACCCTCCCCCGAAGTGGGGAGGGTGGTCGCGCAGCGACCGGGTGGGGAAGTTCGAAGCCGGGCTCCGCCGGTGCGGGACTGGCGTTCCCCACCCGGGCTCGGCTACGCCTCGCCGTCCCTCCCCATGAAGGGGAGGGAGATGCGATGCCGTCATTCCGCCCCATCCGCTGTGGATGAATCTCCCATGCGCTCCTTCCTGATCCCCCTGCTCGCCGTCTCCGCCGTCGCCGGACCCGCCGCGGCCGAGACGCGCTATCTGGCCTATGACGCCTCCGACCGGGTCACCCAGGCGCTGACGCGCGGCATCACGCTCGAGGCCGACCGCGGCCTGTTCGGCGCCATCAGCGTGCGGCGCATCATCTCGACGTCCAACCGGGGCTCGGCCGACATCCAGCGCGGCGGTCCCGACGCCGTGCGGCAGGCTCTGCCCGCCGGCTCGCGGGAAACCTCGGTCTATACGATCACGCCGGAAGGCGGCGGCCGGGGCCTGAGCCGGGCCCTGTGCCCTGGGGCGGAAGAGGCCTGGATGGTGCTGGGCCGGGTCCGGCTGGGGCGGCCCATGACCGTGCATGCGGTCGGTCGCTGGGCGGACGGCGGCTACCGCCATTGCGTCAGGCTGTCCTACGACTGGCGCGGCGAATGGGCCATGCCGCCCGCCGGCGGTCCCGACGATGACGCCCGCCTTCCCACTCCCTGACGCACCTGTGGCGCGATAGTCATTCCCGCCGTCACAGACCCCCGCTAGGGTTGGGGCGATGACGGTCGCCGAAATCCGCACCACCGCCCCGCGTCAGACGGGTCTGAGAAGCCTCGCCGGCGGCCTGGCCTTCCTGTGCCTGGTGCTGTTCCTTCTGGCGATCGAACAGAAACAGGTCGTCGCCGCCTGGGCGACGCTTCGCGATGACGCGGCCCCCGCCGCCAGCCGGGTGGCGGACTGGGCCGGCCGACTGGCCTCCGGCGACGCCGAGGGCCTGACCGGACTGAAGGCCGCCATAGCCGACGACGGCAATCCCCGGGTCGCCGCATCGGGGGACGCGGTGCTGGCCGGCGAGTTCGGGCCGGTCGACGACATCGCGCGCGCGGCGCTCGGCGGCGCGACCTTCGCGGGCGCCGGGATCCGGTTCGAGACGGGAGAAAGCTTCCGCACCACTCCGCTGCGCATCGCCGCCGGACGCGAACAGTTCGTCTTCGGTCAGACCTTCGCCGACCGGCTGGAGGCCCCCGCCGACGCCCAGATCGAACTCCGGCGGATCATTCCGGCGTCCCGCGGCGAGCCGGTGAAGCCATCGCCCCTGTGCGGCGGCGACACGCCGGGTCTGGTCGCCCTGCTGCATCGCCGCGACCGCGTCGACCTGATGCTGTTCCGCGCCGGGGCGCGGCCGGGACCGGATGCGCCGGTCGCGGCCCTGTGCGGCGCATGGCGGCTCAAGGCGAGATGAGGCGACGGCCCAGGGGATACGGCCTTGGGCTGCTTATCGCCGCCACGGCCCTCGGCGCCGGCGCCGCCCTGTGGACCTGGACCGCGCCTGGCGATCCTGCCGTCTGGCCGGGTTCGGCGACCGGGGCGGGCGTCGAGGTGCATGTGCTGGACAACGGCTTCCACACTGATCTCGCCGTACCGCGTGCGTTGATCGAAGCGCGAACCGGTCCGCTCGCCGAGGCGGTGCGCGGCCTGCCGCCCGGCGACTGGGTCCTGATCGGCTGGGGCGACGCCCGGTTCTTTGTCGACCAGAGCCCGATCACCGATCGCCTGCCCGACGGGGCGCGGGCCTTCTTCCGTCCCGGCAATGCCTCGGTGATCATGCTCGACCCGGCCCAGCGCGATCCTCGCGATCTGGTCGCCGCCGACCGTCGCCGCACGCTGCGCCTCTCCGCCGCCGGCTTCGAGGCGATGGCCGATCATATCGAGGCGTCGCTGTACCTTGCAGACGGCCGCGCCCGCATCGCCGCCGCCCGCGCCGGCGACGACGCCCGCTTCTTCGCCAGCCATGAGCATTTCTGGATCGGCCGGCTGTGCAACCACTGGAGCGCCGGGGTTCTCAACGCCGCCGGGCTGCCGGTGCGGCCGTTCCGTTCCATCGTCTCGAGCGAGATCATGGCCACCGCGGAGCGGGCGCAATTGGACAGCGCGGCCCCACGGGACTAGACCCCGCCCCTTCGCTTTTTCGAGCCGGGTCCGATCCCCGACAGGCGACGAGGACAGAGTCATGAGCAACCGCAAACCCCGCAAACCCGCCGCCAAGGCCGGCACGGTCAGCCAGCGCCAGCTGCGCGCCTCGGAAATGATCCGCCACGCCCTGGTAGAGGTCATGCGCGAGAACGAGATCCGCGACCCCGCCCTGGTCGGCGTCTCCGTCACGGTCACGGAGGTGCGCCTGTCGCCGGACCTGAAACACGCCACCTGTTTCGTCGAACCGCTGGGCGCCGGCGTCGAGACCGCGCCGGTCGCCGGCCACATCGACGAGATCGTCAAGGCGCTGAACGTCCACGCCAAATTCCTGCGCGGTGCGCTGGGGAGGCATATCGAGATGCGCTTCACCCCCGACCTGCGCTTCCGCCACGACGAGAGTTTCGCCGCCGCCGAACGGCTGAATCGCCTGCTCGACGACCCCCGCGTCCGCGCCGACGTCTATGTCTCGCCGTTCGAGGATGATGACAAAGAGGACGGTCAGGCCTGATGGGCCGTCGCAAGAAGGGCGAGATCGTCAACGGCTGGGTCTGTCTCGACAAGCCGTTCGGCATGGGGTCGACCGAGGCCGTGTCGAAGGTCCGACGCCTGTTCGACGCCCAGAAGGCGGGGCACGCCGGCACGCTCGACCCGCTGGCCTCCGGCATCCTGCCCATCGCCCTCGGCGAGGCGACCAAGACCGTGCCCTTCATGATGGAGGCGCAGAAGGTCTATCGCTTCACCATCAACTGGGGGATCTCGACCGACAGCCTCGACCGCGAGGGCGAGATCACCGGCCGCTCGGATGTCCGCCCCGACGTCGAGGCGGTGCGCGCCGCCCTGCCGGCCTTCGTCGGCGAGATCGATCAGATCCCGCCCCAGTTCAGCGCCATCAAGGTCGACGGCCAGCGCGCCTATGACCTGGCCCGCGAGGGCGCCGATTTCGAACTGGCCAGCCGCCGGGTGATGATCCACGAGGCCTCGGTCAGTGACGCGCCCGACGCCGACCACGTCGAACTGACCATCCGCACCGGCAAGGGCGTCTATGTGCGCTCGCTGGCGCGCGATCTGGCCGCCGTTCTCGGGGCGGAGGGGCATGTTTCGGCCCTGCGCCGCGAGCGGGTCGGACCGTTCTCGACGGAAAACGCCGTCACGCTGGATTTCCTGACCGATCTGGTGCATAGGGACGCCGCCTCGGAAGGCTTGCTTCCCGTCGCGACCGCCCTGGACGACATCCCGGAGCTGGCCGTGACGGACCAGGACGCCTTCTCGCTTCGTCAGGGACGACCGATCGTTCTGCTCCCCCGACAGGTCGAAACGCTCAAAGGCCGCCTTCGGGACGGCTCCAGAACCGTTTCAGCCTTTCAGGGTCAGACCCTCGTCGCTCTCGGTCAGTTGCGGGCCGGCCGGCTAGAACCCGACCGCGTTTTTAACCTCCTTTAGGAGTACACCCGATGTCGATTACGCCCGAGCGTAAGAACGAAGTCATCACCGAGAACGCCCGCTCCGCCGGCGACACCGGTTCGGCCGAGGTCCAGGTCGCGATCCTTTCGGAACGCATCGCCAACCTCACCGATCACTTCAAGACCCACAAGAAGGACAACCACTCGCGCCGCGGCCTGCTCAAGATGGTCTCGCAGCGTCGTCGCCTTCTTGACCACCTCAGCAAGGTCGACCGCGAGCGTTACACCGCTCTGATCGGCAAGCTGAACCTGCGCCGCTAGGCGCGGAACGCGGATGAGATTTGGGGCGCGGGCCATGTCCGCGCCTCTTTCCGCATCCAGAGACCGGCGCGCCGCCGGACTGACCGGCGCATGACGCGAGGGCCATACCGGTCCTCTTCTCCCGGGTTTTCCGCGATGGCGCGGGAGCCCATGGACCGAAGGACTGAACGCCCGACGCTCCACCCACTGATGGGACCCCGCGCGGAATCCGCCCGCGGGATATGAAAGACGAATATGTTCGATATCAAACGCAAGACGATCGACTGGGCCGGACGCCCGCTGACCCTCGAAACGGGCCGCATCGCCCGTCAGGCTGACGGCGCCGTTCTGGCCACCTACGGCGAGACCGTCGTCCTCGCCACCGTCGTCTACGGTCGCGCGCCCAAGCCGGGCCTGGATTTCTTCCCGCTGACCGTCAACTACCAGGAAAAGACTTTCGCCGCCGGCAAGATCCCGGGTGGCTATTTCAAGCGGGAAGGCCGTCCGACCGAGAAGGAGACGCTGGTCTCCCGCCTGATCGACCGTCCGATCCGCCCCCTGTTCGTCAAGGGCTTCAAGAACGAGACCCAGGTCGTCGTCACCGTGCTGCAGCACGACATGGAGAACGACCCCGACATCCTCGGCCTGGTCGCCGCCTCGGCCGCCCTGACCATCTCGGGCGTGCCGTTCATGGGCCCGATCGGCGCCGCGCGCGTCGGCTACATCGATGGCGAGTTCGTGCTGAACCCGACCCTCGACCAGATGCCTGACAGCCAGCTCGACCTCGTCGTCGCCGGCACCCAGGACGCCCTGATGATGGTCGAATCCGAAGCCAAGGAGCTGTCGGAAGACATCATGCTCAACGCCCTGATGTTCGCGCATCGCGGCATGCAGCCGGTGATCGACGCCATCATCGAAATGGCCGAACACGCCGCCAAGGAGCCCTTCGACTTCCAGGCCGAGGACCACTCGGACGTCGTCACCGCCATCCAGTCGCTGGTCGGCGAGGACATCAAGAAGGCCTACACCCACGCCGGCAAATACGAGCGCCGCAACGGCGTCGACGTGGCCAAGAAGGCCGCCGCCGCCAAGCTGGTGAAGACCGACGAAAACCCGGACGGCGTCGATTCCGCCAAGTTCGGCGCGGCCTTCAAGGAATGTGAAGCCCACGTCCTGCGTCGCGACATCATCGACAACGGCCACCGCGTCGACGGCCGCGCCCTCGACAAGGTCCGTGACATCGTCTCGGAAGTCGGCGTCTTCCCGCGCACCCACGGTTCGGCCCTGTTCACCCGCGGTGAGACCCAGGCCATCGTGGTCGCCACCCTCGGCACCGGCGAGGACGAGCAATACGTCGACGCCCTGGCCGGGACCTACAAAGAGAAGTTCCTGCTGCACTACAACTTCCCTCCCTATTCGGTCGGCGAGACCGGTCGGATGGGCGGCGCGGGCCGTCGGGAAATCGGTCACGGTAAGCTGGCCTGGCGGGCGATCCGTCCCATGCTGCCGTCGTCGGAAGACTTCCCCTACACCATCCGTCTGGTGTCGGAGATCACCGAGTCCAACGGCTCCTCCTCGATGGCCACGGTCTGTGGTTCGTCGCTGGCGCTGATGGACGCGGGCGTGCCGCTGGTTCGCCCGGTCTCGGGCATCGCCATGGGCCTGATCCTCGAGCCCTCGGGCGAGTTCGCCATCCTGTCCGACATCCTGGGTGACGAAGACCACCTCGGCGACATGGACTTCAAGGTGGCCGGCACGCGCGAAGGCATCACCTCGCTGCAGATGGACATCAAGGTCGCGGGCATCACCGAAGAGATCATGCGCAAGGCGATCGCCCAGGCTTCGGCCGGCCGCCTGTACATCCTCGACGAGATGGACAAGGCCATCGACGGCGCCCGCACCGAGCTGGGCGAGTACGCGCCCAAGATCGAGTCGATCAAGGTTCCGACCGACAAGATCCGCGACATCATCGGCACCGGCGGCAAGATCATCCGCGAGATCGTCGAAAAGACGGGCGCCAAGATCAACATCGAGGACGACGGCACGGTGAAGATCGCCGCCTCGGATCAGGAAAAGATCGACGCCGCCAAGAACTGGATCTCGTCGATCGTGTCCGAGCCCGAGCCCGGCACCATCTACAACGGCAAGGTCGTGAAGGTCGTCGACTTCGGCGCCTTCGTGAACTTCTTCGGCGCCAAGGACGGCCTGGTCCACGTGTCCCAGATCTCCCTGGAACGCGTCGCCAACCCGGCCGACGTCCTGACCGAAGGCCAGGAAGTCAAAGTGAAGTTCCTCGGCATGGACGATCGCGGCAAGACCAAGCTGTCGATGAAGGTCGTCGACCAGACCACCGGCGAGGACATCACCGACAAGATCAACGCCGAGCGCGCTGAACGCGGTGAACCGGCCCTGTCGGACGACACCGGCGGCCGTCCCAAGCGCGAAGGCGGCGGTGATCGCGGTGGCGATCGCGGCCGCAGCCGTCGCTAGGGCGCGACGTCACGTCTGAAAAACAGAAGGCCCCGGTGGAAACACCGGGGCCTTTTCTGTGTCTGCGGCGGGCCCGTTCGGACCGACCATGCCGTCGTCAGACCGGGAAGACGACTTCCGCCGTCAGCCCGTCCGGTTCCCATCGGCGGTTCAGGGAGCCCTTGATCTGGCGGACCATGCTGTTCTTCAGGGCCGAGCCGAACCCTTCGTGGGTGGGCGGCGTGACCGTCGGCCCGCCGGTCTCCCGCCACTCAAGCCTCACCTGACGCCCCTTCAGCGCCCACGTCACGGACAGATGCCCTCCTGCCGTGCTGAAGGCGCCGTATTTGTTGGCGTTGGTGGCGAGTTCGTGGAGCAGCATGCTGATCGGCTGCACCTGCTCCGGGGACAGGGCGACCTCCGGTCCCCCGATGGAGATCTGGTCCCTCGGGCACAGAGCGTCCAGTTCTTCCCGGACGACGTCTTCCAGCCGCCCCCCCTCCCACTGGCGGCTCGCCAGCGACGTCTGCGCACGCGCCAGGGCGTTGACCCGGCCCGCGAGGATCTTCTTGTAGGCGTCCAGATCCGTCGCGCGGGTCAGATGCATCAGGGAGTGAACGATGGCGAGGACGTTGCGCGATCTGTGATCGACCTCGCGCATCAGGAGGTCGCGGGCGTCCTTGCTGCGCCTCTCTTCGCTGATATTGCGCACCTCAAGGACCGTTCCGATAATCCTTGCACTGCCGTCCCGAACCGGGCTGGCGGTGAAGCCGACGGGGTAGAAGGAGCCGTCCTTGTGCACGAAGGTCTCTTCGCCTTGCGTCCCGGCGTTCTCCGGAAAGGCGCGGTCGATGGGGCACTCGGACAAGGGAAAGGGGGTGCCGTCCGGTCGGGTGTGATGGATGACATCGTGAAGGGGGCGACCGACGACCTCCGGGAACGCATACCCCGTGAGCTTCTCGGCTGCGTTGTTCATGAACACACATTGCTGATGATCATCCAGGAGAAATACCGCCATGGTGGTATTCCCAAGGATCGCGTCGAGCCGAATGGAGACGGCGCGCAAGTCGGCTTCGACTTTCTGCTGGACCGTCGTGTCCCGAATCGCCGCGAAGTAGACGCTGTCTCCGCCTTCCTCGAACAGTTGCAGATTGACCGCGACATTATAGAGCGTCCCGTCCTTGCGACGGTGAACCGTGTCGAACTCCAGCCTGCGCACAGACCCGTTCTCGAGGGGCTTCACGAGCGCCTTGAACGCTTCCTCGCTGACCTCCGGCTTCAGGTCCCACGGCGTGAGGAGCCTGAGCTCTTCCATTGAGTAGCCGAGATTTTCGCGCGCGCCCTTGTTGACGAGTCGAAAACGAAAGTCGGCGGCGCCGAATACATACACCTCGCTGGCAGCGTCCTCGACGATGCGCCCGAGCCGTTCGGTCGTGAAAACCGGACCTGTCGTCATGCGCCGAATCTACCGTTCCGCCTACGAAAACTCCAGAGACATCGGTAGTTTAACGTCGTCGGACTGACAATCACGGCGTGGCCGGTCAGGCCCTTGGCTCGGAAACAGACTACCGCGGCGCCCGCTTCGCCAGAATCCGCTGCAGCGTCCGCCGGTGCATGCCCAGCCGCCGCGCCGTCTCCGAGACGTTGTGGTCGCACAGCTCATAGACGCGCTGGATATGCTCCCACCGCACCCGGTCGGCGCTCATCGGATTGTCGGGCGGCTCGGGGGCCTCGCCGGTGGCCAGGAGGGCCTTGACCACGTCATCGGCGTCGGCGGGCTTCTGCAGATAGTCGACGGCCCCGGCCTTGACCGCCGCGACCGCCGTGGCGATGGCGCCATAGCCGGTCAGCATGATGATGCGGGCGTCCTCGCGCCGGTCGCGGATGGCCTCGACCACCTTCAGCCCGTTGCCGTCCTCCAGCCGCATGTCCAGCACGGCGAAGGCGGGGATGGAGGTCTTCAGCGCCTCGAAGGCCTCGGCCAGCGAGGCGGCGAGGGTGACCTCGAAGCCGCGGCTCTCCAGCGCGCGGCCCAGACGGGTGCGCAGGGCGTTGTCGTCGTCGAGCACCAGCAGGGTCTTGTCGGCGAGGGCGGCGATCCGGTCTTCGGCATCGGGCATCAGGGCGTCTCCAGCAGGCTCAAGTCGGTAACAGTACGCGTGCGGTCAAGGTTCAGACGGGGGGTGCGACATCACGACGGAACCTCCAGCGCCGGCCGCGGCCAGCGCACCGCGACGCGGGCGCCCTTTGGCTGCCCCTTGGCCGGCGTCGCTCCGCCGTCGCCCGCGCCGACGAACACCTTGCCGCCGGTGCGCTCCAGCAGGGTGCGGGCGATGAAGAAACCCAGACCCATGCCGCCCTGGCTGGGGGCGATGGTCTCGGGCGCCGGTTCGGGAGCCGCCGACTTCTTCGTCTTGCGGCCCGGCGTGGCGGCGGCGACGGAGGCGGCGATCTGGGCCGCCAGCGCGCGGCGTGCCTTGCCCTGCGGCCGGCTGGTCACATAGGGCTCGCCCAGACGGGGCAGGATGTCGGCCGGAAAACCGGAGCCGTCATCGACCACCTCGATCTCGATGAAGCCCGCATCGACCAGGGCCCTGACCCGGACCCGCGAGGCGGCGAAATCGGCGGCGTTCTCGACCAGGGTCGACAGGCCGTGGATCACCTCCGGCAGACGACGCACGCGCGGCTCGGGTTCGCCCGAGGCGGTGCGGACCTCGACCTCGAAGTCCAGATCGAACCCGCGATGGGGCTCGATGACCTCTTCCAGCAAGGTCTTCAGACCGACCACGGCGAAGGCGGAATCGCCCTCCTCCGGCTGCTGGGACAGGCGTTTCAGGATAT
The DNA here is from genome assembly GCF_002483305.1 of Brevundimonas sp. UBA7664. Taxonomy (GTDB): domain Bacteria; phylum Pseudomonadota; class Alphaproteobacteria; order Caulobacterales; family Caulobacteraceae; genus Brevundimonas. The sequence goes on from NZ_DLHQ01000038.1 coordinate 11,358, forward strand.
CGCGGCAGCGTTCGGCCTGCTGCAGGATCAGGGCGGCGTCCTCGGCGGCCGGGCCGTCCTTGGCTGACGCCCGCAGCAACTCCCTGGCCACCACCTGGATGGTGGCCAGCGGCGTGCCCAGCTCATGCGCCGCCGCCGCCGCCAGTCCGCCCAGCGCCGCCAGCCTCTGTTCGCGCTGCAGCACGTCCTGGGTGGTGGCCAGCGCCAGCTCCAGCTTCTCGGCGTCGGCCGCGACCCGCCAGGCATAGGCCGAGGTGAAGATCACGCCGGTGAACAGGGCCAGGCCGATGCCGAAGCGATAGAGCGGCGGCAGGTTCAGCTCGGTCCCCGCCTGCCACGGCAGGGGCATGGAGAAGAAGAACAGGGTGGTGGTGGCGACCAGCACCAGCAGGCCCATGAAGGCCGCCTGACGCCCGGGCAGGGAAGCGGCCGCCACGGTCACCGGCGCGACCAGCAGCAGACAGAAGGGATTCTGCAGCCCGCCGGTGAGGGCCAGCAGGGTCGACAGCTGCAGGATGTCGAAGCCCAGATGCGCCGCCGTCAGCCGTCCGTCCGGCATCGAGCCGTCGGTCCGCTTCAGCCGGGCGGTGGCGTTCAGATTCATCGCCACGCTGGCCGCGATCACCGCCAGACAGCCCCACAGCGGCAGGTCGAAATGGAAATAGAGGGTGGCGATGGCGACGGTCGAGGTCTGGCCCACGATCGCCATCCAGCGCAGGATGACCAGGGTGCGCAGCGACAGGCCCCGGCTGCGGCGCGGCAGGTTGCGCCACGCCGGGAACCGGCCCGGTTCATCCGGTGCGAACTGCGACGACAGGGGGTCTTGGGACAGGCTCACGCCTCTTCTATAGACCGGTCGCGCGCGGGCGTGCGCGTTTTCGAGGAGGCCCTGATGCCGCGCCGATCCATCCTGCTGCTCGCCGGCGTCTGCATCGCCCTGGCCGTGGCCCTGGCGGTCGGAACCATCGTGGTCGTCACCGGCCGCGGCGACGCCGGCTCCGCCTCGCGCCAGATCGGATCGACGGGCCAGCCCGACGTCGGCGGCCCGTTCCAGCTGGTCAACCAGGACGGCCAGCCGGTCGACCAGACCCTGCTGAACGGCAAATGGTCGCTGGTCTTCTTCGGCTTCACCTACTGCCCGGACTACTGCCCGACCACCCTGCAGATGCTCGAGGCGACCAAGCAGGCGCTGGGCGATCGGGCCGACGAGGTCCAGATCGTCTTCATCTCCGTGGACCCGGAGCGCGACACGCCCCAGGCCATGAAGGACTATCTGTCCTCGGACGGCTTCCCCGAGGGCGTCATCGGCCTGACCGGCACGCCCGCCCAGGTCCGGGCCGCCGCCGACGCCTACCGCGCGGTCTATCAGAAGGTCGGCGAGGGCGAGGCCTATACGATGAACCACTCGCTGACGATCTATCTGATGGGCCCCGATGGTCAGTTCCGCAGCGCCCTCGGCCACGATCTCGGGCCGGCCAATTCGGCGAGGGTCATCGAACAGGCCATGGCGCGCGGCTAGACCGAAATCGGCCTTGATGGACGCAGTCCATCAAGGCTCAGATTTCGGTCCAGCTTCTGTCTGGCGCGCCATGGCCCGCCCGGGCCTATCCTTTGCGACCCACCGCTGCCTGCAGCTGCTGGCGCTTGAGCTCGCGCATAAGCCGGTTGGCCTGGAGTTCCGGCATCATCCCCAGCTTGATGATCAGCGACATCAGCACCAGCACGGCGGCGGGCAGGCCCCAGTGCAGGGCCGACAGGGCGGTCTCGGCCTCGAAGAACCGCCACCCTGCCCACAGGCCGCAGACGAACAGCGCCGTCTGCATCACGATCATGACGACATTCACCCAGCCATTGGGACCGCCGACCAGGCCGAAGGCCTGTTCGAAGAAACCCGGCTCGCGCGCGGTGTCGCGGAACAGGGCCTGTTCCTCGCCGTCGAGGGCCTCCTCGATCATCCGGTCGATATCCTGCATCACACGTCTCCTTCCAGAACCGCGCGCAAGGTGCGGCGGGCATGCATGAGGCGGGTTTTCACCGTGCCCGCCGGCACGTTCAGGGCGGTCGCCACTTCGGCGACGCTCAGATCCTCGAGATAGAACAGGCCGACCGCGGCCCTTTGCGCCTCCGGCAGGGCGGCCAGCGCCGCCTGCAACCGCGCCGCGCCGCCGGGATCGCCCGCTTCCGGCGACTCCGCCTCAACCATCGGCTCGGCCGCCACGGCGGCCGTCAGGCCGCGCTCACGGCGACGACGCCCGATCTGCCGGGCGCAGCGGCGCGACACGATCTGATAGGCCCAGGCCGGAAAGGCGCGCTCGTCGCGCAACCGCCCCAGACCCCGGACGATCTCGATCCAGCCGTCCTGGGCGGCCTCCCGCGCCAGGTCGACGTCGCCGGTCAGACGCCAGGCGTGCGCCAGCAGCTTCCGGCCCCAGCGCCGGGCCAGCAGGTCGAACGCCTTGCGGTCCCCGGTGCGCGCGGAGGCCACCAGATACTCGTCAAGAAGCTGCTCCCTGGTCCTGTCCATCGTCGGTTCGCCCCGTTTCGTATGAGAGGTGCCGACAAGTCGGAACGCGGTTCAATCAATTCGTCACAGCGACGGCCTTCCTCCCCCACCGGGGGAGGATTAAAACTTTTTGCAGTGCGATGCGTTCTATGGTGCTCTGCCGCGTAACGGCGGGGGCCGCTTCAAGGATTCCATGCTCTATTCGCTTCACGAGCTCGCCTACCATTCGGCGACGCCGTTCCGGTTCGGGGCCCAGCTGGCCCGGCAGTTCTGGACCTCTCCGTTCAATCCGGCCTCGGACACCGCGATCGGCCGCACGGCCTTCGCCTCGGCCGGGCTGTTCGAGAGCGTGACGCGCCGCTACGGCAAGCCTGCCTGGGGTCTGGAGACGGTCACCATCGACGACAAGCCGGTGCGGACCACCGAACAGGTCATCTGGTCCTCGCCCTGGTGCCGGCTGGTGCGGTTCGCGCGGCACATCGGCGATCTGAAGCGCGTCGGCAAGCCGACCTCGGCGCCCGCGGTCCTGATCGTCGCCCCCCTGTCGGGCCACTACGCCACCCTGCTGCGCGGCACGGTCGAGGGCTTCCTGCAGGACCACGACGTCTATGTCACCGACTGGGTCAACGCCCGTCAGGTGCCGATGCTCGAGGGCCGGTTCGACTTCTTCGACTATATCGACCACGTCCGCACCATGCTGGGCCAGATCGGCCCGCGCGCCCACGTCGTCGGCGTCTGCCAGCCGGGACCGCCGGTCCTGGCCGCCTGCGCCCTGATGGCCGCGGACAACGACCCGAACCGGCCCGCCTCGATGACCTTCATGGGCTCGCCGATCGATGCGCGCCTGTCGCCGACGGTGACCAACCAGCTGGCGGAGGAAAAGCCCTTCACCTGGTTCAGGTCGAACATGATCCACACCGTGCCCTGGCCCTATCCGGGCTTCGGACGGCGCGTCTATCCGGGCTTCGTCCAGCTCTACAGCTTCATGTCCATGAACGAGGACAAGCACGTCGACGCCCACCGCGACTATTTCGGCCACCTGGTCTCGGGCGATGGCGACGCCGCCGAGAAGCACGAGGCCTTCTACGACGAATACCTCTCGGTGCTGGACCTGAGCGAGGAGTTCTACCTCCAGACCATCGACATCGTCTTCCAGCAGCACCTGCTGGCGCGCGGTCTGCTCGAGCATCGCGGCCGCAAGGTCGATCTGACCGCCATCACCGACATCGGCCTGATGACCGTCGAGGGCGGACAGGACGACATCTCGGGCGTCGGCCAGACCCAGGCCGCCCATACCCTGTGCACAGGCCTGCCGGACGACCGGAGGGTGCTGTATGTTCACCCCGACGTCGGCCACTATGGCGTCTTCAACGGACGCCGCTTCCGCGACGACATCTATCCGCGGGTGCGCGACTTCATCGCGAAGAACGAGGCCATAGTTGCAGTACCGGAACGGGCAGCGGCTGCCGCTTGAGGGGCTGACAGCGCGGCTGTCGGTCAATCCCCGCGCGCGCCGGCTGTCGATCCGCATTGACGCCCGCGCCGGCGAGGCGGTGCTGATTGCCCCCTCCGAGCGCAAGCTGGCCGAGGTCGTGGCCTTTGCCCGCACCAAGGCGTCCTGGATGCGCGAACGGCTGGCTGAACGTCCGCACGGCACGCCGTTGGAGCCCGGTGCGGCGATCAACCTGTTCGGCCGGCCCACCCGGCTGATCGCCACGGGCGGCGCCGGTGCGGCGCGGCTGACCGAGGACGCAGACGGCCCGGTGATCGCCTCGGGCGGCGAGGGCGAGGCCTATGCGCGCCGGGTAGAAAACCTGTTCAAGCGGGTGGCGAGAGAAACGCTCCAGACCCGCACCGATTTCCATCTTCGCACCCTCGGCCAGCGGCCGGTGAAGATGTCGATCGCTGATCCGAAATCGCGCTGGGGCTCGTGCAGTCCGCACAATCGCAGCATCCGCTACAGCTGGCGCGTGGTCATGGCCCCGCCTGAGGTGATCGACTACCTCGCCGCCCATGAGGTGGCGCATCTGGTCCACGCCGACCACAGCCCGGCCTACTGGGCCGTGGTCCAGCGGCTGATCGGCGACCACCGCCCGCACCGCAAATGGCTGCGCGACAACGGCCCGGCGCTGCACGCCGTGGGCCGCTAGAAGAACAGCGGCTCGGCCTTCTTCTCGGGCGGCGGGGCCGGTTCGGGACGCTGGTCCGGGACCTCGCGCTGGGGCTGCGGCGCGGTCGGGCGCACCACCGCCGGCCCGGGCTCATTGCGGCGCGGCGCGGGTTCGGGCGGCAGCGGCTCGAGCAGGGATTCGTCGAGCGGGTCGGCGTCGCCCGGCGGACTGTCGCCGAACAGGTCGCCGATCCGGCCGATCAGGCTCTCGACCGGGCTGGGCGGCTGCCACCCCTCGGGCATGGCCGGGCCGTTGGGGATGGCCGGGGCGTTCAGGCGCGGCAGGGCGGCCTCCATGAAGCCCTTCCAGATCGCCGCCGGGGACGAGCCGCCGGTAACGCCGCGCATGGCCGAGTTGTCGTCCTTGCCGACCCAGACGGCGGTGACGAAGCCGCCAGTGTAGCCGACGAACCAGGCGTCCTTGTAGTCCGAGGTGGTGCCGGTCTTGCCAGCCGTGTCGCGCCCGGCGATCGCCGCCGACCGGCCGGTGCCCGAGGTCATGACGCCCCGCAGCATCTGGTTCATATAGTACAGATACGGGTTCGAAATCGCCTGGATCGGCCCGTCGGCGCGCGACGCCCGCTGATAGATGACCCGGCCCTGCGGCGTGCGGATGCGGCTGATGCCATAGGCCTGGACCCGTTTGCCGCCATTGGCGAAGGCGTCATAGGCCTGGGCCATCTCGATGGGCGAAACCTCGACCGCGCCCAGCGCCATGGCCGGCTCAAGGCCGATCCGCGAGCTGACGCCGAGCCGCCGCGCCGTGCGGGCGACATTGTCGCGGCCGATCTGGTCGGCCATGCCGGCGGCGATGGTGTTGGTCGACTGGGCCACGGCGTTGGCCATGGTCATCTCGCCGGCGAACGTTCCCGAATAGTTGCGCGGCGACCAGTTGCCGATCCGGATCGGCGCGTCATTGACCCGCGTCTCGGGCGTATAGCCGCTCTCCAGCGCCGTCAGATAGACGAACGGCTTCCACGCCGAGCCGGCCTGACGCCGCGCGTCGGTGGCGCGGTTGAACTGGCTGTCGGCATAGGAGGCCCCGCCGATCATGGCGCGCACCCGGCCCTCGCCGTCCAGCGCCACCAGGGCGGCCTGCTGCACGCCCTTGGAGCGGTCGCGGTCGAGGATGCGGCGCACCGACCGCTCGGCCTGGGTCTGCAGGGTCAGGTCCAGCGTCGTCTCGACGATCATGTCCTCGGTCGGCTCGCCGACCAGTTCGCGGATCTGCTTGTCCAGCCAGTCGATGAAATACTGGGCGTGCTGTGTGGCCAGGGTGCGCGAGACGCGGACCGGTTCGGTCACCGCGGCGGCGCGCTGTTCCGGTGTGATGACGCCGGCGTCGACCATTTCATTGAGCACGACGGTCGCCCGCGTGGCGGCGCGCTCGCTCTCGGACACCGGCGAATAGCGCGACGGCGCCTTCAGCAGCCCGGCCAGCAAGGCCGCCTCGCCCACGGTCAACTGGCGCGCACTCTTGTCGAAATAGCGCTGCGAGGCCGCCTCGATGCCATAGGCGCCGGCGCCGAAATAGACGCGGTTCAGATAGAGGGCGAGGATCTCCTGCTTGGAGAATTTCAGCTCCAGCCAGACCGCCAGCATCAGCTCCTGGACCTTGCGCTTGATGTTCTGGTCCGGGCTGAGGAACAGGTTCTTGGCCAACTGCTGGGTCAGGGTCGAGCCGCCCTGCACCACGCGGCCGGCGCGCATATTGGCGGCCATGGCGCGGCTCATGCCGATCGGGTCGAAGCCGGGGTGGTGATAGAAGCGCCGGTCCTCGATGGCGATGAAGGCCGCCGGCACATAGTCGGGCAGGGCGTCCAGATCGGCCGGCGGAGCCTGCTGGGTGCCGCGTATGGCGATCAGGGCGCCGTTGCGGTCCAGATAGGTGATCGAGGGCTGGCGATCGACATTGTACAGGGTCGAGGTGTCCGGCAGGTCGCGCGCGAATACGGCGAAGAAGACCACCATGAAGATGGCGCCCCAGACGCCCACGACCGCGCCCCAGTAAAGGACGCGCTGCATGGGGGTGCGCGCGGTTTTCTGGCCCGCGCCGCCGCCACGTCCGAAGTTGAAGCCGGAACCCGCCATCAAACCCTCACCAAGCCCGGCCCGGTCTTACCCGGTCGCGGCGCGCACGGAAACGCCCCCGTACCGTTCACATGACTGTGAGGGCCGTTTCCGCCGAAACCATGACGCTTCGCACGCCTATTCTAAAAACGCGTTCACCTCGGCGGCGAACCGCACCGGCTGGTCCAGCATGATGAAGTGCGCGCTGTCGTCGATCCGCGTCAGGGTCGCGCCGGGCAGATTGGCGAACGAGGCCCGGTAGACGCCGTCCGTGAATTCATCGGTCATGCGCGGGTCGTTGAACTTCACGTAGAGCACCTCGGTCGGAACGGTGATGCGGCCGATCTCGGGGCGCAGATCGGTGACCACCAGTTCGCGGAAGGCGGCGGACGAAACCGCCCGGTCGCTTCTGGCGGTGTCGTCCAGCGGGCCGGCGCGCAGGGCTTCGGTCCGGATCATGCCGGTGACGCTGGCCGCCGCCTGCTGCCGGTACTGCTCTTCCGGGGAGGCCATCATGCCAGCGTACATCTGGTCGGCGAGGGGGACGATGCTCTCGGCCGTCGTGCCGGGCGGTCCGAACATCATGCCCATGAACGGCACCATGTCGACGACCATCAGCTTGCCGACGCTGTCGGGACGGCGCGCCGCCAGCATCATGCCGATGGTCCCACCCATGGAGTGGCCGATCACGGCGGGCCGGTTCAGCCCCTGTTCGGCGATGTAGCGGGCGATGTCCTCGGCGACCGGGGCCGCGACGGGCCCCGTGGCGTTGTCCTCGGCAGCCGCGCCGGCGAAGCCCTGCACATGGATGCGGTGGACGCGGTAGCGGCCCTTCAACTCTTCGGTCAGCAGGTCGAAGGCGTGGGGCGAAGAGCTGAGGCCCGGGATCAGGATGACGTCGCCGACCGGATGCTCGGGCCCGTCGACGCGGACGTGAAACCGGCCCGACTCGAAGGCGGCGTGGGCATGGCCATGACCTGCGGCGGCGTCGGGGGCCTGTCCCTGGGGCTGGCCATGGTCGCCGTGCGCCTGGGCGAGGGCGGGCGCGGCCGCAGCGAACGACAGGGCCCCGGCGAGGGCGGCGAGGGCGGTCATGGTCTTCATGGTCTGTGATCCCGATGGACGGGCCAGCGCCCGCTTGTGTCCCTGGTCGTCACACAGGGCGCGAACAGATGCAGCCGGTCAAGACTTCACCGCGACAGCCCGCTAAACTGCCTCCATGAGCCGAGCAGACAGCGCCCCCGTTTCCGCGAAATCGCCCGAGGCGAAGGCCCCGCCGACCGCCTTCGGCGCGGGATTCGTCCTCGACGCCTGGTATTTCGTCGCCCTGTCGCGGGACGTCGCTCCGGCCTCGCTCAAGCGCCATGAACTGCTGGGCGAGCCGGTCCTGGTCGGCCGGACCCGCGCGGGTCAGGTCTATGCCATGCGCGACATCTGCCCCCACCGCGCCGCGCCCCTGTCCGCCGGACGGCTGGTCGAGAAGCCCGGCGAGGGCGAGACCATCGAGTGCTGCTACCACGGCTGGCGCTTCCGCCCCGACGGCGTCTGCGCCGCCATTCCGTCGCTGGTCGAGGACCAGCCCTATGAGGCCGACCGCATCCGGGTCCGGTCCTATCCGGTGCGGGAGAGCCAGGGCATGTTCTTCGTCTGGATGGCTTCCGACCCGCGCACCGCGCCCGATCCGGATCACGAACCGCCCCTGTTCCCGGGCGTCGTCGGCGGCGACGCCAAGATGGTCGAATGGATGGATTTCGACGCCCATGTCGACCACGCCGTCGTCGGCCTGATGGACCCCGCCCACGGCCCCTATGTGCATCAGCAGTGGTGGTGGCGCTCCGAGCAGTCGATGCACGAAAAGGCCAAGGCCTTCGAGCCGCGCGAGCACGGCTTCGCCATGGTCCGTCACGCCCCCTCTTCGAACAGCCGGGCTTACAAGATCCTCGGCGGCGCGCCGGCGACCGAGATCACCTTCCGCCTGCCCGGCTATCGCTGGGAGCATATCCAGGTCGGCGAAAAACAGGTGCTGGCCCTGACCTGCCTGACGCCCCGGACAGATACGAAGACGACGATCACCCAGATCTTCTGGTCCGACCACTGGGTGTTCAGCCTCGCCAAGCCGTTCCTGCGCATGGGCGTCATCGCCTTCCTGAAGCAGGACGGCGGCATGGTGAACCTGCAGAACGAGGGCCTGCGCTACGACCCGGCCCTGATCTGGATCGACGACGCCGACAAACAGGCCAAATGGTACCAGCAGCTCAAGCGCGAATGGATCAAGTCCCGCACCGAGGGCCGCCCGTTCGCCAATCCTGTGAAGGCGACGACGCTGAGGTGGAAGAGCTGACACCGTCTCCTTCCCCCTTCACGGGGGAAGGTGGCCGGCGGAGCCGGTCGGATGGGGGTGCTGGTTCCGCAGGCAGGCTGAACAGAGCAGACGCCGATCGGATGAATGGGGTGTCTCACCCCCCATCCGTCTCG
>NZ_DLHQ01000038.1:20588-45829 GCF_002483305.1 Brevundimonas sp. UBA7664
CCTTCCCCCGCAAGGGGGGAAGGACGCTGTGGTTACTGCCGGCTCAGCTGTCCGGCCAGGATCACATCGATCTGCTTGCCGATCTGGGTCGTCAGCTGCTGCATGGTCCAGCCGTCGTAGGCGGCGCCGCGATAGTTGGACAGATAGGCGTCATAGATCAGCTCGCTGAGCAGGCGCACATCGGCGTCCTGGCGCAGCTCGCCTTCCCGCACGCCGGTCTGCAGGGCGTCCGAGACGACCATGACCAGCGGCTTGATGGCGGCGCGGGTGCGCATTTCGGCTGCGACCGGCTGGAACCACGAGCGGGCCACGACAGCCTGGACCAGCGGAAGCTGTTCCAGCGAGGCATGGTAGCCGGCGGTCATTGCGGCCAACAGACGGGCGCGCAGCGAGGTCTCGGCGGCGGCCGCGGTCTTCAGCGTCTCGGCCAGCTTCGCCAGGTCTTCCGACAGGACGGCCTCGAACAGTTCGGCCTTGTCCTGGAAATTGGCGAAGACGGCGCCGGTCGACATGCCCGCGCCCTTGGCGATGTCGCGGATGGTGGCCGGCTCATAGCCGCGCTCTGCGAAGAGGGTCCGCGCGGCGTCCAGCACCTTCTGGCGGGTGCGGACCTTGGCGGCCTGGCGGCGGTTCAGCCGGGGGGTCTCGGCTTCGGAATCGGCGGCCGGGGAAGGGGTCAAGGCGACATCTCGCATGGAACGGTTACTCACTGGGCGGCGGTGTGGGGAGCGCCGTGGGAACTATACGCCGAAGCGATGGACAATCCGGGGCGGGCGCGAAGGCACGCAGACACATCGCCTGTCAGGCGAGAACGGGGCAATCATCACGCAACGATGACCAAAATGGGGTAGCGGGATTAACAGCCCGGATAGTCATGCGGTTAACGTGCGTGGGCCTGTTCTCCGTCGGTGCGGCTCAGCGACGCAGCGTGGAGCGCAACGCCCGCGGGCTGCGGACCGCGTCGCTGTCGGGCATGGACTCCTGAAACAGCTTGCGGAACCGGTCCCGCCGCTCGTGGATCGACGCCAGCACCAGCCCCATGGGCACGCCCAGATCGACCAGGGTGTTCTCGGCCAGTTGCAGGCTCGCCTCGGTGGTCTCCGGGACGGCGTCGGTCACTCCGAGGGCGTACAGCCGCGCGGCGTGTTTGTGATCCCGGGCGCGGGCGATCAGGATCAGGTCCGGCCGCAGCGACCGCGTCGCGACCACCACCTCGTCCACCTTGGCGGGCGCATCCATGGTGACCACCACCGCCCGCGCCGTGTCGATGCCGCAGCGTTGCAGCATCTCGGTCCGTCCGGCGTCGCCATAGAAGACATTGGCGCCCTCTCTCCGGCCCAGGGCCACGGTCGTGGGATTGGCGTCGATGGCGAGGAATTCCTGGCCGTGTTCGGTCAGCATCTCCCCGACCAGCCGCCCGACCCGGCCGAACCCGACGATCAGCACCTGACCCGATGTGGCCGAGGGCGGCTCCAGCGCCTCGGGCGGCAGTTCCGGCGCGGCCGGCGCCGCGCGCGCCAGCAGCCGGTCGGCGATGACGGCCATCAGGGGCACGGTGAAGATGCTGATCGTCGCGGCCATCAGGACCGTCCGGGTGAAGGCGGGCGAGGCGATCCCCTCGACCAGCCCGGCCCCCAGGATGACGAAGGCGAACTCTCCCGCCGGCCCCAGCACCAGCGCCGTTTCGATGGCGGTGCGGTTGTTCAGGCCCCAGAGGCGGGCGGCCCCGAAGATCAGGACGGCCTTGAGCAGGGTCAGCATGACGGCGAGACCGAACACCGCGACGGGATCTGCGGCCACGGCGTCGAGGTCGAGGCTGATCCCGACCCCGACGAAGAACACGCCCAGCAGCAGGCCCTTGAAGGGCTCGATCGAGATCTCGACCTCGCGGCGGAACTCGGTTTCGGCCAGCAACAGCCCCGCGATCAGGGCGCCGAGACTCATCGACAGTCCGGCGGCCTGGGCCGCCACGCCGGCGCCGACGACCACCAGCAGACTGGCGGCGATGAACATCTCCTGCCCCTGCCCCTTGGCCTTGGCCCGGGCCACGGAGCGGAACATGGGCCGCAGCACCAGCCGGCCGAGCACGACGAGCAAGGCCAGGCCGATGGCGGCCGGGATCAGGGTGAACAGGGCGGGCCGCAGCACCGCCGGGTCGAAATCGCCGCCGCCCACGCCGCTCTGGGCGAGGGCCGCCAGCACGGTGACGGTGATCAGGATCGGGGCGACGACCAGATCCTGGGCCAGCAGGATCGAGAAGGTGGCGCGTCCGGCCGTCGTCTTGATCCGCCCGCGCTCGGCCATCACCGGCATCACCACCGCCGTCGAGGACAGCGCCAGCCCCATGCCCAGCACCGCCGCCGAGACCAGCGGCTGACCCATGAAGACGAACACCGCCGCCAGCGCGACGGTGCAGGCCGCCACCTGGGTCAGGCCGAGGCCGAACACCAGCTTGCGCATGGCCCGCAGCCGTTCCCACGACAGCTCCAGCCCGATCATGAACAGCAGGAAGGCGACGCCCAGTTCGGACAGGGAGCGAATCTGGGTCGCGTCCGAGATCGTCAGCCACGAGAGCCAGGGCGCGTATTCGGACAGTCGGGCCAACCCGTCCGGACCCAGCAGCACGCCGGCGGCGAGAAACCCCAGCACGGGGCTGATCTTCAGTCGGTTGAACAGCGGCACGACCACGCCGGCCGCGGCCAGGAAGACCACCAGATCCTTGTATTCGCCGCCGCCGCCGTGAGTCGCCATTCGCCCTCCGTCGGGGCGCAGCCTACAGGCTGAAACGCCGCCCCGTCTGGCTTTCCGTCGCACATGACAAAAAATTCAGGCGACAGCGGGGACCCGGGGCGTAGGGTCGCCGACGACGCTGTCCCAAGAGAAGCGAAGTCGAGGAACCCCCATGAAGAAACTGCTGATCGGCGCCGCGCTCGGCGCCCTGCTCCTGCCCGCGTCCGTGGCGTCCGCCCAGGTCGGCGGAGATGACCATGGCCACGCCTGCATCGACGAAAGCTGCACGATCTTCGAACTGTTCCAGACGCCCGCCGAAGGCGCGACCGTCCAAGGCTATCAGGGCGTGGAAACGCCGCGCTACGGGACCTGGGGCTTTGATCTGGCGGGTCGCGACACCTCGGTGCGTCCAGGCGACAGCTTCATGCGCTACGCCAATGGCGCTGCGCTGGACCAGCTTCAGATCCCCTCCGACCGCACCTCCTACGGCTCGTTCAACCTGCTTCGGGAACTGTCGGACAACCGCGTCAAGGTGATGATCGACGCCCTGGTCGCGCGCACCGACCTGACCCCCGGCTCCGACGAACAGAAGATCGCCGACGCCTATCGCGCCTACATGGACGAGGACCGGATCGAGGCGCTGGACGCCCAGCCGCTTCAGCCCTACCTCGCCGCCATCCGGGCCGCGAACACTCACGACGCCATGGCCGTCTACATGGGCCAGACGCAGGGCCGCGTGGGCGCCTCGATCTTCGGCACAGGCATCACCACCGACCAGAAGGCGCCGACCCGCTATGTCGTCTCGACCGGCCAGGCCGGCCTCGGCCTGCCCAACCGTGACTACTATCTGGCGGACCGATGGGCCGAGAAGAAGGCCCTGTACCGCGCCTATGTCGAGCGGATGCTGACCATGGTCGGCTGGGAAGACCCGGCGGCGAGCGCGGACGCGATCCTCGCTTTCGAGAACCGGATCGCCGAGGCGCACTGGACGCCGGAGCAAAACCGCAACCGCGACGAGACCTACAACGAATACACCATCGGCCAGCTGGCGGATGAAGCGCCGGGCTTCCCGTGGCAGGCCTATTATACGGCCGTCGGGGTCGGCGACGTGCCCCGGCTGATCGTCCGCCAGGACACGGCCATGCCCGCGATCGCCGCCATCTTTGCGGACACCCCGGTCGCCACCCTCCAGGCCTGGCAGGCCTTCCACACCACCGACCAGGCCGCCTCGCGCCTGTCGAGCCGATTCGCGGACGCCCAATGGGAGTTCCGATCGCGTGACCTGCAGGGCCAGCCCATGCAACGTCCCCGTGACAAGCGCGGCATCAGCTTCGCCGAAGGCATGCTGGGCGAGGCCGTCGGCCGCCAGTACGTCGCCGAATACTTCCCCGCCGAGTCCAAGGCGCAGATGGAGGCGCTGGTCGCCAACCTGCGCGTCGCGCTCAGCAACCGCATCAACACCTATGACTGGATGGGCGACGCCACCAAGGCCGCGGCCCAGGAGAAGCTGGCCAAGTTCACGGTCAAGATCGGCTACCCCGACCGGTGGCGCGACTACTCGGCTCTCGAAATCCGCCCGGACGACCTGTTCGGCAACGGCGAGCGGGCCGGCCTGTTCCGCTGGAACTACCAGCTGAACCGCCTGAACCAGCCGGTGGACAAGGAAGAGTGGGGCATGACCCCGCAGACGGTGAACGCCTACTACAACTCGACCAACAACGAGATCGTCTTCCCGGCCGCCATCCTGCAGCCGCCCTTCTTCGATCCGAACGCAGATCCGGCGGTCAACTACGGCGGCATCGGCGGCGTCATCGGCCACGAAATCGGTCACGGCTTCGACGACCAGGGCTCCAAGTCCGACGGCGACGGCGTTCTGCGCAGCTGGTGGACGGCCGAGGACCGGGCCAATTTCGACGCCCTGACCGCCCGCCTCGGCGCGCAATACGGCGAGTTCGAGCCTCTTCCGGGTTTCCGGGTCCGTCCCGCCCTGACCATGGGCGAGAACATCGGCGACGCCGCCGGCAACGCCGTCGGTCTCGAGGCCTATCACCTGTCGTTGAACGGCCAGCCCGCGCCGATTCTCGACGGCACGACCGGCGACCAGCGCTTCTTCTACGGCTGGGCCCAGGTCTGGCAGTCGAAATACCGTGACGACGCCCTGCGCCAGCAGATCGACACCGACTCGCACAGCCCGGCCGAGTTCCGGGTCATCGGTCCGGTCCGCAACATCGACGCCTGGTACGAGGCCTTCGACGTCCAGCCCGGCGACAAATACTACCTCGCGCCGGAAGACCGGGTGCGCATCTGGTAGGGCGTTTCATGCGCTGACGACGAGGGGGTCGGAGCTGACGCTCCGGCCCCCTTTCTCTTTGGGCAGGGGGTCGTCGGGAGCGAACGCGCTCAAGCAGCGAGCTGCCGCGCGGCGAGCGTTAGCGCCATGATTCCGGATGCAAAAAAGCCCGCCGCGGGGGATACATCGCGGCGGGCTTTCTTTCGCTCTTTGACGAGCGGACGTTTCCTCCCCGAAACGCCTCCGGGCCGCTGCTGCGTCGAAACGCTGCGCTTCCCGAGTGCGTCAGAAAGACGACATTTGGGGCCGCAAGTCAATGAAGCGGCGAGTGAAACCGGGATTTTTTAAACCTTATCAGTGATAAGTCACGACGCCTTGCGCGCCTGCGCCACGATCCGGGCGACGGTGGCGACCAGGTCGGATCGCGGCACGACCTGCTGGCCCGGCCGTTCCGATTTCCACGCTTCATTGTCGCTGACGCCGGCGGCCAGGGCGCGGCCCGCGTCGAGATCCTTGACCGTGACCTGGTTCGCCGCGATCTCGTCGCCGCCGAGGATGACGGCGGCCGGCGCGCCGCGGCGGTCGGCGTATTTCATCTGCGCCTTCATCCCCGCCCGACCCAGATACAGTTCGGCCGCGATCCCGGCGTTGCGCAGCTCGGACACCGCGTCGAGGTAGTGCTGCATGTCGGCGTCCGAGAAGACGATCACCACGACCGGCCCGCGCACCGCGTCCTCGTCGCCGCGTCCGGCCGCGCGCAGGGCCGAGGCCAGACGCGACACCCCGAACGAAAAGCCGGTCGCCGGCAGCCGCTCGCCGGTGAACCGCGCCACCAGATCGTCATAGCGCCCGCCGCCGCCGATCGAGCCGAAGCGCACGGCCCGGCCCTTTTCGTCGACGGTGTCCAGCAGCAGTTCGGCCTCGAACACCGCCCCGGTGTAATATTCCAGCCCGCGCACGATGGTCGGATCGAAGCGCACGGCGTCCTGGCTCACCTTCATCGCGTTCAGGGCGGCGTCGATGGCGGCCAGTTCGGTCAGGGCCGCCTCGCCCGCACCGCCGATCGGGCCGCCTTTGGAGATGACTTCCAGAACTTCGGACCGCGATAGGTCAGGGGAGTTTGCCGTGGCCAGAAATACGTCAATGGAGGATATGAGTGAGGGGGGAAGACGGGCTCCATCGGTGCGATCGCCCGACTCATCAGTTCGGCCCTCGCCCAGCAATAGTCGCGTGGCCTCCCAACCCAAGCGGTCGAATTTGTCGATGGCGCGCAGGGCGGTCAGTTTCTGGACAGAATCAGTGACGCCGCCCGCCTCGAACAGGCCGTCGAACAGCTTGCGGTTCGAAACCCGCACCACCGCCTGCCCCGCGTCCAGCCCCGCCGCGCGCAGTCCCTCGCAGGCCATGGCGATGATCTCGGCGTCGGCCTCGGGCCGGTCCGAGCCGACGGTGTCGGCGTCGCACTGGACGAACTCGCGGAACCGCCCGGGGCCGGGCTTCTCATTGCGCCACACCGGGCCGAAGGCGTAGCGGCGGAACGGCTTGGGCAGGGTCTCCCAGCCTTGCGCCGCGAACCGGGCCAGCGGCGCGGTCAGATCGTAGCGCAGCGCCATCCACTGATCGTCATCGTCCTGCAGCGCGAAGACGCCCTCGTTCGGACGATCGGCGTCGGGCAGGAATTTGCCCAGGGCGTCGGCGTATTCGAACGCCCCCGTCTCCAGCGGCTCGAACCCCCAGCGCTCATAGACCTCGGACACCCGGGCCACGAGGCGGCGCTCGGCGATCAGGTCGCGGCCGCGACGGTCGGCGAAGCCGCGGGGGTTGCGGGCTTCGGGGCGGGGGGAGGCGTCGGAACTCATGGCGCGCGCTTACGCCATCCCCCGGCCCGGAGCAACGCGGCGGTCAGCTCCGGGGGTTGCGGATCGGCACCAGCCGGCCGTAGCTGAGGCACCGCCACAGCCATTCCAGCGGCCCCATCTGGAACACCGACAGCCAGAGCGGGGACCAGATCAGCTGCAACACCCACACCGCGCCCACCACGCCCCACAGCGCCGGGCGATCCATGCTCCCGATCCAGTGCGGCCCCCACGGCTGGGTGAACAGGGTGGTCATGATGACGGTCTGGCTGAGATAGTTGGTGAAGGCCATCCGCCCGACCGGCGCGAACACGGCGGTGAGCCAGCCGGCCCCGCGTGTCGTCAGCAGGATCAGCAGGCTGGCGTAGGCCAGGGTGATCAGCACCGGCGCGGCGCCCGCGGCGGTGGCCATCATGTCCATCCGCGACAGGGGCTCGCCGTCGCCGATGCGTTGCCATTCGGTCCACCCCAGGGCGGCCAGCACCGCGCCGCCGACGAGGATCAGCAGGCCATAGACCCAGGCGGGCGCCCGCCCGGCCCAGAAGCCGCTCTTGAGCAGCCCCATGCCCAGCATCATCAGTCCGCCGGTCGGGATCAGCATGAAGGTCACGCTGAGGCCCTGCAGGAAGGTCCACGCCTTGAAGTTCTCGGCCAGCATGCCGGACCAGCCGCTCTTGTAGGCGGCGATGGAGGCAGCGACACTCTCGGCCGTGGCGCCGCCGCCGCCGCCCATCTGGCTCGCCACATTGGCCAACACCTCGGGCGGCGCGAACATCAGCGCCAGCATCGAACCGCCCTGCAGCAGGAACATCAGGGTGGTGATGATCGCCCCGACCAGGATCAGGGTGCGGGCCTTCCAGGAACGGGTGAACATCACCAGCAGGCCGGCCACGCCGTACATCAGCAGCACGTCGCCGTACCAGAACAGCAGGCCGTGGAGCAGGGCGATGACGATCAGCCAGAACAGCCTGTTGCGGATCAGCCGCCCGCGCGGCCGGTCCTTGCGTTCGCCGCCGACCAGGAAGATCGAGGCCCCGAACAGCATCGAGAACAGGGCGATGAATTTGGAGTGGAAGAACACCTTGGCCACCCACTCCGCCACGGCGGCGTCGCCGATCAGCGGGAAGGGGCCCAGTTCGGGGTTGAAATAGACCGCGGACGGATAGGCGAAGGCCGCCACATTGACCGCCAGAATGCCGAGAACCGCGAAGCCTCGCAGCACGTCCAGCGTGGCGATCCGGTTCCTGGGCGCGACGGGCGCCAGCACGGTCTGCGGCTGCGCGGTCGCGTCGATCTCGATGTTCGCCATGAAAGCCCCCTCTACGGCAGACCGATCCTTGGTCGCGGTTCGAGGCAAGGGAAACTTAAATCGACGTAATGAAGCGGACAGTCAGTCGTCGTCGCGCTCGACCATCACGCCCAGCCGGTCGCGCACCTCGGGCTGGGGCGTGAAGGCGATGAAGGCGGCGCACAGGCCAGCCCACAGCGCGTAGCTGACCCCGACCATGACGGCGACGGGCAGCAGGCCGACGCCATAGATCAACAGGGTCGTCTCGGTGGCGCCCGCGGCCTGGGCGATGCCGCCGGCCTCGAACCAGCCGATGACGCACAGGATGATGGCGAACAGCGCCTGCAACGCAGCCGCCAGCAGGCCGCCATAGAACATGAAGCGCCAGACCACGCCCAGCCGCGTCGACGGACGCCCGGTGCGCCTGCGCTCGCGCAACAGCAGCCACAGGCCCGCGGGAACCGCGAGCGCGCCGATGAACAGCGCCACCAGACGCAGGTCGATCTCCAGCGAGGGCATCCAGTTGTTCGGCGGCCAGATCATCAGGGTGATCGGGATCGGCGGCCAGAAGGCGCCGGCCACGGCCGCCAGCACGAGCCGGACCGGGTCGCGCCGCAGGGCCACCCGTTGCTGACCGGGAAAGTCTTCGGGCTTTTCCAGGGTGGGGATCATCGGGCCGGATTCACCGCGTCGGAACCGGCGTCTCGCCGGAATAGTCGTAGAAGCCGCGCCCGGACTTGCGGCCCAGCCAGCCGGCCTCGACATATTTCACCAGCAGCGGGCACGGCCGGTATTTGCTGTCGGCCAGACCCTCATACAACACGTTCATGATCGCCAGGACGACGTCCAGCCCCATGAAGTCCGCCAGCTCCAGCGGCCCCATCGGATGGTTGGCGCCCAGCTTCAGCGCCTTGTCGATCGAGGCGACGTTCCCGACCCCTTCATACAGGGTGTAGATCGCCTCGTTGATCATCGGCACCAGGATGCGGTTGACGATGAAGGCGGGGAAGTCCTCGGCGTTGGTGGTGGTCTTGCCCAGCGATTCGGCGAAGGCGACCGCCGTGTCATAGGTGTCCGCCGAGGTGGCGATGCCGCGGATGATCTCGACCAGTTTCATCACCGGGGCCGGCTTCATGAAATGCAGGCCGATGAACCGGTCCGGCCGGTCGGTCGCCGAGGCCAGTCGGGTGATCGAGATCGACGAGGTGTTGGACGCCAGCAAGGTGTCGGGCCCGAGGTGGGGGACCAGTTCGACCAGGATGGCCTTCTTGACCGCCTCGTCCTCGACCGCCGCCTCAATGACCAGATCGGCCCGGGCCGCGGCCGCGAGCGACGCCGCCGGGGAGATGCGCGACAGAACGGCGTCGGCGGCCGCCTGGTCGGTCAGGCCGCGCTCGACCTGGCGCGCCAGACTGGCGGCCACGGCCGCCTGGGCCTGGGGCACGCGATCGGCGGCGGCGTCGTACAGCAGCACCTGATAGCCGCCGGCGGCCACGGCCTGGGCGATGCCTGCGCCCATCTGGCCTGCGCCGATGATGGCGACGGATCGGATCGTGGTCATGAATTCCGGTTAGCTGGCAGGCGCGAAGCCCGGTCGGAGCGGCACCTTAGGACCCTTGTGGGACGGCGCAAGGGCGGAACGCGACGGGCGCCGCGAACCTGTCCCTGCGTGGCGTCCCGGTCGCGCACGCCCCTAGCCGAGCAGCGAAATCAGATGGGGGGCGCTCATCCGGTTGAACAGGATCCGCGCGAAATTGATCAGCAGCAGGACCACGATCGGCGAGATGTCGATCCCGCCCAGCGACGGAAGGATGCGGCGGAACGGCTCCAGCAGCGGCGCGGTGATCCGGTCGAGAAAGTCGGCCACCTGGTTCACGAACCGGTTGCGGCGGTTGATGACGTCGAAGGCGAACAGCCAGCTGATGATGGCCGACAGAATGATCGACCAGGTCAGGATCGACAGGATCGTATTGACCAGCCAGACGATGGCGTAACCCATGAAGGGGCTCCCGAAGCGAAATCAGTCCCGCTTCTAGCGTGACCGCGTCCGGCGTCCAAGGATTCCGGCGTCGCAGGGCGTCGCGACGCCAACCCCGTTGACACTCCCGCCCCGCCCCTCGTATGTCGCGCGCTCGCCTGCGCCCCGTGGTTCAACGGGGCAAGGGGGGCCGTAGCTCAGTTGGTAGAGCGCGTCGTTCGCAATGACGAGGTCAGGGGTTCGACTCCCCTCGGCTCCACCATCCTGCTTCGCGCTGGCGCGCTTCGCAGGACAAGTCCCATAGCGCGAAGCAGGATGCCCTTCGTGGCCGTTCCCCCCTCTCCCGTCCGCGTCGCCGCCCTCTACCGGTTCGCGGCCATCACCGACTGCGAGGCAGTCCGCGACCGGCTCGACGCCCTGTGCCGGCCGGATGTGCGCGGCACCCTGCTGGTGGCGCATGAGGGTCTGAACGGGACCATCGCCGGACCGCCCGCCGCGATCGACCGCGTGCTGGGCGGCATCCGCGCCCTGCCCGGTTTCGCCGAGCTGGATGTGAAGTTCGCGGACGCGGCGTCCATGCCCTTCCACCGGCTGAAGGTGCGGATCAAGCCCGAGATCGTGACCATGGGCCAGCCGGACCTGGATCCCGCCGTCAACGCCGGGACCTATGTCGCGCCGGCCGACTGGAACGCGCTGATCCAGGATCCCGACGTCGTCGTCATCGACACCCGCAATGACTATGAGGCCGCCGTCGGCGCCTTCGCCGGCGCGGTCCAGCCCAACACCCGCGGCTTCCGCGACTTTCCCGACTGGTTCCGCACCGAGGGCCGGGCCCTGCTGGACAGGCCGACCCCGCCGAAGGTGGCCATGTACTGCACCGGCGGCATCCGCTGCGAAAAGGCCACCGCCTTCCTCAAGTCGGAGGGCGTGCAGGACGTCTTCCATCTGGAGGGCGGCATCCTGCGCTATCTGGAGACGACGCCGGCGGCGGACAGCCTGTGGCGCGGCGAGTGTTTCGTCTTCGACGAACGGGTCGCCGTCGGCCACGGCCTGACCCCCGGGACCCATAGCCTGTGCCGGGGCTGCCGCATGCCGGTCAGCGACGCGGGGCGGATGTCGCCCCGCTACATCGAGGGCGTCTGTTGCGACCGCTGCGCCGACAGTCGGACCGAGGCGGACCGGGCGCGTTATCTCGAGCGGGCCAAACAGGTGGAGATCGCCGCCGGGCGCGGCATGGCCCACATCGGGGCGGTGCAGGCGCCGTCTGAAGACTGACTACTGGTCCTCGTCGAACTTGCGCGCGACCAGCTCGGCCAGTGCGGCCACGGCGTCCGCGGCCTCGGCGCCCTCGGCCGATATGTCGATGGTGCAGCCGTTGCCGGCGCCCAGCATCAGCAGGCCCATGATCGACAGGGCGTTCACCGTGACGCCGTCGCGGGTGACGTGGACCTCGGCGTCGAAGGTCGAGGCCAGTTTGACGAATTTGGCCGAGGCGCGGGCGTGCAGGCCGCGGGTGTTGCAGATGTTGGCGGTCGCGGCGGCGGTCATTTCTCGCCCTGGAGCACCCAGCTGGCGACCGAGATGTATTTGCGGCCGGCGTCCTGGGCGTGGGCGACGCAGGACTCCAGCGGCTCGCGGCCGCGCACGCTGGCCAGTTTGATCAGCATGGGCAGGTTCAGCCCGGCGATGACCTCGGCGCGGGTTTCCTCCATCACCGATATGGCCAGGTTGGACGGCGTGCCGCCGAACATGTCGGTCAGCAGGATGACGCCGTCGCCGTCGTTCACGGCCGCGGCGGCGTCGACGATGTCGCGGCGACGCCGCTCCATGTCGTCCTCGGGCCCGATACAGATGGCCGCGACCCCGCGCTGGGGCCCCACCACATGCTCCATGGCCGCAAGGAATTCCGAGGCCAGTCCCCCGTGGGTGACAATCACCAGCCCGATCATGAAGGCTTCACCAAGACTTTCGCCCCCGCGTCCGGCCGCCCTTGAGCGCGCCGCAAGCCGGGCGGAATAGCCCAAGTCCGCGCCGGGTTAAAGCCGGGCGATGGCCGCCGCGACCTTTTCGACCGCCGAGCCCTCGAAACCGGCCAGTCGGACCAGCGGCAGGGACCGGCCCGCCACGGTCCGTGTTTCGGCGTCCGGCAGCCGCTCCGGCGCGGCCCTGGTCAGCGCCACCTCCAGGACCAGCCGCACCACCCCCTGCACGCAGGCGTCGACGACCCCGACGCCCCGGGCCTCGATCCGGCCGGTGATCGTCTCCGGCGCGGTGGCGTAGAGGGCGTCTCCCGAGGCGAAGACATGGACATAGTCGTCGGCCACCAGCCGCCAGCCGCGTCCGAGCAGGCGCAGGGCCAGATCGCTCTTGCCCGCGCCCGACGGTCCGGTGATCAGGATGGCGCGCCAGCCCGTCCCCGGCGTCCAATGGGCCATGGCGGTGGCGTGGATCGGTTGGGGAGTGCTCACGCACGCCGCCCCGGCGTCGACGCCGCGGGCAGGGCGACCTCGAAGCGCGCGCCGGCGACGCCGCCCGCCTCATCCGGGCGGTTGGCGGCGGTCACCCGCCCGCCGTGCGCCTCGACGATCTGCCGGACGATCGACAGACCCAGTCCCGAATTGGCCCCGAACGCCGTGCCCCGGGGGCGGGCCGTGTAGAACCGCTCGAACACCGTCTCCAGATTGTCCGGCGGAATCCCCGGACCGTCGTCGTCGATCCGCACCCGGACCGGCCGGTCCGGGTCGAGGTCGTCCCGCGCCAGCGACAAACGCACCGTGCCGCCCGGCGGGCTGAACGAACGGGCATTGTCGATCAGGTTGCGGAACACCTGCCCCAGCGGCCCGTCGCGGCCCATGATCTGGACATGGTCGCCCGTCGGGGCGGCGAAGTTCACATGCGCCTCGCCCGGTTTCAGTCCGGCCTCATAGACGCCGACGATCTCGGTCAACAGCTGGGTCAGGTCGATGGTGCGCGGCCGGTCGCGGTTCAGTTCGGCGTCCAGCCGCGAGGCGTTGGAGATGTCGGTGATCAACCGGTCCAGACGCCGCACATCCTGTTGCAGCAGGCTGGTCAGCTTCTCACGCTGCGCCGCGGTCTTGACCAGCGGCAGGGTCTCCAGCGCCGAGCGGATCGAGGTCAGCGGGTTCTTGATCTCGTGCGAGACGTCGGCGGCGAAGGCCTCGATGGCGTCCATCCGGTCCGACAGGGTCTCGGTCATGGTCTCCAGCGACCGGGCCAGGTCGCCGATCTCGTCCTTGCGGCCCTCCAGATCAGGCAGGGAGATGGCCCGGGCCCGCTGCAGCCGGACCTCGTCCGCCGCCGCCGACAGCCGCATCACCGGCCGGGCCACGAACAGATGCATCAGCAGCGACCCCAGCAGATTCACGAACAGGGCCACCAGGGCGAAGGGCATCAGGGCGCGGCGCTGGGCGGCCAGGGTCTCGTCGACGTCGCCGGCCTCCAGCGTCAGAACCCCCAGCACCTGCTGCACATGGCGCACGGGGATGGAAACCGAGACCACCCGGTCGCCGCCTTCGGAGCGGCGGATGGTCGACTGCGCCTCGCCGTCCAGCGCCTGTTCGACCTCGGCGGCGAGGGCGGCGCGGGCGCGGTCCAGATCGTCGGCGTCGCGGCTCTCGGCCTCGGGATCGACCCGCGACGCCGGCGTGCCGGCGGGCAGGGCCGGCGGCAGGGCCTGGCCGGGGATCTCCTCGGTCACGGCATAGCTGTCGGCGACCAGCAGCCCGTCGATGTCGAACAGCCGCGCCCGCTGGCCCGCCGGGATGAAATTGTCCCGCAGCAGCAGGGGCGCCTTCTCGACGTTGAACTGCGGCGTGGGCTCGCCCACCGTATATTCCTTGTCGGCCAGCACATTGGCCAGCAGCTCGGCCTGGGCGGTCAGCGTCTCCTGCCGCGCCTCGATCAGGCCGCGGCTCCATTCGTTCAGCAACAGGGCGCCGACGAACAGGATCAGCAGGCTGAGCAGGTTCAGCGCCAGAATCAGGCCGCCCAGCCGCGACCCGCCGAAGCGTTTCACGCTGCGGCGGGGTTCGGCCACTCCCGGCGGGAGGGGATCAGCTTTCGCGATAGCGGTATCCGACGCCATACAGGGTCTCGATGGCGTCGAACTCGGGGTCGACCACCCGGAACTTCTTGCGCATCCGCTTGACGTGGCTGTCGATGGTGCGGTCATCAACATAGACCTGATCGTCGTAGGCGGCGTCCATCAGGTTGTCGCGGCTCTTCACGAATCCGGGCCGCTGGGCCAGGGCCTGGAGCAGCAGGAACTCCGTCACCGTCAGCTTGACCGGCTTGCCTTCCCAGGTGCTCTCGTGGCGCGCCGGGTCCATCGACAGCTTGCCGCGCTTGATCGCCTTGGCCGAGTTCTCGCCGCCCGCATCCGGCTCCGCTCCGTCGGCGCCGGTGCGCCGCAGCAGGGCCTTGACCCGTTCGATCAGCAGCCGCTGGCTGAACGGCTTGTGGATGTAGTCGTCGGCGCCGAGGTTGAAGCCGAGGATCTCGTCGATCTCCTCGTCCTTGGACGTCAGCATGATGACCGGGATCTGCGAGGTCTGGCGCAGGCGGCGCAGCACCTCCATCCCGTCCATGCGCGGCATCTTCACGTCGAGGATGGCCAGGTCGGGCGGATTGGCCTCCAGCGCCTCGAGCCCCGACGCGCCGTCGTGCCAGGCCGTGACCTTGTGGCCATGGCTTTCCAGCGCCAGCGAGACGGAGGCGACGATGTTCTCGTCGTCGTCGACCAGGGTGATGTTCGCCAAGTCAGGCTCCTTGCAGACGGTTCGTTCGCCATCACAACGCGCGGCAAGCGGTACCGTTCTAAAACATCTGGGAGAGATTACGGCGGAAAACATGGGCTGCGCCGCCGCAATGCGCAACGAAACCCGGCCTTAAAGCCTTGGCGCCATACTGGGACTGAACAGTGTGAGTGTATCATGGCCGGCCCCGTCCACTACGAAGTCTATGTGCGAAAGACCGCGCCCGCGCCCTGGAGCCTCCAGATGGCGACGGAGGATCGCGCCCACGCCGTCCAGACCGCCGAGGACATCCTGACCGACCACGGCGCCGCCGCCGTCCGCGTCACCAAGGAGACGCTCGACCCCGACACCATGGAATTCACCAGCCTGACTGTGCTGACCCGCGGCGCGCCCGAGATCCAGCGCAAGCGGCAGCTGCCGGAAGATCAGCAGGGTCCCCGCTGCACCGGCGCCCAGGATTTCTACACGCCGCACGCCCGCGAGACGATCGGCCGGGTTCTGGAGGACTGGCTGGCGCGGAGCGGCGTCACCGCCTTCGAACTGCTGCACCGGCCGGATCTGGCGGAAAAGCTGGAAGCCTCAGGCGTCGAACTGCAGCACGCCATCCAGAAGATCGCCGTGCCGGAAAGCCAGGAGGTGGGCCAGCCGGTCCACGATCTGGTGCGCCACTACCAGAAGCTCTCGGACCAGGCCGTCGAACGGGTCATCTCGGCCGGACGGCGCAATCTGTTCCCCGACCTCGAAAACAGTTCGATCGCTGACCTCGCCCATCGCCTGATCGGGCAGCCGGACCGCGCCTTCGTCATGGGCGGGATCGTGTCCGGCGCCCTGAAGGGCCTGCGCGGCGGGCGGGTCCGGCTCGACCGGCTGATGGACCTGGCCGACCGCGCGCCCCTGGACGGGGCGGCCCACGCCATGGTCATGGTGCCGATCGAGCAGATCCTGTGCGAGATGCTGGCCGCCCGGACCAGCCTCGCCGATGTGCTGGGGCCCTCGCTGGACCAGGGCGCCTCGCTGGCCGCCGTGGTCCGCATGGTGGCGCCGCGCGAGATCAACGCTCTGATCGCCCAGGATCCCCGGCTGGCGCTGCAGGTTCCGGCGGTGGACGGCCCCGCGGCGCGTCTCGGAGCCCGGCTCGAGGCGGGGCAGTTCCCCCTGCTCGCCGCCGCCCTCGCCCGCATGGTCCTGCGCGAGCTGATGAGCCCGCGCCGCCTGCGCCCCAAGGACCCCGCGGGTGAGATCGACATCCTGCGCACCCTGGCGATGACGCTCACCGTCACCGCTGGGCGGCTTCTGACGCTCGACGAGGTGCAGACGGCGTTCAACGAACGGTCCAAGGCCATTGTCACGGCCGATTTCGTGGCCGCCTACGTCAAGCCCTGCAACACCGTGCTGTGCGAGGCCGAGGCCCTGACCCGGCTGTGCGAGAACGTCACCGGCGGCGCCAACAAGCGGTCGGCGGCCCGCTGGCTGTCAGCCTGCGTCGGCTCGCTGCGTTTCGAGGGCGAGATGCGGGCCCCGTCCACGACCCAGACCGCCGCCCAGAAGCTGGGCGTGCTGGCCGGGCTGCAACGGGCCGTGCGCGCCTGCGGCCTCATGGAGCGCGACCATGCCGAGATCAACGCCGCCATCGGGGCGATCGGTGGGACGGTGGAGGCCGACGCCCGGATCGTCATGATGCTGGCCCGCTCTCCGGCGCCCCTGGTGCAGAAGCTGTCCGTGCTGCTGCGCCTCGCCGCGGGCGAGACGGCGCCGCTGGGCCCCGCCGCCGACCGCGCCAAGGCCGAGGCCGTCAAACTGTTCCGCGCCCCGGAATCCCGCGCCACCCTGTCCGCGGCGCCGGAAACCCTGGTCCCCCTGAAGGGTCTGATGCAGGCTGCGGGCCTGGCGGCCTGAAATCTGGCCTGGGCGGGGGCGGTCCGGCTCAGTCGAAGATGTCGAAGATGCTGTCCCGCTTCTTCTTCTTGTAGCGGTAATCGTCGTCATCCCGGCTGCGATAGCGTTCGTCGCGATAGGCGGGCTGCCCGCCCCACGGCTGCTGCGGCGGCTGTTGCGGCGGATAGGGCTGCGCCTGCGGAGCCGGCGCGGCCTGGGGCGCGGACGCCCGGCCGTCCTGCATCGCCGAATCCATCAGCTTCTCCAACTCGCCACGATCCAGCCAGACGCCGCGGCAGGTCGGGCACATGTCGAACTGCACGCCGCCCCGCTCCAGCGTCTGCATGGCGGCGTTGTCATTGGGGCACATCAAGAGCGGCATCGGCGTCTCCGGTCGGGGTTCTTCGTTAGAGCTAGGGCGTCGCGCCGGTTCCGCCAACGCGGCGATCGGCCGCGCGGAGCGTCCGCCTCAGTCCGGCGCCCCGCCGCCCGCCGCGATCCAGGCGTCGACCTGGTCCTCCAGCACCTCCAGCGGCACCGAGCCCGAGCCCAGCACCACGGCGTGATAGTCGCGCAGGTCGAACCGGTCGCCCAACGCCGCTTCCGCCCTCTGGCGCAGCTCGACGATCTTCAGTTCGCCGATCTTGTAGCTGGTCGCCTGCCCCGGATTGGTCAGATAGCGCTCCACCTCCTTGACGATGTCGCGCTCGCTCAGCAGCGAGTTCTGGCGGAAATATTCGATCGCCTGTTCGCGGGTCCAGCGCTTGGCGTGCAGGCCCGTGTCGGTCACCAGCCGCACCGCGCGCCACAGCTCGGTCGAGAGCCGGCCGAAGTCGGAATAGGGGTCCTGATAGAAGCCCATCTCCTTGCCCAGCCGCTCCGAATACAGGCCCCAGCCCTCGGCGTAGGCGCCATAGCCGCCGAAGCGACGGAAGCGCGGCAGCCCCTCCATCTCCTGCGCATAGGCGATCTGGAAATGGTGGCCCGGCGCGCCCTCGTGATAGCTGATGCCCTCGATCTGGGGCTTCAGCACCTGGGTCATGTCCGACAGATTGACGTAGTAGATGCCGGGCCGCGACCCGTCCGGCGCCGGCGAGTTGTAGAAGGCGATCGAGGCCGTCGCCTCGCGCCACGATTCCACCGCCCGGACCTCCAGCGCGGATTCGGGCAGGTCGCTGAAATACCGCGGCGCCGCCTCCATCACCTGGGCCACGAAGGCGCGGGCGTCGGTCAGATACTGCTCCTTGCCCTCCGGCGTGTTCGGGTACTGGAACCGCGGGTCCGTCTTCAGGAAGGCGAACATCTCCTGCAGCGAGCCCTCGAAGCCGACCTGGGTCATGATCGCCTGCATCTCGCCCTGCAGCCGCGCCACCTCAGACAGACCGATGTCGTGGATCTGGTCCGCCGTCAGGTCCGTGGTGGTCGAGAGCTGGAGCCGGGCGTTGTAATAGGCCTCGCCCTCCGGCAGGCGCCAGACGCCGCCGGCGTTGTCGGGCATCGCCTCAGCCTGGGCCCCAACCTCGGCCAGGGCGGTCAGAACGCCGTCATAGCCGCGCCGCCACGGCCCGGTCAGCGCCGCCCGGCCCTCGGCCAGCAAGCGTTCCTTGGTCGCCGCATCGGCCTCCAGCGCGCCGATCTTGCGCTGAAAATCGGCCCAGACCGGATTGTCCGCCGCGTCATCAAACGGCGCGCCCGCGATGATCGCGCCCGTATTCGCGATCGTCGGCTCGAACACGAACACCGGCGAGATCACCCCCGCCGCGGCCCGCGCCCGCAGGGTCGCCGAAATCTCGCCCATCACCCGCTCGGCCTCGACCAGCCGCGCCACATAGGCTTCGGCGTCCGATACGCTGTCGATGCGGTGGTTGTTGATCATGAAGGCCGGCAGGCCGGTGGTCGGATTGCCGTTGGCCGCGAACTGATAGCCCCAGTCGCGCCACCGGTTCGACAGCCGCGCCTGCTCCACCCCGTATTCGAACAGCCGCCACGACATCCGGCTGTCGGCGCTCAGCGTCGCCGGATCGAACTCGGCCTTCATCTGCGCCAGCTGCCGCTCGGCCAGGGCCAGCGACCGCTCGGCCGCCGCGTCGGTGGCGTCATCCAGCTTGTCGTAGTCGGTCTTGATGCCCAGCGAGGTCATCGACTGCGGGCTCAGGGCGATCCGTTCCTGGAAGGCCTGTTCGAAAAAGGCCGCCAGCCGGGCGTCCTCGCTCTGGGCGGCGGCGGGCGCGGCATGGCCGGCGTGGGCGTCCTGCGCCGAGGCGACGGCGGGAACCCCGGCCAGCAGGGCGAGAACGGCGGCGGACGAAACGAGCAGACGGCGCATGGGAACCCCCGGAGTCACTGAGGCCGCGACCATCCCCGACCCGGCGCCGGGGCGCAAGTTACGGACGCGTCAGGTCAGCCCGGCGAGACCGGCCGCTGCGGCCGCGACGCCCGCCAACGCCAGGGCGGCGGTCACCGAGGTCTTGGCGCCCAGCGGACCCGAGCGCGGATGGGCCGGCCCCTCTGACCCGTCGCCCTCGATCTGCGCCAGGCGGTCGGCATAGCTCCCTTCGGTGCGGCGCAGTCTCCAGCTGATGAAGGCGGTCTGCAGCAGGGCCGCGCCCGCCGCCAGCATCAGCCACGACCGCACCGGCTCGGGCGCGTCGCGAAACAGGAAGGCCGCCGCGATCAGGGCCGACAGGACGAAGGCGACCGTCTGGAAGAACAGTCGGCTGAAATGCAGTCGCGCCTCGGCGAAGGCGCGGTACTGGGCGAGGCGGAGCGTGGGTTCGGTCATCTCTTTCCTCTCTTGCGCGCATTTGGCGGCTGGCGCCCCGGGCTCGACCCCGCTTAGGTGACGCCGACACCGCCGGTTGAGCCTGAATGCGCATTCTTCTCATAAACGTGCCCCATCCTGCGATCGGCAGCCGGATTCCGAAAGAACAATTGCCGCCCTTGGGCCTGCTCGCCGTCGGCGGGCCCCTCATCGACGACGGGCACGAGGTGTCGCTGCTGGATGGCGAGTTCGGGCCGATGCGTGTGGACGCGCTGGTGGCCGAGGCCTTGCGTCGCGCGCCCGAGGCCGTCCTGTTCGGTCATTCAGGATCGTCGTCCGGCCATCCCGTCATCGCCGAGGTCGCGGCCCGTATCCGCGCCGCCCTGCCCGGCGTCCACATCGTCTATGGCGGCGTCCATCCGACCTATTTCTGGCGCGAGATCCTGCGCGACGAGCCGCAGGTCGACGCCATCGTGCGCGGCGAGGGCGAGGAGACGGCCCGGCGGCTGCTGGCCGCGCTGGAAACCGGCGGCGACCTGTCGAACATCCCGGGCGTGGCGTTCCGGCGCGACGGCCGGCCCACGGCCACCCCGGCCGCGCCGGTGATCCTGACCCTGGATGACTATCGCGTCGGCTGGGAGCTGATCGACCACCGCCGCTACAGCTACTGGGGCGGCAAGCGCGCCGTGGTCATCCAGTTCTCGCGGGGCTGTCCGCACCTGTGCAACTACTGCGGCCAGCGCGGTTTCTGGACCCGCTGGCGCCACCGCGATCCCGAGAAACTGGCTGACGAGATCGCCTGGCTGCACCGCGAGCATGGCGTCGAGGTGTTCAACTTCGCCGACGAGAACCCCAGCGCCGGCCGCAAGCCCTGGCTCGCCTTCCTGCGTGCGATCATTGCCCGCGACCTCGACATCACCCTGGTCGGCTCGACCCGCGCCGGCGACATCGTGCGCGATCGCGACGACCTGCATCTGTACAAGCGGGCGGGTTTCGAACGCTTCCTGATGGGGATGGAATCGACCGACGAGCCGACCCTGAAACTGATCCGCAAGGGCGCGACCGCCAATGTCGACCGCGAGGCGATCCGCCTGCTGCGCAAGCACCGCATCCTGTCGATGGCCACATGGGTCGCCGGCTTCGACGAACAGACCGACGCCGACTTCTGGCGCGGCCTGCGCCAGCTGGTCGACTACGACCCCGACCAGATTCAGGCCCTCTACGTCACCCCGCACCGCTGGACGCCCTACTACCGGCTGGCCGAGGACCGGGCGGTGATCCAGCCCGACCGCCGCCGCTGGGACTACAAGCATCAGGTCCTCGCCATGAAGCGGGTGCCGCCTTGGCGGGTCTTCCTGTGGGTCAAGGCGATCGAATTCGTCTGCCAGGCGCGGCCGAAGGCCCTCGCCCGGCTGATCTGGCGCCCGGACCCGAAAATCCGCCACGCCACGCGGTGGTACTACCGCATGGGCCGCCGCGTCTGGTTCCACGAGATCATGGGCTTCCTGTTCCGCGACGCCCGGGTCAAGGACGGCCGCACCGTCGCCGACCATTTCGGCGCCGTTCAGGATCATGAGGAGGAAGCCTCCGCCGTCCCGCCCCGACCGCCCCGTCTTCAGGTCAATGCGCCGATGGCGGACGCCTGAGCCGTGTCTTCCCGCCCCGCATAATCTCGCCCCTCCCGACCCTCATTTCACCCTTCCCGACCCCCGCCGCCGGAAATCATCCATCGCGGCGCGGGGCGGCGGTAAAATGATCCCGTCGCCTTCCCGAAAGGCGGCGCGCGTCTTTGACAGCAGGGTTTCACGGCGGCTCCGGCGCAGGAGCGGTCGACGGGAACGCGGCCGGAAAGCGGGCTCAGCCCGCGCAATTCCGGAGCAGCGTCATGTCTTTCCGGGGACAGTATTGTCTCGCCCCTGTCCCTAGAATTCCCGCCAGCTGTCCCCGGGATCGCGCTCGCCCGGCTCGACGCTCTGCTGGCCCCAGGCGACGATCATCAGCAGCTTGTGGCTGCGGATGCGGAACTCGCCGGTCATGGGCACGACGGCCCCCAGCGGCGCGCCGGTCTTGGGCTCATAGAGGAAGCCCGAGAACTCGGCGACGCCGACGCGGTCGCGGCGGCTGTAGATCGACAGCTCGGGCACCGAAACGACGTTGAAGTTGTCGTTGATCGGCACCCGCATCTCCGGCAGGCCGAAGACGCGGCGCATCTGCTCCAGCGACAGGGCGCCGGCGCGCAGCTCGAACACGGCGTCGGCCTCGGCCTTGGTGGAGGCCAGCGCATAGCCGGCGTCCGACAGGGCGTTGCGGATGGCGCTGACGGCGTAGGGCGCGTTCTCGGCCCGGAACCAGGCGTCGTCGACGAAGACGCGCGAGCCGGTCGGGATCGGCAGGGTCAGGCCCTCGACGGCGCGGTCGGCGGCGCGGGCCACCAGCAGCTGTTCCGTGGCGGTGCGCGACGGATAGGTCTCGGAGGTCGAGGCGCAGGCCCCGGCGAACAGCGCAAGCGCCAGGATCGGATACGCTTTCAAGATCACCAGCTCCCGGTGTTGGGCATGGAGACCCAGGGCTCGGCGGGCGGGCGCGGCGAGCCCTCCTGCAGCAGTTCGATGGAGATGCCGTCCGGCGAACGGACGAAGGCCATACGGCCGTCGCGCGGCGGCCGGTTGATGACGACGCCGCCGTCCATCAGCCGCTGGCAGGCGGCGTAGATGTCGCCGACCTTGTAGGCCAGATGGCCGAAATTGCGCCCGCCGTCGTAGGGCTGGGGGTCCCAGTTGAAGGTCAGCTCCACCTCGGGCGACCGGTCGGCTGCGGCGCGCGAGCGGTCGGCGGGGGCGGCGAGAAAGACCAGGGTGTAGCGCCCCGCCTCGTTCTCCATGCGGCGCGTCTCCTCGAGACCCAGCAGGTCGCAATAGAAGCGCAGCGAGGCGTCGAGGTCGGTCACGCGGACCATGGTGTGCAGATAGCGCATGGGAGTCCGTCCTGGGGGAGAGGCGGGAGGCGGCCTCTATAGCGACCCTTCGCCGCGACCGCGACTCACGACGGGTTTCCGTGGATGCGCGACCGTCCCCGGCCTGCTAGACGCGGCGTTCGG
This sequence comes from Brevundimonas sp. UBA7664, assembly GCF_002483305.1. GTDB lineage: Bacteria > Pseudomonadota > Alphaproteobacteria > Caulobacterales > Caulobacteraceae > Brevundimonas. Next base: position 43,239 of record NZ_DLHQ01000038.1, read on the forward strand.
CCTTTCCGGGAAACACATGCTCCGCAAGCTTTACGACTGGGTTTTCGCCCTGGCCCGCAGCAAGCACGCCACGCCGGCGCTGGCCGTGGTGTCCTTCACCGAAAGCTCCTTCTTCCCGGTTCCGCCCGACGTGATGCTGGCGCCGATGATCCTGGCGCGGCCGGACCGGGCCTATTTCTACGCCGGCGTCTGCACCCTGGCCTCGGTCCTCGGCGCCATGCTGGGCTACGCCATCGGCTATTTCCTGACCGATGTCGGGATGATGATCCTGACCTGGCTGGGCAAGGCCGACACCTTCGAGACCTCCAAGGCCCTGTTCCAGCAGCACGGCGCCTGGGTCATCCTGGTCAAGGGTCTGACCCCCATCCCGTTCAAGCTGATCACCATCGCCTCGGGCATTTTCCAGTTCAACTTCCCCCTGTTCGTGGCCCTGTGCGCCATCACCCGCGGCGGTCGCTTCTTCGCCGAGGCCTGGGTGCTCAAGCGCTGGGGGCCCGCCATGCTGGAAATGGTCGAAAAGCGGCTGGCGATGTGGAGCATCATCGGGCTGGTGGTGCTGGTCGGCGCCTTCCTCGCGGTGAAGATGCTCTGATCGCCTGAGGCTCATCGACGCGGCGTTCCGGCCCCGCTATGAACGTCGTCCGATGAGACGCCTTTATCGACTCCTGACGCGGTGGTGGACCGCCTTCGCCCTGGCGGCCTCGCTGGCCATGCTGGGCGCCGCCCATGCGTTCGAACGGTTCGGGGAGCTCGCCCCCTGCAACCTCTGCCTCAAGCAGCGCGAGGTCTACTGGGGCGCCGTCGCCATCGCCCTGGTCGCCACCCTGTGGCATCTGATCAGCCGGGGCAGCCGCGGCACGCCGCGCATCGCCGCCTTCCTGCTGGCCGTGGTCTTCGCCACCGGCGCGATCACCGCGGGCTTCCATTTCGGCGGTGAGCTGAAATGGTGGGACCTGCCCGCGACCTGCGCCGGCGGCGGCGACATCAATCTCGAGAGCCTGGCCGCCCTCGCCCTGGGCTCCGGCCCGATCGAGAAGGTCGTCATGTGCGACGCGGTGACGTGGCGCTTCCTCGGTCTGTCCATGGCAGGATGGAACGCCCTGATCTCGGCCGCCCTGGCCGTGTTCAGCCTGCTTGCCGCCAAGAGGCCCAAGGATGCCCGAGCCCCTCGTATCTGAACCGGCGGACGCCCGCCGGATTCCGCTGGCCCGACCCGGCCTGGGCGCGAGCCAGCGGCGCCGGGCCGAGATCCTGCGCGTCGATCACGCCGGCGAGTACGCCGCCGTTCACATCTACCGCGCCCAGAAGGCCGTGTTCGAGGGCCGCGCCGGCCGGGACGCCATCGCCGCCGACATGGGCGAGATGCAGGCCCAGGAGGCCGTGCATCTGGCCCGGTTCGACGCCCTGCTGAACGCCGAGCGGGTGCGGCCCACGGTGATGACGCCGGTCTGGCGGCTGGCGGCCCTGGCGCTGGGGACCGGCACCGCCCTGATGGGCGAGAAGGCCGCCCATGCCTGCACCGAGGCGGTCGAGAGCGTCATCGAGGAGCACTACGCCGACCAGATCGCCGAACTGGCCGACCGCGACCCCGCCCTGGCGGCGGAACTGACGGCCTTCCGCGACGAGGAACTGGCCCACCACGACCACGCCGTGGCCCACGGCAGCCGCGAGGCGCCCGGCTACGGCCTGCTCAGCGCGGTGATAAAGGCCGGCTGCCGCGCGGCCATCAAGGTCAGCGAACGGATCTGACGTCGAAGGCCAGCAGCAGGGTGCGCTGGGTCGCATTGTTGTTGTCGTCCGAAAGGATGTAGAGCCGCGTCCCGCCTTGGCCGGCGACAGCGGCCACCCCCTCGAAATTGTCGGTCGTGCCGGGCAGTTTCAGCTCGATCAGGACCGGGCCAAGCGTCCCGTCCGCGGCCATGCGTCGGACCCGGGCGCGGGCGTCGACGGGCGGATTGTACGACCGCTGGACCACGAACCAGCCTTCGCCCGACGGATCGCGGTCCATGCCGGTGATCCGGTATTCACTGTCGGGGATCGGCGAGGCGGGCGCGACGACGACGTCGCAGCGGTCCGCCGTGCAGTCCCAGACGCCGCCGGACTCTCCGCTGACGCGCCAGCCCTCCGGACCTGCGGCGATCCCCTCCATGCCGTCGTTCAGGGTGAAGGCCGTGTCGGGCTGGCGCACCGCAACCGGCGCGGACCGCGGCTGCCGCGGATCGCCGTAGTTCCAGATGCGGTGGTCGCGTTCGAAACTGACCAGCAGATCGCCCCGGGCGTCGATGGCCAGCCCCTCCGCGTCCCCGTCGACTTTTTCGACGATCGGCCCGCCGTCCATCAGCGTCAGACGCCGAACCGCCAGCCCCTCGACGCCGGCCAGCCGTCCGGCCCGGTCGAGGCGCAGCCGCCCGCGCACCAGATCGCCGGCGTCGCTGACGCTGACGAAGGCCGCGTCGTCGAGCAGTTTCAGGTCCGACAGGCTGTGCAGCGGCGAGGTCGCCTCCAGCACCAGTTCGATGCCGCCGGCGAACCGGACGCCGTCCGCCAGCCGCGCCCCGCCCGGCAGACCGAGCCCGGCCGGCCGGGCTCGG
>NZ_DLHQ01000006.1 GCF_002483305.1 Brevundimonas sp. UBA7664
GGTCTGCGCGGACGACGGCGTTGTCCGCACGCCGGCCGGTCGGGTGCGCGCCCTGGCGCGCGATCGCCGGGGCGCGCCCCTGGCCGCCTGGGCGGGATGCCGGCGGCTGGCCGACGGCGAGCTCTTCCTGCTGGGCGACACTGCCGGGAGTTTCGACAGCCGCTATTTCGGGCCGGTCGCGCGGTCGGGGGTGGACGGCGTCTACCGGGAGGTTCTGACATGGTGAGACTGGCGTGCCTGACCTGCCTGGCCGCGATGGCGGCGGCGGTCGCGGGGCCGGCGTCGGCCCAGGCCGTGAACTGGCGCGACGCCGGCGGCGATCTGTTCGGCCGGCCCGCCGAGGCGGTCGCCGAGGATGTCCCGGACAGCCTTGAAGCGGCGTGGATCGCGCCCCTCAGACAGCCTTTCCAGGAGGCCGTCGCCGCGGCCGCGGCGAGGCACGGCCTGGATCCCAAACTGCTCCACGCCCTGGTGGTGACCGAGAGCGCCTACAGGCCCGACGCCCTGTCGCCGGTGGGCGCGGGAGGCCTGACCCAGCTGATGCCGGGCACCGCCCTGGAGCTCGGCGTCCGCGACCGCTTCGATCCGGTCGAGAACCTGCGCGGCGGCGCGGACTATCTGGCGCGTCAGATTCGGCGCTTCGGTGATCTGCGGCTCGCGCTGGCGGCGTACAATGCGGGTCCGGCCCGCGTCGCGCGGCTGGGGCGAGTGCCGGATATAGCCGAGACCCAAGCCTATGTAGCGACGGTCGTGGACTGTTACCTGGCGCTGACGGCGGGGCAGGGGATCACCAGCTCGACCCAGTGTCGCCCGCGCGGAGCGGGGCGATGATCGGGGAAACGGGGACGGAGGCCGGACCCGGGGTCCCGACGTGCGGGGACGAGGACCTGCTGACGCGGGCGGAGGCGTCGGCCTTCCTGGCCCAGTTCGGCATCCGGCTGAAGCCGTCCACCCTCGCGCGGCTGTGGTCGACCGGCGGTGGCGGTCCGCCCTGCCGTCACGTGCGGTCCAGGCCCCATTATCCGCGCGGCCTGCTGCGGGAGTGGGCGCGATCGCAGATCACGGACGTCCGCACCGCCGCGCCGCCGGCGGCGAGAGGGCGCCGCCGTGGCTGACCATGGGATCAGAACGCCGCCGCCGCCGCCGACGGTCGCCGGTCTGCTGGCGGACCCGGCCGCCAGCTTCGCGATCAAGGATGTGGCCCGGCGATGGGCGGCGCGCGACTGCGTGGACGCCGCGACCGACGCCCGAGTGCTTTGCGAGGTGTTCGAGGCGGCGGCCGACCGGATGTTCGGAGGCGCGTCGTGACGTTCGAACCTGAAGGCGGGCCGGTCGAGACGGGCGGGCCGGAAGACCGCTTGCTGCCCTGGGATCGGGTCCGCGACGTCACGGGCCTCAGCCGGTCCACCGCGTGGCGTCTGCAACAGGTCGGGGATTTTCCCGAACCCGTGCGCATCTCCCCCAATCGGGTCGGCTGGTGGGAAAGCGAATTGACCGCCTGGAAGGCGACACGCAAGACCCGCGGCCTGCCCTGTCCGAGGCCGCTGGCCCGGCCCCGGGAGCCCAAGCTCATCCAGACCGCGCGATCGTCCCGTCGTCAGCCCGACAAGGCCGCTGCCGCCCCGGCGAACGTCGTGCCGGAGGCTGCAAGCCCTGTGACGCCGGCGGCCCCGCCCCGACGGAAACGGCAGGCCTCCGCCGACCAGATCGATTTCGGATTCTAGGGCGAAGGGCCTGGCGACGGGTTTAGAGGCCGCCCCTGCGGATTTTGCCCATCGCAGTCGCACAAAGAGAGGCTGACGGACATTTCAGCACGATAAGGGAGTTTTACGGACATTTGGCCTTTGGCTGGCATCTTAAGTGAAACTACGTTAAGTGACGATGGCGGACATTATTGCGATTTAAGGGACCGTGGCGGACATTTCCTGTATTTCGCGCGGTCTTGGGAGACGGTCATGGCAGACATCCTCTTCACGCCCTCGGGCAGCGAAGCGACCGACAGGAAGATCCGCCGCGATCATGAAGGCGGCAAGCTCGTTCGCATCGCGACCGGCGTCTATGTCGAGCCCGGCGCCGAGCCGATCGACGCCGTCGTGCGTCGAAAATGGTCGACCATCCTCGGCAGGCTCGTTCCCGACGGCGTCGCCACCGACCGGACGGGCATGGAAAGCCAGCCGTGGAGGGACCGCTCCAGCGGCGCGCCGACCGGGGTCGGCCACGTCTTTGTCAGCGCGCCGCGGACCCGCGATGTGATCACCCTCCCGGGTCTTGAGATCCACATCCGTCAGGGTGTTGGACCCGTCGACGGCGACATCCCCTATCTGGGCTCCTGGCTGGCGGGACCAGTCCGAAAGCTGCTCGACAACCTCAGTCCGTCGCGCGCCCGGAATGGACCGGCCCGCACCCTCGGCAAGGCGGGGGTCGAAGCCGCTCTTGAAAGTCTGTGCTCGACCCACGGCGAAGAGGGCCTGAACCATATCCGGGACCAGGCCCGGGTTCTGGCGCCCGTCCTCCAGCGGGAAAAGGAATTCGAGGTCCTGAACGGTCTGATCGGCGCGCTGCTGCGGACCCGCCAGGACAAGCTCAGCACGGTCCAGGGACGGGCCCGCGCCGCCGGCGCGCCTCTGGACCCCGCCTGCGTCGGTCGCCTCGTGACCCTGGCGGATCATCTTCAGGCCCGCGCCCCCCTGTCGATCGCCGATCGGGACGCGACGCCCGGCCGCAAGACGAGCGGCGCGTTCATGGAGGCTTATTTCTCCAACTTCATCGAAGGCACGGAGTTCGCCGTCAGCGAGGCCGTCGAGATCGTCTTCGAAGGCAAGATGCCCGATGCCCGGCCGGAAGACGGGCACGACGTCCTGGGCGCCTATCTCCAGCTCGTCGATCTGGGGCCGCGCGCGGCCGTGCCCCGCGGGGCGGACGCCTTTCTCGCCGAGATCCAGGAGCGGCACCGGATCCTAATGGACGCCCGGCCGTCGGTCCGGCCGGGTCAGTTCAAGACGCGAACCAACAAGGCCGGGGATACGACCTTCGTCGCCCCTGACCGCGTCGAGGGAACCCTGCGGGAGGGCGTATCGATACTCGAGACCCTGAAGGACCCGTTCTCGCGCGCCGTGTTCGTCCATTTCCTGCTGTCGGACGTCCATCCTTTCAATGACGGGAACGGGCGCCTGAGCCGCATCATGATGACGAAGGAGCTCATGGCCGGCGGCCTGTCCCGCATCGTGATCCCGACGGTGTTCAGGGAAGACTACCTCGACGCCTTGCGCGCCCTGTCGCGGCGGAACGACCCCTCCATCCTGGTGCGGTCGCTCGAATTCTGCCAGCGCGTGAGCGCCGCCTGCTCGGAGGAGACGACGGAGGCCGCCATCACGACGTGGGCGCGCGCCTATGCCTTCTGCGAGAGTCCGCGTCACGCCCGGCTGACGATGCCGAACCCGGCCCTGGTCATCGAGACGCATGACGGCACGCCGGCGCCTGCAGACTATTGGCAGGCGCTCAGGCGCGACCAGGGCGCGCCGATGCCGATCTGATCCGTGAACCGTGTCGACCAGGGTTCTGCCTCGCGCTTGGGAGCTCGCCATTTAGCGGACGCCGGCAGGCCCTACGAACCGGCCCGCCGGGCCAATGTCCGCTTACGACCGCCCTGAGCGGAGATCGCCGCTGGCGCCGCCGGACGTCTAGAACTGACCTTTCGCAACGTCCGCTGCCCGAAAAGCGCTCGCCTCGGTCCTGGAGGGCGTTCCTAAGACGTGCCCGCCCTGATCCGGCGCAGCATAATGTGACGCTCACCGACCTCAGGCGTTGATCCTTCGGGACAGTTGATTCAATCTCTGTCAAACGGACTTCAGAATGAACCTGGCATTACGTGCAGATGGAGCGGCCCTGGCGCCGATTTCGCCGCGCCTCGAGCTGGGCGCGTACGAATCGTTGTGGCTGGAGCAGGGCGCGACCTTCAAGACGCTCGCAGACCGTTTCGCTCGGGACCCGTCGGCTCTTCCGTCCGATTTCGTGTCCCGCTCCGCCGCCGAGGCGGCTGCGGACGAGGTGTTCGCCCGGCTCAAGAAGTCGGGCGTCCATCGGTTCGGCGTCCGGATCAACCATGCCGGCGACTATCCCGAACGGCTTCGCGACGCGCGCCACCCGATCGAAGTCCTCTACTACCAGGGGGCATGGGAGCTCACCGAGACCCGCTCCATCGCGGTCGTAGGGGCGCGGAAGGCTACAGAGCAGGGCACCCAACGTGCAGCCCAGATCGCCAAAGGCCTGGTTGAGCGTGGGTTCACCGTCGTGTCCGGGCTGGCAGAGGGTATCGACCGCGCGGCGCACACCGCCGCCTTGGGATGCGGTGGCCGCACTATCGCCGTCATCGGAACACCGCTTGGACAGTACTATCCGAAAGCCAACAGGGACCTTCAGGACCAGATCGCCACGGATCATCTGCTGATCTCGCAGGTGCCGCTGTTGCGCTACGGCAAACAGGGGCCCCAGCAGAATCGCCTGTTCTTCCCCGAGCGAAATGTGACGATGAGCGCCCTCACCGAGGGCACCGTTATCGTGGAGGCCAGCGACACGTCCGGGACCCTCACTCAGGCACGGGCCGCCCTGCACCAGGGCCGCAAGCTCTTCATCCTCGACAGCTGTTTCGACCCGTCGCTGAAGCTGACGTGGCCCCGGAGGTTCGCCGACCTGGGCGCCATTCGCGTTCGCTCGATGGATGACATCTGGAACGCCCTTGCATGACGATCCGCTTCAGGCAGATCGATGACAGCAACCGCGGCGATCACTACCACCTGACGCCGGCGGACGCCTGCCTGTACCTCCTCGAGTTCACGTCGGGGCAGGGCTATTCGTACAGCAAGGCGAACTCCCTGATTTCCAATCTCAAGAAGAAGCCCACGGCATCAGCGGCCGAGCTTGGCTACAAGCGGGAAGCGATCGGGAAGTGCGCCGGCGCGCTCGGAAAGGCGCTGAACCACGACTGGATCCGGCAGTCCGTCATCGTCCCCGTCCCGCCCTCGAAAATGGTGGGCGACCCGGCTTACGACGACCGTATGTTCGACATGGCAGCGGCGATCCAGCCCGCCGCTGATGTTCGCCGGCTCATCCGCCAAACCCGGTCCATGACCGCTTCTCATGAAGCGGGCAGCGTTCGAAACACGGTCGAGGATCTCCTGGGAGCCTACGAGATTGACGAGTCCCTTGCCGTCGCGCCCTTCGGCCAGATCGGAATTCTGGACGACGTCCTGACGGCCGGCACCCATTTTCGGGCGGCCCACACGATCCTGTCGCGCAGATTTCCAGGCGTGGCTATTACGGGCATCTTCATCGCGCGCCGGGTCTTCGCCAATCCATTTGCCGCCGCCCAGGGCTGAGGATCTGGAGCGGGCCGCCGGAACCGCCGGCAGATCGCGCGTCTGCGAAGCCTTCCTTAAAGGGCTGTCTCTCGGCCGGAAACGCCAGCGAGTTCGTTGAAGCGAAGGCGGGCCTTGGCTTCGTCGTAGAGAATCTCGCTCTGCCGGGGCGGCGCGACGACATAGTACATCGTGACCGGCGCCAACGTCAGACGCTCGCGACGCCAAAGCGCGAACCCCTCCCGACCCTCCAGGCGGGTCCAGGTTCCGGCGTCGTTGGGATGGTCCGGGATCAACGCCATGGGAGCTCTTTCGATAACGGGTCGCGGTGGATTGAGGCCGGGAGACGGATTTGGATGAAACGCCCTGCAAAAGGCCGCGGCCGAGCGGGGTCGAATCAGCCCCGGTCTCGGTTCCAATCAATGCTTTTCAGGGCGCTTTGTCTCGTTTCGGGCGGTAGTTTTGCGCGGCGACTGCCCCACTACTGCCCCACTAACTCGATTTTGCCCAAAAAATCATCCGTATGCGGAGGGTGGCTCTCCGCCAGATGTATGTTTTTGTTCAGGAAAAATGGTGGATGCGACAGGGATTGAACCTGTGACCCCCTCGGTGTGAACGAGGTGCTCTCCCGCTGAGCTACGCATCCGGCCGATTCAGGAGGCGGGGACATAGCCCGGTCGTCCGGGACTGGCAAGCCGTCAGATGGCGGCAGGCGCCGCCGCCCGCTGCAGCGTCCCGACCGCCGCGATCAGGTCGGCGAAGCAGTCGATGACGATGTCGCCGCCCAGGGCCTCGAGGGACGCGTCATTATAGCCGAAGCTCGCCACCACGCAGGGCACGCCCGCCGCCCGGGCGCTGCCGGTGTCGGTGGTGGCGTCGCCGACCATCACCGCCCGCGCCGGATCGCCGCCCGCCAGCAGCACGGCCTCCCGCACGTGGGCCCCGTCCGGCTTGCGGGCGCTGACCCGGTCCGGCCCGGCGACGACGACGAAATGGCGCGTCAGGCCGACGGCGCCGATCAGGGCCTCGGCCAGGTCGGTGCGCTTGTTGGTCGCGACGCACAGCAGGGCCCCGCGCGCCGACAGGCCGTCGAGGGTCTCGACCACGCCCTCGAAGGGGCGGCTGTCGTCGGCGATGTGGGCGACATAGTCGTCGATGAAATGATCGAACAGTTCCGGCTCGGCGGCCTCGTCCCAGACGGCGCCCGCCTCGGCGAAGCCATGACGCAGCAGGGCCCGCGCCCCGTGGCCGACCAGATGCCGCGCGGAGGACAGCGGCACCGGCGGATGGCCGCGCGGCGCCAGCATCCGGTTCAGGGTGGCGATCAGGTCCGGCGCCGAATCCACCAGGGTGCCGTCCAGGTCGAAGGCGATGGTCCAGCCTTCAAGGTCGCGCACGGTCATCGACATCTCCCGCCGGTCGCCGGGATGGGCTAGACCGCTGGCGACGACTAACCGCCGGACCGATTCATGACCAGTACTCCCCGCGCAGCCATCATTCTCGCCGCCGGCCAGGGCACGCGCATGAAGTCGCCCCTGCCCAAGGTTCTGCATTCGGTCGGCGGCCGCGCCATGCTGGACCACGCCATCGACGCGGCCGAGGCCCTCGGCTGCGAGCGGATCGTGGTGGTGGTCGGCGACCATTCCCCCGAGGTCCGCGCCCATGTGGCGAAGCGGCTCGGCGAGGCCGCCATCGCGGTGCAGGACCCGCCGCTCGGCACCGGCCACGCCGTCCTCGCCGCCCGGGCCGCCATGGCCGACTTCGACGGCGAGGTGATCGTCACCTATGGCGACGTGCCCCTGCTCAAGAGCCGCGACATCGAGTCAGCCTTCGGCGGCGGCGACGGCGTCACCGTGGTCGGGTTCGAGGCCCGCGATCCGACCGGCTACGGCCGCCTGCTGATCGACGCCGACGGCGGTCTCGAGGCCATCGTCGAGCACAAGGAGGCCTCGCCCGACCAGCTCAGGGTCACCGTCTGCAACTCCGGCGTCATGGCCGCACCCGCCGCCCTGCTGTTCGACCTGCTGGCCGAGGTCCGCAACGACAACGCCAAGGGCGAATACTATCTGACCGACGTGGTCGAACTGGCCCGCGCGCGCGGCGCCCGGACCCGGACGGTGATGGCCGGCGAGGACGCGGTGATGGGCGTCAACGCCCAGGCCGAACTGGCGGTGGCCGAAGCCCTGTTCCAGAAGGTCCAGCGCGAGACCTTCCTCGCCGCCGGCGTGACCATGCCGGCCCCGGAGACGGTGCATTTCTCGTTCGACACCGAGGTGGGCGGCGGGACGACGATCGAGCCCTATGTCGTGTTCGGCCCGGGCGCGAAGATCGCTTCCGGCGCCCGCATCCGCAGCTTCAGCCATATCGAGGGCGCGACGGTCGCCGCCGGCGCCGAGGTCGGCCCCTACGCCCGCCTGCGCCCGGGCGCCGATCTGGGCGAGGGCGCCAAGGTCGGCAATTTCGTCGAGGTGAAGAACGTCCGCATGGGCAAGGGCGCCAAGGCCAACCACCTGTCCTATCTGGGCGACGGCGAGGTGGGGGCGAAGGCCAACATCGGCGCGGGCACGATCTTCTGCAACTACGACGGCTTCTTCAAACACCGCACCACGGTGGGCGAGGGGGCCTTCGTCGGCTCCAACAGTTCGCTGGTGGCGCCGGTGACGATCGGGGCCGGGGCCATGGTCGGATCGGGCTCGGTGATCACGACGGATGTGGCGCCGGGCGACCTGGCTCTGGCGCGCGGCGCGCAGTCGGCGAAGGCCGGCTGGGCGGCGCGGTTCATGGAGACGATGCGGGCGAAGAAGGCGGCGAAGACCAGAGCCTGACCCGTCGGTCAGCGGTCATCCCCGACCCGCTGATAGCCCGGCGGGGTCTTGATGCATTCGGGCGACAGGCCCATGACGGTGAAGTCGGCCGGCGGTTCGCCGGTGGCCGCGTCCGTGACTGCGGCCTCGCACCATCCGTCGTTGAACCGCTGAATCATACGGTACCGCCCGCCCGCCGCGGGCGTGAACCGCACGAGGTTGGTGCAGGCCGTCACCACCTGGAAGCCTGAGCGCGGGTCGCCGTAGATGTCCGCGAGGAGGTGCGCCGTCTCGCCGCCGGGCAGACGGAACTCCGCATCGGTGACGCCGCCCAGGATGCGGCTCATGGGATCGAAGGCGGCGATTTTCATCACGTTGGAACAGGCCGCGTCAGCGGACCACGACAGCAGCTGGCCTGTGCCGAACGTGCCGAGGTGGGGATCGCGGTCCAGCGTGACGACGGCGACCGTCGGCCCCGCCGACGGCTGGGCGTAGATCGTCTCGCAGCCGGCGAGCGCGAGGCTCAGCAGGATCATCGGACTCAGTGTGCGTTTGAACATTGTCTTCCCCCCCGATAAAGCCGGGCCAGCTAATCCTCCCTCCGTCCTGATCGCAAGCGAGCCCGATGTCCGACAATCACAAGCGACTGGCAGGCGAAGCCGCCGCCCTCCGCGTTGAGGCCGGCATGGTCGTCGGCCTCGGCACCGGCTCCACCGCCGCCTGGTTCGTCAAGGCCCTGGCCGCCCGCAACCTGACCGGCCTGCGCTGCGTCCCGACGTCGGAGGCCACAGCTGAACTGGCCCGCGAACTCGGCCTGCCGCTCTCGACCCTCGAGGACACGCCCCGCATCGACCTGACCGTCGACGGCGCCGACGAGGTCGGCCCCGGCCTGGCGCTGATCAAGGGCGGCGGGGCGGCCCTGCTGCGCGAGAAGCTGGTGTGGGAGGGCTCGACGCGTTGCATCGTCATCGCCGACAAGGCCAAGGTCGTGCCGCTGCTGGGCGCCTTCGCCCTGCCCATCGAGGTCGTCGCCTTCGGGCACAAGACCACCGCCAACCGCATCGCCGACGTCCTCGCCGACCACGACATCGCCATGCCCGCGCGGGTGCGGACGGCGGAGCGCGGTCTGGTGCGCACCGACGGCGGCAATCTGATCTATGACGCGAAATGCGGCGCCATCCATGACCCGGTGCGGCTGGCGGACGATCTCAAGCTGATCACCGGCGTGGTCGAGCATGGCCTGTTCCTCGATCTGGCGGATGAGGCGATCATCGGCTTGGATTCCGGCGTGGAAAGCCTACTTCCCTGATCTCCGCTCATCCCGGCGAAAGCCGGGACCCAGACCTTTGGGTGACGGATTTTTTCCTGATCGGCGTGGACGAAGGTCCTGAAGCGTCGGTGTCACGCTGGACAGCACTGGGTCCCGGCTTTCGCCGGGATGAGCGGAACAGAGAATGACCACCTACGACTACGACCTCTTCGTCATCGGCGCCGGCAGCGGCGGCGTCCGCGCCGCCCGCCTGACCGCCCTCGGCGGCAAGCGCGTCGCCATCGCCGAGGAGTTCCGGGTCGGCGGCACCTGCGTCATCCGCGGCTGCGTGCCCAAGAAATTCATGGTCATGGCCTCCGAGGTCAGCCACGCCCTCAAGATCGCCGAGGGCTATGGCTGGTCGTTCGACAAGGCTGAATTCGACTGGCCGACCTTCCTTGAGGCCAAGGATGTCGAGATCGCCCGCCTGTCCGGCATCTACGCCGCCAACCTCGGCAAGGCCGGCGTCGACCTGGTCCACGGCCGCGCCGTGCTCAAGGACGCCCATACCGTCGAGATCGTCGGCAAGGACCAGACCATCACGGCGGAGAAGATCCTCATCGCCACCGGCGGCCGTCCGTGGAAGCCTGAGGACCTGCCCGGCATCGAACACGCCATCACCTCGGAAGAGGCCTTCCACCTGCCGCAACTGCCCAAGCGCATCCTGATCGCGGGCGGCGGCTATATCGCCGTCGAGTTCGCCGGCATCTTCGCCGGCCTGGGCGTCGAGACCACCCTGATCTATCGCGGTCCCAACATCCTGCGCGGCTTCGACGACGACGTCCGCGCCCACCTCGCGGGCGAGATCGAGAAGCGCGGCGTCAAGGTCATCCTCGGCTGCCAGCACAAGTCGCTGGAGAAGACCGGGACGGGCATCGTCAACCATCTCGAGAACGGCATGAGCCTCGAGACCGATGTGGTGATGTTCGCCACCGGCCGCGTGCCGCACGTCAAGGACCTGGGGCTGGAGACGGCCGGGGTCGAGCTGAACGACGACGGGGCGATCAAGGTCGATACCCTGTCGAAGACCACGGCGGAGAACATCTGGGCCATCGGCGATGTCACCGACCGGATGAACCTGACCCCCGTGGCCATCCGCGAGGCCGTGGCGTTCCATGAAACCGTCTATCGCGACAATCCGCAGGCCTTTGACTACGAGGCCGTCGCCAGCGCGGTGTTCAGCCAGCCGCCGGTCGGCACCGTCGGCCTGACCGAGAGCGAGGCGCGGCACAGCTGCCCCGGCGAGGTCGATGTCTATCTGACCCGGTTCCGGCCGATGAAATACGCCTTCACCGGCTCGGACGAGCGGGTGCTGATGAAGCTGGTCGTCGACGCCCAGAGCCAGAGGGTGGTCGGGGTCCACATCGTCGGTCCCGAGGCGCCGGAGATGATCCAGCTGGCCGCCATCGCCGTGAAGGCCGGCCTGACCAAGGCCCAGTGGGACGCCACCTGCGCCGTCCACCCGACCATGGCCGAGGAGCTGGTGACCCTCAAGGACAAGCAACAGCCCGGGAATATGTCGGCGGGGTAGGGGGCCTCTCCTCCCCACGCAGTGGGGAGGGGGACCGCGCGAAGCGTGGTGGAGGGGCACCCGCCGCGCCACGACCGTTGCTCATCACCCCTCCGTCACGGCGCGAAGCCGCGCCGCGCCACCTCCCCATCGCTGCGCGACAGGGAGGAGACTGTGCTGACAATCCACCGATTGCCAGCATATCCCGCCCCGCCAACCCTCTGACTCCGCGCACCTTTCAAAAATTACAGCGTCCTTATCCCGCCATAGCTGGCCCCCGTCCTAGACTCCGGCCCATCCCGTCGGTGGGGAGGGC
>NZ_DLHQ01000023.1 GCF_002483305.1 Brevundimonas sp. UBA7664
GCAGGTGGTGCGGGCCGGCCCAGATGTAGATGAAGATCAGCGACCAGAAGTGGACGATCGACAGGCGGTAGGAATAGACCGGCCGCTCGACCCGCTTGGGCACGAAATAGTACATCATCGCCAGGAAGCCGGCGGTCAGGAAGAAGCCGACGGCGTTGTGGCCGTACCACCACTGGACCAGCGCATCCTGCACCCCGCCGAAGGCCGAATAGCTGCGCGCCTCCAGCAGGCCCACCGGCACCGCGGCGTTGTTGACCAGGTGCAGCAGGGCGACGGTGACGATGAAGGCCAGGTAGAACCAGTTGGCCACGTAGATGTGGGGTTCCTTGCGCTTCCAGATCGTGCCGAGGAAGACCAGCAGATAGGCGACCCAGACGATGGTCAGCCAGATGTCGACGTACCATTCCGGCTCGGCGTATTCGCGCGACTGGGTGATGCCGGAGACATAGCCGGTGGCGGCCAGGACGATGAACAGCTGGTAGCCCCAGAACACGAACCACGGCCAGATCCCGCCGGCCAGCCGCGCCTTGCAGGTCCGCTGCACCACCCAGAAGGAGGTGCAGATCAGGGCATTGCCGCCAAAGGCGAAGATTACGCCCGAGGTATGCAGCGGCCGCAGGCGGCCGAAATTCAGCCAGCCATGCTCAGGGAAGTAGAAGATCTCGGGCCACGACAGCTGGGCGGCGATGAAGACGCCGACCGTCATGCCGATGACGCCCCAGAACATGGTGGCGATGACGCCGGCGCGGATCACGCCGTCCTCGTACCGGCTCGGGTCCGAACGGAAACGCCCGCTGGCGATGCCGATGGTCATGGCGGCCAGCGCCACGACCGAGGCCGCCATCAGGATGTAGCCGTGGAAGCGGAAGGCCGCGTCGTCGGTCAGTCCGGTCGCGAGCAGGGCCACGATCGCCCCTACCCCCAGGAACAGGTACAGGGCGGAAACGTCGCCCGGCGTGTCGGCATCCTGTGAGATGGTGGTCGGCATTCGATGGGCCCCGGTGAGAGAGTGCCCTGCGTGCCCGGACTCCCGGCCTGACGCTTTGCGCCAACGCAAAGCCCCGCCTGAAAATCGTGGCCACAACAGCATCAGGAGGCCCGCATGGAACACAGTGCTGCCCAGGACCCACGGACGCTCGGCGTCTCTCTGATCGTCGCCGGCGCGATTCTGGCGGTTTCGTCCGCCGTCTGCGCGTTCGCGGCGGCCGACCACATGGCGGTCGCCGCGGCCCTTTGCGGACCCGTGACCGGCCACTGCATCCTGTGCGTTCTTCTGGCGGCGAATCTGCTGGCATCCGCGGGAGCCGCCGCCGGCGGCGTGGCGCTGCTCCGGACGCATCCACGACCCCGACGCCAGCGCGCCGGTCATTCCACTCGCCCGACGACCTGAGCGCCGTTTCAGGAGGTCCCGCCCATCGAGGCGGTGGCCGTTCAGCTCTGGTCGTTGTGTGAGAGGGCGCTGCGCACCGCGCTCAACAACCCGTCTGTCAGCAAGGGCTTTTCAATGATCGGCACGCCCGCGGTCGCGGCGCGCGCCCTCAAATGGGGCCGCGGATTGGTCGTGATCAGGACCGCCGGCATGCGCACGCCGTTCGCCCGGAGTCGCTCGAGCAGATCCAGCCCATCCACGCCCGGCAGGTGATAGTCGAGGACCAGGCAACCCTTGTCCGGCAAGGGCCCGGAGGCCAGCAGGCTTTCGGCATCCCTGAATTTGCGCACGTCCAGTCCTTCCAGGTCGAAGGAGAACTGCACGGCGTGCGCGACCGCCGGATCGTCATCGACAAGGATGACGGCCGGGCGCGATCCTGAACTGACGGGGAGACCGGTCACGCGCAGATGCATTCCAGGCGGGCACGCTGCAGCAGGCGCACGTGCCGCGTCGACCGGGCCTCGATCAGACCTTCGGTCTGCAGCTGGGACAGGGTCCTGGAGACGGTATGGATGGTCAGGCCGACATGGTCCGCGATGTCCTGCCGCGTCATCGGCAGGTCGATGAACTCCGGATGTCCCTGACGCCCGGCGAAATCGAGCAGGAAGGCGACGACGCGTTCGGTCGCGCCCTGCCGGGCCAGGATCAGCGCATGGTCCTCGCTCCGATGGAAGGCCCGGACGGTGATCTGCCACAGGGCGCGGGCCAGGCCGATGTCGGTGGCGGCCCGTTCGGCCAGCTCCGTCCGCTCGATCGCCGAGGCCTGGACGGTGCTCAGGGCTTCGGCGGTGATGGCGTGCTCGACGCCGGCTTCAAGGCCGACGAAGTCCCCGGGCAGATGGAAGCCCGTGACCTGACGGCGACCGTCGGCGAGAAGCCGGTAGCTGACCGCCGCCCCTTTCAGCACCCGGTAGACCAGTCGGACCGGGTCGCCTTGCCGGAACAGCTGCTCCCCCGGTGCGAACGGCGACCGCGGGGCCGTCGACGCATTTGCGAAGACGTCGCACAGACGGCAGTCCGGCGTTTCCGAGCGCGGCGTGGGGATCGGGCGATCCGTGATTTCGCAGGTGCGGAGAGCGGGCATGGGGGCGTCCGATGAACTTGAGGCCGCACACTAGGATCGGGCCCCTCCCCGGCGATATTCGGGAGTGCTCCCTAGGGGTTTTACCGGAGTCGACGCCGTCGTTCGCGATCCGGGGACGACTCACGATGGCGGGGCTTAAACCGCCCGGGCGTGCCGGCTCGCGGCGACCGGAAGACGGGCGTCAAAACAGGCCGCGACCACGCGCATGACGCGGTGCGCCTCGCCCGGAATACGGATGCTGCGGCCGTCGACCGTGCACAGGCCGTCGGCCTGGAGCCGGCTCGCGGCCACGATCGCGCTGTCCAGCACCGCGTCGGCGAAGCCGTGCGCCCGGCAGACCTCGGCCACATCGACCGTCAGGTCGCACATCAGCCGCTCGATCACCGCCGCGCGCAGATCATCCTCCGCATCGACAGCCAGCCGGCGCGCCACGGGAAGACGACCCGCCTCGACCTCGCGGCCCCACTTATCCGTGGTGATGGCGTTCTGCACGAAGCCCTCGGCGAAGCGGCCGATCGAGGACGGACCGATCGGGACCAGCACCGGAGCCGGATCGTCCGTGTAGCCCTGAAAATTCCGGCGCAACCGCCCCGAGGCCGCCGCGACGGCCAGCGGGTCGTCGGGCAGGGCGTAGTGATCCAGGCCGATGCGGACATAGCCTGCGCCGCGCAGAGCCTCGTCAGCGGCCTCGGCCTGGGCCCAGCGTCCATCGCCGTCAGCGAGGTCGGCCTCCCGGATCATCACCTGGTGCTTTTTCATCCACGGCACATGGGCGTAGCCGAACACGGCGACCCGGTCGGGCCGCAGGGTGACAGCCGCCTCCGCTGACGCCGTGACATTCTCCGGCGTCTGGCCCGGCAAGCCGTACATCAGATCGAAATTGATCGCGGACACGCCCGCCTTCCGCAGCCGGTCGTTGGCGGCGGCGACCATGTCAAAGGGTTGGATACGATTGACCCTGGCCTGGACATCCGGATCGAACGTCTGGACGCCGAGGCTGGCGCGGGTCACCCCGGCCTCGCCGCAGGCGTCGATGAAGGCCTCGGTCAGCATGCCGGGATCGAGCTCGGCCGCCACTTCCGCTCCGGGACGCAGGGCGAACCGGTCGGACATGTGCCGGACCAGGGTCCGGAAGTCGTCGGGCGACAGGGCGTTCGGACTGCCGCCGCCGAAATGCAGATGGGCGGCGCCGGCGTGCGGACCGATGGCGTCGGCCCACAGATCCACTTCCAGCATCAGGGTCTGGAAAAAGGCCCGGACCCGGTCGTAGTCGTGGAAGACGCTGGTGTGGCAGCCACAGTACCAGCACATCCGCTTGCAGAACGGCACATGGACATAGGCCGAGATGGCCTGGTCCGCGCGGGTGGCCGCCAGCCACGTCCGCGCCTCCGCCTCTCCGGCGGCAGGCTCGAAGGCGACCGCCGTCGGATAGCTGGTGTAGCGCGGCAGATTACGGGCGGCGTGGGACCGCCAGGCGGCGGGCAGGGCGCGGGGCGACATCCGGGGGCTCGATCTGGCGTTCGTGGTCAGGCCGCCGCTTTCCAGTTGGGCTGCAGCTCGACATGCACGGGGCACGGCGCGACCGGGATCGGCGCCAGGCCGCCCAGTTCGTTGGCGAAGCCGTGATTGACGTCACGGTGGTGGGCCTCGTCGGCGCGGACCACCAGCACCACGTCGCGCAGGGTCGCGTCAGCCGGCAGGTTCCAGTAGCGGAGGGCGATGGCGGGGGCGGCCACGTTCGGGCTGCGGCCTTCGTCGATCTCGGCCAGATAGTGGGTGTAGCTGAGGACCGCCTCCTCCTCGAAATAGCCGACCACCCGGTGCGCCGTCTTCGCGGACACCAGATAGAGGCCGAAGAAGAACAGGTAGAAGACCCACTGCACGGCGATGACCATGAAGCGCTCGAACAGGGTCGGCTGGGCCACCTCGATGAAGGTCATCAGGTGCATCCGCTCGTTCTCGGCCTCGTCCATCAGGGTTCGGATCCAGCCGTTGTCGTCCTTCATCCGGCGCAGGGCCTTCAAATGGTTCAGGGTGGCCCCGACCATGCCGGGCACGGCGGCGACCGTCTCCAGCACCACGGCGCGGTGGCCGTAGCGTTTGGCGAAGAAGGTGTCGGCGAAGAAGCGCAGCGCCTTGACGAAACCCCAGGCGACGCGGTCAGAGACGCCCTTCGGCGCGTGGTGGACGGACAGGTCGACGAGGGGCGCGATCATGGCGGAATCCGAAAATCAATGAACTGGGGCCGGGGCCCGATGGCGGTGAAGTAGCCGCCACCCGCGGCTGGTGAAATTCGGGTGTTTCACCTACGGGATGTTGCGGAGGCGACGATGACGACCACCCCGACAGCCGAGCTTGAGACCCGGACGCCCTGGGGCTGGATGCTGGCGACCCGCCATACGGGCTACGGCCTGGCGACCGCCGTGCTCGGCTCCGGCCTCGGACTGCTCGCCCGGCTGGCGATGACGCCCCTGCTGCAGGACCGGCTGGCCCTGCTGTTCTTCATCCCCTCCGTGGTCGTCGCCGCCGGCCTCGGGGGCGCGGTCCCCGGCGCCGTGGCGACGGTGCTGGGTCTCGTCTGCGGCCTGTACGTGACCTGGTCGACCGGCGGCCTCGCGCCCGGCGACCTCGTAGGCGGCGGGGTCTTCCTGCTGCTGGGCGCCCTGATCACCGCCGGCGGCGAGGCGTTCCAGAACATGCGCTCGCGGGCCGTGACGGTGAACCTGGACCTGCGGGCGCGCGAGGCCCACCTCCAGTCCATCCTCGCCACCGTGCCCGACGCCATGGTCGTCATCACCGAGCGCGGAATCATGCAGTCCTTCAGCCACGCCGCCGAGCGGTTGTTCGGCTGGACCGCCGAGGAGGTGATCGGCAAGAACGTCAGGATGCTGATGCCCGAACCCTATCGCGAACAACACGACGGCTACCTCGACCGCTATCTGACCACCGGCGAACGGCGGATCATCGGCATGGGCCGGGTCGTGGTCGGCGAGCGCAAGGACGGATCGACCTTCCCGATGGAGCTGGCCGTCGGCGAAATGATTTCGGGCGACCAGCGCTTCTTCACCGGCTTCGTGCGCGACCTCAGCGAGCGCCAGCAGACCGAGCAACGGCTCCAGGAACTGCAGTCGGAGCTGGTCCACATCTCGCGCCTGACCGCCATGGGCGAGATGGCCTCGGCCCTGGCGCATGAGCTGAACCAGCCGCTCTCGGCCATGGCCAACTATCTCAAGGGCTCGCTGCGCCTGCTGGACGCCGAGGCGATCCCCCGGGACCGGCTGCGCGACGCCATCCACAAGGCCGGGGACCAGGCGCTGCGGGCCGGCGACATCATCCGTCGCCTGCGCGACTTCGTCGCCCGCGGCGAGGCGGAGCGACGGGTGGAAAGCCTGCCCAAGCTGATCGAGGAAGCCAGCGCCCTCGCCCTCGTCGGCGCCAAGGAACACGGCGTCCGCGTGCTGTTCCGGTTCTCGCCGACGATCGACCTCGTGCTGGCCGACAAGGTCCAGATCCAGCAGGTGGTGCTGAACCTCATCCGCAATGCAATCGAGGCCATGGATGAGGCGAACCGCAAGGTGCTGGAAATCCGCCTCGACCCCGCGGCGGATGACTATGCCCTGGTCACCGTGGCCGACACCGGCTCCGGCATCAGCCCGGACATCGCCGACCAGTTGTTCCAGCCGTTCGTGACCACCAAGCGGACCGGCATGGGCGTCGGCCTGTCGATTTCGCGCACCATCATTGAGGCCCATGGCGGCCGTATCTGGGTTGAACCGAATCCGGGCGGCGGCACGCGATTCTGCTTTACGCTGCGTTCTGTAGGCGAAGAGGAACTCCACGATGGCGAATGAGCCGATCATCCATGTGGTTGACGACGATTCCGCGATCCGGGACTCGCTGGCCTTCCTGCTGGACACCGCGGGCCTGTCTTGCAGAACCTATGAGTCGGCCGCGGCCCTGCTGGCCGAGGCCGGAAATCTGGCGCCCGGCTGCATCGTCACGGACGTGCGCATGCCGGACATGAGCGGACTGGACATGGTCCGGCGGCTCTCCGAAATGGGCGTGCGCCAACCGGTCATCGTCATGACCGGCCACGCCGACGTGCCCCTGGCCATCGAGGCCGTCCGCGCCGGGGTCAAGGACTTCATCGAAAAGCCGTTCGACGACGAGGCCCTGCTGTCCTCGATCCGCTCGGCCCTCGCCGACCATGCCGGAACCGCCGAACGCGAGGGCCAGGACGCCGAGGTGCGCGACCGCCTCGCCTCCCTGTCCGCCCGCGAGCGTCAGGTGCTTGAGGGCCTGGTCGCCGGCCGCGCCAACAAGGTCATCGCCTACGACCTCGAGATCAGCCCCCGCACGGTCGAGGTCTATCGCGCCAACGTCATGACCAAGATGCAGGCCCGCAGCCTGTCGGAACTGGTCCGGATGACCATTCTGGCCCGGTAGTCGGGCGGGGGGCTCAGGGGTTTACCGGAGGTGACCCCGGCGCCCCGGAGTGGGACGAGGGAGGATCATCCGCCGCGGGACCCTTCCTGATGTTCGATTACAAGGCCGCATTCGGGACCGCCGTCGAGCAGGTCAAGGGAGAGGGGCGCTACCGCGTCTTCGCCGACCTGAAGCGCGTGCGCGGCCAGTTTCCGAAGGCGATCCGGCGTCGTGAGGACGGCGCCGAGCAGGACGTCATCGTCTGGTGTTCTAACGACTATCTCGGCATGGGCCAGCACCCCGAGGTGCTGGAGGCCATGCAGGCCGAGATCGACCAGGTCGGCGCCGGCGCCGGCGGCACCCGCAACATCTCCGGCACGACCCGTTCGGCCGTCGATCTGGAGGCCGAACTGGCGTCGTGGCACCAGAAGGAAGCGGCGCTGCTGTTCACCTCGGGCTATGTCGCCAACGAGGCGACCCTGACGACGCTGCAGCGCATCCTGCCCGGCCTGATCGTCTTCTCCGACAGCCTGAACCACGCCTCGATGATCGCCGGCATCCGCAACGGCGGCTGCGAGCGGCACATCTTCGCCCACAACGATCTGGAACACCTCGAACGGCTGCTGCGTGACGCGCCGGCCGATGCGCCCAAGCTGATCGCCTTCGAGAGCGTCTATTCCATGGACGGCGACATCGCCGACCTGGCCGGCACCATCGCCCTGGCCCGCAAATACAACGCCCTGACCTATCTCGACGAGGTCCATGCGGTCGGCCTGTACGGCGCGACCGGCGCCGGCGTGGCCGAGCGCGACGGCGTGCTGGACGGGATCGACATCGTCGAATGCACCCTCGGCAAGGCCATCGGCGTCATGGGCGGATACATCGCCGCCGACGCGGTGATCATCGACGCCGTGCGCAGCTGGGCCTCGGGCTTCATCTTCACCACCAGCCTGCCGCCGGCCCTGACCGCCGGGGCCCTGGCCTCGGTGCGCTGGCTCAAGGCCCATCCCGAGGTGCGCGACGCGCATCAGGAGCGCGCCGCCACGCTCAAGGCCCGCTTCAAGGCCGCCGGCATTCCGGTGATGGACTCGGTCAGCCACATCGTCCCGGTGTTCGTCGGCGACCCGGTCCACGCCAAGATGATCTCGGACATGCTGCTGGAAGAGCACGGCGTCTATGTCCAGCCGATCAACTATCCGACCGTGCCCAAGGGCACCGAGCGGCTGCGCTTCACCCCGTCGCCCAACCACACCGACGCCATGATGGACGATCTGGTCCGCGCCATGGACCGGCTGTGGACCCGTTGCAATGTGGCGCGGATGCCCGTCGCGGCGTGATCGAAGCCGTTCCTTTCGCCTCCCGCGGGATGTCTTCGCTTCCCTCGCCCCGTCATCCTGAATAGGTTCCCCGCTTCTTCACGGCGGGGGCATTGATGCGGCGGATCGGCCAAGGCACGATTTTCACGGCGGTTCTGGCCCTGACGCTGGCGGGCTGCGCCACGGCGCAGGAGGCGCCGGCACCGCCCCCGACCCCGTTCGAGGCCGTCGATCCCTTCATCGGCACCGCTGGCAAGGGCCACACCTTCCCCGGCGCCGTCGCGCCGTTCGGCATGGTCCAGCTCAGCCCCGACACCGACTTCCGGCCGTTCCGCCAGTCCTATGACTGGGCCTCCGGCTACCGCTACGACGACCCCACCATCCTGGGGTTCTCGCACACCCATTTCTCGGGCACCGGCCACTCCGACCTCGGCGACGTGTTGATCACCCCGATCTCGGGCGAAGTCCGGTGGGACCCGGGCGCCGCCGACCAGCCCGGCTCGGGCTATCGCTCGCGCTACAACAAGGCCTCGGAAGTCGCCGAGCCCGGCTATTACGCCGTCAGCCTGACCGACTCGGCCGTGCGCGCCGAACTGACCGCCGGCGTCCGCGTCGGCCTGCATCGCTACAGCTTCCCGCGCGGCGCCCCGGCGCGCGTCCTGCTCGATTTCCGCCCCTCGATCTACGACTACCCGGGCAAGGTCCTGTGGTCGCGCATCCGCCTGCATCCGGACGGCACCGTCACCGGCTTCCGCGAGACGCGCGGCTGGGCCCCGGGCCGCCAGGTCTATTTCGCCATGCGCTTCTCGCGCCCCATGGTCGGCCATGAGTTGCGCGACCGCGACGACACCATCCCCTACAACGGCTTCCGCCAGCCCGGCCGCACCCCCGCCGACCGCGACCAGGTCCAGGGCCGCCAGCTCGAGGCCGCCTTCGACTTCGGCGAGCTCTCCGCCCCCCTGCTGGTGAAGGTCGCCATCTCGTCGGTCGACGAGGCCGGGGCCATCCGCAATCTCGAGTCCGAGGGCGGCGAATTCGACTTCGACGGCGTCCGCGCCGCCACTCGCGCCCAATGGGAAGAGGCGCTGGACGTAGTCCAGATCGAGGCCGCGCCGGAGATGCGCACCACCCTCTACACCGCCCTCTACCACGCCCTGATCGCGCCCTCCGTCCACGGCGACGCCGACGGCCGCTGGCGCGGGCCGGATCAGCAAGTCCACCACTCCGACTTCACCGTCCACTCGACCTTCAGCCTGTGGGACACCTTCCGCGCCGAGCATCCCTTGCTGACCCTGGTCGCACCGCCGGAGCGCAACACCGACATCGTCAATTCGCTGATCGCGGCGCAGCAGGTCAGCCCTTATGGCATCCTGCCGGTCTGGTCGTTCCACGGTCAGGAGACCTGGACCATGATCGGCTACCACGCCGTCCCGGTCATCGCCGATGCCTACCTGAAGGGCATCCCCGGCATCGACGGCGCCGCCGCCCTGAACGCCATGACCGCCAGCGCGACCTACCGACCGTATGGCGGGCTCGGCGACTATATGGATCTCGGCTACGTCCCCATCGACCGCGAGCCCGAGGCCGCGTCCAAGACCGTCGAATACGCCTATGACGACTGGACCATCGCCCGCATGGCCGAACGGCTGGGCCGGGACGACGTCGTCGCCCAGTTCGACCGCCGCGCCGGCAACTGGCGCAACACCTTCGACGTCGAGACCGGCTTCGTCCGCGCCCGCCAGGCCGACGGCGCCTACCGCACGCCGTTCGATCCCACCGCCATCAACTACGGAAGCGACTACACCGAGGGCAACGCCTGGCAGTATTCGTGGTTCGCGCCCCAGGACCTAGGCGGACTGGTCGGCCTGATGGGCGGCGACGCGGCGACCGTCGCCAAGCTCGACGCCATGTTCGAGTTCGACAACACTGGCCTGGACTATTCGCACGCCGAGGACATCGCCGGCCTGATCGGCCAGTACATCCACGGCAACGAGCCCAGCCACCACACCGGCTATATGTACGTCTACGCCGGCGCCCCGTGGCGCACCCAGGCGCGGCTGACCCAGATCGTCACCAGCCAGTACCACGCCCGCCCCGACGGCCTCGCCGGCAATGACGACGTCGGCCAGATGTCGGCCTGGCTGATGTTCACGGCCATGGGCTTCTATCCGGTCACGCCGGGTTCGAACCAGTATGTCATCGGGCGACCGTTCACGGACCGCACGGTGCTGAACCTGCCCGGCGGCAAGCGGTTCGCCATCGTCACGGACGGGCTGGCCGACGACCATCCGTACATCCAGTCGGTGACCCTGAACGGCCAGCCGCTGGAACGGACCTGGATCGGGCATGAGGAGATCATGGCCGGGGGCGAGCTGCGGTTTGTCATGGGGGCGGAGCCGAACCTGACCTGGGGCGTGAGCGCGGCGGCGCGGCCGTATTCGATGACGCGGTATCCGGCCGGGCGATGAATCGCATCGCGCCTCCGTCCTTGTGGTCTGCCGTCCGCAACGACGTGATGACCTTCGCCATGGGGGCGGGCTGGATCGCGGCAAGCCTGTCGCTGGTGCCCTTGCGACCTTGGGCGGAAGGCCCGGTCGCCAGGGTCCTGGCCTTCGTTCTCGGCATGAAGAGAGGCGGAAGCCACTACGAGTACGAACCCTGGCACTATCCCTGTTTCGTCACCTTCCTCGTCACCCTCGGCATCGGGTGCTTGGCCATGGCGATCACATCCGCCCTCGATGCGCCGGCGAAGGAGCGTCGACTGACACGAAAGCTGCAACAGCGCGTTGATGAAGTCGAACTCCGCAACACCCGCACGCTCGACGAGCTCTAGCCTCGCACAAACCCCTGCAGCACATTCGCCTCGGTGCTCAGCACGAGCCGGCTCAGGTCGACCCGCTTCGGTTCCGCGAACATCAGGTAATAGTATTTCATCTGCTCCGACCACCAGTAGCCGGGGCAGTTGTCGCCCTGGGCCATCGGGCGGGTGGTGATGTCGGCCAGCGACGTATAGCCGTACGCCGCCTTCGAGGTGGCCTTCATGTTGCGCCAGTGGATCGCCGTCAGCGCGCGGTACCGCTCGTCCCGGTCGTGCTGCCACAGGTTCAGACAGGCGTCGGCGAACTCGGGTCGCAGGCCGGTGCCCTTGCCGCGCGGCGTCCCCGTCCGGACATCGATGGACTCGGGAATGATGACGTACTGTTCCTGCATGGCCGTATAGCTGGCGAGAAAGTCGTCGCCCTCGGCCTTGAAGCCCGCCTGCCCCAGCAGCCCGGCCAGATAGCCGCCCAGCACCGTCTGCGACGTCCCCGTCACCTCGGCGGTCTCATAGTCGACCATCGGGAACCACAGCCGCCCGTCGTATCGCCGGCCCTGATGGGTCACCATCGCCCCGAGGCACTCCCCGGCCCAACGCTTCATGTCCTCGTCGCCGAACAGCTCCCAGCTGTCCCAGAGGTATTCGTAGAAGCTGTCGGCATAGACATCGATCGAGGCGTTGCGGCTGATGAACTGGCCCGTCTCCGCATGGATGTTGGCCGCCATCAGCCCCTTGTCGGACCGCATGTCGAGCGCATGCTTCATCGCCCGCTTGGCCGCCGCATAGTAGCGCTCGTCGCCGGTCAGTTCGCCCAGCACGCCGAACTCGGCGGCATAGGTGCCGATCTCCGCGAGATTGGTCTCGGGATCCCGCACCGCCCCCGTCTTCAGGTTCACATAGCGGTACGGCAGGCCATGCGGCGAGGCGTCGAACGCCTTGAGCAGCCGGTTGCCGAGATCATCCGCCTTCTCCAGCACCGCCGCGTCGCCGCTGGCCAGATGGGCCGACAGCAGGCCGCCGACCAGGCGGATATTGGTCTCGAACACCTGGGCGAAGCCGTCGATGTCGAAACTCAGGCTGGTCTTGACCCAGTCGACCCCGGCCTGGAACTCGTCGTCCAGCTCCATGATCCACAGGGTGTCCAGCGCCTCGACCAGCGACAGACCCAGATCATGCCCCTCGATGAAGAAGGACTGCGAGGTCCCGCTGACCGGATTGATCTCGTCCTTGCCCCACGCCTTGTCGACATAGTGGTCCCAGGCCCATTTGAACTCGGACTTCACGTCCGCGCCGAGCGCGGTCCAGTCTTCGGACTGCGCGAACGCGGGCAGGCCGGTCAGTCCGGCGACGGCGGTTCCCCCCATCAGGGACAGGGCGTGGCGACGGTTCAGGTTCGACAGGGTCATGCGCCACCCTGACCCGAGGGTGCGCGACCGGCAATGCCCTAGGTGCGGCTGGACGCCAGCCGCGGCCCCATCATCCAGGGCGGCTCGGGCATCGAACGGCGCGCGGTGGTCTGGGCCCGGGTCCAGCGGTCGTGCAGGTCGGCGAAATAGGGATCATCCCCCTCGATCCGCCGCTGTTCGCCGCTGATGAAGTCGCGCCGGATGGTGATCAGGTCGAACGGCGCCCCGACCCCGACATTGCTGCGCATGGTCGTCGAGAAGGACACCAGCCCCAGCTTGACCGCTTCCGGCAGGGGGCTGTCGAAGGCCAGGCCGCTCTCGAGGATCGGCTTGCCGTATTTGGCCTCGCCGATCTGCAGATAGGGCGTGTCGCGCCCGCATTCGATGAAATTGCCCTGGCTGTAGATCAGGAACAGCCCCATCTCGCCGCCCGCGATCTGGCCGCCCAGCAGCATCGAGGCCGAGGTGTTCAGACTGTCCGCCTCCAGCGCCGGCGCGATCGACAGCCGCACGCTGCGCAGGGCGTGGCCCAGGACCTGGGCGCAGCGGAACAGGGTCGGCGCCGTCTCCAGCGTCTCCGGCTCCTCGCCGACGTTCAGGTGCACGCCCTCCTTCGCCATGGCGAGCGCGGTCTGGGTGACGGACAGGTTGCCGGCGGTGCAGATGCCCAGCACCCGCTCGCCGGGCCGGTCGACGACATGCAGCTTGCGATAGGTCGAAATGCTGTCCACGCCCGCATTGGTGCGGGTGTCGGCGATCATCGCCAGACCCTCTTCGACCAGCATGCCCACGCAATAGGTCATGCGGTACGCCATCCCCGAACGGCATTCATGGGTCGACGGTAGCAGATTCGCGCGACCGCGGCGCCCGCAACCGCGCCCGGTCAGGCCTGTTGCTGACCCTGTTGCATGTCGGCATCACGCACGTTCAGCCGCACGGCGAGACGCTCGCCGCCGCCGCCATAGCTGGCCCCGCGCACCGGCGCCGCCCCGCGATAGTCCAGTCCGGCGGCGACGCGCACATAGCGGTCGGTGGAACAGATGCCGTTGGCCGGATCGAAGCCGACCCAGCCCAGGTCCGGGATCCAGGCCTCGGCCCAGGCGTGGCTCGCCTCCTGGTCGTCCTGACCGTCGCGACGCAGCAGATGGCCGGACACATAGCGCGCCGGCATGCCCATCTGCCGGGCGCAGGCGATGAAGACATGGGCGTGGTCCTGACAGACCCCCCGGCCCAGGGCCAGCACCTCGGCGGCGGTGTGGGTGGGCGTCGTCACCCCGACCTCGAAGGCCACGGAACCATGGATGCCGGCCATCAGCCGGTGCAACCGCTCCAGCGGCGGATGGGCCGAAAACTCCGAGGCGAAGACCGAGATCAGCTTGTCGCGCCGGGTCAGGGCCGTGTCGCGCAGGAAGACCAGCGGCGACAGCGTCTCCTGCCCGGCCGGCACCACCCCCGCGGTGTCCGTGGTCACCACCTCGCCCGAGACCCGGACGGTCAGGCTCTGGGTCGGCTGTTCGGTGTAGAGCGTGTGGACGATGTTGCCGAAGGCGTCCTCGGACTTGCGCAGCCGGGCGTCGACATCGGTCTCGACCCGCCAGTTGCGCACCTGCTGCGCCTCGGTCGAGCGCGGCGTCAGCCGCAGCGTCTGGATGATGAAACGCGCCGCCCGGTCGTAGGCATAGGTGGTGGCGTGGTCGATACGGATGCGCACGCTTAGCTCAGATACTGGTCATGGATGGCCTGTCCCAGCCGGCCGTTCTCGCCGAGGAAGGCCTGGATGTATTCGTGCAGGCCCGACTGGAAGATGTCGTCCATGCGCGAATTGTCGAACGCCCGCATCCGGTCCGCCGCCAGCCGCTGGGCCGGACCGCGCCGGCCGTAGTCATTGGCCAGCCGCTCCAGATAGCGCACGATCGAGGCCTGGCAGCTGGCCAGCGAGCGCGGCATCTGGCGGTTCAGCACCAGCAGATCGGCCACCAGCCACGGCTTGACGCTGTCGCGATAGACCCAGCGATAGGCGGTCAGGGCCGAGACCTCGCGCAGCAGGGTGGTCCACTGGAAATAGTCCAGCTGCCCCCCGACCCGTTCGCCCTCGGGCAGCAGCAGATGGTATTTCACGTCCAGCAGCCGCGCCGTATTGTCGGCGCGCTCGATCGCCGCGCCGAGGCGCAGGAAATAGTAGCCGTCGTTGCGCAGCATGGTCCGGCTGGTCGCGCCCTCGACCGACAGGGTGACCGTCTTCACCCACTCCAGGAACCGCGCGAACTCGTCGCGCCGGGTCGGCTGGCCCTGCTCCTCCAGCCCGTTCCAGGCGCCGTTGATGGCTTCCCAGAGCTCGACGGTCAGGGCCGTGCGGACCGAGCGGGCGTTGGTGCGGGCGCGGGTGATGCAGGCGGTGATCGACGAAGCGTTGTTGGGCGCGAAGGCCAGGTATTCGCGGACCGACTTCTCGGTCGGCGACCGGCCCAGGGCCTTGGGCGCGCCGGCCGAGGCCAGCGCGCTGGCCCAGACCGTCTCGGCGTCGCCGTCCCCGCGGGTCGGGATGGCGGCGAGGCGCAGCGTGGCCTCGAGAATGCGGGCGAGGAAGTCCGCCCGCTCGATATAGCGGCCGGTCCAGTACAGGCTGTCTGCGGTTCTTGAAAGCATCAGACGTCCAGCACCCAGGTGTCCTTGGTGCCGCCGCCCTGGCTGGAGTTGACCACCAGCGAGCCGGGCTTCAGCGCCACCCGCGTCAGTCCGCCCGGCGCCACCTTCACCCCGTCGGGGCTACTCAGAACGAACGGCCGAAGATCGACGTGCCGCCCGTGCAGCTCGCCCTTGTCGAGGGTCGGCGCGGTGGACAGCTCCAGCGTCGGCTGGGCGATGAAGTCGTCGGGATCGTTGATCAGCCGTTTGCGGAAGGCCTCGATCTCGCTCTTCGACGCCGCCGGCCCGACCAGCATCCCGTAGCCGCCCGACCCGCCGACCTCCTTGACCACCAGCTGATCCAGCTTGGACAGCACCTCCTTCAGCGCCTCCGGCTCGCGGCAGCGCCAGGTCGGGACATTCTTCAGGATCGGCTCCTCGCCGGTGAAGAAGCGGATGATCTCGGGCATGTAGGTATAGACCGCCTTGTCGTCGGCCACGCCCGTGCCGACCGCATTGGCCAGGGTCACGGTGCCGTTCTGATAGGCCGTCATCAGCCCCGGCACGCCGAGGCTCGAATCCGGCCGGAAGGTCAGGGGATCGAGGAAGTCGTCGTCGATCCGGCGATAGACCACATCCACCTGCTGGCGGCCCTGGGTCGTGCGCATGAAGACCTTGCCGTCATCGACGTAGAGGTCCCGGCCCTCGACCAGATCGACCCCCAGTTTGTCGGCCAGGAAGGAGTGTTCGTAATAGGCCGAGTTGAACGGCCCTGGCGTCAGCACGACGATGGTCGGATCAGGCCCCGCCGCCTCGGGCGCCGAGGCCCGCAGCGAGGCCAGCAGCATGTCGGCATAGGTCTCGACCGGCCGCACCGGATAGTCGGCGAACAGGTCGGGGAACAACCGCATCATCATCTCGCGGTTCTCCAGCATGTAGGAGACCCCCGAGGGCGTGCGGCAGTTGTCTTCCAGCACGTAGAAGCCGTCCTCGCTCGTGCGCACCAGGTCGACCCCGGCGATATGGACCCAGACCCCGCGCGGCGGCCGCCGGCCCTGCATCTCGGGCACATAGTGAGGATTGGTCAGGATCAGCTCGGCCGGGACGACCCCGGCCTTCAGACACTCCTGCGCGCCATAGACATCGGCCAGGAACAGGTTGATCGCCCGCACCCGCTGGGTCAGTCCGGCCTCAAGCCCCGCCCATTCCGAAGCGCCGATGATGCGCGGCACGACGTCGAACGGGATCAGCCGCTCGCTCGACTCCGCGTCGCCATAGACCGCGAAGGTGATGCCCATCCGGCGGAAGAACAGTTCCGCCTGACGCGACCGCGCCTGGAGCAGCCCGTCGGGGGCGTCGGCCAGCCAGCGCGCGAGTCCGCGATAGCTTTCGCGGACTCCCCCGCCGTCACCTGACATTTCGTCGAAGGCCATGCCGCTCCCGCTGCTACAAGCTCGCAGCGTGGCCCGACAAGCGGCGCTGGCGCAACAGGAATGTTGCGCCGCCGCAAAGGTTCAGCGATCGCGCATTATCTCGACTGAAGCGTGGTGGTCCGTCCGGGGACGACCGTCACCTTGGCATAGCCCTCGGTCCAGGTGTTCTGGCTCAGGACCTCGCCGGCCCCCACGTCCCAGCACCCGGCGGAGAGGGTGAAGGTGTAGCTGCCGCCCGGCGGGATGCTGTAGCCCGAAGGCAGGCGGTTCAGGCCGTAGGTCGAGGCGCTGCAGTCCGAGACAAGCACCACGTCGATGGAGTTGGTCTGCGAGACATTGCGGATCTGCAGACCGCCCGTGGGCTCGCCCGGCCGGATCAGTTCGCCGCCGGTGATCAGCGAGGCGCAGCCGCCGAGGCTGCCGGCCAGGCCGATGATGGTCGCCGCCGCGGCGGCGCGAAGAATGGCTTTCATGGAATGTCCCTCCTGTCCCGCGCACAGGGCACCACCGCGCGCGGGCGCCCGCACCTGTCGATTCCTGACGGGGACGGTCAGCCCGGCACGCCGGAACCGCAGGCCTCAGGACCGGCCGGATCCTTCCCGCCGCACCATGGACGCACCGGTCATGTTGTAGCAGGCGGCGCGCGTCGGGCGGGTCCCGTCCGGCCCGCCATAGGCCGCGCGGATCGAACAGATATCGGCCGGGCTCAACTGTCCCCGCCAGCGGTTGGGGTTGCAGTAGTTCATGATCGAGTCCGCGTCGTAATAGGTCTCGTCCGCGACCACCGCCTCGGGCGTGCTCATGCGGGCGACGCAGTCGGGCGCGCGCGGGCTGACGTGATCGTGGGAAAAGCCCAGGGCGTGACCCAGTTCGTGCAGGGCGTCGGCGTAGAAGCACCCTTCGCGCCCGATCGACCCCCGCCGGCCGCAGATTCGATTGGTCACCAGATAGTCCGCGTTCAGCGTGATCATCCCCCCGCGCACCAGATTGACGCCCAGATGGCTGGCCGAGGCGAACCGCTCGGGATCGTGGTCGATACGGATCGGTATCCGGCGCTCCGGTCCCGTCGTCGGCGAGTCGGCGCAGTCGGCGGTGATGTCGAACTCGACCCGGGCCACGGCCTCCCAGGCGGCGGCGGCGTCCATGACCTTCTCGCGCGCCCAGGCGTCGTCCGCCGTCGGCGACTGGAAACACATCGGCACGCGCCCGTCCGGCCATATGTCGGCCTCGGCCGGCGGGGGCGCCATCACGATCGGCGGCGGCGGAGGCGGAGGCGGCGGCGGCGGAGCCGGAGCGGTGACCGGCGGCGGGACCTGGTCCTGCATCGTCCCGCAGCCGGCCATGGGCAGGGCGACGGCGGCCAGAAGCACGGCCACAATGATCCGGAAGCGGGTCATGCCCAGCGGCTTTCGGTCAGGGTCAGGGTCAGGTCCAGCGCGACGCCCTGCGCCGGCGATCGGCGGGAGTCGGGGTCCAGGTCCTCAGCCTCCACGGAGACCGTGACCGGCTGGTCGCCTTCCCCGATCAGGTTCAGCACTTCCTCGCCGAAACGGAACGGCAGGCTGTAGTCGCCGCGGTGGTTGGCGTGTTCGCCCTCCGTCAGGTGCAGGAAGGTCGGCGACGCGCCCAGCGAGATCGTCCGCCCCGCGCAGCTCATCCGGATCTCGATCGACCGGTCCAGAAGGGCCTCGGTCGCTGCATAGGCGACCGTGCCCGCGCCCGCGATCATCAGCGTGTCGTCGGCCGCCCGCATCCGCGCCAGCGCTTCGGCGGGGAGCGTCACGCTCATGCCGTCGAGGCCCGGCTCGCCCTCGGCGCGCAGGGGATAGACGACGCCGCCCAGCGGCTCACGCCGGGTCGCCCCCGGCGGCCCCGCATCGGGGGCGCTGAACACCGGGAACGGATAGAGGTGGTCGTAGCTGTAGCCCAGCGACCGCGTCTCCAGCACATTGCCGACCCGCCAGTCGCCGGTGTCCTCGCCGCGGGAGCCGACGAAGCCGTTCAGCGTCCGCGCCGTCCAGTCCGCCGGATAGACATTGGCGGATTGCCGCGCGTGCCAGGTCGCCCAGACCCGGTCCACATTGGCGTGGTGCAGCCAGAAGATCGGATCGGTCGCCGCCGTCGTCAGCCGCCCCATCAACCCGCCGACCAGCTCGTGGATATGGTTGTGGCCATAGCCCTCGACCATGCCCGCGCCGTCCGGCAACCGGCCGGCGAAGGTCTCGAACCCGTCGGAGGTCAGCCGCGCCATATAAGGCGACCGGGCCCAGCGGGCGGCGTTGAAATCCATCGTATCGACGCCGCGCGCGCGCTGCCGCTCGTACAGCGGCGCGCCCTGCGCGGTGACCCACGACGGCAGGGTCTGGTGCTCCTGCGCGTCCCAGTAGGGCATGGCGAAGGTCGCATGGCCGGTCAGCTCGGCGATGATCCGCTCGAGATGGGCCAGTTGCAACCGGTGCCACGGCAGGAACAGGCCGTTGTTGTGCTGGCCGTTGCGGGCGTGGATCGTGTTCTGGCGCGTCCACGAGCGCGCGTCGCGGCGCCGCTTCATCTGCGCCAGGCCCTCGCCGAAGGCGACGACGTCGTCGCTGGTCGCCGACAGGCTGGACGCCCCGCGGCGCACGCGGCGCGAGGTTTGGCCCAGCGCGGGTCCGGACCACAGGCCCAGCATGGCGGCGCCGGCCAGCGCCTTCCGTCTGTCGATTTTCACGAAGCCCCCGCCTCTCAACCCGCCGTCGTCAAAGCCTCCGGCGCATCCGCAGGTTTCACGAAACCCCGGTCGGTGTCGAGCCTGCTCGCGCGACAGGCTCCTGCCCGATGAAACGCGCGTCGCGCGCCGCCATCCAGGCGTCGCGGGCGCCCTGCCGCGGCATGTCCACGCCGAACACCGCCAGCTGCGCCACCCAGACCTCGGACATCTGCTGGACCGTCCCCTGCAGCCACGACGGCGCCTGTTGCCGTGACCAGTTCAGCGGCGAGACCGCGTTGAACACCAGCAGGAAGGCCGCCGCCACGAAGATCGTCCGGCTGGTCCAGCGTCGGTCCCGCGCCGCCACGCCCTCGTCGTCCAGCGGCGGGGCCGGCGGAAAGGCGAACCGCCCCAGCGCCGCCAGCCGGTTCTCGCGCGTCGGCAGATCATGGGCGTCGGCGTTCTGGTTCCAGTCGCTGAAGGGATCGCCCGGCCCCGGCGGCAGGCTTTCGTAGAGCGGTGGGAAGGGCGATTCCGGCCGGTGAACCGGAAACGGCTCCAGCGGGATTTCAGGCGGGTCGCGCTCGTCGGTCATTGTCGTTTCAACGCCTCAGAACTGGAAATAGATGAAGGGCGCCACGCCCTCGGGACGCACCGCCTCGACCAGCAGGATCGCCGCCCCGATCAGCAGGCCCAGGGTCAGCGACGGCGCCGCCTTCAGCCGCTCGGCCACGCCCTCGATGGCGCGCGGCGGCAGCCAGTGCATCGCCAGCCCGCCGACGATCAGCGTCAGCAGCAGCGGCGTCAGCGCCACCACCGGCCCGATCCGCCCCAGCCCCTGCAGCATCTGCATGGCCAGGTCGAAGCTCTCGGCCCGGAACAGGATCCAGCCCAGGCAGACGATGTGGAAGGTGACCAGAACCCCGATCACCGTCGGGATGACCTTCCGGTCGCCCAGCGCCGCGCGGAACAGCCGCTCGATCACCTGCACCCCGCCGTGCAGCGCGCCCCAAGCCAGGAAGGTCCAGGCCGCCCCGTGCCACAGCCCGCCCAGCACCATGGTGATGAAGACGTTGATACAGGATGAGACCAGCCCCTTCCGCCCGCCCCCCAGCGGCACATAGAGGTAGTCGCGCAGCCAGCTGGACAGGCTGATGTGCCAGCGGCGCCAGAAGCTCTGCATGGACGACGCGCGGTACGGCTGGTCGAAGTTTCGCGGGAAGGAATAGCCCAGCAGCGCCGCCAGCCCGATCGCCATGTCGGAATAGGCCGAGAAGTCGCAATAGATCTGGACCGCATAGCCATAGACCGCCGCCGCGATGTCGACCGCGCCATAGGCCGAGGGATCGAAGAACACCGGATCGACCAGGTTCACCGAGATCTCGGACGCGATCACCGTCTTCTTGAACAGGCCCCAGACGATCAGCAGCACGCCATGCGTCGCCATCGCCCGCGTCAGCCGCGGCGTCCGGTCGAACTGCG
This sequence comes from Brevundimonas sp. UBA7664, assembly GCF_002483305.1. GTDB lineage: Bacteria > Pseudomonadota > Alphaproteobacteria > Caulobacterales > Caulobacteraceae > Brevundimonas. The sequence continues at coordinate 20,708 of NZ_DLHQ01000023.1, forward strand.
GCAGCAGATCCGAGGCCCGCACGATCGGTCCGGCGACCAGATGCGGGAAGAAGCTCATCAGCAGCATGACGTCGAGCAGGCTCTTCGCCGGCGGCGTCTTTCCGCGATGCACGTCCACGACATAGGAAATGCCCTGGAAGGTGAAGAAGCTGATCCCCACCGGCAGCACGATCTGCAGCAGCGGCAGGTCCCGCTCCCAGCGGAACCGCATCAACAGGTCGCCGGCCTGTTCGATGAAGAAGCCGTAGTATTTGAAGAAGCCGAGGATCAGCAGATTGACCGCGACCCCGAGGCCGACCAGCCACGCCTTCTTCGCTCCCGGCTGCCGTGCGATCAGCGCCCCGACGCCCCAGTTCAGCACAGCCGACAGGATCAGCAGGGCGACGAACCGCCAGTCCCACTGCGCATAGAAGAACCAGCTCGCCAGCAGCAGGAACAGCTTGCGCCGCCCGTTCTCGCGCTCCAGCGACCAGGCGGTGAAATAGACGAACAGGAAGAAGACGCCGAAGGCCAGGGTGGGGAACAGCATCTATTCCGTCCCCTCGCGCCCGGCCCGCCACGCATCATAGGCCGCCATCAGGTCAGCGCTCAGCACGCCGCCGATCCAGTCCGCGCCGGTCGAGGAAAAATGCACCCGGTCGCCGCGCATCAGGGGCTCGCCCCTCGTCGCCAGTCGATCCGCTGAACAGTCGCCGCCCATCCGCCCGTGCCAGTCCCAGAACGCCACACCCATGTCGGCGGCGACCCGGCGCTGCACGTCCCGGACCACCGCCAGAGACGGCGGCGGCGCCCTCGACCGGTCGGCGCTGCAGCCGTCGACGACCCCGTTGCGCAGGGCGTCCGGCGCCCCGAGGATCATCAGCGAGGCCCCCGGCGCCAACTGCCTCAGGCGCTCGATCTGTCCCCGCAGCAATCCCTCGTAGTCCTGCCCGTCGAGCCCGTCGTCGAACCCCTCATTGGTCCCGTAGGCCAGCACGATCAGGGTCGGCCGCCAGTTGGCCAGTTGCAGCGCGACAACCGCCTGATCGCGCGCGGCCAGGTCCCTCAGCGTCGCGCCCACCACCCCGAGGTTCGAAACCGTCACGCCGGGCCCCGCCAGGCCCAGGCGAATGTCGTGCAGCTTCAGGACGTCATCGAGCGGCCGCAGCACGATCTCCCGCGGTCTCCCGTTGATCAGCATGGAGTCGCACGAACGGTCCCGGCCGTGCTCGTTGAAGAACCGCTCGCTCCAGACCTCGTCGTCAGCCCGCATCCACAGCCGGCCCTCGCCTTCGCCGCAGACCGAGACCCCATAGGTCAGCGTCTCGGGGCCGGCGTCGAGCCGGAGCCGCAGCTCCGCGCCGGGGGCGACGGTGATCGACTGCACGCCCGTCAGCCCCACACCGGCCCGCTCGTAGCCGGCATGGCCCGACAGCGGCGCCAGGGTCGAGGTCCAGCCGCTGGCCGTCACCTCGACCTGCATCGGCGAATAGCCGTCATAGGGGACGCCCGGCGGCAGCACGCCGCGCCCGGCGTCGCCGAACCGCGCCTGAAGCACAGCGCGCAGCTTGCCGGTGATGCGGTCGCCCGCCGTGTGGCTGTCGCCGATCTGGAGGATGTGAACGGGGACGACGCGTCGGCCCGCCTCGGTGGCGGCCAGGGCCTCGAACACACCGGTCAGGGCCTCGGCCTGGCATATGCCGTCAGGACAGAGGGACGCGCCGGGCGCGGGCGTCTCGACCGGTCCGTAGGGAACCTGCGCCGCCGCCGCGGACGCCAGCCAAGCCGCGACAAGGGCCCCGGCGAGCGTCTTCATGCTCAGGCGGCGGGTGAAACGGGCGGTGCGACCGCTGGAGCCGGCCCGCGCGGGCGGTCCAGTCCGGCGTCACGCTTCAGCCGCGCCGCGACCGGAGCGCTCATCCGCAGATAGCCGGCCATCGACATGTGGATTCCGTCATTGGCCCGCATCAGCACGCGACGCCCGCTGTCGTTCGGCAGGTACGCCTCATAGCCGCCCGCCTCGTTCGAGGTCAGCGCCACGGTCTCGATATAGGGCACGCCCAGCGCGCGCATCCGCGCCTCGACCACGCCGTTGATCAGCATCATCCGGCCGTCGAAGCTGTCGCGCTTCATCCGCGGCAGGCCGACCCAGTAGACCGCCACATTGCGGCTGCGCAGCAGGGCGACCAGGTCGTCGATCCGTTGGCCATAGGCGGCCTTCCAGCCGTCCGTCCCGAACATGTGCACCACCCCGCCGGTGTCGATGCCCTGGGCGTCATTGGTGCCGAACAGCATGACGGCGACATCCACCGGCGTCGCGTCCAGCTGGCCCCGGGTCTTGGCCTGGATGTTCACATAGTCGTAGCGGCTCAGCCCGGTCGAAACCTGCGAGAATTTGGTCACCGAGACGTTCGGCTGGTCCTGCAGGTCGCGGTAGAGGCCGGCGTAGAGGCCGTCCGCCATCGAATCCCCGAACACGCCGATCCGCAGCGGCCCCTGCGCCAGCCGCGCGCTCAACGGCGTCACCCGGACCACGGCCGGCGCGGGCGCGGCCGCCGGCGCGACGACGGCGAC
>NZ_DLHQ01000009.1:0-182 GCF_002483305.1 Brevundimonas sp. UBA7664
CGCCCGGCCCCGCGTCCCGCTGCTCGTGCGCCGGCTCCCGCGGCGGCCGCTCCGGCTCCGGCCGAACCCGCCGGCGAGCGGCCCTATGCCGGGCCGGCCGCCTCGACGCCGGCCCCGCCGCGCCAGTCGGTGCAGTAGCCCGGCCGGGTGATCCCTAGTCGATGTCTTCGTTGAGCAGGCCG
>NZ_DLHQ01000009.1:252-501 GCF_002483305.1 Brevundimonas sp. UBA7664
TCGTAGGTGACGTCGGGCTGGGCGCGGACGAAGACGCGCTCGTCGGTGCAGTGGTCTCCGCCGACGGCGGCGCAGACGTCCACGGCCAGGGTCTCCATGGTCGTGGCCTTGTCGGCGATGAACAGATCGCCCGACGTCTGGATCGTGACGTAGACCGGCTCCTTCGGTTCACTGAGGCCCGGGATGGGAGGCGGCAGGTCCAGCTTCAGCGATACGGTGGCCAGGGGCGCGGCGACCATGAAGATGATC
>NZ_DLHQ01000009.1:529-733 GCF_002483305.1 Brevundimonas sp. UBA7664
AGCACCAGCATGATGTCGACGAAGGGCGTGACGTTGATGTCGGCGTTCTGATCGATGGTCTTGCCGCCGTGACCGGCGGGTCCGGAAAGTCTCGCGCCCATGACCTGGTTCTCCCGTGAGTGGTCCGGGCAGTTCCCGCCGACCGCGCGACTTTTTCATGGCGAGCGGAGGGCGAAACGAAAAGGGCCGCGTCCTTGCGGACGC
>NZ_DLHQ01000009.1:804-3799 GCF_002483305.1 Brevundimonas sp. UBA7664
GGTGTTCATGACTTCCATGAACTGGTCATAGGTCACATCCGGCTGGGCGCGGACGAAGACGCGTTCCTCGCGGCAGTCGGTGGCGACGGCCAGGGCCGTGCAGACGTCGACGGCGAGGGTTTCGATCGTGCTCTGGCGGTCGGCCAGGAAGATCGAGCCGGTTTCCTGGATGGTGATGTACACCGGTTCCTTCGGCTTCTCGTTGTCCGCGGGCGGCGTCGCCGGCGGCAGGTCAAGGCGGATCGAAACCGTGGCCATCGGCGCGGCGACCATGAAGATGATCAGCAGGACGAGCATGATGTCGACGAACGGCGTGACGTTGATGTCCGCGTTCTGCTCGATGGTCTTGCCGCCCTGGCCGCCGGGGCCGGAAAGTTTGGAGCCCATGTGTCACTCTCTCCATTGGGCCCGGCGCGATGGCGGCGAGCGCAAGCTATGACGTTCGGTTCGTCTCTTGGCGTCCCCGACCCGGCTTGTAAAGCGGGTTCAGGCGGGTTGGGGTTCCATAGCCCCGTGATTGTCCAAAATACGCCTGCCGGGCGAGCCGATCAGCCCTTGGCGAGCTTCAGGAAGCGATCCTTCAGCGCGCCGTCGGACTTGAAGGCGCCAGTGAAGCGGGTGGTGATGGTCGAAACGTGGCGGTGATGCACGCCGCGGGTGGTCATGCACTGGTGCTCGGCGTCGATCAGGATGGCGACGCCGGCCGGTTCGAGATGCGATTCGATGGCGGCGGCGATCTGGTTGGTCAGCACTTCCTGGGTCTGGAGGCGCCGCGAGAAGATCTCGACCACCCGGGCCAGTTTGGAGATACCGACGACCTTCTCGTTGGGGATGTAGGCGACATAGGCCTTGCCGAGGAAGGGAGCCATGTGGTGCTCGCAGTGGCTCTCGACCTCGATGTCGCGCAGCAGGACCATGTCGTCATAGCCCTGAACGTCCTCGAAGGTGCGGCTCAGCTCTTTTTCGACGTCGGCGTCATAGCCGTCGAACCATTCGCCATAGGCGTCGACCACGCGGCGCGGCGTGTCGATCAGGCCGGGGCGGTCGGGATTGTCGCCGGCCCAGGCCAGCAGGGTGCGCACCGCCTCCAGCGCCTTTTCGCGCGATGGGCGCGGGGCGAGGTCGTTGTCGCCGACCAGAACGGGCTTGGCGGGGGTCAGGCTCATGAGGCGGTTCTCGAAACGCGCGGCTTTGTAAGTCGCGAGGGACTGTTTATCAGCTTGGCGGCGTATATGGGACCGTCGGTCCGTGCCGCAAGAAAACTCTCCCGCAAAGACTCCCCATGCCCCTGACGATCCACGACACCCTGCACCGCGAAAAGCGCGTGTTCACGCCGCGCGACCCCGAGCGGGTGACCCTCTATGTGTGCGGGCCGACGGTCTATGACTACGCCCATATCGGCAATGCGCGGCCGCCGGTGGTGTTCGATGTGCTGGTGCGGCTGCTGCGTCGCACCTATGGGGCGGACAAGGTCATCTACGCCCGCAACGTCACCGACGTGGACGACAAGATCAACCAGAAGGCCGCCCGGGAGGGCACGCCGATCGGGGACGTCACCGCCCGCTACGAGGCCGCCTATCTGGACGACATGAGCCGGCTGAACGTCTCGCCGCCCGACCTTGCGCCCCATGTGACCGACCATATGGACGCCATCGTGAAACAGATCGGCGCGATCATGGACCAGGGCTGCGCCTATGCCGCCGAGGGCCATGTGCTGTTCGACGTGTCGTCCTACGAGACCTACGGCCGGCTGTCGGGGCGCAATCTGGACGACATGATCGCCGGGGCCCGCGTCGAGGTGGCGCCGTACAAGAAGAACCCGCACGACTTCGTGCTGTGGAAGCCTTCGAAGGCCGACGAGCCGTCGTGGCCGTCGCCCTGGGGCGAGGGACGTCCGGGCTGGCATATCGAATGCTCGGCCATGATCGAGGAGACGCTGGGCCTGCCGATCGACATCCACGGCGGCGGCATCGACCTGGTGTTTCCGCACCACGAGAACGAGATCGCCCAGGGCGTCTGCGCCCACGGCCATGCGCATGAGCCGGACGCGCACGCCCAATACAGCCGCTACTGGATGCACAACGGCTTCCTGACCGTCGATGCGGAGAAGATGTCCAAATCGATCGGCAACGTCCTGCTGCTGCACGATCTGGTTCAGAATATGCCGGGCGAGGTGGTGCGCTGGGCCCTGTTGAGCGCCCACTATCGCCAGCCGCTGGACTGGAACCAGGCGCTGCTGGACCAGAGCCGCAAGGCGCTGGACCGGCTGTACGGGGCGCTGCACCGGGCCGCCGCCGTCGAGGCCAATGGCGACGAGCCGCCCGAGGAGTTCCTCAAGGCAATCGAGGACGACATCAACACCCCGGGCGCCATGGCGACCCTGTTCGCCCTGTCGAGCGAGATCGAACGGGCCATGACGGCCGGGGATCACGGGGTCGTCGCCCGCGCCAAGGGCGAGCTGATCGCGGCCGGCGCCATTCTGGGCGTGCTGCAGGCGAATCCCGCGGAATGGCTGGAAGGGGAAGTGTCCGACGATCTGCGGGTCGAGGTCGAGGGCCTGCTGGAACAGCGCGCCGCCGCCCGCGCGGCCAAGGACTGGCCCGAGGCGGATCGCATCCGCGACCGGCTGAACGCGCTGAACGTCGTGGTCATGGACGGGCCGCAGGGGGCGACCTGGCGGGTGAAGGGGTAGGGGCTGTCCCGTTCCGGGCATGCGGATACGTCCTCTCGTCCCCGGATCGGCCTCGCCCTTGCGGGCTCATTGTCCGGGGATGACGAAGTCATAAGGCCTCGCCCCGCCGCGAAGGCGCGGCAGGTCGAGTGGGAGGCGTGGCGGAACGCCCGGGCTTCCGCCCGGAAAAGAGAGTTGAATACCGTTTCGGCGAAAGACAGACGCTCCGCGCGGCGGGTTTTCGACGCGCCGGGGCCGTCGCCTGTTGTTGGCAGGTGACCCGGTCCGCGCGCCGCGGGCAGGGACGGCGACGACCGTCTCCTG
>NZ_DLHQ01000024.1 GCF_002483305.1 Brevundimonas sp. UBA7664
CCGGCTGGCGTCGCGGATCCGCGACGCCAGCCGGGTGAAGTCGGCGTCGGAGGAGACGAGGCAGAAGCCGTCGAACCGGCCCGAGTGCAGCAGGTCCATGCCGTCGATGACGAGGGCGATGTCGCCCGAGTTCTTGCCCTTGGTGTTGGCGAAATTCTGCTGCGGCTGGATGGCATAGCGGGCCAGCACCTTGGTCCAGCCCATCAGCTGGGCGCTGGCGAAATCGCCGTAGATGCGCCGCGCCGAGGCCTCGCCGAGGGTGGCGATCTCGGTGAACAGGGCCTCGGCGATGCGGGCCGAGGCGTTCTCGGCGTCGATCAGCACGGCGAGGCGGGGAGCTTTGGAGACGACGGTCATGCGACAGCTCTCGACCGCGTCGCGCCCACGGTCAATGCCGTCAGTTCGCCGCCGCCGCCGCCGGCCGCACCAGCAGGGCGTCGACCGGCTGCACCACGCCGTTGGAGGCCACGGTCTCCGAGCCGGTCAGACGCGCGCGGGCGCCGTTGTCGCCGGCCACGATCACCGTCTCGCCCTCCTGCGAGAAGGTCAGCAGGCTGTTGGCCATGGTGCGCATCTGCACGTCGCCCGAGCCCTCGCGGGCGATGGCGGCGAGGATGTCGGCGCGGGTCAGCGCCCCCGGCACGATATGGGCCCGCAGCACGGCGGCGCCCTGGGCCTTCATCGCCTCGTCGCCGAGATCGCCGGCCGAGGCGGCGAAGGCCGCGTCGGACGGGGCGAACACCGTATAGGGGCCGGTGCCCGCCAGCACGTCGCCGAGGGCGGCGTTCTCCAGCACCCGCTCAAGCGTGCCGAAGGCGCGGTCGTCCTTCAGCGTCGCCGTCAGGGTCCGGTTCGAGGGCGCGGCGGCCCCCGTCCCGTCGGCCTTGCCGGCCCCGCCCTCGCCGCACGCGGCCAGGGCCATCACGCAGAGGGGCGCGAGCGCCCAGCGCATCTTCAATCGCATGTCTGGGCTCCGGATCAGGTCAGCAGCTGGATGACGGCGGTCACCAGCTGGGTCTTGGGATCGGCCTGATACACATAGCCGTCGTTGTAGCGGTACATCGCATTGGCGTTGTCGGCGTACTGGTTCCGGTACGCGTAGGGCACGTTGTAGACGTCGTAGCCGCTGGGCAGGGGCTGGCCGACGCTGAGGTTCTGGCCGGTCAGCAGGGCCGCGACCCGGCTGATCATCTGCGTCTGCGGATCGACGCCGTACAGGGCGCCGTCGGCGTAGCGATAGTCCTGGCCCTGGGGCAGGCCGAAATAGCTGGAATAGTAGTCGGGCGCCGGCTGGTAGCCGTACTGCGACGGCCAGGCCGCGCCGGGGGCGAGCGCCCCGCCCAGCAACGGCAGATAGCCGAGCAGCGAACCCTGCGAATTCATCCGGTACAGATAGCCGTTGTCATAGCGGTAGCGGGACTGGTCGTCGCGCGCGCGCCACAGCCACTCGTAGCGGTCGGCGGCGGCGGCGCGGGCGATATGGCGCGCCTGGCCGGGGGGCAGGCAGCCGTTGTCCTTCTTCGCCAGTCCGGGCGGGCAGCCGGCGATCAGCCCGCGGTCGCGGTCGCGCTGGAAATAGACCACGGGGCGGCCGTCGCGGGTCTGGAACACCTGACGTTCGACGGCGCGGCGCACGTCACGGCGGTCGTCGTTGCGGTCATCGTCGCGGTCACGGGCCGCGGCGCGCGCGGCCTGGGCGACCCGGGCCGGGGCGCGTTCGGCGCGGCGGTCGTCGTCACGGCCGTTGCCGCGGTTGTCGTTGCGGCCGCGGTCGCTGCGGTCGTCGTCGCCGCCGCGGTTGCCGCGCTCCTGCCGGTCGCCGCCCTTGCCGTTGCCGTTGCCGGGGTCTGCGGCCATGACGGCGGTCGGCGCGGCGAGCATCAGGGCGAGGGCTGTGGCGGCGAGGGGCATCAATCGGGACATGGGGAAACCTCTGGTGGACCCACTGAACGTGCGGTCGGGGCCGGCGTTCCGTTCCCGGCCGGGGCGCGACGGGCGCGGATGCGGCCGGCCGCGCGATGCGCTAGAGACCGGGGCATGACCCAAGCTCCCCTGCGCCGCCTGATCGATCTGCCCGGGATCGATGATCTGGAGATGAAGGCGCTGATGAAGCCGCGCGCCGCCGATCCGGACGAGCGGCACGAGTTCCCCGAGATCGCCGAGGCCATCGACGCGGCCGCGCGCGCCGCCTTCGGCCTGACGCCGGACGAGGCGGCGGCGGTCGCCCGGCCCGCCGACTGGGACGGGATCGAGCGGCTGGACCCGGCCGACATGGTCGAGGCCTTCGCCGCCGAGGGCTGGGACGTGCTGGACGGGCGGCGCAAACCGCTGCGCATGCTGGCGCACTGGGCCCTGCCGCTGGCGCTTTCGATGCGTGGCGTCGCCGGCGCCCTGCCCTTCCACGCCGAACCGGACCGGCCGGTGACCGACTGGGGCTCGAACCTGAAGGCCGAGGCCACGCGGTTCCGCAAAAGGTAGGAAATGGTCAGACGGCGCCGCCTTCCTGATCCGGGGGCGCCTCGACGCCTTCCTCCGCGATCTCCTCATCCGTCAGCGCGACCCAGCGCGCGGTCTCCTCTTCCGCCGCGCGGCCCGCCTCGGTGAGCTCGACCGTCCCGCCGGCTTCCTGCGCGATCCGCTCGGCGTTCCAGACCCGCCGCATCAGGGCCGTCTGGGTCTCGCGGGCGGCGGTCATCATCTGACGGCGGTGCTCCCAGTAGGCCGACTTCACCGCCCGGTCCGGATCCTCGTCCCCGTGGATCCAGAAGCGCTCGCGAATGATCTCCTGATCGCAGTGCATGGCCTCGAACAGCAGCTTCAGGTCCATCGTCTCGACCGTCAGCTCGCGGCGCTTCGACCGCTCGCCCAGCCGCGCATAGCTCTCGGCCAGCCCGGCCAGCGCCCGCGCCTCGGCCCACAGCCGCCCCTTCATCGCCCGCCCCGAGGCCAGGGTCGCCGCCCGCGCGAGGGCGGCGGGGTCAGAGGCGTCGGGGTCGTCGCCGGGCGGCGGGGCGAAGAGGCTTTTCAGCGCCCGCGACCCAACCGGGTTCAGCGATCGCGCGCCCTCCTCCTCGGCCTCCACCATCCGCGCATGCGCCCGCGCCCGCGCGTCCCCCATCGATTTCTTGGTCCAGCCGTCCCGGCAGGCGTGGCGATACACCGACGACGGCGCCACCTTCCACTTGGCCGCCACATCCTTGGCCATGGCGCCGTTGCGATACTCCTCGCCGATGATCGCCCAGGTCTCGGGGCTGAGGCGGTAATGGGAGGCGGGAGCTTCGGCGCAGGCGCGGGTCATGGGCGCAAGTCTGGGGCGCCCCGGAGGCGTGTCGGGATAAAAGCCGGAAACGCCCGCTGAGGCAGGAATCGGAGCGTCGGAATCGCATCCCGTGTCGTCCCTTCTCCCATTGGGAGAAGGTGGCCCGTAGGGCCGGATGAGGGTCGGACGGTGGAAGCGGCGAAGCCGCCCCCGGTCAGTCGACCCTCACCCTTTCGCGGCAGAACGCCGGCTCCGCCGCCGTGCGCTCAAGCCCTCTCCCAAGGGGAGAGGGGTCAGCCTGAAGTCGAGATGATGGCGCGCGGCGCCCTAGCGTTGCAGTCCTCAACATGCCTAACCTCCGATAGGAGTCCGGCATTGCGATACCAACCACAGATGGGAACCTCGGCTTTTCGCTGGTTAGCTGGTGTCAGCGCCGGATGAGCGCTCTGTCTAAAGGTCTGAGCAAACTCGCGCCCGAGCATCGTGCAAGCCTCGAGTGGTTTCAGGTGCGGCGTGGACAAGAAATTCGTCATCCCGGATGGGTCGACGGCATTTCGCTGCTGAATGCTCAAACGGGGATTCAGAAGCCAGCGAACTGGCAGCACGCCCTTAGCGTTAAACAGACGCTGGGAGGAACCTACGCTGATGTTCCCCCTGAGATGAGGGCAGATGGCTCCTGGCTCTACAAATATGCCATGCAAGCCGCCAACAAGTTCGGTTCGGAACGATCGGCAAACAACGCGCTGATTCGTTGCGCCGCTGACCGGGTTCCAGTTGCCGTTGTCATCCAGACCAAACTTGGTCCCGCTCGCTACGAGGTTCTAGGGCTGGGTCAGGTCACTGGGTGGGGCGAGGGGTTTTTTTACCTCGAGGGCTACAATAACTCCGGCGAAATCGGTGCCCAAAATTCCTTCAGCGAAAGCCCGTCAGGGTATCAGGCGATCACCCCGGGTGACTGGCGCAAGAAGATTATGGCTGAGATTGCAGTCCGGCAGGGCAGTAAGAAATTCCGGGATGCCGCGTTGTCGGACTACGGCCATCGCTGCGCTCTAACCGGATGCATCGAGCCCAAAGTTCTCGAAGCCGCGCATATCGTCCCGTACATGGGCGAGGACAGCAACAAGCGTGACAACGCGCTGTTGTTGCGCGCCGATCTTCACATCCTCTTTGATTGTGAAGCCATTTGGATTGACCCCGATACCCTGACCGTAAAAGTCGCAAAACCCCTAAAAGGTTCGGACTATGCTGAACTGGAGGGCATGAAAATCAACCTCCCTGACGGGATCGACACCGAGTCATTTCGGAGGCGCCTGTCTGAGCGCGATGCGTTCTTGGCCGCGAAGCTGGCGAAGAAGTCGGATGCCGCCAAGACCTGACCCTCCCATAGGGCTGTCAGAGCATGCGCTTGTAAGAATCAAGGCGTCGGCGGAAAGCACAGAATGGGTCCCACTGGTCTCTCGTGATCAGATCGTACTTCTCACCGAACCAAGCGACGAACTCGTCCGGGCTCTGGTCGAACTTCCAATAGCGCAGCACGTCCGCCCGATCAGCACCTGCATCCGAGAGGTCGATGCAGAACTCTTCCAGCATGATCAGATCAACCTCCTTCACCCACGCGAGACACGCGCGCGGCAAGTAGATTCCTTCCCATGGGCTGGCTGTCCGATCACTCATTGCGCATTCGATTTCGATTCCGAAGGGCGAAATCAAGGGCAGGCTCGCCCCTTGGGTTGAACCCCGTGAGCGAACCGATCGTCTCTGGGCGCAATCCCTCCTACAGACCTTCCCTCCCCCCCCGGGGTGGCCGCCTGCGCCCTCGGCTGCTACCCCACCCCCCATGGAAACCGGAACCTTCGTCACCCTCGGCCTGTATTTCGTGCTGATGCTGGGCATCGGCGTCTATGCCTGGCGCAAGTCCACCTCGGACGTGGCCGGCTATATGCTGGGGGGGCGGTCGTTGACGCCGTCGGTGGCGGCGCTGTCGGCGGGGGCGTCGGACATGAGCGGCTGGATGCTGCTGGGGCTGCCCGGGGCCATGTATGCAGCGGGGCTGTCGGCGGGGTGGATCGCGCTCGGCCTGTTCATCGGCGCCTTCGCCAACTACCTGATCGTGGCCCCAAGGCTGCGCGTCTATACCGAGGCAGCGGGCGACGCGATCACCATCCCCGACTATTTCGACAAGCGGTTCGAGGACCGGTCGCGGATGCTGCGGGTGATCTCATCGCTGGTGATCGTGGTGTTCTTCACCCTCTACACCTCGTCCGGCCTGGTGGCCGGGGGCAAGCTGTTCGAGACCTCGTTCGGGCTGGACTACACCATGGGGCTGTGGATCACGGCCGGGGTGGTGCTGGCCTATACGATGGTGGGCGGGTTTCTGGCGGTCAGCCTGACCGACTTCGTCCAGGGCTGCATCATGTTCGTGGCGCTGATCCTCGTGCCGATCGTGGCGCTGATGAATGTCGGCGGGATCGGCGAGGTCGCGGAGACGGTGCGCGGGGTCGATCCCGGGCTGCTGGACGTGTTCCAGGGGGCGACGGCGATCAGCATCATCTCGGCCATGGCCTGGGGGCTGGGCTATTTCGGCCAGCCGCACATCATCGTACGCTTCATGGCGGTGCGGTCGGTGCGCGACATTCCGATGACCCGCAATATCGGCATGAGCTGGATGCTGGTGACCCTGGTCGGGGCGCTGGCGACCGGTCTGGTCGGTCTGGCCTATGCGACGCGGACCGGGCTGTCGGTGACCGATCCGGAGACGATCTTCATCCTGCTGTCGGACGTGCTGTTCGATCCGCTGATCACCGGCTTCCTGCTGGCGGCGATTCTGGCGGCGATCATGAGCACGATTTCGTCGCAGCTGCTGGTGTCGTCCAGTTCGCTGGTCGAGGATTTCTACGGCGTCTTCCTGCGCAAGAATGCGCCGCAGAAGGAGCTGGTGATGATCGGCCGGCTGGCGGTGCTGGCGGTGTCGCTGGCGGCGATTTATCTGGCCTGGAACCCCGAGAACAGCGTGCTGGGGCTGGTGTCCAACGCCTGGGCCGGGTTCGGAGCGGCGTTCGGGCCGCTGGTGATCCTGTCGCTGACGTGGAAGCGGATGACGCGCAACGGGGCGCTGGCGGGGATCATCGTCGGGGCGGTGACGGTGCTGGTCTGGATCTATGCGCCGGTGCTGGCCGACGGGGGCAAGCTGTCGGGCGTGATCTACGAGATCGTGCCGGGCTTCGTGCTCAGCTTCCTCGCCATCGTCGGGGTCAGCCTGATGGGCCGGCCGCCGGCGGCGAGCGTGACGGACACCTTCGAAGCGGTGGAGGCGGCGCTGGCCGAGGCGAAGCGGCCGGCGGCGAAGGGCTGAGGCCCCGGGGGCCTCAGTCGTCGTCCATCTTCAGGGCGGCGATGAAGGCTTCCTGCGGGATCTCCACCTTGCCGAACTGGCGCATGCGCTTCTTGCCGGCCTTCTGCTTCTCGAGCAGCTTCTTCTTACGGGTGGCGTCGCCGCCGTAGCATTTCGAGGTCACGTCCTTGCGCAGGGCGCGGACGGTTTCGCGGGCGATGATCTTGCCGCCGATGGCCGCCTGGATCGGGATGACGAACAGGTGGGGCGGGATCAGCTCCTTCATCTTCTCGACCATGCTGCGGCCGCGCATCTCGGCCCGGCCGCGGTGGACCAGCATGGACAGGGCGTCGACGGGCTCGGCGTTGACGAGGATGTTCATCTTGACCAGGTCGCCGACCTTGTAGCCGGACAGCTCGTAGTCGAACGAGGCGTAGCCCTTGGAGATGGATTTCAGACGGTCGTAGAAGTCGAACACGACCTCGTTCAGCGGCAGTTCGTAGACCACGAGGGCGCGGCTGCCGACGTAGCTGAGCTCGATCTGGGAGCCGCGGCGGTCCTGGCACAGCTTGATGACGCCGCCGAGGTATTCGTCGGGGGTCAGGATGGTCGCCTTGATCCACGGCTCCTGGATTTCCAGGATCTGCATCACGTCGGGCAGGTCGGCGGGGTTGTGCAGCTCCATCTCCGAGCCGTCGCGCAGGCCGATCCTGTAGACCACGCTGGGGGCGGTCGCGATCAGGTCGAGGTTGAACTCGCGGCTGAGCCGCTCCTGGATGATCTCGAGGTGGAGCAGGCCGAGGAAGCCGCAGCGGAAGCCGAAGCCGAGGGCGGCGCTGGATTCCATCTCATAGGTGAAGCTGGCGTCGTTGAGGCGCAGGCGGCCGATGGCGGCGCGCAGGTCCTCGAAATCGGCGGCGTCGACCGGGAACAGGCCGCAGAAGACCACGGACTGGACGTCCTTGAAGCCCTTGAGGGCCTCGGCCGTGGGCTTGCGCTCGTCGGTGATGGTGTCGCCGACGGCGGCGTCGGCCACCTCCTTGATCTGGGCGGTGAAGAAGCCGATCTCGCCGGGGCCGAGCTGGTCGACCGGGGTGTTCTTGGGCAGGAAGACGCCGACGCGATCGACCAGATGGGTCGAGCCGTGCTGCATCATCTTGATGCGCTGGCCGGCCTTGAGGGCGCCGTCGAAGATGCGCACCAGCACGACGACGCCGAGGTAGGGATCGTACCAGGCGTCGACCAGCAGGGCCTTGAGCGGGGCGGCGGGGTCGCCCTTCGGCGCCGGCAGGCGGGTGACGATGGCCTCGAGCACCTCCTCGATGCCGATGCCGGACTTGGCGGAGCACAGGACGGCGTCGGAGGCGTCGAGGCCGATGACGTCCTCGATCTGCTGGCGCACCCGCTCGGGCTCGGCCGCTGGCAGGTCGATCTTGTTGAGGACGGGGACGATCTCGTGATTGTTGTCGATGGCCTGATAGACGTTCGCCAGCGTCTGGGCCTCGACGCCCTGGGAGGCGTCGACGACCAGCAGGCTGCCTTCGCAGGCCGCCAGCGAGCGGGAGACCTCATAGGCGAAGTCGACGTGGCCGGGGGTGTCCATCAGGTTGAGGACGTAGTCGAGCCCGTCCTTCGCCTTGTAGTTCAGGCGCACGGTCTGCGCCTTGATGGTGATGCCGCGCTCCTTCTCGATGTCCATGTTGTCGAGCACCTGGGCCGACATTTCGCGCGCGGTCAGGCCGCCGGTGACCTGGATCAGCCGGTCCGACAGCGTCGACTTGCCGTGGTCGATGTGGGCCACGACGGAAAAATTGCGGATGCGTTCGATGGGAGGGGTCGTCATGGCCGCGCCGGTAGCACGGCGGCGCGGGATCGCCAACGCGCGCGCCCGCGCCGGGGCGTTTCGCCACTGGATCCGGCACGGATTACTTCGCTGTAAGGGGCCGTATTGGCGTTTGAGAAGCCGCGGCGAAACCGCTATTCAACGGCTGATGACAGGGACACCCAGGACGGGCGGCCCACAAGCAGGCGCGCGGCTCCCCATCCGCGACGTCCATGGGGATCAGACGTGGCGAATATTCTGCGGAACAGCCTTGCCGGCGTGGCCGTCATGGCCCTGAGCGTGACCCTGGCGGCCTGCGGCGGCGAAGGCGAGGCCAAGAAGGCCGAGACCAAGGCCGGCGGCGGGGCGTCCAGCCAGACCGTCTCCGTCGCCGTGGCGACGCTGCAGAACCTGCCGCGCACGGTGACCGCCTCGGGCAGCATCTCGGCCTGGGAAGAGGTGCCGGTCGGGGCCGAGACCGGCGGTTTGACCGCCACCGGCGTCTTCGTCGACGAGGGGACCTGGGTGCGTCAGGGCCAACCGCTGGTTCAGCTGAACGACGCCCTGCTGAAGGCTCAACTGCGCCAGCAACAGGCGGCCGTCCAGACCGCCGAGGCCAATGCCGCGCGCGACCAGGCCGCGCTGGAGCGCGCCCAGGAACTGAAGGAGCGCGGCTTCCTCAGCCAGGCCTCGCTGGATACCGCCCTGGCCAATCAGCGCGCCTCGGCCGCCAATGTTTCCGCCGCCCAGGCGTCGCTGTCCGAGACCCGCACGCGCCTGGCGCAGGCCACGATCAAGGCGCCCGTTTCGGGCCAGGTGATCAGCCGCAGCGTCACCCGCGGCCAGATCGTCGGGGCCGGGACCGAACTGTTCCGCATCGTCCGCGACGGCCGGCTGGAGCTGGACGCCCAGGTGCCGGAGACCGAACTGGCCCTGGTCCGCGCGGGCCAGACCGCCGTCGTCAGCTCGGATCAGGTCGGGGAAACCACCGGCCGGGTCCGCATCGTCACCTCGGAGGTCGACGCCGCCAACCGGCTGGGGACCGCCCGGATTTCGCTGGCCGGCGGCGATTTCCGCCCCGGCATGTTCGCCCGCGCCCGCATCCAGGTCGGCGACCGGCCCGCCGTGACGGTGCCGACCGCGTCGGTGCTGTATCGCGAGAACCGCGCCGGGGTGTTCGTCATGGGGGCGGAGAACCGGGTGCGCTTCCAGACGGTCACGGTGATTTCCCGGACCGCGGACGAGACCGCCGTCGAGGGTCTGCCGGCCGGATCGCGTGTCGTTGTGGCCGGGGCGGGCTTCCTTGGCGACGGCGACCGGGTGACGGTGGCCGCCGCCCCCCGCCCGGCCGCGGCCGCGCCCACCGCTCCGGCCGCTCCGGCCGCGCGCTAGAGCCCGACCATGAAAAACATCTCCTCCTGGTCGATCAAGAACCCGATCCCGATCATCCTGCTGTTCACCCTGCTGACCATCGGCGGGGTGCTCAGCTTCCTGAACATGCGGATCAACAACAATCCGGACATCGACTTTCCGCTGGTGGCGGTCACGGCCGTGCGGCCCGGCGCGGCGCCCAGCGAGATGGAAGTCCAGGTCACGCGACTGATCGAGGACTCGCTGGCGGGTCTGTCGGGCGTGCGGCACATCAACTCCCAGATCACCGATGGCGTCTCCTCGACGACGATCGAGTTCGAACTGGGCACCGACACCGAACGCGCCACCAACGACGTCCGCAACGCCATGAGCGGCCTGCGCGCCGACCTGCCGCAGGACATGCAGGAACCGAGCGTCCAGCGCATCGACATCACCGGCGACGCCCTGATCACCTGGGTCGTCAGTTCCGAGACGATGACGCCGGAAGAGATCAGCTGGTACGTCGATAACGACATCAGCCGCACCCTGCTGGCCATCAAGGGCGTGGGCGAGGTCAACCGCGGCGGCGGCGTGGATCGCGAGATCGCGGTCGAACTGGATCCGGATCGCCTGGCCTCATACGGCCTGACGGCGGCGGCGGTCAGCCAGGCCCTGACCAGCGTGAACTCAGACCAACCCGGCGGCCGGGTGACCATCTCGGGCGCAGAGCGCTCGATCCGGACCCTGGGCGCCGCGACCTCGATCGAGGGGCTGCGCGAGACCCTGGTGCCGCTGTCCGGCGGCCGCTCCGTGCGGCTGGGCGATCTGGGCCGGGTCGAGGATCACTGGTCCGAGCCGCGCCGCCTGGCCCGCTACAACGGCCAGGAGGCGATCACCTTCAACTTCCTGCGCTCGCGCTCGGCGTCCGAGGTCAAGATCGCGGAACGGGTTCGTGAAGCCGTCGCCAAGATCGACGAGGAGAATCCCGAACTGACCATCCGCCAGGTCACGGCCAGCGTCGAAGAGATCGAGGAAAGCTATATCGCCTCGCTGGAAGCCCTGCTTCTGGGCGCGGTGCTCGCAGTCGTGGTGGTCTTCATCTTCCTGCGCGACTGGCGGGCGACCTTCATAACCGCCACCGCCATTCCGATGTCGCTGATCCCGACCTTCCTGGTGCTGGAGCCGCTGGGCCAGTCGTTGAACGGCATCAGCCTGCTGGCCCTGTCGCTGACCATCGGCATCCTGGTCGATGACGCCATCGTCGAGATCGAGAACATCGTCCGGCACATGCGGGACGGAAAGTCTCCGTACAGCGCCTCCATGGAAGCCGCGGACGAGATCGGCCTGGCGGTGGTCGCGACGACCGCCACCATCATTGCGGTGTTCGCGCCGGTGGGCGCCATGCCGGGAATCATCGGCCAGTTCTTCAAGGCCTTCGCCCTGGCGGCCTGCGTCTCCGTGGCCTTCTCGCTGGTGGTGGCGCGCACGCTGACGCCGCTGATGGCGGCCTACCTGCTCAAGCATCAGAAGCACGAGGACGCCGACCCGTTCTGGATGAGCGGCTATCTGAAGGGACTGGACTGGAGTCTGAAGAACCGCTGGAAGGTGTTCGGGATCGGCACCCTCCTGTTCGTGAGCTGCGCCTTCCTGGCCACCAAGGTGCCGTTCGAATTCCTCGCCAGTGGAGATCGCAGCCGCGCCGGCTTCTCGGTCGAACTCCCGCCGGGCGCGACCCTGGCGCAAACGGACGCCGTGGTTCAACGCCTGACCCGGGACCTGCGGCAACGGCCCGAGGTCACCTCGGTCTACGCCTCGATCGGCGGCCAGGAGGTCAATCAGGCCAATGTCTACGCCGACCTGGTCGGCAAGGGCGAGCGTGACCTGAGCCAGCAGCAGTTCGCCCGCGTCATGGTCGACGGCTGGAAGTCCATTCCCGGAGCCCGCATCGGGGCCGGCGTGGCGCAACAGGGGGGCGGACCCAGCGACGGCACCTCGTATCAATTCGCCATCCTGAGCGACAACGGCGCCACCCTGACCGCCGCCGCGCGCGCGGTCGAGGCCGAGATGCGGACGGTTCCCGGACTGGCCAATGTGGTCAACACCGCGTCGATCGCGCGACCGGAAATCCTGGTCACGCCCCGGGCCGACGAGGCCGCCCTGATGGGCGTCTCGACCAGCGCCATCTCCCAGGCCGTGCGGGTCGCCACCATCGGCGACGTCGACCAGAACCTGCCGAAATACAATCTCGGCGACCGCCAGGTGCCGATCCGGCTGCGGCTGACCCGCGACGCGCGCGAGGACCTGTCGGTGCTCGAGACCCTGCGGGTCCCGACCGCCAACGGGACCTCCGTACCGCTGAGCGCCGTCGCCGACATCCGCTTCGGCGCCGGGCCGTCGCAGGTGCTGCGCCAGGACCGCTCGCGCGTGGCGACCATCTCGGCGGAACTGGACGGCATCCGCAGCGGCGAGGCCGCCGTCGCGGTCAGCCGGCTGCCGACGGTCCAGAACCTGCCGGCCGGCGTGCGTCAGGTGCCCGCTGGCGACGAGGAATTCATCCAGGAGATGATCGTCGGCTTCGCCGTCGCCTTCGGCACCGGCATCCTGCTGATGTACGCCGTGCTGGTGCTGCTGTTCAAAAGCTTCGCCTATCCGATCACCATCATGGCCTCCCTGCCGCTGGCCATCGGCGGCGCCTTCGTGGCGCTGATGATCGGCGGGTCCAGCTTCTCGATCTCGTCGTTGATCGGGGTGCTGATGCTGATGGGGATCGCGGCCAAGAACTCCATCCTGCTGGTCGACTACATCATCATCGCCGAGCAGGCCGGGCAGTCGCGACTGGAGGCGATCATGGATGCAGCGCACAAGCGGGCGCGGCCGATCCTGATGACCACCTTCGCCATGGGCGCCGGCATGCTGCCGGTGGCGATCGGCTGGGGCGCCGACGTCGAGTTCCGCCAGCCGATGGCCATCGCGGTGGTCGGGGGACTGATCTCCTCGACCTTCCTGTCGCTGCTGTTCATCCCGCCGATCTTCACCATCGTCGATGACATCGCCGGCTTCTTCAAACGCCGCATGAGCAAGACGTTCGCGAGCCAGCGCCATGCGCCGGGCCAGGCGGCAAGCCCGGCCGAGTAGGCGTCAGGCTTCGGCATCCAGGCCGGCCTATTCTCCCTCCCCTTCATGGGGAGGGACGGCGAGGCGCAGCCGAACCCGGGTGGGGCACGCCCGTCCCGCACGACCGGCGCCCGGCTTCACACGTCCCCACCCGGTCGCTTCGCGACCCCCCTCCCCATGAAGGGGATGGAGACGCGTCCTCGCACCAAAGGCCATCGCCCAAAACAAAACCGGCCGGGGTTTCCCCCGGCCGGCGCTTGTCGATCGGCTGTCGAAGGCCGGTCTAGTATTTGACGCGAAGGGTCAGGCCGTAGGTACGCGGCGCGCCCAGGAAGGCGTCGTAGGTCGTCGTGTCCGCCGCCGGGTTGTAGTAGGTGCCGTTCGGCTGGAGGGTCGAGAAGGCCGAGCCCTGGAGCGGACCGTTGAAGACGACCTGGTAGTATTCCTCGTCGGTCAGGTTCTGGGCCCAGAGGTCCAGCGCCCAACGGTCGTCTTCCGAACCGATGGTGATGCGGCCGTTCACCACCGTGAAGGCGTCCTGCATCTTGGCCGGCAGCAGGTCGGAGCCGGTGTTGTATTCGGTCGTGTATTTGGCCGCCAGGTTCAGGCCGAGACGCAGGCCGTTGCCGATCGAGCGATCGAAATTCATCGCCACCGAGCCGGTGTATTCCGGCGCGAAGGAGACGGTGTTGCCCGGCAGCAGGCTGAGGGCCGGGAAGCGCGACGGCACCTGGAGGTCGGCGGCGGTGAACATGCCGTACTCGCTCTCGGTCCAGGTCGCGCCGCCCGAGAAGGACAGGCCTTCCAGCGGGGTGAACCAGAAGAAGTCGAGGTCGACGCCGCGGCTGTTCAGCTCGGGGATGCTCTCAACGATGAAGTTGGGGCTGACGAAGGTGTTGAGCTGGAAGTTCTCGAAATTCTGCTCATAGGCCGTGGCGTTCAGCAGCAGGGAGCGGTCGAACAGGGTGCTCTTGAAGCCCAGCTCGTAGCTCTGGACCGTTTCCGAGGCGAAGGAGGTGTCATCGATCGGCGACGGATTGGTGTTGCCGACGACCGTCGGGCCCGAGGAGCGCTCGAGGTTGAAGCCGCCCGCCTTGAAGCCGCGAGCGTAGGAGGCATAGACCATCAGGGAGTCGTTGAAGCGGTACTGGGCCGCGAACTTGCCCGAGATGTCGTCGTCCTCGAACTCCTGCAGATAGGTCCGCCCGTCGAAGTCGGTGTTGAGCTGGTTGATGCAGAAGCCGCCGCCCAGGAAGCCGTTCAGCGGCGAGGGCGGGGCGAACAGCGGGTTGGCCCGGGCCGCGGCGCAGATCGCGCCATTGCCGCCGATGTTGTCCTGGTTCGTCATCATCTCCTTGGTTTCCTTCGTATAACGAAGGCCAAGGGTCAGTTCGAACTGCTCGGTCACCCGGAAGGTGTTGTTGGTGAAGAGGGCGAAGGACTCGGAGCCCTGGCTGTAGCGATCCTTGTAGCCGGAGCCGGGGGCGATGGAGAGGCCGGGGGCGCCCGGGGCGACGAAGCCGCCGAGACCGCAACCGACGTTGAACGGGAACGGCGCGGTGGCGCAGCTCAGGAAGGTCGCGGCCGAACCGGGCAGGCCGGCCTGGCTGGCCAGCAGGGCCGAGAGATAGAAGCTCGCTCCGCCGCCGAACAGGAAGCTGTCGTTCCGCTGCAGGTCCTCATGGCTCCACAGGCCGCCGACCAGCCAGTCGACCCGGTCGGTCGATCCGGCCAGGCGCAGTTCCTGGCTGACCTGTTCAAGGGCGAAGCTGAACGAGCCGTCGGAGTCGCGGTAGAACAGGTCGGCGCCGCTGAAGTCGATGTCGCCGCCGTTGACCGACTCCCAGTTCCGCCAGGCGGTGACCGAGGTCAGGGTCGCGTTCATGGAGTCCAGGTCGATGTTGGCCTCGGCCGACAGACCCATGTCCTCGATGAACTGCTCGGTGGGGCGGTTGGCGTAGACGTCGCGCGAGAACGAGTGCGGGGTCGCGGCGGCGTAGTTCGGGGTGACCGGACCGCGGATGCCGGTGCCGCCCGGCGTCAGGGCGTTGATGATGGCGCCGGTGGGGCCGGTGATGACCTGGGAGGCGACGCAGCAGTATTCCGACCGGTCGCTGTAGTCGGCGATGATGCGGATCGAGGCGGAGTCGCTGGGCAGGATCAGCAGCTGGCCGCGGGCGGTCCAGAAGTCCTGGTTCTGGTCGTCGGTCTCGGTGCGCGGGCCGCCGGCGGGGATGGTGACGTTATAGAAGCCGTCCCGCTCGCGGTGGCCGACGTACAGCCGGCCGGCGACCTGGTCGGTGATTCCGCCCGTGACCGAAGCCGAGGCGCCGAAGGCGCCGAAATTGCCGCCCGTGATCTCGCCCTGGAAGCCCGGGGTGAAGGACGGGGCCTCGGAGATGATGTTGATGACGCCGGCCGAGGTGTTCTTGCCGAACAGGGTGCCCTGGGGACCCTTCAGGATTTCAACGCGCGACAGTTCGCCGAGGTCGCCGAAGCCGACGCCGTTGCGCGAGCGATAGACGCCGTCGATGACGATGCCGACCGAGCTCTCGATGCCGGGGTTGTCGGCCACGGTGCCGACGCCGCGGATCCGGGCGGTGGTGACCGATTCATTGGTGGTGGAGGTGACGATCAGGCCGGGGGTGAGGATCTGCAGATCCTTGATGTCCCGCACGCCCGCGCCTTCCAGCGTCTCCTGCGACAGGGTGGTGACCACGATGGGCACATCCTGGAGGTTCTGCTCGCGCTTCTGGGCGGTGACGATGATGTCATCGATGCTGGTGGCCGATTCCTGCGGCGCGTCCTGGGCGGAGGCGACGCCGGCAAAGCCGAAGGCGCAGGCGCCGACGACGGCGGCCGACACGGTGGTGCGAAGAAGATTGGTAAGGCGCATGGTGGCTCCCCGACATGGGCCGGACCCCCGTGCTGGACGGCGACCCCGGCGTTTCCTGATCCCTGGACCGCACCCTTCTGCGGAGCGCGGCAAGTCCAGTCTCCGGCGTAATCCAAGCCGGACTCAGCGACAAGGACAACGGCGGGTCGGCGCCTCATTTCCGCCACGGGGGAACCCGGACTGTGATGCAAAAGCGACAAAAACAGTGACGCTAGGTCAATATTCGACTAGTCGGCGCCAGTATCCACGGACGCCCCGGCCAAATTCTTGCGCCGCCGGCCGGCCACGGCAAGTACCGCCGCGCCCGCTATGGCGGACAGGAAGGACCCGCCCAGCACCCCCAACTTGACCTCGACCTGTTCGGGCGAGTCGATGGGGCCGGGAAACGCCAGGACGCCGATAAACAAGCTCATGGTGAACCCGACGCCGCAAAGCAGGCTGACGCCGTACAGCTCCAGCCAGGTCGCGCCGGTGGGCCGGCGGCCCAGTTTGAGGGCCGAGGCCAGCCAGGCGAAGCCGAAGACGCCGATCTGCTTGCCGACAAACAGGCCGAGCGCGATGCCCAGCACCAGCGGGGCGAAGGCCTGCTCCAGCGACAGGCCGGCGAAGGAGACCCCGGCCTTGGCGAAGGCGAACAGCGGCAGGACCAGATAGGCGACATAGGGGTGCAGGTCGTGCATCGCCTCCTTCAGCGGGCTCTGCTGGTCGTCGGTACGATTGGCGACCGGCACGATCAGGGCGAAGGCCACCGCCGTCAGGGAGGTGGATAGGCCGGAGAGCACGGTCAGGTACCAGATGAGGCCGAAGCCCAGAACCCAGAAGGGGGCGGCGACCCGGCGCATCCTGGCGAACACCGCGCCGGCCGCCAGCAGGCCCGCCACCCAGACCAGCGGCACCCACTGCACGCCCTCGGAGAACAGGACGGCGATCAGGGCGATGGCGCCAAGGTCATCCACGATGGCCAAGGTCAGCAGGAACACCCGCAGCGACGACGGCAGCTTGCGCGCGGCGACGGCGAACACGGCGAGCGCGAAGGCGATATCGGTCGCCAGCGGGATGGGCCAGCCGCCGTGCGGCCCGTTCATCAGCCCGGAGAAGGCCAGATAGACCAGGGCCGGGGCGATCATGCCGCCGGCGGCGGCGAGCACGGGCGTGGCCAGTTTGCGCGGATCGCTGAGCTCGCCCCTGAGGATCTCGTATTTGATCTCCAGCCCCACCACGAGGAAGAAGATCGCCATCAGGCCTTCCTTGATCCACTCCGAGATCGACAGCTCCAGCACCAGGGGGCCGATCTGCAGGACGTGTTCGCTCTTCAGCCAGCCGAAATAGGCCGGCGACAGGGGCGAATTGGCCACGATCAGGGCCGCCACGGCCGCGAGGCCCAGCACCATGCCCGAGGCGGCCTCGGTCTTGAGGAAGTCGAGAGTGATCTTGCGCGCCACGGCGGTCTCCGGAAATCTGGAAAGGACTGTCGTGGCGTCAGGTTATCGACGGACGCCGGACCGGATTCGCTCCATATGGAAACGGGCGCCGGCCTGACCGGGACGAACCGGCCTGATCTCTGCGGCGCAACATACGCAAGCCGGCCCTGGATTCAACCGGGCCAAGGTTGCGCCGGACGGCGGCAGGCCGCATCTGCCGGTCATGCCCGCCTCTCCCGCCTATCGCTCCGAGCCCCGCTTCTTCGATCTGGGGGAGGACTATGGCGACGCCGTCAGAGGGGCGGACTTCCCGCAGACTGTCCTGCGCATCCGCAACGACCGGGCGGCAGCGACGGTGGGGCTGGAGACGCTGAGCGACGCCGAATGGCTGGCCCATTTCGGCCGGTTCGAGCCCCTGCCCGGCCAGCCCGGGCCGATCGCCATGCGCTATCACGGGCACCAGTTCCGCACCTACAACCCGGATCTGGGGGACGGCCGGGGGTTTCTGGCGGCGCAGCTGCGGGAACGCCCTCAAGCAGCGAGCGCCCGCGGCGCGAGCGACAGGGCGGCCAAGGGCGGCCGGCTGCTCGACCTGGGAACCAAGGGGTCGGGCCGGACGCCATGGTCGCGGGACGGCGACGGCCGGCTGACGCTGAAGGGCGGGGTGCGCGAGGTGCTGGCGGCCGAAATGCTGGAGGCGTCGGGCGTCCCGACCAGCCGCGCCCTGTCGCTGATCGAGACCGGCGAAGCCTTGCAGCGGGGTGACGAACCATCGCCGACGCGGTCGGCGGTGCTGGTGCGGCTGTCGCACAGCCATATCCGCTTCGGGACCTTTCAGCGGGCGGCCTATCTGGGCCGCAACGACATGGTCGAGGCGCTGGTCGAGCACGCGCGCGCCCTCTACCACCCGACGGTCTCTGCGGGAGACACGCCCGGCTTCCTGCGCGCGGTGGTCGAGGCCTCGGCCCGGCTCACGGCGCGATGGATCGCGGCGGGCTTCGTCCACGGGGTGCTGAACACCGACAATCTGAACGTCACCGGCGAGAGCTTCGACTACGGCCCGTGGCGGTTCCTGCCGCACTACGAGCCCGGCTTCACCGCCGCATATTTCGACCAGACCGGCCTCTATGCCTTTGCGCGCCAGCCGGAGGCGGTGTTCTGGGCGCTGACGCATCTGGGCGGGGCGTTGAAGACAGTCGCCGACGCCGAACCGCTGACCGAGGCGCTGAACGGGTTCGGACCGGCCTATATCCGCGAGCTGAGGGCCGCCTTCCTGGCGCGGCTGGGGGTGTCGAGTCTTGGAGAGGCGGCGGACCAGCGGCTGCTGGACACGACCCTGGCCTTGCTGCGCGAGGGCGGGGAGGCTTTGCGTTGGGAGCCCCTGTTCTTCGACTGGTTCGGCGGCTTCGCGTCGTCGGCGCGGGCGCTCGGCGGGCGGCGCGGCAAACTCTATCAGGGCGAGGCCTTCGACGCCTTCCGCTTCGCCCTGTTCGAACATGCGCCCGACCGGCCCGAGCGGCTGGAGGCGGCCATGTTCGCCGCCGCTGAGCCCGAGGAGATGCTGATCGACGAGGTCGAGGCGATCTGGGCCGCGATCGCGACCGACGACGACTGGGGGCCGCTGGAATCCAAGGTTGGGCGGCTGCGGTCCGCCGGGACCGCATGGGATCTGTCGGACTGCTGACAGCAGGCTGGCAGGAGGGCGGCGGTAGGTGAAGCCGGCGCGGCCGAGGGCCCGTATGTCTTCCGACAGGAACCGCCGTGACCCACGCCCCGATGCCGCCCCGCGCCGTCACGCCTCCCGGCGGCCTTAAGGTCATCGAAACCGGCCGTGGATTACAACGAATTATAGATACGGCCACGCTTCGGCCCCGTAGCTCTCGCAGAAAGCGGTCACGGATGGTTACGCTCACGCTTCGCGCTCTTGCGGAACGGGTCATACGATCCGACATCGCGACTGTTGCAAATAACAAGAGCGCCCTCCCCGGCGTAGCCAAGATGACGACCCAGACCCTTTCCCCCGCCCGTTCGCGGCTCAACGCCAGCTACCGCAACCTGACCCTCTGGACGCTCCAGGGCTGGATCGCGATGTTCTTCATCGCCGCCGGTTACGCCAAGCTGAGCGAGCCGATGGGCAACCTCATCGAGCTGATGCGCTGGCCGGCGCTCGTGGCGCCGAACATGGTGCGCGGGCTCGGCGTCGCCGAGATCCTCCTCGCCGTGCTGGTGCTGGCGCCGCTGGCGTCGTGGAAGCATGGCCGGCCGTTGCTGGTCATGGCGGCGAGCGGCCTGCTGGCGTTGGAAGTCGTGATGCTGGGCATCCACGCCACGGGCATGGACGTCGGCCCGGCGGTGACCAATCTGGTGCTGATCGCCATGACGGCGACGGTGCTGTGGAAGCGGGCGCGCGAGGTTCGCTGAGGGCTGGACTTTGCGGGCCGGTCCCCGGGTCCCCGACCCGCGAGCTGACATGGCCACAGGCTGAGTTGGGTGGTTAGCGGACCTTCGGTGTGCCTATCCTCTCGCGATGAGTCGACTGTTTCCCGTTCGGGTCGCGACTGTGGTGGTTCTACTCAGCGGATGCGGGTTTGCCCCGGCTGCGGTTCAGGATCAGTCGGCACCCACGCGATGGAAACTCACTCCCACGGCTGAGGAAATCGCTCACTGCCAGCCGCTTGCTACCGACATTCCAGACGGCTCGGCCCGTCTCCGTTGTCGAGTTGGTGCAGCCGGAGCGTTGGAACGATGCGTCGTTCGCAGCACCACCAACATCAGGCTTGGAGAGTGGGGATTGTGCATGTCAGAACGATTTGCGGCCGATGATGCTTACATTGGGCAGGAGGTCGAACTCCCCTTGCAATGGCGACGCCCCGCTTAGTCAGATGTCCGCAACGGGTCGGGAGAAGACCTTCGGCGCCGCGCTGCAAAGAGACAATCTGAGGGCTCCTGACCGGCGCCCGCCTTCAGGATCCGGCGCTCGCCGCCCGGCAGCGATCCGAGCAGATCTTCACCGCCTCCCAGTCCCGCGCCCATTTGCGGCGCCATGAGAACGGGCGGCCGCAGACGACGCAGGTCTTTTGCGGCAGATCGCGCTTGTCGGGGGCGACGCCCAGATTGACGTGTTTGCGAGCCATGCCGAGCTAAAGGCTTCCCTTTACGTGCACGTCAAGTTATGACTTCGGCCATGGCGACCGCCGACGATCATCGCACCTATTCGATCCGCCAGTTGTGCCGCGAGTTCGGCGCGACGGCGCGGGCCCTGCGCTTCTATGAGGACAAGGGTCTGCTGACCCCGGGCCGCAAGGGCCAGACGCGCGTCTATGACGCGCGAGACCGGGCGCGGCTGAAGCTGATTCTGCGGGGGCGGCGCATCGGCTTCTCCCTGCTGGAGATCCAGGAGATGCTGGATCTGTACGATCACGACGATCACAACGCCCATCAGATGGCGGTGGCCCTGCGCCGCCACCGGGCCCAGATCGCGGCGCTGAAACAGCAGCGCGAGGACCTCGACGCCGCCATCGACACGGCCGAGGAAGCCTGCGCCGTGATGGAGCGGAAACTGGGCGAGCACCGCCCCGATCTGCTGCCCGGCGCCGAGGAATATGCGGACCTTCTGAAGTCCCGCCTGAACCCCGACCCCTACCACCAGCCCTTCAAAGCGAAAGCGTAGTTCCATGGCCTACAAGGCGCCTGTCCGCGACCTGACGTTCGTCCTGAACGAAGTTCTGGAGATCGACCGTTACGCCAACCAGCCCGGCTTCGCCGACGTCTCGTCGGACCTGGTCGGCCAGATCCTCGAGGAAGGCGCCAAATTCGCCGAGGAGGTCATCGCCCCACTGAACCGGGTCGGCGATCAGGAAGGCTGCAAATGGGTCGACGGGAAGGTGACCGGCCCGACCGGCTGGAAGGAAGCCTACAAGGCCATGGTCGAGGCCGGATGGCCCGCCCTGTCGGCCCTGCCCGAGCACGGCGGCCAGGGGATGCCGGCCGTGGTGGCCATGGCCTTCGGCCAGATGACCGCCGCCGCCAGCGCCGCCTTCTCGATGTATCCGGGCCTGACGGCGGGCGCCTACTGGGGCCTGAACGCCAACGGCTCGGATGAGCAGAAGGCGATGTACCTGCCCAAGATGGCCTCGGGCGAATGGGGCGGGACCATGAACCTGACCGAGCCGCAGTGCGGCACGGACCTGGGCCTGATCCGCACCAAGGCGGTCCCGAACGGCGACGGCAGCTACAACATCACCGGCCAGAAGATCTGGATCTCGTCGGGCGAGCACGACTTCACCGACAACATCATCCACCTGGTGCTGGCCCGGATCGAGGGCGCGCCGGCGGGGATCAAGGGCATCAGCCTGTTCGTCGTGCCCAAGGTGTTCGTCAACGAGGACGGTTCGCTGGGCGAGCGCAACGTCGGCGCGGCCTGCGCCGGCCTCGAGCACAAGATGGGCATCCACGGCAACGCCACCTGCGTCATGGCCTATGAGAACGCCAAGGGCTGGCTCGTGGGCACCGAGAACAAGGGCATGGCGGCCATGTTCGTGATGATGAACGAGGCCCGCCTCGGCACCGGCCTGCAGGGCCTGTCGATCGGCACCGCCGCCTATCAGGCCGCCGTGGAGTTCGCCCACGATCGCCTGCAGGGCCGTTCGCTGACCGGACCGAAGAGCCCGGAGCTGCCGGCCGATTCCATCATGGTCCACCCGGACGTGCGGCGGATGCTGCTGGAGGCCAAGGCGTTTGTCGAAGGCGGCCAGGCCTTCACCCTGTGGACCGCGCTCCAGGCCGATCTTCAGCATTCGGACGACGCGGCCGAGGCGCAGAAGGCCCATGACTACATGGGTCTGATCACCCCGGTGCTGAAAGCCTATCTGACCGACAAGGGCTTCCACGTCGCCAGCCTCGCCATGCAGGTCCACGGCGGCAGCGGCTACACCGAGCATTTCGCGGCGTCGCAGTATCTGCGCGATGCGCGCATCACCATGATCTATGAGGGCGCCAACGGCATCCAGGCGCTGGACCTGGTCGGGCGCAAACTGCCGGCCAACGGCGGTCGGGCGATCATGAGCTGGTTCGCCGACATCGACGCCTTCGTGTCCGAGAACGGCGGCGAGGGCCCGATCAAGCCCTTCGTCGACGGCCTGGCCGACGCCAAGAAGAAGCTACAGGAAGGCACGATGTGGCTGATGCAGAACGGGATGCAGAACCCGGACAACGCCGGGGCGGCGAGCACCGATTACCTGCACATCTTCGGCCTGACGGCGCTGGCCTATATGTGGGCGCAGATGGCGAAGGCGGCGCAGGCCCAGGTCGACGCCGGGACCAGCGATCCGTTCTATGCCAACAAGCTGATGACCGGCCGCTATTTCGTGGAGCGGATCCTGCCGGACACCGCGGCGCATCTGGTCAAGATGAAGACCGGCGCCGAGGTGCTGATGCAGATGCCGGCGGAGGCGTTCTGAGCATGAACGTCCTGAACGTCCCCGAGCCCGATTTCATGCAGGAAGAGGAGATCGTCCTCTTCTCCGACAGCGTCGGCAAATGGATCGACGAGCATGCCTCGCCCGAGGCGGTGCAATCGTGGCTGGCCAATTCCAGCGTGCCTCGTGAGTTGTGGAACGCTTCGGGCGAGGCCGGCCTGCTGGGCCTGTCGATGCCCGAGGAAGACGGCGGCATGGGTGGCGACTACCGGCATGAGGTGGTGCTGATGCGCCAGCTGGGCTGGAAGGGCGCGGATCACTTCGGCATCTCGCTGCACAATGCGATCGTCATGCCCTACATCTGGCATTACGGCACGGCCGAGCAGAAGGCGCGCTGGCTGCCGCGGCTGCAGTCGGGCGAACTGGTCGGCGCCATCGCCATGACCGAGCCGGGCGCCGGGTCCGACCTGCAGGGGGTCAAGACCACCGCCATCAAACAGGGCAACCAGTATGTGGTGAACGGCTCCAAGACCTTCATCACCAATGGGCAGCTGGCCAATTTCATCATCGTCGTGGCCAAGACCGATCCGTCGGAGGGCGCCAAGGGCACCTCGCTGATCGTGGTCGAGACGGATGGGGCCGAGGGCTTCGAGCGCGGCCGGAATCTGCACAAGATCGGCATGGAGGGGAATGACACCTCCGAACTGTTCTTCAACGATGTGAAGGTCCCCGGCGAGAACATCATCGGCGGCGGCGAGGGCCAGGGCTTCATCCAGCTGATGCAGCAGCTGCCCCAGGAGCGGCTGAACATCGCCGTCCAGGGCGTGGCGGCGTCAGAGCGCGGGCTGCGGGAGACGCTGGCCTACGTCAAGGAGCGCAAGGCGTTCGGGAAACGGGTGATCGACTTCCAGAACACCCAGTTCAAACTGGCCGAGGTGAAGACCAAGCTGACGGTGGCCAAGGTGTTCGTCGACCACTGCCTGGGCCTGCACCTGAAGGGTCAGCTCGACGCCGTCACCGCCTCCATGGCCAAATACTGGGTCACCGACATCCAGGGCGAGGTCATCGACGAGATGCTGCAGCTGCACGGCGGCTACGGCTATATGAACGAGTACCCGATCGCCCAGCTGTACAAGGATGCGCGGGTGCAGCGGATCTACGGCGGCACCAACGAGATCATGAAGCTGCTGATCGCGCGGACGCTGTAGGCGGCAGCCAGTTCGTCTTGTCATCCCCGACGAGCGTAGTGAGATCGGGGACGTTGATCGCACAACCTTGACTACTCCCGGACAACTCGCAAGAGTTGATCCGGGAGGCGGGGATGGCCAAGCGCTTCTATGTCTATCTACTCGCCAGCGGTCCGTGCGGCTGGCTCTACGTCGGCATGACCAACGACCTGATCCGTCGTGTTGGCGAGCACAAGCAGGGTCTGATCCCCGGCTATACGCGTGAGCGGGGGATTGATCGGCTCGTCTGGTATGAAACCCATCAGTACGTAGATCAGGCCATCTTGCGGGAGAAGCGCATCAAGCGCTGGCTGCGCGCGTGGAAATTCGCCTTGGTCGAGGACCTGAATCCGCGCTGGGCGGACTTGTACGGCGACCTGCTGGCCAATCAGGCCTAGGCCCGGTTCGGCAAGCCGACCGGGCCGGAGATGGTGTTGGCCTTGCCGTCCCGGATCTCGCTTCGCTCGTCCGGGATGACAAGCTAAGAACTGGACCCATGATCCGCCTCCACGTCCCCACGCCCCTGTCCGCCGACGCGGCCGTCCTGCCGACGCTGGACCAGTCGCGTTACCTCACCCAGGTGATGCGGCTGAAGCTCGGGGACAGTCTGCTGGCGTTCAACGGGCGGGACGGGGAGTGGCGCTGCATCATCGCCGAGATCCTCAAGAAGGGCGTGGTGCTGCGGGCAGAGGAACTGGTGCGGCCGCAGGCGATGGGGCCGGATGTGCAGTTGCTGATCGCGGTGGTGAAGAAGTCGGCGCTGGAGTTCGCGGTCGAGAAAGCCACCGAACTGGGCGCGCGGCGTGTCGGGCTGGTGGTGACGCACCGGACGCAGGTCCAGCATGTGCGGATGGACCGGCTGGACGCCATCGCCATCGAGGCGGCGGAGCAGACGGGCCGGCTGGACGTGCCGATGATCGACGAGCCGGTGAAACTGGCGGACCTGCTGGACGGCTGGGAGGCCGGGCGGCGGCTGATGTTCTGCGACGAGACGGGCGGCGCGCCGGCGGCGGCGGCGCTGGCGGAGGCGGGCGGAGGTCCGTGGACCATCATGATCGGGCCCGAGGGCGGGTTCTCGCCGGAGGAGCGGGAGCGGCTCAGGGCCCTGCCCTTCACCACCGCAGTGTCCCTGGGGCCGCGGATCCTGCGCGCCGACACCGCCGCCATCGCCGCCCTGACCCTGTGGCAGGCGGCCGTCGGCGACTGGGACCGCTAGCGGGACCCGCGGGTTCGGAGCAGGATGAGCCATGTTCAACGAACTCGCCCTGTCGACGGTCATGGCCCTGCTCGCCGTCAGTCTTCACGGCTTCGGCCTGCTCAGCCTCGGCCGGGGGCTCGAATTCTATGAAATCCGGGCCGGGCGATCCTATGTCGAGGGCCCGTTGTGGGGGCACGCCCTGCTGACCATCGCCGTGGTCCTGGGCCTGTTCGTCATCCATGGCGTCGAGATCTGGATGTACGCCGCCCTCTACAAACTGATCGGGGCCGTGCCCGACCTGCGCGAGGCGGTCTATTTCTCCAGCATCAGCTATGGCTCGATCGGCTATGACGACTCGCTGATGGTGCCCGAGTGGCGACTGCTGGGCGCCATCGAGGGGGTGGCGGGGGCGATTCTGCTGGGTTGGTCGGTCGCCTTCTTTGTGAGCGTGATGACGCCATTCACCGCCCGCAAGAAACACGGCATGGTCCATCGCGACGACCCTTGAGGAACGTCGCGATCCGCCCCATCTAGCCGCGACAACAGGGCTGAATGCATGACCGACGCCGCGCCGCTTTCCCGGGATGACCTGATCGGCGCCATGTCGAAGGGCGCGAAGCCGAAGGCGCAATGGCGCATCGGCGCCGAGCACGAGAAATTCGGCTTCGACCGCACCACCCTGCGGCGTCCGGCCTATGAGGGCGAAGGCGGCATCCTGGCCATGCTGACCGGCCTGCAGCGGTTCGGCTGGAGCCCCGTCGAGGAGGCCGGCTACGTCATCGCGCTCGAGCGCAAGAACGACGAGGGGATGACCGCCTCGATCTCGCTGGAGCCGGGCGGGCAGTTCGAGCTGTCGGGCGCGCCGCTGAAGGACGTGCACGACATCTGCAACGAGACCGGCCAGCACCTGATGGAGGTCAAACAGGTCGCGGACCAGCTGAACCTCGGCTTCATCGGCGCCGGCTTCGACCCGATGTGGCGGCGCGAGGACGTGCCGGTCATGCCCAAGGGCCGCTACAAGATCATGCGCGCCTATATGCCGAAGAAGGGGTCGCTGGGCCTCGACATGATGCTGCGCACCTGCACCATCCAGTCGAACCTGGACTTCGCGGACGAGGCCGACATGGTGGCCAAATTCCGCACCTCGCTGGCCCTGCAGCCGATCGCCACGGCCCTGTTCGCCTGTTCGCCCTTCACCGAGGGAAAACCGAACGGCTTCCTGAGCGCGCGGGCCAATGTCTGGACCGATACCGATCCGGACCGCACCGGGATGCTGGACTTCGTCTTCCAGGACGGCTTCGGCTTCGAGCGCTACGCCGACTATGCGCTGGACGTGCCGATGTATTTCGCCAAGCGGGGCGAGACCTATGTCGACCTGTCGGGCCAGTCGTTCCGCAGCTTCATGACCGACGGGTTGCCGGCACTGCCCGGCGAGCGGGCGACGCTGAAGGACTGGAACGACCACCTGACCACGCTTTTCCCCGAGGTGCGGCTGAAGTCGTATCTGGAGATGCGCGGGGCCGACGGCGGGCCGTGGAGCCGGATCTGTGCGCTCCAGGCCCTGTGGGCCGGGGTTCTGTACGACGGGGCGTCGCTGGCCGCGGCCTGGGACCTGGTCAAGGACTGGGACATCGCCGACCACGAACGCCTGCGTCGCGACGTCACGCGGCTGGGGCTGAAGGCCGAGGTGGCGGGCCGGTCGGTGCAGGACGTGGCCGTGGACATGGTCGACATCGCCCGGCAGGGGCTGAAGAACCGCGCCCGCTTCTCGGGCGGCATGGTCGACGAGCGCGGCTATCTGTCGGAGCTGGAAGACATCGCCGACAGCGGGATCACCCCGGCGGACCGGCTGTTGTCGCTGTATCACGGCGAGTGGGGCGGCGATGTGAGCCGGATGTACGCGGACTTCGCCTATTGAGCCTTGATCCCCGCCCCCGGTGAGCGGAAGCTCGGCCGCGAAGGCGGGGAGGCCGATGATGAAATTAACAGCTGCTGTGGCGGCGCTGGCCGCGCTGGGAATGACCGGTTGCCAGCCGGCCCCGGTCGCCGCCGCGGACGGACCGGCGCCGGCCGGCCCGCAGTCGGCCGCGGCTTTCGGTGTGGCCTTCGATCATGCCGCCGGACTCGAGACCCGGCCCTGCGACGGCGACATGCCGCGTTGCGTGATCCTGTTCGACCCGTCCGCCGAGGCCTTCATGCGCGACCTTCTGACGGTGCAGGTCCATGAGGGTCCGCTCGAGACAGTCGCCGCCGCCGAGGCCGGCTTCGAACGCAATGCCGAAGGCCGGCTGATGACCACCTACGGCCGGTTTGAGCCCGTCGCGGTCGAACCGTTCGAGGTGAACGGCAGGTCCGGGCTCCGCGCCATCATAACCTGCGGAATCAGCGACCCGGAAACCGGGTTCCACGCTGCGGCGGGCGAATGCCTGTGGGCGGTCGTCAACGACGGCGCCCGGTCCGTGGTGATCTCGTCCAGCGGCTTCGGCAACGGGTTGGAGGCCGCCGAGGCGGCCGTGAGTTCGATCCGGTTCACCGCGGACTGACGCGACCCCCTTTTGCGCCGCCGCCATATTGCACTGGGCCAGCGGCGGCCCGGGCCCAGGCGGCGGCGGCCTGCCGAATGCTGATCCGCGGGTGAGCCGACGGCCGGAGTCCGCGATCGGCGCGTTTCCAACGCCTTCGCCGCCGCGCTAGAACCGCGCCATGCCGACCGAAAACGAGCGCAAATACGTCCTGTCCGATCCGGCGGCGGTGCGGGCGCTGTGGGCGCCGGAGGACTGGAGCGAGATCCGGCAAGGCTATCTGCCCGGCGACGCGCGCATCCGGCGGCAGACGCGGGACGGGGTCGCCTCCGACAGCTTCACCTACAAGATCGCGGCGGCCGGTCGGCTGATCGAGATCGAGACGGCCATGACCGAGCCCCGCGACTTCGACGACCTGTGGCCGCTGACGAACCGGCGCATCCACAAGCGGCGTCGGACGGAGTTAGACCGGCACGGCCTGCAGTGGGACATCGACCTGCTGCTGGGCCCGACCGGAGCTTGCTATTTCGCCGTGGCCGAATGCGAAATGCCCGAGGCCATGGACGCGCCGCCCGACGTTCTGCCCGCGCTGGCGCCGCACATCGCCTATGCGGTGCCGCGCGAACGGCAGGGCGAGTTCGTCAATTCCCGGCTGGCCGATCCCGGCTATGCTGCGTCCCTGACCTTCTGACCGGAGCGGAGCCCATCATGACCGGAACCATTCGCGTCGGCATCGGCGGCTGGACCTATGAGCCGTGGCGCGGGGTCTTCTATCCGGACAAGCTGAGCCAGAAGAAGGAGCTGGAGTACGCCTCCGGCAAGCTGGACTCGATCGAGATCAACGGCACCTACTATTCCGGCTTCAAGCCCGAGACGTGGATGAAGTGGCGTGACGAGACGCCCGACGACTTCGTCTTTGCGGTCAAGGCGAGCCGGTTCTGCACCAACCGCAAGATCCTGGCCGAGGGCGGCGAGAGCGTGGGGCGGTTCCTCGACCAGGGACTGACGGTGCTGGGCGACAAGCTGGGGCCGATCAACTGGCAGTTCATGTCTTGACGGGGCAATAACGAAGATTGAAGCATGGGACGGTATGACGGTCACCGCCTACAGCTACACTCGTTTCAGTTCGGCCGCTCAGAAGGAAGGCGATTCTCTCCGACGTCAGTTAGCGCTGGCCGATGAGTGGGCAGCCAAACATCCTGACGTGGTGTTGGACACGACCACCCGCGATTTGGGCGTGTCGGCCTATCACGGCGAGCATAGGGTTAAGGGTGCGCTCGCTTCCTTCCTTAAGCGGATCGAGAAAGGCCAGATCGCGCCCGGCTCCTACCTTCTTATTGAACAGTTCGACCGACTAACTCGCGAGGCCGAGGTAGTGGCCATGAATCTTCTGACCTCCATTCTGCTGGCGAAGATCAGGGTCGTGACGCTCAACGACGAGACCGAACTGGACGAAACCGCCGACGCCATGGACCTGATGCGAGCAATCCTCTCTCTGTCTGCCGGTCACATAGAGAACAAGCGTCGCGGCGGTCGCCTCGCCGAGGCATGGGCCGACAAAAAGCGCCGCGCCCGCGAAACGGGCGAAATCCTCTCCAAGCGAGGACCGGCATGGACAGTCTTCAACGAGACTAAGAAACGCTTCGACCTGATACCGGAGCGGGCTGACATCGTGCGGCGCATCTTCCGCGAATGCGTTGAAGGCTTCGGCTCCAGCACCATCACGAACCGGCTGAACGAAGACCCGACCGTCAAACCTTTCGTTGAGGGAAGTTCCGGATTCCATGCCGGATACGTTTTGACGATCCTCAAGTCGCCGTCCGTCGTCGGCACCTACACGCCCACGCTCTGGTCCAAGACTGCTGGAGAGCGAGCCAACCGGACCCCGGACGGATCCGAGATCGAGGGCTACTATCCCGAGGTCATCGACCGCGACCTATTCGAGCGAGTTCAGGCAATTTTGGCTATGCGGAGCAAGCACCCGAAGCGTGGTCGCCGAGGGAAGACGTTTCCAAACATTCTCTTGGGTCTCGGTCGATGCGAGGCGTGTCATGGAACGCTGATCCTTGGAAATTACATGAACAAGGAACGGGTGCGGTATTTTCGCTGCTACAACTCCAGCCGTGGCCATCGCTGCGGAAACAAGACCCGCTATCCTTTGCCGCCGATCCAAGAGAGGTTGGAAAACTTCCTGATTAAGGCCAAGTTCGAAGACGCTCCGGTCGGGGACACGCACAACATCGAGCCGCTGCTTCTCAAGCGCTCCGACCTTCAAAGACGGATCGAGAATCTTCTTGATCTTATGGAGGCTGGAGAGCCGGTCGGAGATCGTCTGCGAGTGCGGAGGGGCGAACTGGCCGATGTGGACAAAGCCATCGCTCAAGCTAAGGCGGCTGATCTATTGGCCAGACATCGGAGTCATCGCGATGCCGTGGTGGAGGCTCTTGATTGGGTCCAGTCGTTCAGGAACTTGGATGGCGATGACCTCTACACGGCAAGAGCCAAGGCCAACGCGCTTCTGAACGATGCCTTCGATTCTATCATGCCAGTCGCGTCGGGAGGGATGTTTATTGCGAAAAACGAACGTGCTCGGTGGGTCGGCGATAACGCCATGACCGACTGGTTCGACCTTCCCGACGAAGTGACCGGAGCGGCGCTGGCAAAGGCAAAAACCCCGGTCATTATCCAATGGGGAGAAGTCAGCACCTACGCGGAGGCAGAAGCCTTCAGAAAGGCCCTCCCGAGGGCCGCCCCAGATGCCTTCGACGGTTTCGGCTGACAGATTAACCCATGCTCCGGTCAAAGAGGGCGGACACCGTTGGAAGTCGTGTTCCAACGAAGATCAGCAGGTAGATGGCTTACTGATCGGTAGTGTTTCCAAGTCGCCAATGCCCCAATTCTCTTCGTGAATGATATTTTCACGCCACGCCGCGCGTAGCATGATTGGCAGAATGTGATGGTGCGCCGCTCCCCACGCTTCCGTCGCCTTCGCCTTCAAAAGGTCCATCACGTCATCCTCGCAAAATGACAGCGGAGACTCGGCGGGAAGAATTTTGGCTCGCTCAAGCTGGTGGCCGATGAAATCGTCACCGCTTATATTTCTACCTTCGGCATATCGTTCAGCCCGGCGATATAGGTCGATCTCCTTCCACTCCGCGACCATTCTAACGAGAACGTGCACTGGGACTTGCGCTGCGGCGTCTTGCAGAACAGTCCAATCTTGCTGCCCCTCCCGGCCTGTATAGCTCGACATAATCTTCGACTGTCGGTGGCGGGCATAAGCGTCAACTTCTGACTTCGGATACCACGCTGTGCCAGCAGTCGGGCTGGTGGTTGATCGGAAGTAGGCAGGACCGCGACTTCCCTCGTTCTCGTGACGGTTCGCGAGGTTAGCCAAGTGTCCCTGACTGACACCAATTTCGTCGGCCGCCTTTGCTCGTGTCCATAAATCGTCCTCGGGGATGCCGAGGAGCGCCGCGAGCGCAGACTTTGTGATTGAGCGGTAGACGGGAGCGTGGTCGAGCATGAGTTTACCGTCCCATTTCAAGCCTTCTATTCCCTTACCGAACTCGCGTGATGTGAGAACATCTGCGCCGATGTGAGAACTTGGAAGCTGATCTGTAAAGCCTTTGATTTACATCATTTTCGTTCGCTGGTCCGCTATCCTCGCCTTGATCATAACGCCCCCATCGACAAACGATGAGGAGAACGAAACACATGGTCATCCGCCGCCAGAATGTCACCGAAGTTCAGAAGGCTCCGGCCGCCAACGACAACCTGCCCACGCTCACCCCGCCGCCGTCCGCGCCGTCCGCTCGCCTCCTGAAGGGCGAATGCATCGTCACCATGGGAGCGATGACGGCCGAGTCGGTCGATCTGGTGATCACGTCGCCGCCTTACCTGAACATCGGCATGCCCTATGGCGACACCTTCGCCACCATCGAGGACTACATCGAGTTCTCGCGTAAATGGATCACGGCCGCTGCCTGCGTCCTGAAGCCGGGCGGCGCGATGTGGATCAACGTCGGCATGCACAAGGCGGGACCGAACAGCCGCGTGCCTCTAACTTACTACCTGTTCCCCCTGATCGCTGGCACGGGCCTGACCTTCGTTCAGGAAATCGTCTGGGACCGTCGTGCCCAGCAGAACACCATCCATCGCTTTTCCACGCGCTCCGAGCGCTGGGTCTATTTGGTGAAGCCGGGCGTGGTGAAAGGCTGCCGTGGTCGTCCGAAGAACATCGCGCCGACTTTCAATCTTGACGATGTGCGCCGTCCCTCGATTGCGGCCGACAAGCGCAACAACCCGGCCGGAGCTAACCCCGCCGACATCTGGGATTTCACGCAGGTCCACGGCACGTCGAAGGAGCGCACCTCGCACCCGTGCCCGTTCCCGCAAGCCATGATCGAGCGCATCGTGCTGGCCTGCTCGAACCCCGGCGATCTGGTGCTGGACCCGTTCGGCGGCTCTGGAACGACCGGTGCGGCGGCAATGGCCCATGGTCGTTCGACGGTGATGATCGAGCGCGAGGCGACCTACTGGCCGATCATCGAGGAGCGTCTCGGACTTGAAGATGATGCCGCTCGCCTGTTGCTGGGCGAAACGCTCGCACGCATGGCTGACATCGCGGACCAGTCGATAGACCTGATTGGCGCGGACCTCCCGTATGGCTGCACGCGGGCGCTGTGGGATGAGATCATCCCGATGGAAGCTCTCTGGGCCGAATATCGCCGCATTCTGAAGCCAACCGGAACCATCGTGCTGACTTCGGCTGGGCTGTTTTCCGCCAAGCTGATGATGGCCGCACCCGACCTCTACAAATATTCTTTGGTCTGGGAGAAGACCCGCGCCACCCGCTTCATCCACGCGAAGTCGCAGGTTCTGATGGAGCACGAGGACGTCCTTGTGTTCTCGAAGGGCGGCATTGGAAATCGCGCTTCCAGCCCCATGACCTACAATCCGCAGGGACTGGTCGAACTCGCTGAACCTCGCGTCAGCCGCAATGGTGGGGTGGGATCGGCCCTCTATCAGACCCATCCCTACCGTTCAGATTCCCAACGCCGTCAAACGCACACCAACTACCCTCGCTCGGTCCTGCGTTTCCCGTCTGTCTTCAAGCCGGTTCATCCCACCCAGAAGCCTGTCGAACTGTTCGACTGGATCGTCCGCACCTACTCCAATCCCGGTGATGTCGTGCTGGACAACACGATGGGGAGCGGAACGACCGGCTGCGCGGCGGTGGCCGCTGGCCGCAAGTTCATCGGCATCGAGCGCGATCCCAAGTTCTTCCAGATCGCAAAGCAACGCATCGAAGCTGTCGAGCAGAGCCTGTCGCCTGATGCGAATTCGACGCCGCCCGCCGCTGTTGAGGATGCCGGGCTGATGTCGCCCGCAAAGGACGACATCGCAATGCAAGCTCCTCCTCGTGATCCCCTTGCGATCAACGTCATTCACGGCGATTGCCTGACCGAGATGAAGAAGATGGCCGACGGCTCGGTGGACATCATCGTGACCAGCCCGCCCTACAATCTCGGTGAAGGGCAGGGAGGCTTTCCGACCCGCAAGGGCAAGTGGAAGACCGCCAAGCTGCGCGAGGGCTACGACGGGCACGACGACGCGATGGCCTATGACGATTACGTCGCATGGCAGAAGGCGTTTCTGCTGGAATGCTGGCGTCTGATCCCCGAGGACGGCGCGATCTTCTACCAACACAAAAACCGCGTTCAGAACGGTGTAGTGCGGACGCCCCACGACCTGAATCCCGATCTGCCGCTGCGCCAGATCATCGTCTGGGATCGCGGCTCGGGCATGAACTTCAATCGCGCCTTTGCCACGCCGTCGCACGAAGTGATCTATGTGTTCGCCAAGCCCAAGTTCCGCTTCCGCAAGGGGCACGGCCTGAAGGACGTCATCAAGGTTTTGCCGGATCGCGGCAATCCACACCCCGCCCCGTTTCCCGTTGAACTGCCGCGCATGCTTATCGCGGCGACGTATTCAACGACGGTCTGCGACCCCTTCTGCGGCTCTGGCTCAACCGGCTTGGCCGCGCTGATGGAAGGGCGACGTTTCGTCGGGATCGAACAGTCGGCTGACTATTGCCGAATGGCCGAGGATCGCCTTGGAGCCATGCGCTCGGAAGATCGCGAGAAAGTCGGGTTGGGCGACAATGACAACATCATCGCAGAGGACATGCCCATTGCCGCTTGATCGGTCGGCGGGATTTAGAGCCGCTTGTGAAGTCGGCGGGCCGTGTGAGGGGCCGCCGACATGAGCAATTTCTGAAAACCGGCTGACTGGGCGCTGAAGCGTTCGAGAAGCGCTTCCTTCTGCTTCTCCAGCCACCCGTGCGGCTTTTCTCCCCGCTTGTAGCCGTCCAGATCGTCCAACCCGAACAGCAGGTCATTGTCGTCGTTCATCGCCGCGCCTCCGGCTTCAGCCAGAGAACCGCCCACGCGACCCTTGCTGCGAGCATCAGGCGACCTTCGCGCCAGAGGGTCTGGAACAGTTCGATCAGCGCGTCGCTGGAAGGCCCTCGCCCAGACCGGAGGCAGAGATAGTTTTCCGCGCGACCCAGCCATGCTGACGAGAAATGTCGATGCGAATCCGTCAGGCCGCGTTCGAGAAAGTAGTGGTAGATGTCCATACCGGAGGTCTCCTTTCCGGTATTTATGCCGCTCACGCAGTGTCGAGCGGGATCGTGTCATGCACTACGAGGATGCGGTATCCCGCGATGCCAGTAGGGCTGATGAGCACCTTCACATCGACGATATATCCGACCTCGAAAGGGTTGATGTCTCCACGATACATCTCCTCCTTGATCGCTTTGTCAGCGAAGGTGATCGCGCGCGCGACGCCATCGATAGACTGGATAATCCCTCGGTCGGGGCTGCGTTGCCCGACTTCCTTACCGGGGGCATCCTGTATTTGCTTCCAGACGAAAAGGACTTCCCGCCGCGTCTCCTCGTCGGGAGACGCAAGGGTATTCCTGATAAGCGCCGCTCGATTGTCTATGATCCGTGCATCGGCCTGATCGATCTGAATCAGGATCGGTTGGATGACGTTATTGTCACCGTTGACCGCCAGTGTGATGCCGCCGCCTTCTGTGTTCAGGACAGGTTTCACCAACGCCCGCGCGTCATCGCAATCGGCAATCGAAACATCAGACGCGCTCGTGTCAGGAGAGCGAAACGCGGTCAGCAGGGCGGCGACATTTTTACCGAAATCAACGAGCGTGTTTAGGCCGCCAGCGCCCGCGATTACGCTTTGGGCCGCTGCCGCCGCGACGACGAGATCGATGACAACCGATCCTTCGTGAATGCGCGTGATCGAAAGGTGCTGGTCTTCGAGGGGCGACTTTCGCCCCCGCGCG
This sequence comes from Brevundimonas sp. UBA7664, assembly GCF_002483305.1. Lineage (GTDB taxonomy): Bacteria > Pseudomonadota > Alphaproteobacteria > Caulobacterales > Caulobacteraceae > Brevundimonas. The sequence continues at coordinate 34,926 of NZ_DLHQ01000024.1, forward strand.
AAGCGCGCGTAGCGTGCATCGATCCGGTAGAGGGCATTGGTGAAGTCGGCGAGAGGGATTGGCCCCTCGTGATTCAAAGTTAGCTGTAGCGACTCGGCCTCGTCCAACATCCACATAGATAAGGCGCTTGCGCGAACGGCGTCCATTGAAACGTGCAAGGCATAACGATCCTGCGCTTGATCGAACCGTGCAACTGCGGGAACATCCCCTGAACAAACAGCCGAACTGTGGCCGCGATTCGAGAGACTGGTGTGCACCGGTAGCTGTCGCTAACGCCCCGGATCACATCGGGGGAACATGAGCGCCACGCCCAGCTATACGCCTCATCAGGCCAAGTATTTCGCGCACTTCTTGACCCGTGAGGGTCTCGATGAAGGCGAAGGGCTGACCCAATCGCTGTCATCGGCGCGGGTGGACCTGAACCCCCACCAAGTCGATGCCGCGATGTTCGCGCTGCGATCTCCGCTGTCCAAGGGCGTGCTGCTGGCCGACGAGGTAGGGCTGGGCAAGACCATCGAGGCGGCGCTGGTCCTGTCACAGCGCTGGTGGGAGCGCCAACGCGACCTAATCCTGATCGTGCCCGCATCGCTGCGGAAGCAGTGGGCGACCGAACTGCGCGAGAAGTTCTCGCTGCCCTCGGTGATCCTCGACGCCAAGCGGGTGAAAGACCTCGCCAAGGTCGGCAAGCCCAACCCGTTGGGGCGCGGCGAGGGCATCATCATTCTGTCTTACGAATACGCTGCGCGGATCGCCGACCAGCTTCGTGGCATCCCGTGGAACCTCGTGGTTTTCGACGAGGCGCACAAGCTGCGGAACGTCTACCGGGCCATCGAGACCTCGCGGGCCGCCGTGCTGCGCGACGCGCTGGCCGGTCGCCAGAAGCTGCTGCTGACGGCCACGCCGCTCCAGAACAACCTGATGGAGCTATACGGCCTCGTCACCATCATCGACGAGACCTACTTCGGCTCGGAACAGGCGTTTCGGGCCGAGTTCGGCGGGCGCGAGGACAAGGCGGCCCAAGCGCTGCTGGCGCGGCGACTGGAGCCTATCTGCAAACGCACGCTGCGCCGTCAGGTCCAGAAGGCGGGCTTGATCAACTACACCAACCGTCTGCCCAAGACATTCGACTTCACCCCAGACAAGCTGGAGACCGACCTCTACGAGCACATGTCGTCCTACCTGCAACGGGATGACACTCTGGCCGTGGGGCAGAACGGCCGACACCTCGTCACGCTGGTCCTGCGTAAAATCCTCGGATCGTCGTCATTCGCTGTGGCCGCGACGCTCGACAAGATGGTCACCCGCCTTGAGCGGAAGTTGGCCGTCAATGAAGAAGCTCTCGACGACATTGATGGCGTCGAGGAGACCGCCGAGGAGTGGCGTGAGGACGGCGACGCCCGCGAAGCCGAGGCGCTGGAGGACGAGACTGACGACGACATCGACGACATAGACCCCGCGCACCTGAAGGCCGAGATCGACGAACTGGCGCGCTATCGCGACCTCGCCGCGTCGATCCAGACGAACGCCAAGGGAAAGGCGCTGCTCGATTGTCTGCCGGGCGTGCTCGACGAGATCGTCGGCAAGGGTGGTCAGCGGAAGTCCGTGATCTTCACCGAGTCCGTCCGCACCCAGACCTATCTTCGGGAGCTTCTGGAGCGGCATGGCTTCGAGGGCCAGACGGTCGTCCTGAACGGCTCGAACTCCGACAAGGACAGCAACGCCATCTACAAGGCGTGGCTGGAGAAGCACCGGGGAACCGATGTGGTCTCCGGCTCCAAGACCGCCGACATGAAAGCGGCCATCGTGGACGCCTTCCGCAACGACCGCACTATCCTGATCGCCACAGAATCGGGTGCCGAGGGCATCAACCTTCAGTTCTGCTCGCTGCTGATCAACTACGACCTGCCTTGGAATCCCCAGCGGGTAGAGCAGCGCATCGGCCGCTGCCATCGCTACGGCCAGAAGATCGACGTCACCGTCATCAACTTCATGAACCGGAAGAACCAAGCCGAGGCGCGGATCGTCCAGCTTCTGGATCAGAAGTTCAAACTGTTCGAGGGCGTCTTCGGCTCGTCGGACGAGGTGCTGGGTGCCATCGAATCCGGCGTCGATATCGAGCGCCGCATCCTCGACATCGTGCAGTCCTGCCGCACCAACGACCAGATCAACGAAGCCTTCGACGCGCTTCAGGCCGAGTTCAGCGTCGAGATCGACGAGGCCAAGACGGAGGCCCGCAACAAGCTGCTGGCCGAGATGGACGACAAGGTGATCTCACGCCTGAAGTTCCGGCAGGGCGCGGTCGCTTCGTCGCTGAACGAGTTCAAACGCGCGTTGCTCACGCTGGCTCGCGCCGAACTGCCCGAGGCACGTTTCCACGAGGATCACGTCGAACGCTTCGACTACGACGGCGACACCTACTCGTCAGAATGGCCGGAGGCAGACGAGCGCGGCTGGCGCTTCTTCCGGCTGGCTGACGAGGGTCTGGCCGACGAACTGGTGACGAGAGCCAAGGGACGCGATCTGGGCGCGGCCGAGGTGGCGTTCGACTACGACGCCTACGACGGGCAGCTTGGCGATGTGGCCCCGCTTCGGGGCAAGAGGGGCTGGTTGAAGGTCGCGCGGCTAAAGCTTGTCACGCCCGCGCGCACCTTTGATGAACTCATCTGCGCCGCCATTACGGATACCGGCGAACTGATCCATGCCGAAACCGCCGCCCGCATGATGAGCGTGCCCGCCTCGGTCACCGGAGCCGCCGATGGTGCGGCACCGGAGAGCGACTTGTCGAAGTTGCTGGAGGACGGCCAGACCGAGATCGTCGGCCGAGCGCAGGAGAGGCTGGGCGACTTCCTCAATGAGGAGGAGGAGCGGCTCGACAACTGGCGTGACGACGCGCGGGTCTCCTACGACCAGCAGATCAAGGCCCTGACCAAGGAAGCCAACGAGAAGAAGAAGCTGGCCCGCGCGGTCCAGAACCTTCAGGAGAAGGTCGAGCTACAGCGCGAGGCATCGGCCTTGAAGCGTCAGGCTGACGACCTCCAGCATCAGCTTTACACCCGGCTGAAGGAGATCGACGACGAGCGCGAACGCATGCTCGACGAGATCGCCGACAAGCTGTCCCTGACGCCCGAAATGACGACCCTATTCACGATCCGATGGAGCCTTGCCTGATGGCCGCCAAGACCAAGCTGGAACTAACGTGGATCGGCAAGGAGAACCGGCCTCGATTGGAGCCGCGCATTCTGATCGAGGAAGAGCGGCTATCGCATCACGCGACGGCGCGACGAGACGGTGACAAGTTTAACAATGTCCTTATCCGAGGTGACAATCTGCTCGGATTGAAGGCGCTGGAAGCTACTCACACAGGCAGCGTGAAGTGCATATATATAGACCCGCCGTATAACACCGGATCGGCATTCACTCTCTATGATGACTCAGTGGAGCATTCGCTCTGGCTCGGCTTACTAAGAGAACGAGTTTCAGTGCTCCACCGTCTTCTATCCGACGACGGTTCAATTTGGATTTCGATTGACGACAGAGAGGGACATTACCTTAAGGTCTTAATGGACGAGATTTTCGGCCGGGCCAATTTCGTTGCAAACGTCATCTGGCAAAAGAAGTTTTCTGCACAGAACGATGCCAAATGGCTGAGTGATGTCCATGAACACATACTTGTATACGCTCGAAACAAGGAAATCTGGCGTCCAAATCGCCTCCCCATCGCAACAAAGACTTCAACGAAAAGGTCGAACGCCGACGACGACGCGAGGGGCGCATGGATTTCGGTAGACTACACCTGCAACAAAAATCGCCAAGAGCGGCCGAGGCTCTACTACCCAATCAAGAATCCGAACACCGGGGAGGAAGTTTGGCCCAAGGAGACGGCTGTGTGGAGGTTCTCGCCGGAGACACATGCGAAGAATGTGGAAGAGGGCCTTGTTTATTGGGGGAAGAAGGGCACGAATTCTGTGCCTCGATACAAGAACTTCAAGGCCGTAGAAGCCACTGATCAAGTGCCAACAACTCTGTGGCTCCATGAAGATGTAGGAAATACGCAGGAGGCGAAGAAGGAAGCGGTCGCAAGCCAGCCTGATCAGCCTTTCCCCACGCCAAAGCCTGAGAGGCTAATCGAGCGGATTTTGCAGATCGCGACCAATCCCGGTGACCTCGTGCTCGATAGCTTCGCCGGTTCCGGCACGACCGGAGCAGTGGCTCACAAGATGGGCCGTCGTTGGATCATGGTCGAACTCGGTGATCACTGCGAAACTCACATCGTTCCCCGCCTTAACAAGGTGATCAACGGCGAAGACTCCGGTGGCATCACTGAAGCTGTTAGCTGGAAGGGTGGCGGCGGATATCGCTATTACAAACTGGCACCCTCGCTGCTGGAGAAGGACCAGTTCGACAACTGGGTGATCTCCAAATCCTACAACCCCGCGATGCTGGCCGAGGCGATGTGCAAGCATTTTGGCTTCGCCTACGCGCCTTCCGACGAGCACTACTGGATGCACGGCCATTCGTCGGAGACGGACTTCATCTACGTCACGACCAACAGCCTGACCCATGAGCAGCTTGCGGCCATCTCGGATGAAGTGGGACCAGAGCGCACCCTTCTGATCTGCTGCAGAGCGTTCCAAGGCGGCAACGCCGACGCCTTTGGCAATCTGACCATCAGGAAGATTCCGGGCGCAATCCTCGACCGGTGCGAGTGGGGCAAAGACGACTACTCGCTGAAGATCGAGGCTCTGCCGCTGATCGAGGACGAGCCGGAAGGAGTAGTGGACGAGGCACCGCGCCGGAAGTCGGTCGGTAATCCGAACCAGCCCGGCCTGTTCAACGGCGACGAGGAGGGCGAGGCGTGAGCATCTCGGCCGTCGATCCCAAGCGAGCCGAAACTCAGATCAATCAGCGTCTCTCGCTGCGGAAACCACAAACGGAATCCTTGCGTCGCCTCGCGGACATCGTGGACCTGATCGCTCCGTCCAAGAAGACGGTTGTCGATGCCGCGCGCGACGCGATCCGGGCCGCCTATGGCGATCTGGACGATGCCTATTTCGAGGACTTCGAGCGCGACTTCCCCAGCGTCTGCTTCGCCTTGGCAACCGGGGTCGGGAAGACCCGGCTGATGGGTGCGTTCGTCAGCTACCTGTTCATGATCGGCAAAAGCCGCAACTTCTTCGTTCTGGCCCCGAACCTGACCATCTACGAAAAGCTGCTGGCCGACTTTCAGCCGTCCAGCCCGAAGTATGTGTTCAAGGGCGTGGAGGCGTTCGCCCATCAGCCGCCGTTGATCGTTAACGCCGAGAACTACGAGGAGGGTCGCGGCGTGCGCGGCACAGACCTGCTGGGGCAGGAGGCGGCGATCATCAACATCTTCAATATCTCGAAGATCAATTCCGACACGACCGCATCCCAGCGGAAGGGCCAGCTTCCCCGGATCAAGCGACTTCAGGAATACATCGGCGAGAGCTACTTCAGCTATCTGGCGGGTCTCGACGATCTGGTCCTGCTGATGGACGAGGCGCACCGTTATCGCGGCTCGGCCGGGGCCAAGGCTATCGCTGAACTGAAACCGATCCTCGGGCTGGAAGTCACCGCCACGCCCAAGAGCGTCGGTGCCAAGTCGGCCGCCTTCAAGAACGTGGTCTATCGCTACGATCTACCCGCCGCGATGGCGGACGGCTACGTCAAGGAACCGGCGGTTGGCACCCGCGCCAACTTCGATCCGAAGTCGGTCGATGAGGACACGCTGGAGCACATCAAGCTCGAAGACGGCATCCACTACCACGAGCATGTGAAGGTCCAGCTTGCGACCTACGCCAAGCAGAACGAGAAGCCCCTCGTGCATCCTTTCATGCTGGTCGTGACGCAGGACACCGACCATGCCCGGCGTGTGCGGGAATACGTCGAGTCCGACAGCTTCTTTGAGGGTCGCTACAAGGGCCGGGTCGCGGAAATCCATTCCAAGCTGACGGGCGAGGAGAGCGACGAGAACGCCCAAAGACTGCTCAACATCGAGAAAAGCGGCGACACGGACATCGTGGTTCACGTCAACAAGCTGAAGGAAGGCTGGGACGTCTCCAACCTCTTCACCATCGTCCCGCTGCGGGCCTCGGCCTCCGACATCCTCACCGAGCAGACCCTCGGCCGGGGTCTGCGTCTGCCCTACGGCAAGCGCACGGGCGTCGATGCCGTGGACACTCTGACGGTCATCGCCCACGACCGCTTCAACGACCTGATCGAGAAGGCCAAGGACGCCGATGGCGTCATCCACTCGCTGAAGCAGGTGAAGATCGGCGACGGCGGCGACGTCTCCACCGCCAAACCGGTGATGGTCGAGGCCCCGTCCGTCATCGAGCAGATGCTGAAGCAGATCGTGCAGCCGCCCGAGGACTCTGTAGCCGTCGAATTCGCGCCTGACCCTAAAGCCAGCGGGATGTCCGAGAGGCCCGCGCCCGCCTTCACCTTCCAGAAGGAGGAGGAACTGGCGCTGGCGCAGACCGTGCTCACCGATGTCTTGCCGAGGATCAAGACGCAGATCGGCACCATGCGCGACCTCAACGACGACAAAGTGGTCAAGCGCATCGTCGCCGACGCCATGGCGATCCAGCGCAGCAAACAGGGCCTGTTCTCGGAACTGACCGAGGAGCGCGCCGAGGCCGTGGTGAAGGAGTTCTGTGCCGCGTTCGTCGCCAAGACCATCGCCATCCCGAGCCTCACGGTCACGCCGCAGGATCAGGTGTCGTTCGGCTTCCAGCCCTTCACACTCGACGTCGGTAGCTGGAACTACCAGCCGCTCTCGCGCGAGCTTTTGGTGCAGGTGCTCCGCACCGAGAAGCAGACCGTGATCAGCGGCGAAGAGGGCGGCGACACGCCCGCGCGACTGGAGGACTATCTGGTCGTCAAGCTGATCGACTTCGACGAGATCGACTACGACGCCCACGCCGAGCTTCTCTACGACCTCGCCGGTCAGGTGGTGGCGCACCTGCGCGGCTATCTGAAGGACGACGAGGAGGTCCGCGCCACGCTTCAGGGCTGGAGCCGGGACATGGCCAAGGCCGTATTCGCCCAGATGCGCCAGAACATGTGGCGGACCACGACGACCTATCGGGTGACCCTGAACGCCGCTTTCAGCGAACTGAAGCCACAGGCATTCGACGGATCAGGCAAAGACGCGGTGCGCGACTTCCGCAGCCCGCCCGAGCGGCTGAACGAGATCAAACGCTTCATCTTCACCGGCTTCGGCCCGCGTGCCTGCTACGCGCAGGCGAAGTTCGATTCCGACACCGAGCGGAAGATGGCGGTCCTCTTGGAGCGCGATCCTACGGTCGATCTCTGGATGAAGCCCGGCCCCAACCAGTTCAAAATTTTCGACAGCGAAGGGTCCGCCTACCGCCCCGACTTCGTGGTCGAAACCAAGACCGAGCGCCTGATCATCGAGACCAAGCGGCGCTCGGACATGGACGATGTGGAAGTTCGCCGAAAAGCCGACGCTGCCTCTCTCTGGTGCTTCATCGCAACCGAACACCACGCCAAGCAGCACGGCGACAAGCCGTGGCGCTACGCGCTGGTGCCCGACGATGCGGTGCAGCCGAACGCGACGCTGGACGGTCTGCTGTCCCAATTCGTGCGAGCGCCGGATGCGGACCTGCGAGGACGATATGAGTTGCGCGAAGGCGGCTAATCCGAAACGTCAAACATCGAGGTGATAGCTGGCCTCGCCCCAGCGTAGGACGCGCTTGTCGGCGTCCGTCGAGATTTCAATTTTGGACGGGTGCAGGCGGGCTTCCGGTGGAAGGTGCTTGGAGGCGACCCAGACCTTCTCCGTCAGGTCTTCAAGGCCAGAGAAATGGCTTTGGAGCTTCTCGAACCGCGCCATGTCAGAAAGGAGATCGAGATTGGTCTTCGACCAGCCCAAACTTCGGTTGGCCCCCTGCGGTGACGACCGGAGTTGGTGGAACGGTCTGGTGCCGCGCATGGGTGGGGGATTGATCCGCGCTGGGGCTTGAAGGCAGACAAGGGAGTTCTTCGGGCAGTCTGCTACCTTCTTCAACAAGCCAGCGCTGAATAGGGGTGCAAGGACTTCTTCCTCCAAGGCTTCCAGTTGACGCCCCCGGTTTACCTCCACGAGAAAGAGCGTCGCCGCTTCTGTCTGGAGGGCCAACGCGGGCATTTCGTCGATCTTGAAAACTGACCCTTGCGTTCGAAGCCGCTCCGCTTTGGACTGGAGTGTGCCCACGGTCAGGCCGATGCTGCCAGCAGTGTAATACCGAGTAATCCAAGTGCTGTGCCATGCATTCCTGCCATATGTGAGAAACGCCAAGCGCGTGAGTTGTGCCCCGTAGATCGGCGCGTCTCGAAGTGATGCCGAGGCGGCCTGTGTGAGCGTGTCTGAAATCCATGCCCAAGGCTTTGACAGCGACCGCGTGGCGTCCGCTTCGCAACGGTGAATGTCGTCTTTGTTCAACCAGCCCGATTTAACTGGATCAGTAGTTTGTGGGCGGGGAACCATCTGGTCGTCGGCGATGAGTTTGACCTCAAATCGAGCAATACCGATAAACTCTGCAATCTGCTCGAACGTCAGAGCGGTGTTGTCCACAAGCCACGCGGCGATACCCCGAGCTTCTGACGTGCTGACGCCGATAGGCTTGCCGAAAATCGAGTGCATCGAAGAACTGCAACAAGCGCAGCCATGCCCGTCAAGGGCCAGACTTGTGTTAGTGATGTATGTCTCGCTAACCCCATTCCAACTCGCCGGTGAAGCGGCGATAGCTCTTCCAGTCGCCGCCTACCACTTCGTCGATCCGGGCGAAGCCGAGGGCGTCGCACTTCGACTCCACCGCCGCGATCAGAGTCAGCGGGGTTGGTGCGTTGCGCTCAATGTGGACGTCTCGCAGTATCCAACCCGCCCCCTGAGTCAAAGGCCGAAACTCCACGAGGCACTCGTCCCTAAATTCCGCCACCGCCATCTTGCCTGCCGCGACCTCAGCCAGCCGGTGAGACAAGCAGTTTCGATACCTTCGGCCAGCTTCAATGAGCGCGCGCATGGTCGCGAGGGGACGAAGTTGATCGTCACCCACAGGCAAAGGGTGGGGCGGCATGCGGTCGGCGCGTCGAAGCAAGCGGTCGAGCAGTCTGGGCAACGTCGATGTCGGTCGCATGAGCGCGATAGCTTGCGCTACCGCTTCATCCGTCGCGCGAGTGCTGACGGATTGAACAAAGTTCACGGCCGCATTGAACGTCAGAGCTTCGGGTCCAGTGTCGATCCGAACGAGCGTGTTGGAGTGATGCCAGCGGACATCGAGCGCCGACAACACTTCCAACTTCCGGCGGGTGATCCGTCCCGCTCCACGCAGCGCATCGGCCGCTCTGACATCGTTGCGGGCGAGCATCTGGTGGATCGCGAGATAGTCACCCGGCCGATCCAAAGGTCGCTCTCCGATGCGTTCGAGCAGACCCGGATAACCCTCGGGGACATCACCAAACGCCGCACGGAGGATGTCGGCGACGCGGCCGTGGCGGATCACCTCCGCGAACGACTGCGGAAAGAGGTCTTCACCCGCATCGAAAACACCGGCCTTTACCTCGTGTGCTGCCAGCGCTGAGAAGATCGCCTGACGACGCGCCGGAGCAGCCGTGAGCACGCGGGCGATGGTTCCGGGGGCCTCGTCGTCGGCCCGGATCAAAGCAGACGTGCTCCACCCGAGCAGCCCGCCCTCACGCATTGAAGCGCTCCCACGGAAATCGGCCTTGCCCTTGAGCGTTCGGCGCAGTCTGGAAGGCGACCCAGCGCCATTTTCTGGTCTCGCCCGGCGAGGTAGCTTGGTCGAAGACGATGCGATTCGGATCGTTGGTGAGGTCCGCAAGGATCGCCTTGATCGCGATGGCCTCGGGGACCACGACGGGCACGGTGATTTCCCCGTCAGCTTCTGCGGGGGGGCTGATAAAAAGCCACTCTGTCGTGCTGATCCATTGGTGAGGACCGGCGACGGCATTCATGTAGAGTTCGAGTTCGAGACCGTCGATCTCGCCCGCCTCGTCAACGACGGCTCGGACAGCAAGACATCGCAGCGGGGCTTCTTCCGGTGCCATTCAACCTCCTGTTTTGTGGGGGTTTCAGGGTCTCACGGAAGCTGGGTCCGTCAACCAAATCACCGACGATTAGAAGCGATCCAGCCGGTCGTTAGGCGGTCGTTTGCCAGACCGTGGCCGTGCTCACCGCATGAAGAGAGTGCCCAAAACTGTGAACTACCGCCGCTGGCCGAAGCGGAGGGCGAGAGCACCGGCCAAGCGCTCGACGGCGAAGTTCATCACGACGGTCGTGTTTGTGGCCGTGGCTGCGTTCGCTGGGACGATGTGGTGGCCTCGGTCTGGAGAACTAACGCCAGCCGAAGCTGCGACGCCAGCCTACGACTTCGTATGCGACGTCGCCTATGTGAACGACGGCGATACTCTCCGCTGCCGAGACGGCACGCGCGTTCGTCTTCACGCCATAGCCGCCAGAGAAACTGACAACTCCTGTTCGCCGGGACACCCGTGCCCGACAGCTTCGGCCGCGACCAGCACCGCCGCCCTGACTCGGCTTGCCGGAAACAGAATCAACTGCTTACGCACGGGGCAAAGCTACGAACGGGTGACCGCGATCTGCCACAACACATCAGGCGTCGAGATAAATTGCGCCATGGTGGAGAGTGGTGCCGCGTTGATCTGGGATCGCTTCAACCGACAGCGGCCGATCTGCACTTCACGATAAACCTCTGTCCTCGGACTTATTGATTTTGATGACCCGGACGCGGGTAAGGTTGGCGTCGGCGCAGCAGACATCAACTGGCGGCCTATCCTTCATCCTGTTGGCCATTGTCCGGGTTATCTCCCCAGAGCACGTCGGCATTCTTCAAAAGCATTTTCAGATACTGGTGTCGCGCGTTGACGATATGAAGCTGTAGCCCGCTCGTCAGGTCGATGTAGCGGGAGTGCAAAAACGGAGCATTCTGAACGAAGCTATGCTCGGCCTTGATGTGCGCTCGTGATGCCTCAAGAGCCTCAAACCATTCGGCCTTGTTGCGATCCTGACTGCCGAAATCCGCCCTCTCGATGATGGTCAGGACTTCCGCTTCGAGCTTGGCGATTTCGCCATTCAACCGTTCTTGACGCCAAACTGGAAAGCCGGTCTCGTCGAGCAGATTTGGGAAGTCGTCGGGGGCATTTGCCGTAATGCTCCGCTCCACCGCCATCATGAGCTTCCGAACCCTTTGCCCGGCTTCGACTGCCTCAGCGGGGGTCCACCCTTCTCTGACGTTCAGATGGCCAACGACCCCCCGCCCAATCTCGTGGGCGAGTTCATTACGGAACAGGAAGAGCCGCTCCAGTTCCTCGAAGTCACTTCCTTCAAGCCATGGCGCGCTGATTGTAGTGCCGATGGATTTGGCGCTTGCGTAGGCATCTTCAGTGCTGCCGAAAGCGGTAAGAACGCGGTTCATCAGGCTCATGTATTTCGGGAAGCTACCTACGCTCGTGGCCGCACTCAGAAGATTTGCTACCGAAGCGCCCTGTGTCAGAAGCTGCACCATTACCTTGTCGCTGACCTGACCCTTCAAGTCGCCGGTCGTTAGCGATGATGGAGAATAAGCAGCAAGGTCGGCAAAACGCGATTTGGCGTGCCACTCCAAGCATGTGACATATGCCACGGCGTAGTAGGAGACGATCTCGGCTCCATACCACGGGAACCACCTTTCGGATTTCGGCTCCGCCTTATCCAACATGTCTCGGACCTTCTCGGCGTCTTCAATAAGCCCGTCTAAGCGAGCGAGCGCCGTGTAGGCGTTCAGGAAGTCACCTGTTGGATCGCCGAACTTCGTGGCGAAAGCGACGTTCGGGTGCAGTGCGTCGTCGGTCATTTTCCCTCCAGCTTCGTGCGACCCTCACTCGCAGCCATCGCCGCCGCAACCCCATTCCCCCTATTAGAGAAGGTCTGGCCTCGACCGAGTGAAACGAGGCGAGGACGACCTGTATATCTATTGTCGAGCGAACCGTAAGGTGACGCTCTGTATTAGAGGGAACCGATAAGAGCTATATTCAGAACCGAGGGCTACTCCCTCTATTAATATATTTGTATTTGGGGGTATTAATAGAGGGAACACTTCTGCCGGCGCAAACAGGGATCACAGAGGCGTGGCGTCGCCTGTGGCCCAATGGTCCAGCGCCATGGCCGAGGATGAGCGGGAGTGGAGCATCGCGTTCCCCTTGAGCGGCTTGTTTTTGGCGTCGGTCGTTTCGAACGGTGCAAGCCAGCACTGACAGTTCGGCGTGTAGACCATGGCCCTGTTATCGGTGAGATCGACCCAGACGACGTGCAGATCGTTGTAAGCGGAACCGCCGCCAGTGTGCATGAACACGCCGATGTAGCCGGAACCCCCGGCCGCCATTTCCTCGATCAGGGCAAGCGTGGCGTCAGTGAACTTCGCCTTCGATCTCTTCGCCGTCTTCACCGCGACATCGTAGGGCCAGAGGGTCGCGGTGGCGGTCCAGTCGGGCCGTTTCCAACTCTTGATCCTTGGTCCTGTATACGCCTTAAGGGTCAGCTTGTGGCGGAACTTCTTGTCCTCGCCATTGTCGAAGATCGTTGCCTCCAGCGCCAAAACGTCGGCGAACGCTGGGAAGGGCATCACCCGACCCTTTGAAGCTTCGTGCTGACGATCAACGACACGCTCGCACCACCGAACGAAATCAGGGTTCTTGTGGAGAGCGCAGTTGAGCAAGGCGTTATCTTGCCCAAGGTAATCAAGTTCAGCCACGACGGCTGCGAAGGGGTTGTCCATCTAAAGTCCGAAAAGCAAAAGGCCCCGCGATGAGCAAGATCGCAGGGCCTGAGTTTTCGGATTAGATTCAGAACTGAATGCAAAGTTCCGATCATATTTATCCAATATCTAATGGCCCGGTCCAAACGTCTTGCTCACGGCAGAACAGGTTATGATCCTATTTATCGTCTAAGGAAGCAGTTGCTGTCCATATGTTTTGCGGCCTCCATCCTGCGGCCTGCTCGATACGCAAGCGTCCCACGAAGAGCGTCTTCCCAGAACGTATACTTCTGGGAGATGTGGGATCACGCGCGTGGAAGTATCGCGTTAATCATCAGATATGGATGACAGATTCTCCGAATACCGTATCCTGAAATCTATCTCCGACAACGCGGAGCTTTCAGGGGTTTTCGGACACGGATGTTGATCGGATATTCGAGGTGCTCGGCTCGCGGACAGAACCACGAGTCACAGATTGACGCGCTGGAGCGAGCAGGGTGCGAACGCATCTTTGTCGAGACAGCATCCGGCACCCGGTCGGATAGGCCGCAGCTAACCGAGCTTCTCCAGTTTGCGCGGCCCGGAGACACCGTGGTCGTTCTTCGGCTCGACCGGTTGGCCCGAGATGTCCGTCAAATCCTCGATCTGGTCGATCAGTTCACGCGCCGCGACATCGGTCTGAAGTCCTTAAGCGAGGCTATCGACAGCACCACGCCCAGCGGGCGGCTGGCAGTGCACACGCTCGCAGCGCTCGGTCAGTATGAGGTGGAGCAGAAGCGTCTGGCTTGTGAAGCTGGGCGGAAGGCCGCAATCGCGCGCGGACGTCTCGGCGGCCGACCCAAGGCGATGGACGAGACCAAGCTCAAGATCGCAAAGGCTTTGATGGCCGACGATCAGCTTTCGATGTCCGAGATCGCCCGACAGGTCGGGGTGGCCCCGAGCACGCTTTATCGAACCTTGCCCGGCGGACGTAGCCTGCTGGAAATGACGTCTCAACACAGCGTGCCGTAGCCTGTGGTAGCGAGGGCCAACGGTTTCAGCACCTTAGCCGGACGATGCGAAAGAGTTTGCAGTGACCTGACGTTTGGGAGGGGTGCCCCTCGACGCTGGCGGGCGACCACTCCCACGGGGGCCGGTCAGTTGCCGCACACCTCAAATCCCAACTTCGGATGCGCGACCCAAAATCACTTCGGGCGTCGGCTTAAGCTCGCTGGCTCCAGATGCACTTTAAGTTCTGTGCCGAAGCGGGATGCGCTGAACAGTAGCGCCTTGAAGAATCCCGGCGCGCTGATTTGAAAACCCAGCGTGTAGACCATGTTTTCGCCGAGGATCATTTCGCTTCTAAAAATCTCCTGCTCACGCTCTGTCATGATCGGCATGTGGTTCGGAACCATAAACTGCCGCTTGTAGACCTTCCCTTGTCCGACATCCTGAATGTGGAGATTGGACATTTGCCATCCGGCGTCCGGGTGAATCGGAGCGACGGAATCTTCGAATATCAGCTCGACCTGACTGTAGAGCGCTGGTTCTTTCGCCATGTTTCCGTAGAAGACATGTAGCGAAAACAGGTCACGGTTTCCGCCCGCCGGTAGGATCGCCCAGCGAAGATAAAGTTCGGGCGCGGAAGATCGACGCATGAGGTCGCGCACCTCGTGATCCAACATCGGCTGTATCGTCGTGTTGTAACGGCGGAAATACTGGCAGTGAGGTTTGGATTGATGCGGTGCGAAGTTCGTCGCTTGCGGCACTTCGACCAAGAGAGCCAACCTCCCATTGGGCAGGTCGATCCGCTTCACCTGAACACCTTGAACCTTTGGCTCGATGTTGCTTGTGATGATTTGGTCGAACCATTCTGCTTTACCGTGGCTGGCATCGCAGCCAACGATCTCGGTCGCTATGCTGTCCCGCTCATGCAGCCCATAAACGATGGTCCCCCCAGCCGCGTTCGCCATGGCGCTTACGTCCTTGGCGATTTCCTTCTTTTTCTCCGGCTCATTCAAAAGCGAGCGGCCATCCTTGAACTCAAGATTAGATGACTCTTCCACCCCGATCAGGGCTTCGAGGTCAGCTACCGTCCAGTCAGCGACAGGTTTCATTGGCGAGGATTGGCGTTCATGCAGGTCACGACGATCCGTTCAATATCGTCGTCGCTGGGCGAATATCCCTGATTATAGGCACGGCTCATCCCGCGCTCTGAGCACGCTTTAACCGCCGCATTACGGTCGTCGCTTCGTTTAGCGTCGGCAGGATCGCGATTCATCGTGACCACCACGACCGATAAAATCGCAGCGGCAATGAAGCCGTAGAACAGCTTGCTGTTCGTCCGCTCGTGGGCTTTCTCGGCTTCATTCATAACGCTGATTGGTAGCGTCTGTGGACCATCTCGCCAACCGCCTTGCAATGAGAACATTGCAAGAACATGCTAAAGCGATGTCCACCCGCCAACCCACGCCCGCGCGGTTAGCCGCGTCCAAGAAACGGACGGAGGCGAAGATCGCCGACGCGCTGTTGAAGGTGCGCTACCGCGAGCAGATGGAAGCCATGAAGAAACTGGATCGGCCGGTCTGACGTGGCAGCACCTGCTTATAAGGGCGGCGAGACAACCGGCTTCCAATCGCCCGCCCAAGATCACATCGAGGGCGTGCCCGATCTCGCGGAGCTTCTGGAGCTACGGCGGCCGCAGCGATACGCTGTCAGGGTGAAGGGGGAGGGTCTGAGGAAGCGCGGCATCCATGGCGGCGACATCCTCGTGGTGACGACCGACGCCCCGCCGATCACCGGCAAGGTCTGCGTGGCCTTCCTGCATGGCGACGTGGTGCTGGCGGTGCTGATGGAGAAGGACGGCCAATGGTGGCTGGAGCCTTCGAACCAAACGCCCCAGCCCGTATCCGACGACACCGAGGTCTGGGCCATGATCGCAGCGCTGGTTCGGACGGATGTCTGATGTTCGGCCTGATCGACGGCAACAACTTCTATGTCTCGTGCGAGCGAGCCTTTAACCCGACCCTGATCGGCAAGCCAGTGATCGTGCTGTCGAACAACGACGGCTGCGCCATCGCCCGGTCAGCCGAGGCGAAGGCGCTCGGGATCAAAATGGGTGAGGTGTGGCATCTGTCGAAGCGCAAGCCGGAGTTCCGCGCCGTTATAGCCAAGTCCTCAAACTACGCCCTCTACGGCGACATGAGCCGCCGCGTGTTCGAGGTTCTGTCCGAGAGCTTCCAGCGCGTCGAACCTTACAGCATCGACGAAATGTTTCTGGACCTGACTCAGTTCGCGCGGGTGGACTACTGCCGCCGGGTTCGGGATCGGGTGCGTCAGATCACCAAAATTCCGACGTGCATCGGGATTGGGCCGACGAAGACGCTGGCGAAGCTGGCGAACAAACACGCCAAGGGCGGTCCGACCGGCGTGTCGGATTTCAGCGACATCGACGTCCGTCGTCAGGCGTTCGCGGAAATGCCGATCAGCGAGATATGGGGCGTAGGCGGGGCAAGTCAGACCAAGCTCAACAATCAGGGCATTTTCACCGTTGAGCAGTTCGCGGCGTTGCCGAGCGCGTCCGTCAGAAAGCTCATGACGGTGACCGGCCAGCGGACCCACGCCGAACTGAACGGGGTGTCCTGTATGCCCCTAACCCTCGCTCCAGATCAGAAGCAAACCGTCGCCGTGACACGGATGTTCGGTCGGTTGGTCGAGACTTGGGAGGACATGCGTGAAGCGCTCGCGGCCCACGCTTCGCGCGCTGCGGAGAAATGTAGGAAGCACGGTCTTCAAGCCAACGCCATGCAGGTGTTCTTCCAGACCCATCCGCATAACGGCGACCCTTGGTATCACGGTCAGCGTTCGTTCGAGATCGAGCCGACAGCCGACAGCTTCGCGATCATCAGACAGGTAGTCGCCGCCGGGCGGTCGATGTGGCGGCCAGATACACGCTACGCCAAGTGCGGCGTGATCTTGTTAGACCTCCAGCTTGCGGAGGACGCACCGCGCGATCTGCTCCCGACTGTGGACCCGGTGCGATCCGAGAAACTGATGACGGCGCTGGACGCGGTAAACGCTCGGTTCGGTCGAGGGACGCTACGGCCGGGCGGGATCAGCAAAGCGACATCATGGTCCACGCGGTCGAGCAATCGGTCGCCTCGCTACACGACGCGGATCAGCGATCTCATGGAAGTTCGGGCCTAACCCATCCCAAACCGTTCGGGACGCACCGCCGCGAACAAGTCGCGAGCGTCGGCGGACGGGTCCAGCCATAGGCCCCAGTCGTCGCGCTCAAGGATCACCGGCGCACGAGAGTGATAGTCGCCGAGCCAACCGGACGACTCTGCCGTGATGATCGTGAAGCTGCCGAACTCGCCCGCGTCGGGGGTGGTGACGCGATCCCAGATACCGGCGAACCAGAGCAGGTCATCGTCTGCGCGGGCGAAGCGATGCTTGGTCTTCGACCCCTTGTCGCCGGTCCATTCGAACCATGCCGAGGCGGGGACGATGCAACGTCGCTTGCCGAAGGCTTCGCGGAAGGTGGTTGTGCCCGCACAGGTCTCTGATCGGGCGTTGAACGTGGTCAGCTTGAAGCCATCGCCTTTGCCCTTCTCGGTGTCCTTGAGCGGCTTGCCGTTGCGCCAGAAGGGCACGAGGCCCCAGCGCATCTTCTCGACGATCCAGCCGTCCTCGCCCAGCCGCGCAGTGGCCTGACTTGTCGTCGGTCGCACATCGTCATTTGGCTCAAAATTCAGAGGGGCTGTCGTCACCGGTGCATAGGTGGACAGAGCCTCGTGGATTTCGGCCCAACTGAACTTGCCTGTGGTCTCAAAGCGTCCGCACATCGCCTTCGCCCTCCGCAGGTGGGGCAACGAGAAACGCAAGGTGCGGGCGCTCGCAGAGCCGGGCCGTGATGAACGCGGAAAGGTCAGCCTCGCTTCCAACCATCTGCTCCTCCGTGATTGCTCCTCGGAAAAGTTCGTAGCGCAGCCACACCCGGTAGGTGTTCACAACATCGGTCTCCCCGTAGTTGGCGCATTCTTGAATGCGACCGGCTCGAACGTGCTCCCAGACCTTCGAGCCGTCGATCCCCTCCGGTTTCCCCGGAAGGCCCATCATCTTGCACAGGTCGTCTAACGATGACTTCGCGTTCGATTGGAAGCTGGCGAGTTCTTCACATAGATCGACGTGCGCCTGATCGTAGCGCTTGAAGTAGGGGCGAGCGGTCAGGCCGGGAGCAGCGATGCCGTTGACCATCGCCCGGTAGCGCAGGACCGGCATGTCGAACCCATTGCCGTTGAAGGTCACTAAAGTCGGTCGAAGGCTGTCCACGCGGGCGGCGAATGCGGAGATTAAATCGACTTCTGTTCGGTCGCCGATGTGCGGTGCACCCAGCGACCTTACGCGCCAGATTCCCTCAATACGCTCTGCCACGAGGGCGGCGAGCACAGCGACCTTGTGGAGCGGAAGCTTGGGGAACTTCTCTCCAAGGATTTCTACCGCCTCATCGTCGGTGAGGACATCGCGTCCGTGCAGGCGCGCGAGCGTCTCGGTGCAGGGCACAGTTTCGAGATCGAAGACGATTGTGTGCTGGCTCAAATGACCTCCGGGGCTGGGAAGGCATTGTCGCTCAAGATTGTGATCTGTCATCCATTCCGTTGGCACCGTGGTCGCTATGAACCGCCGATCAGCGTCTTAGCGTCGAGTCAGACTCTGCTTTGTTAATCGCCTTGGTAACTATGGCCACCAAGAAATTCGATCCGGTCGATTTCGAGGGCTTCCTGAAGCTGTTGCCGAAGGAGAAGGACGGGGTGCGGCTGCGCCACGCGCTCGAGGTCCGCAGCGGGACGTTCGAGAGCGAGCAGTTCTACGACCTGGCGCGCAAATACGGCGCGGCGATCGTCTACGGCCAGGACGACGAGGCCCCGGAGTGGCCGACGATCGACCAGGACACGGCCGATTTCCGGTACGCCCGGCTGATGTCGAGCCGCGAGGACGAGTCGTCGGGGATGACCTCGAAGGAACTGGACGGGATCGTCCGTCAGACCCGCGACTGGGCGAAAAGCGGCGACGTCTTCGCCTATTTCATCGCCGGGGCGAAGGTGCGCAATCCGGCCGCGGCGCAGGCGCTGATCGCCAAGCTGGCCGGGTGACCATGCTGCGCGGCAGCTGCCACTGCGGGGCCCAGCGGTTTTCGGCGCCGGCGCCGCAGTCGGTGACGTCGTGCAACTGTTCGATCTGTTCGAAGCGCGGGGCGCTGGTCGCCTATTATGCGCCGGACGAGGTCGAACTCAGCCTGACGCCGGAACGCCTCGCCGACTACCAGTGGGGCGACCGGATGATGACCTTTCACCATTGCACGACGTGCGGGTGCGGCGTGTTCGACGAAGCGCCCGCCTGGACCACGGACGCGGGCGAGGGCCGGCCCGCGCGCCTCGTACTGAACGCCCGGCTGTTCGACGACCTCGACTTGGCCGCCGTGCCGGTGCGCCAGGTCGATGGGCGCGACGGCGGGTGACCTTGCGGGGCGGGTCCATCGTAGTCACCTTGCCCTGAAGCCAGACCCAAGGACCCTCCATGCCCATCGCCACCCGCGCCTTCGCCGCCACCTCCAGCACGGCGCCGCTGTCGCCCTACAGCTTCGACCGGCGCGATCCCGGTCCGGACGATGTGGCCATCGAGATCAAATTCGCGGGGGTCTGCCACTCCGACCTGCATATCGTGAAGAACGACCTCGGCAACACGACCTATCCCATCGTGCCGGGTCACGAGATCGCCGGCGTGGTGACCGCGGTCGGCGGCAATGTCGCCCGCTTCAAGGTCGGCGACCGGGTCGGCGTCGGCTGCATGGTCGACAGCTGCCGCCAGTGCGCGCCGTGCCGCGAGGGCGAGGAGCAGTACTGCGTGCCCGGCATGACCCAGACCTATGGCTCGCCCGATCCCAAGGGGGCGGCCGTCGGCCAGACCATCACCCAGGGCGGCTATTCCACCGCCATCGTGGTCGACCAGAACTATGTCGTGACCATTCCCGACAGCATTCCGCTGGACGCCGCGGCGCCGCTGCTGTGCGCCGGGATCACCACCTATTCGCCGCTGCGCCACTGGAAGGTGGGGCCGGGATCGAAGGTGGCGGTGATCGGCCTTGGCGGGCTGGGGCATATGGCGGTCAAACAGGCGGCGGCCATGGGGGCGGAAGTCACCGTCCTGTCGACCTCGGACCGCAAGAAGGCCGACGCCGAGCGGATGGGGGCCAAACATTTCCTGATCAACTCGGACAAGGCGGCGATGCAGGCGGCGGGCGAGAGCTTCGACCTGATCATCAACACCGTCTCGGCCACGCATGAGATCGCCAGCCATGTGAACCTGCTGGCCAAGGACGGCACCATGGTCATGCTGGGCCTGACCACCGAGGGGCTGCCGGTCTATGCGATGGGGTTGCTGTGGCGGCGCCGGTCGGTGGCCGGGTCGCTGATCGGCGGCATCCGCGAGACCCAGGAGATGCTCGATTTCTGCGCCGAGCACGGCCTGGCCTGCGACATCGAGGTGATCGCCCCGGACCAGATCAACGAGGCCTATGCCCGGCTGGAGAAGTCGGACGTGCGGTACCGGTTCGTGCTGGATATGGCGAAGATCTAGGGGCGAGAGCCGAGGGTCGAGGGTCGAGGAAGACGCGATCCGGGAGCGAGTGTCGCCCTGCTTCGACCCTCGCCCCTCGACCCTCGCCACTCCCGCCGCTACACCTGTTGACGAAGGCCCGCCGTCAGAGCGGACCACCAGCAGGGACAAGGAAACGCATATGGCTCGAGTGGCTCTGGTCACGGGTGGAACCCGCGGCATCGGCAAGGCGATCGTTCAGCGTCTGAAGGAAGACGGCATGTCCGTCGCCGCCGGCTATTCCGGCAATGTCGAGGCCGCCGAGGCCACGGCGAAGGAGCTGGGCGTCACCATCGTCAAGGGCAATGTCGGCTCGTTCGACGACTGCGCCCGGGCGGTGAAGGAGATCGAGGACCAGCTGGGTCCCATCGACATCCTGGTCAACAACGCCGGCATCACCCGCGACGGCTTCTTCCACAAGATGAGCTCGGAGCAGTGGTCGGACGTGATCCGGGTGAACATGGACAGCGTCTTCAACATGACGCGCCAGGTGATCAACGGCATGCGCGACCGCGGCTTCGGCCGGATCGTCAACATCTCGTCGATCAACGGCCAGAAGGGCCAGATCGGCCAGACCAACTATTCCGCCGCCAAGGCCGGGATGATCGGCTTCACCAAGGCGCTGGCGCTGGAGAATGCGCGCAAGGGCGTCACCGTGAACTGCATCGCCCCGGGCTATATCGACACCGAGATGGTCGGGGCCATGGACGAGAAGGTCCTGGCCGGAATCATCGCCCAGATTCCGGTCGGAAGACTCGGAAAAGGCGAGGAAATCGCGGACATGGTGTCGTGGCTGGCCGGCGAACGTGCCGGATATGTCACAGGCTGCACCCTGTCGCTGAACGGCGGTCAGTATCTGGTCGGCTGACGCGCGTCCGCCCAAAATCCGCCGTGTGCCCGTTTCACGAATAGCGTCATGGAGTTGACGGCAAGGGTCAGAACGGCGCGAACGCCGCTTCCGGCCGCGATGGCGATCGCCCTCGCGGCGGCGGCCCTTTCCCTGCTGCCTGTCGCCTCCCAGGCCCAGGCCCAGACCCGCGGCAACGTCCAGGCCGAACAGACCGAGGCCCTGCGCAATCGCGGCGCGCCGGGCCGCACCCCGCCGCCGACGGGGCGCTATGTCGCCGAGTCCGGCGAGGCCTTCATCCTCGACCGGTCGGGCCAGCGGCCCCTGCTGCGTTTCGACCGCCGCGACGAGACCTGGGTGCTGCGCCCCACCGCCGCCCCGCGCGGCGATGTCATCTATCGCAATGACGCCGGCGACCAGCTGCTGCGGGTGACCCCCGGCGGCGGCATGACCGTCTATACCGCCCGGGCGCCCGGCGGCTCTCCCGCGTCCTTCTCCGGCCCCGGCGAAAGCCTGAGCCCGCCGACCCTGGGGCCGACCCAGCTGTTCCAGCTGATGGCCCGACGCAGCGCCATGATGAGCCAGACGATCGGGCGGCTGATCGAGATCAATCTCGACACCGACGGCCAGGGCGAGGGTCTGGCCGTGGAGGCCCTGATCCTGTCCACCGATGCGGTGCTCAGGATCGCCCGCTCGCCGACCTCTCGGTCCGCGCTGGACGGGCTGCGCAGCATCACCATCGTGGAAGGCGCCCGCGCCTCGGTGACCTATGCCCGCGGCGACCTGCGGATCGTGGTGGCGCCGGCGCAGGGCGTGGCCGGGCGACCGTCCTCGGCCCGCGTCATCCAGGCCTTCCTCTCGCGGCGCTAGAACACGTCCTTGGCCGCCCGGACCGCCGCGAAGGCCTCCGCGTCGCCCGCGCGCAGGAAGGGGTTGAAGGCCTTTTCCGCGCCGATGGTCGTCGGGACGGTCGGCTCGCCGCGCTCCCGCATCGCGAAAATCTCCGCCGCCCGCGCCGCCATTTCGGGCCGGTCGTCCACGCTGAGGGCGAAGCGGGCGTTGGCGGCCGTGTACTCGTGGGCGCACCAGACCGTGGTCTCGTCAGGCCAGGCCGCAAGACGGGCGAGGCTGGACCACATCTGCCCCGGCGTGCCCTCGAACAGCCGGCCGCACCCCAGGGTGAACAGGACGTCGCCGACGAAGGCCTGGGCGTCGGCGGGCGAGCGATAGACGATGTGACCGAGGGTGTGGCCGGGCGCGTCCGTGACCTCCAGCGCCGTGCCGCCCAGCATCACCGTGTCGCCGCCGGCCACGATCCGGTCGATCGGCGCGGCCTTGCGCACCTCTTCGGGGCCGACGATCTCGCAGCCGGTTTCAGCCTTCAGCCGGGCGTTGCCCTGGGTGTGGTCGGGGTGCCAGTGGGTGTTGAGGATCAGGTCCAGCCGGCCCCAGCCGCTGGCCTCGAGATCCGCGAGGATCGCGCCTGCGTCCGGCGTGTCGATCGTGGCGACCACCCCGGTGTCCCGGTCCCGCACCAGAAGGCCGTAGTTGTCGGTCAGGCAGGGGAACAGGCGCACGTCGAGGGTCATGCGGTCATTCTAGCAGCCGCCCCCGGCGCGGCCTATGGTGGGGCCATGCGGCGCAGTATCGAGGAACTCCGGACCTTCTACGGCGAGCCCGCCGGCGCCCTGGCGCGCCGGCTGCTGGCGCGGCGGCTGGAAGACGCCTGGGGCGAGGCGACCAACAGCGATGTGCTGGGTCTCGGCTACGCCACGCCGTGGCTGGACGCCTTCGTCGGCGCGCGGCGCGTGGTCGCAGCCATGCCCGGCGGTCAGGGCGTCGAGCCGTGGCCAGCGGCGGGCAAGAACCGCACCCTGCTGGTCGACGACCGCCGCCTGCCCTTCGCCGCCGGCTCGTTCGACCGCATCCTGCTGATCCACGCCCTGGAAGAGGCGGACGACGCCCAGGGACTGATGAACGAGGCCGTGCGGGCCCTGTCCCCGGCCGGGCGGATCATTCTGGTGGCGGCGGCGCGGGGCGGGCTTTGGGCGCGGGCCGAGACGACGCCCTTCGGCCATGGCCGCCCGTTCACGCGCCGCCAGCTGGAGCGGCTGGTGCGCGCCGCCGGACTGGAGCCCACCGCCTGGTCCCAGACGCTGTATGTGCCGCCCTGGGGGCCGCTGCTGCCGCTGGCCGACGGGTTCGAACAGGTCGGCAAGCGGGTCATGCCGGGGGCCGCGGGCGTCATCCTGCTGGAGGCGACGCGGCAGGCCTATGCGCGGATCCGGCCCGGCGGGGCGGTGGCGACCGTCCCTGTGATGACGCCCGCGCTCCAGCCCCAGCCCGCGTCGCGCTCATCGCGCGATCTGTCCGACGGCGATCTGGCGGGAAGCGGCGAACGCCCTTAAAGCCCTGCCCATGCAGCGACTGATCCTGATGCGTCACGCCGAGGCGGAAGGGACGGCCGGCTCCGGCCGCGACCGCGACCGGGCCCTGTCGGCCCGTGGCCGGGCCGACGCCGCGGCCATGGGCCGGACCTTGGCCGGGCGGGGCATGCGCCCCGATCTGGCGCTGGTTTCGCCCGCGGTCCGCACCCGCCAGACCTGGGACCTGCTGCACGACGCCTTCGGCGACGTCCAGGTGCGCGAGGACGAGCCCCTGTACAACGGCGGCTCCGGGACCCTGCGCCGCTATGTCGAGGCCGGCGAGGATGAGGCGGGTTGCCTGATGGTCGTCGCCCACAATCCGGGCGTCCATCAACTGGCCGTGGAGTATCTGGTCGAGAGCGCGGCCTCTCCCGCCGTGCTCGACCGGATGAGCGGCGGCTTTCCGCCGGGCGCGGCGGCCATCTTCGCCGTCGACGTGGCCGGGCGCTGCGTCTTCGAGGGCTTCATCCAGCCGCGCGACGCGGGCGGCGCATGAGCGCGGTCGCCTACAAGCTGGTCGACGGCGCCGAGTGGGCCGCGGCCCTGGCCGAGGGCGCCTATGCCGGGTCGGCGGTCGATCGCGCCGACGGCTACATCCACATGTCGACCAGCGCCCAGATGGCCGAGACGGCACGCCGCCATTACGCCGGAAAGAGCGGCCTCGTGCTGGTGGAGGTCGCCCTGGCGCCGCTGGGCGAGGCGCTGAAATGGGAGGCGTCGCGCGGCGGCGACCTGTTCCCGCATCTGTTCGCCCCCCTGCCCGCCACGGCCGATGCCCCGCAACGCGGCCTGTCGGTCGATGCCGACGGCGTCATGCGGTTCGACGACGGAGGCGTGGGATGGCCGTGACCGACATAGGCGCGGCCCTGCTGCGCACGCTCGACCCCGAGACCGCCCACGGTCTGGCGATCCGCGCCCTGCAGATGGCGCCCCTTCCGCCCGCCAGAGCCGACGACCCGATCCTGGCGACCACCGTGGCCGGGCTGGCCCTGCCCAATCCGGTCGGGCTGGCCGCCGGTCTCGACAAGAACGGCGAGGCGCTGCACGGCCTGTCGCGACTGGGCTTCGGCTTCGTGGAGTGCGGCTCGGTGACGCCGCTGGCGCAGCCCGGCAATCCGAAGCCGCGCCTGTTCCGCCTGAGCGAGGACCGGGCGATCATCAACCGGATGGGGTTCAACAACGCCGGTCTGGAGGCCTTCGCCGCCCGGCTGGCCGGGCGGCCGCGGGACGCCGTCGTCGGCGCCAATCTGGGGGCCAACAAGGACACGGAAGACAAGGCGGCGGACTATGTCGCCGGCCTGCTCCGGCTGAAGGGTCTGGCCGACTATGTGACGGTCAACGTCTCCTCGCCCAATACGCCGGGCCTGCGCGCCCTTCAGGGCCGGGCGGCGCTGGACGACCTGCTGGGCCGGCTGGCCGAGGCGCGCGGGGCGGACCCGACCCCGGTCTTCCTCAAGATCGCGCCTGACCTGACGACCGCCGAGATCGCCCTGATCGTCGAAGCCAGCCTGGACCACCGCATCGACGCCCTGATCGTGTCCAACACCACCCTCGACCGGCCCGACAGTCTGCGGTCGTCCCACCGGGCCGAGGCCGGCGGCCTGTCCGGCGCGCCGC
>NZ_DLHQ01000033.1 GCF_002483305.1 Brevundimonas sp. UBA7664
GCCCGCCAGGACCGCGACGAAGCGCGCGACGAGGCCCGTCAGGCCCGGCCCGAAAGACCCGCGCGCCCGGCGCGGCCCGACCGACCCGCCCGCGCGGGACCGGATCGATCCGACCGCCCTGACGGCGACGGAAGCCGGCCCGAACGTCCCAATCGGCCCAACCGGCCCGACGCCGGCGCCGATGGAAACCGTCCCGACCGCCCGAACCGGCCTGATCGTCCCGATCGTCCCGACCGGCCCAACCGCCCCGATCAGGATGGCCCCCGTCCCGACAGGCCCAATCGTCCTGACCGGCCTGATCGCCCCGACCGCCCGAACCGGCCGGATCAGGATGGCGGCGCGCGTCCCGACAGGCCCAACCGCCCTGACCGGCCCGACCGCCCGAACCGGCCGGACCAGGACGGCGGCGCGCGTCCCGACAGGCCCAATCGGCCGGACCGTCCCAACCGTCCGGACCGGCCCAACCGCCCGGATCAGGATGGCGGTCCACGGCCCGACAGGCCCAACCGCCCTGATCGGCCCGACCGTCCGGACAGGCCCGATCGGCCGAACCGGCCCGACCGACCGCAAGACCGCTGGGATCGCCGCGACGATCGTCGAGAGGACCGCCAGGAGCGCCGTCAGGATCGCCGCGAGTACCGCGAGTTCCGCCAGCGCTTCAACAGCGACCAGTGGCGCCGCAACTGGAACCGGAGCCACCGCGGCGACTGGTGGCGCAATGACCACCGCTTCCGCGGCTACAGCGGCCTGCGCATCGGCTTCTATTTCGCGCCGGGCTACGGCTACTACAGCGTGCCGCGCAACTACTGGGGCCAGCGCTACTACGTCGGCGACTATCTGCCGTCGATCTTCTGGCGCTACCAGCTGGACGACTGGCGCACCTATGGCCTCGGCTATCCGCCGGAAGGCACGCGCTGGGTGCTGGTCGACAACCACATCTATCTGATCGACCAGTACGACGGCTACATCATCGACGTCATCTACGACGCCTGGCGCTGGTAAGCCGTCAGGACACGGAGGAAACGCCGTCCGGCCGCGAGGCCGGGCGGCGTCTTCTTGTGTCGCAGCAAGGTTGCAGCCGTCGCCGGGTCGGGTCAGAACCGGCGTCATGAGCGACGCGGCGATCAGCGACACGACCACCGGCGAGGAGGTCCCTTCCTCGCGCGCGCCGCAACTGCACCTGTCCGAGGCGCTGATGGCCTCGCCGACACGCTTCTTCAATCGCGAGATTTCGTGGCTGGCCTTCAACAGCCGGGTGCTGGAAGAGGCCGCCAATCCGGCCCACCCCCTGCTGGAGCGCCTGCGCTTCCTGTCGATCTCGGCCAACAACCTCGATGAGTTCTTCATGACCCGCGTCGCCGGCCTCAAGGGCCAGGTGCGCGAGCGGGTGCGGGTGCTGTCCGCCGACGGCCTGACCCCGGCGGAACAGCTGGACAAGGTCAATGTCGCCGCCGGCGCCCTGATGGCCGAACAGCAGCATCGCTGGCGCAAGCTGCGCAAGGAGCTGAAGGGCGTCGGCATCGAGGTCGTCGACGCCGACCGGATCACCCGGACCGAGCGCGAGCGGCTCGAGCCGGAGTTCCTCAACCAGCTGTTCGCCGTGCTGACGCCTATGGCGATCGACCCGGCCCACCCCTTCCCCTTCCTGCCCAACCTCGGCTTCTCGCTGGCGCTGAAGCTCAAGCGGCGCTCGGACAACCGCACCCTCTATGCGCTGGTGCCCGTGCCGACCCAGGTGAAGCGGTTCTGGCCGCTGGCGACAGACGGCCGCTCCACGCCGGGCCGCAAACGCTTTCTCACGCTCGAAAGCCTGCTGACCCTCTTCATCGACCATCTGTTCCCCGGCTGCGACGTGCTGGAGCGCGGCGTCTTCCGCCTGATCCGCGACTCGGACATCGAGATCGAGGAAGAGGCCGAAGATCTGGTCATGGAGTTCGAGGAGGCGCTGAAGCAGCGGCGCATGGGCTCGGTGGTGCGCATCAAGATCGAGGCGTCCATGCCTGACGATCTGCGCACCTTCATCATCGACCAGCTCGACGCCGCGCCCCAGGACATCGTCATGGTCGGCGGCATGCTGGGTCTGGCCCAGCTCTCCGACCTCATCCCCGCCGGCCATCCGGACCTGAAGTTCAAGGGCTATGAGCCCCGCTATCCCGAGCGGGTGCGCGACAACGGCGGCGACATCTTCGCGGCGGTCCGCGAGAAGGACATGCTGATCCACCATCCGTTCGAGAGCTTCGACGTGGTGGTCCAGTTCCTGCGTCAGGCGGCCCGCGACCCCAATGTCATCGCCATCAAACAGACCCTGTACCGCACCTCCAAGGACAGCCCCATCGTCGCCGCCCTGATCGAGGCGGCCGAGAACGGCAAGAACGTCACCGCCCTGGTCGAGATCAAGGCGCGGTTCGACGAGGAGGCCAACCTGCGCTGGGCGCGAGCCATGGAGCGCGCCGGGGTCCACGTCGTCTTCGGCTTCGTCGAGTACAAGACCCACGCCAAGCTCAGCGTCGTCGTCCGCCGGGAGGGGGACGCCATGCGCACCTACTGCCATTTCGGCACCGGCAACTATCATCCGGTGACGGCGCGCATCTACACAGACCTGAGCCTGTTCAGCTGCGACCCCGTCCTGGCCCGCGACGCCTCGCGGGTGTTCAACTACATCACCGGCTACGCCCAGCCCGACGAGCTGGAGGCCCTGGTGGTCTCGCCGCTCAACATGAAGACCACGCTGATCGACCTGATCGGCAAGGAGATGGCGGCCGCGGCCAAGGGCAAGCCGGCGGCGATCTGGGCCAAGATGAACTCGCTGGTCGATCCGGCGGTGATCGACGCCCTGTACCGCGCCAGCCAGTGGGGCGTGCGCATCGAACTGGTCGTCCGGGGCATCTGCTGCCTGCGCCCCGGGGTCGAGGGCCTGTCGGAGAACATCCGGGTCAAGTCCATCGTCGGCCGCTTCCTCGAACACAGCCGCATCGTCGCCTTCGCCAACGGCCGCGACCTGCCGCATGACAAGGCGAAGCTCTACATCTCCTCCGCCGACTGGATGTCGCGCAATCTGGACCGCCGCGTCGAGCTGATGACCCCGGTGCTGAACGCCACCGTCCACGATCAGGTGCTTGACCAGATCATGGTCGCCAACCTCAAGGACGACGCCCAGAGCTGGGTTCTGGCCCCGGACGGCGCCTACCACCGGGTCGCGCCCGCGGACCCCGAGCGGCCGTTCTCGGCGCACAAATACTTCATGACCAACCCCAGCCTGTCGGGCCGGGGGCGCAAGGTGAAGACCCTGCCGGGTCACCTCAGCTACGAGCCGTCGCGGAAGAAGCGTTGATGCCCGAGGCCCTGCTCACGGCGATCGGCGCCCCGCGCGACATCGCCGCCATCGACATCGGCTCCAACTCCGTCCGCATGGTCCTGTACCGGCTCGAGGGCCGCGCCATCTGGACCGTGTTCAACGAAAAGGTTCTGGCCGGCCTCGGTCGCGACCTGCCCGTCACCGGCAAACTGTCCGTCGAGGGCGCCGCCCAGGCGCTGACAGCGCTGAAGCGGTTCGCCGCCGTCGTCGACGGGGTCCGGCCGGCCCATGCCTTCGTCGCCGCCACCGCCGCCGTGCGCGAAGCCGAAGACGGCCAGATCTTCTGCGACCGCGTCGCCGCCGAAACCGGCCTGCAGATCCGCGTCCTGACCGGCGAGGAAGAGGCGCGCTACGCGGCCCTCGGCGTGCTGGCGGGCATCCCGATGGCCGACGGCGTGGCCGGCGACCTCGGCGGCTCCAGTCTTGAACTGGTGCGCATCACCAAAGGCGAGGTCGGGCGCGGCGTCACCCTGCCCCTCGGCCCCTTCGCTCTCGCCGACGACAAGGCCTTCGACGCCGACCGGCTGCGCGGCCTGATCGCCAAGCGGCTCAAGCCCGCGGAGGACTACGCCGCCGACACCCTCTACGCCGTCGGCGGGGCGTGGCGGACCCTGGCTCAGGTGCATATGCAGGTCAGCGGTTATCCGCTGCGCATTGTCCACCAGTATGAGATGGCCGCCGCCGACGTGCTCGACACCGCCCGGCTGATCGCCCGCCAGTCGAAGGCCTCGCTCGAGAAATGGCCCGGCCTGTCGAAGAAGCGGGCCGAGACCCTGCCCCATGCCGCCCTTGTGCTGGAGGCGCTGATCGAGCGCCTCGCCCTCAAGCGCATCATTCTGTCGGCCTGGGGTGTGCGCGAAGGCCTGCTGTACGAGACACTCGACCCGGAGACGGCCACGGCGGATCCGCTGCTGGCCGGCTGCTCGGCCCTCGGCGCGCGGCAGGGCATCTCGCCCACCCTGCCCGGCGCCCTGAACGGCTGGATCGCGCCGCTCGTCGCCGCCCTGCCCCCCGTCTTCGGCGAAGCGCGCGACCGCGTCCTCGCCGACGCTGCCTGCCGCCTCGCCGATCTGGGCGCCCGGCTGCATCCCGACCACCGCGTCGAACTGGCCTTTGACCAGGTCCTGCGCGCGCCGGTGCCCGGCCAGAACCACGCCGAGCGCGCCT
The DNA here is from genome assembly GCF_002483305.1 of Brevundimonas sp. UBA7664. GTDB lineage: Bacteria > Pseudomonadota > Alphaproteobacteria > Caulobacterales > Caulobacteraceae > Brevundimonas. The sequence goes on from NZ_DLHQ01000033.1 coordinate 4,523, forward strand.
TCCTCGCCGTGGCGGTCAACGCCCGCTACGGCGGGTCCGTCTCGACGCCGGAGTCGAACACCATCGGCCGGCTGCTGACCGAGGACCAGCGTCAGGGCGCCCGGGCGCTGGGACTGGCGATCCGCCTCGCCTGCGACCTGTCGGGCCGGTCACCCCAACTGCTGGTCAACGCCCGCGCGGCGGTGAAGGACGGCGCCCTGGTGCTGACCGCCAGCGACGGCTACGCCGACGTCCTGCTCGGAGAACAGACCCGCCGGCGCGGCAAGGCCCTGGCCGAGGCCATGGGGCTGAAACTGGATATCCGCAGCGGCGGCTGATTTCGGATCAGTCGCCCATCCACCAGCGCAGGCGGACATCGCGCACGGTCTCGCCACCGGCCGTCAGCGTTCCGGTCACCACCACCCCCTCGTCGCCGAGATTGCGCCGCGAGGTCGCCAACGCCCCCGGATCGAGCCGGCCCGCGAACGCCACCCGGCCCAGCTCGGCCGAGGTCCCCTCAAATTCGATCCGCTCGTCGCTGACGGCGTAGCGGGTCGGCAGCACCCGGGCGGAGACGCTGCGCGTCTCGCCGAGCTCGGTCTGGACCATCGGGCTGGTCGCGTCCTCGAACTGCAGCATGACCGGGGCGAAGGTCGCGCTGCGGTCGCCCTGCGTCCACGCCCGGAACTCGGCCGCCTGGCCCAGGAAGATGTGGTCGAAGCTCCACTTGCCGAGCCGCACCTCGCTGGCCGGCATGTAGTAGCCGGACAGATCGCCGGTCGAGGCATAGCTGAAGGCGGTGGCCCCTGCCGGCGGCGCGGACGGGGCGTCCGTCGGGGCGTCGGGGCGGTCGCAGGCGGCGAGGGCCAGAAGGCTGGCCGCCAGAAGGATGGATCGGCGCATGAGGTCGGCTCCCTGACTGTCCGGCCGACCGGACCACGCCGGGGCGCGGCTGTCCACCGTCAGGGCAGGAAGGCGACGACCCGCAGCCAGTGCGCCGCCTGCCCGGCGTCGATCAGCTCGAACACCGGAATGGCCAGCAGGAAGACCAGGCCGTCGCGGATCGTGGTCACGAACAGGGTCGGCCGGATGGTCAGCTGCTCCTCATCCCGCCACAGCGAGAACCGGGGCCAGAAGCGCGGCGTGCGGGCCTTGTAGGCGGCATAGACGGCCCCGAACTCCCGTTCGAGGAAGGCCTCCTCGCGCCGCACCGTCAGGTAGAAGACGACCATGGCCGCCAGAACGAAACCCAGACCGATGGTGACGCTGCCGCTCTGGGCCCCGATGCCGAAGGCGCCGAGATAGCTGAAGACATAGAGCGGGTTGCGGGTGATCGAATAGGGCCCGCGGTCGACGATCTCGGCCTTCTTGCGGCCCCCGATGTAGAGCGAGCACCACGCCCGGCCGACGATCGAGACGATCATGGCCAGGAAGCCCGTAGCTTCGACCCGCTCGTGCCATTCGCCGTCGGCGCCGCCGATCGACTGCGTCACCAGCGCCAGCCCGACCAGCCCCACAAGGGCGACGAGCACGGCGACCTTGCGGATTCTCTGAACGGCCCCGAGGTCCAGGGCCGGTCGATGGGTGATCGTCATGGGCGCGTCTCCGATCGTCGGACCAGACGACCGAACCGTCACCTTTGCAACCCCGTATCTTTACGGGTGTCCCGCGCTCCCGATCAGCGGTTCAGCCCCGCGTCTAGCGCCCGGAACGAAGCGATCGAAAGCTCGGTCGCGCTGATGAAGACCGAGGGGGTGATCCGCTCGAGATCGTCCGAGGGACGGTGATAGTCGGGGTGGAAGTCGACGCCCAGGTACAGGAACGGCACCTGCGCCCGGTGGAAGGCCGCATGGTCCGAGGACTCGACCCAATTGTCCGAGCCGGTGTCCTGCGGCGAATCCTTGCCGAACGCGAGGGCGACCGCGCCATTCGCCGGAATACCCTCCAGCATCGGACGGAAGGTCGGGTTCTGATAGGTGCCCGTGACCCACAGCTTGCCGTCGGTTTCAGCGCGCGCGGTCATGTCGAAATTCAGGTTCATGGCGATCGAGGCGAGCGGGACCGGCGGGGCCTCGACGAAATGCCGGGCGCCGAGCAGGCCGTGTTCCTCGCCGTCCAGGGCCACGATCAGCACGCTGTGCTGCGGAGCCTGACGCTTCAGGTCCGCGGCCAGGGCGAGCATGGTGGCGACGCCCGAGGCGTTGTCGTCGGCCCCGTTGAAGATCTGCCCCTCGGCGTTGACCCCGACGTGGTCATAGTGGGCGGTGACGACGATGTAGCGGTCGGTGACGCGCGTACCCGGGATCACCCCGAGGATATTGACGCCGTTGAAGGTCTTCGGTCCGGCGCGGGTACGGCCCTGCATCTCCCACGGCTGCAACCGGCCCATCGGCGGCGCGACGACGCCGAGGCCTTCCAGCCGGCCGACGATATAGTTGCGCGCCAGCTCTCCGCCGGGCGCGCCGGTGTCGCGGCCCTGCATGTCGTCGGCCGCCAGGATGCGGACGTCTTCCAGCAACTGGGCGTGCATCGCCGACGGCGACGGCGCCGCCGCCACGGGCGTCGCCTCAGGTCCGGAGAAGGCCCCGCAGGCCGCGAGCATCAGGGCTCCGCCGAGGGCGGTGGACAGGGCGAGAAGACGGGCGTGACGCATGGGAGCTCCTTGAAGTCGCGGCGACGCTAGCGGGACGCGGCGACCGTGTCAGATTAACTCGTTGTCATGCCATATCGTTCGCCGTTGCGCTCTCGAAAGCCGCGCGGGCGATGCTAGAACGGGCGCCGGGAATCCATCTCGCGAGCGTTTCATGTCCGACACCCCCGTCGATCAGCTGACCGAGTCCGCCGCGCGCGAGGAACTCGACCGGCTGGCTGCCGAGCTCGCCCGCCACGACGCCCTCTATCACGGCCAGGACGCGCCCGAGATTCCGGACGCCGACTATGACGCCCTCAAGCGCCGCGCGCTCGAGATCGAGGACCTGTTCCCCGACCTGACCAGCCCCGCCTCTCCGTCCCAGGTGGTCGGCGCCGCCGCCTCCAGCCAGTTCGCCCCCGTCCGCCACGGCGTGCCGATGCTTTCGCTCGACAACGCCTTTTCCCCGGAGGAGGTGACGGACTTCGTCGCCCGCATCCGCCGCTTCCTGAAACTGCCGGTGGATGAAGTGGTCGCCTTCGTCGGCGAGCCCAAGATCGACGGCCTCTCGGCCAGTCTGCGCTACGAGAACGGCGTGCTGGTCACCGGCGCGACGCGCGGCGACGGCCGGACGGGCGAGGACGTCACCGCCAATCTTCGCACCATCGCCGACATCCCGCAGACCCTGTCCGGCAAGGGCTGGCCCGCCGTCATCGAGGTGCGGGGCGAGGTCTATGCGCCGAATGACGCCTTCGACGCCTTCAACGCCGCCGCCGAGGCGGAGGGCCAGCGCACCTACGCCAACCCCCGCAATTTCGCCGCCGGCTCGCTGCGCCAGAAGGATCCGACGATCACGGCGAAACGGCCCTTGCGCTTCTTCGCCTACGCCTGGGGCGAGACCTCCGACTCCTTCGCCGAAACGCAAGCGGGCGCCCTCAAGGCGCTGGAAACCTGGGGCTTCCAGGTCAATGCCCGATCCCGCCAGGTCGAGGACGCCGCCGGCCTTCAGGCCCTCTACGCCGAGCTGGAGCGCGACCGCGCCGGCCTCGGCTATGACATCGACGGCGTGGTCTACAAGGTCGACCGGCTCGACTGGCAGGCCCGCCTCGGCTTCGTCGCCCGCACCCCCCGCTGGGCCATCGCCCACAAATTCCCGGCGCAGCAGGCGACGACGGTGCTGGAGGACATCGACATCCAGGTGGGGCGCACGGGGTCTCTTACTCCCGTCGCCCGACTCCACCCTGTAACCGTCGGCGGTGTCGTCGTTCGCAACGCTACTCTCCACAATGAGGACGAGATCACCCGCAAGGACGTTCGGCTAGGCGACACCGTCATCCTTCAGCGCGCTGGAGACGTCATCCCGCAGATTCTCGGCATCGTCCCCGAAAAGCGCCCCTCCGACACTGTCCCTTACGTCTTTCCCACCCACTGCCCAGTCTGTGGGTCAGAGGCTGTCCGCGAAAACAACGAAGTGCGCCGGCGTTGCACCGGGGGGCTCACCTGTGGGGCCCAAAGACTTGAGCGGCTCAAACACTTCGTGTCTCGGCGCGCCTTCGACATCGAGGGATTGGGAGAGGGTCTGATCGAGATGTTGTTGGAAAGTGGATTGGTCTCCAGGCCAGGCGACATCTTCCGCCTCCGCAATCATGGCCAAAAGCTCCGGGAAGTCGTGCTGGAGCAACGCAAAAAGCTGGCGCAACAGCGAGAGATTCAGACCGGAAAGAAAGTCGCGAAGTCGATCGCCGACGACAAGCGTACCTTCAAGGAGGTCGATGGGCTCTTGGAGAGCATCGAAGCTCGGCGCGAAATCGCGCTGGATCGCTTCTTGTTCGGCTTGGGAATCCGCGACATCGGGGAACAGACATCGATCGCTCTTACGCGCGCTTATCAGTCTTGGCCCACTCTGGAAGCTGCGGTCGATGCCGCAGCGAAGGGACTGCCGGGATCGACTTGGAATGCGTTGGCTAGATTGGAGGGCGTTGGTCCTGTCAATCAGGCCTTGGTCGTGGAGTTCGGTAGATCCGACCAATCGGAGGACCCTTGGCCGGAGGCGCAACTCCCGGAGAAAATTGGAAGGGCAATCCCGAAGCTCCCCAACAAGGTGAGGAGCGCCCTCGCGGAGCACTACGGCTCTTGGAAGATGTTCGCAGAAGAGGCCAAAGCAGCCGCCAATGGTGCTCCGAGCGGAGATTTCCTTGAGCTCGCTGGGATCAACGGAGTCGGCGAAGTCGCGGCAGAGGCCTTGGCTCACTTCTTCCATGAACCTCAGAACCGCGAGACAGTGAACGATCTGGCTTCGGAACTGACGATACTGGAAGTCGAGCGCCCCCCAACGGACACCGCGGTCGCTGGCAAGACTGTAGTTTTCACGGGCTCGCTTGAACGCTTTACTCGCGATGAAGCCAAGGCCCGCGCGGAAAGACTGGGAGCAAAAGTGTCAGGCTCCGTCTCCAAGAAGACGGACTTTCTCGTCGCCGGTCCCGGTGCGGGGTCGAAGCTTACCGACGCGCAAAAGCATGGCGTAAAAGTCTTGACGGAAGACGAGTGGCTAAGCCTGATAGCTCAACCATAGAGAGATGAGCGATGCGGGCCGTGGCGATCGACTTCGAGACGGCGAACGAGCAGCGAGCCAGTCCATGTTCGATCGGCCTCGCGTGGATCGACGATGGGGTCATTGCGTCGGTGGAACACCACTATATCCGACCTCCCGGGATGAGGTTCGCCAGCTTCAACGTCGCCTTTCACGGCATTGGTCCGGACCATGTGCGAGACGCTGAGGAATTTCCCGCTGTGCTCGCCATGCTCTCACCCCGTCTCAGCGGTCGGACGGTGCTTGCCCACAATGCGTCGTTCGACATCAGCGTTGTCCGCAACACATGCGATGTTTACGGCCTGCCCTATCCCGAATTCGACTACCTCTGCACCGTCAAGCTGGCCCGCCAGAGCTGGCCGGAATTGACCTCGGGCCGGCTCAACGACGTTTGTGACTACCTCGGCATCAAGTTCAAACACCATGATGCCAGCGAAGACGCCTATGCGTGCGCATCACTGGCGATCGAAGCGATGAAGGTCACCGGGGCCACCTGCTTCAATAGCCTTTCAGCTCTCACCAATGTGACGCTGGGGCGACTGAACGCGGATAGCTACTGGCCGTGCTCGTCGCCCGCTCCCCAGACCGACCGGTCGCCGCAATCCCGGTCTGCAAGGTCCACATTCCAGGACTTTCCGAAATCAGACGCGCTTTCGGGCCTCAATTTCGTCTTCACCGGCGCCCTGGAACGCTTCACCCGCGACGAGGCCAAGGCCCGGGCCGAATCCCTCGGCGCCAAGGTGTCCGGCTCGGTGTCGAAGAAGACCGACTACCTCGTCGCTGGCCCGGGCGCGGGCTCGAAAATGGCCGACGCCCTCAAGCACGGCGTGAAGGTCCTGACCGAAGACGAGTGGCTGGCCCTCATCGGATGAGCTGATCGCGCATACGGCCAAGGTTAGAGCATGACCAAAACGGGGACCGGCGGCGATGAAGAAGGTCTGACGGGCCGCCCGGCACAACCTTAATCAATAAATCATCGGAACCGGGCTCTATCACTCCATGGCCAGTACCCTTGTCGCCGACAGGGTGGAGGCTCGACCGGTCGTTGAGCGATTTTCCACCCACGAGCTTGCCCCGTTGCTTGAGCGTTTCCAGAGCTCTGGCATGTTGGAGGAAGGCCGGATCAATCTGATCGGCCTTGACGCCATCGCCGAACGGCTGGGCGACAGGTGGGAGAGCCGCCAGGAACAGATCTACCACCACGTCGAGCGCACCCTGACGCGCCATCTCGAGGGCGGCGGCTTCTTCCAGCGGGTGTCGCCGACCGACTATCTCGTGGTCCAGCCGGCGCTGGGCAAGTTCAGCGCCCAGGTCTCCTGTCTGCTGTATCTGCGCGAACTGCTGGCCCATTTCCTTGGCGGCGCCGCGCCCGAGGCCGCCGATGTCCTGGAAGTCACCAGCCTCAGCGGCGGGCGCATCTTCGCGGCCGAAATTGATCGGGACTATGCGACCGCCGCCGCCCGAACCGAACCGCTGCCGGTTCGGCCGGACGCGGACGACAGCCTGCCGATGCCCTGGAACCCCTTTGTCGCCGCGGACGGCCAGACGCTGCGGGTCTCCTGCCATCTCGAGCCGGTCTTCGAGCTCAAGACCTTCTCCCAGATCGGCTACCGAATCGCCCGGCGGGTCCTGCGGATGCCGGGAGAGGTGGAACTCGGCGCGCAGGAACTGCGGAACCTGACGACCGCCGACATCGAAAAGGTCGATCTCGCCACCATCGCCCGCGGGATCAGCCGTTTGAAGTCTGAACAGGGCAACGCCAAACAGCCCACCCTCTTCCTGCCGGTCTCCTATACGACCCTGGCCAGCCAGCGCGGACGCGGTCCTCTGATCGCCCGTTTCAAGGAGGCGACGCGGGGCGTCGAGAAGGGGCTCGTCTGCGAGATCACCGACATCGAAGGGGTGCCCGGCAGCGCCCTTGCCGCGGTCACGGTCATGATCAAACCCTTCTGCATGATCGTGGTCGGCAAGCTGCGCGAGGCCCCCGGACGGTCGCTCGAGGACCTGCGCGGAGTCCGGCTCCAAGGCGTCGCGTTCGAGGCCGGCGTCCATCCGCTCGAACGGGAAGAGTTCACGGTCTGGGCCGAGCAGGCGGTCGCCAAGGCGCGCCGGGTCACACGATCGGTGATCATCCACGGCCTGTCCGGGCCGGAATATCTGGGTCTGGCCGGTCTGGCCGGCGCCACCCACGGCAGTCTGGCGGCCCGACGGGCGCCGGCGGCCCCTTAGCGGTTCAGCGCCGACCGCGCCGCCTCGGCGTAGCGATGGCCCGAGGCCGCCCCCTTGGGGAAGACCGCCTCGATGCGCGCCAGATCGTCGGCGGTCAGGACGATATCCACCGCCGCCGCATTCTCTTCCAAAGTCCGGATGCGCCGCGTTCCCGGGATCGGTACGAGGTGGTCCCCCTGCGCCAGCACCCAGGCCAGGGCCAGCTGCGCCGCCGTCACCCCCTTGTCCGCCGCGATCGCCGCGACGGCCTTCACCAGGTCGATGTTCTTCTGGAAATTCTCGCCCTGGAAGCGCGGGTTCGAGCGCCGGAAATCATCGGCGGCCAGGTCTTCGACCGATTTGATCTCGCCCGACAGGAAGCCCCGCCCCAGCGGGCTGTAGGGCACGAAGCCGATGCCCAATTCCTCGCAGGTCGCCAGCAGTCCGTCCTCCGGCTCGCGGCTCCACAGCGAATATTCGGTCTGCAGCGCCGTGATCGGGTGCTCGGCATGGCCCCGGCGCAGCGTCTCGGGCGCGGCCTCGGACAGGCCGAGGAAGCGCACCTTGCCCTCCTTCACCAGCTCGCCCATCGCCCCGACCGTCTCCTCGATCGGCGTGATCGCATCGACCCGGTGCAGATAGTAGAGGTCGACGTGGTCCATCCCCAGCCGCTTCAGGCTGCCCTCGATGGCGCGGCGCACATTGGCCGGCGAGCCGTCGACGGCCAGGGCCGTGCGGTCGGCGTTGTAGCCGATGCCGAATTTGGTGGCCACGAAGGCCCGGTCGCGCCGGTCGGCCAGCGCCTTGCCGACCTGCATCTCGTTGATGTGCGGGCCGTACATCTCGGCCGTATCGAAGAAGGTGACGCCGAGGTCGAGCGCGCGGTGGATCACCGCCGTCGCCTGCCCCTCGTTCGACGGCTCGCCATAGAAGGCCGCCATGCCCATGCAGCCGAGGCCTATGGCCGAAACCTCGGGGCCGCCGCGGCCGAGTTTGCGCATCTTCATGACCGCACTCCTGAAATGTGGGGACCCGGCGACGCCTCCGCCGGCTCCCTCCAGATGGGCGCCGTTCCGCCTTATTTCAAGGGCGCGGCCTGAAGCGTCAGCCAGTCCAGCGCTGCCCCGTCGAGCAACGGCCCGACCTTGGCCAGCACCTCGGCGTGATAGGCGTCGACATAGGCGCGCTCGTCGGGCGTCAGCAGGTCGACGTCGATCAGCTTTCTGTCCAGCGGCGCCAGGGTCAGCTGCTCGAACCCGTGCATCGGCCGCTCCCCGCCCGGGATCGCCGTCGGGGGCGTCACCACCTGCAGCGTCTCGATGCGGATGCCCCAGTGGCCTTCCCGATAATAGCCGGGCTCGTTGGACAGGATCATCCCGGTCAGCAGCGGCTGGGTGTTGACCATCTTGGCGATCCGCTGCGGGCCCTCGTGAACGCCCAGATAGGAGCCGACGCCGTGGCCGGTGCCGTGGTCATAGTCGAAGCCCTGCATCCACATCGGCAGACGCGCCAGGGCGTCCAGCTGGTGCCCCGTCGTCCCCGCCGGAAACCGCACCACGGCCATGGCGATATGCCCCTTTAGCACCAGGGTGAACATGCGCCGCTGGTCCGCCGTCGGCTCGCCCACGGCGATCGTGCGCGTCACATCCGTGGTGCCGTCCAGATACTGGCCGCCGCCGTCGACCAGCAGCAGACTGCCCTTCTCCATCCGCCGCAGCGTCCGGGTCACCGGCTTGTAGTGCGGCAGGGCGCCGTTGGGCCCGGACCCGGCGATGGTGTCGAAGGACAGGTCCTTCAGCGCCCCGGTGGCCTCGCGGAAGCCCTCCAGCGCCTCGCACACCTGACGCTCGTCCGGCAGGGTCTCCTGCCCCACCGTATCGATCCAGTGCAGGAAGCGGGTCAGGGCCGCGCCGTCGCGGATATGGGCCTGACGCGTCCCCTCGATCTCGACCGCATTCTTGGTCGCCCGCGGCAGGGTGCAGGGATCCATGCCGCGCACCACCGTCGCGCCGGCGGCCTCGAGCCGGTCGAAATACCACGACGAGGACTGGCCCGGATCGACCAGCACCTTCTGGCCCGACAGCCGGTCCAGCGCGCCTTCCAGCGCCTCGGGCGCCGCCAGCGTCACCGCGTCGCCCAGCCAGCCGGGCAGTTCATTGGTCACCTTGCGCGGGTCGAGGAACAGCTGCGCCGTCCCGTCCGCCTGCACCACCGCCTGCCCCAGCGGCAGGGGAGTGCGGATCACGTCGCCGCCGCGAATGTTGAACAGCCAGGCCAGCGACGCCGGCGCCGTCAGCACGGCGGCGTCGGCGCCCGCCTTCGCCACCGCCTCGCCGATGCGGGCGCGTTTGGAGGCGCTGCTTTCGCCGGCGTAGCGGTCTTCGTGCGGGACAACCGGCGCAGCCGGCTGCTCGGGACGGTCCTCGGCCCAGGCCAGATCCAGCGGATTGGGCTGAACCGGCTTCAGCTCGGCCCCGGCCTTCGCCGCCGCGCGCTTCAGCGTGGCCAGGGCGTCGGGACTGTGCAGACGCGGGTCATAGCCGATCACCGACCCCCGCGGCGCGCCTTCCAGCCAGGTCGCCAGGCCGTCGTCCTCGAGCCGGAGAATCTCGAACTGCCCCGCGTCGACCTGCGCCTTCACCTGGACGGTGTAGCGTCCGTCGGCGAAGACGGCCGCCCGATCCTTCAACACGGCGCCCGCGCCGGCCGAGCCGGTGAAACCGCTCAGCCAGGCCAGACGGTCGTTGGCGGCGGGCAGGTATTCGTTCTGGTGCTCGTCCTCGTGCGGGACCAGCAGGCCGTCGAGGCCCTGCTCGGCCATCCTCGCACGGAGGCGGGGAAGGTGTTTGGCCCCGAAGGACGGATCGGTGGTTTCGTCGAATGTCTGGCGCATGGCGGACCCATAGCATTCTCCCTCCCCGCATGGGGAGGGCCGCTGTCGCGCCCGTCCTACGGCGTCAGGCAGTTGGTGCAGTTTTCCGCGGTGAACCGACCATTGCACTCCCTCAGCACCCTGTCCCGGCCGAGCGAGGCGACGGCGGCCGTATAGGCCTCACAGACTTCCGCCGGGATCGGCGTCACCGGCGTCTGGTGCCGGACCAGCCCGCCTTCGACCACGCTCAGCCGGGTCCCCGCCTCATCGGTGCGCAGGTCGATGGCGTCATTGCCCTGCCACAGCCGCAGGGCCGCGGCGTTATCGGGCCCGGCCACGAACAGGGCGTTCTGTTCGCTCTGCCGGTTGTCGAGGGTCAGCAGGACATTGCCCGAGGGCTCGAAGGTCGCATAGCCGCTGCGCTCGCGCCCGGCCCCGTCGTACAGGATGACCCCGGCGGCCTTCTCGCCCCGGACCAGCCGGCGGCCGTCGACGACGGCGTCGGGCAGATCGCCGCTGATGCGGACGCGGTCCACGCCCTCGGCGTCGACGACCACCAGTTCCGAAACGCGCAGCTTGCCGGGCTCGTCCGACACGAAGGCAGCCAGTCCCGCGGCGACGACAACGGCGAGCACGCCGAGTTGCACGCGCGACTGCAGGGTCACCCGGCGCAGGCGCCGATCCAGATCTTGCAGGTCTCGATCCATGGGTACCCTCCCCCTCCCGATCCGCCCGGCCCGTCGCCGGACGCGGGCAGGCTAGAACCTTGGAGGGGGAAGGCCCGTGAATTTTCGGTAACCCGGTTCGCCTAGTTCTGCGGCGCGGTCGGCGTCACCACCGCCACCCCGCCCGAGGGCGCCGGGACCTGCACTTCCCGCTCGATCACCACCGGTGTCGCGGCGCGGGCTTCAGCCGCGCGGGCCTCGCTGGCGGCGCGGACGGCGTCGGCCTGGGAACGCGCGGCGTCGGCGCGGGCGATGTCGACGCTGGCCTGGGCCCCCGCGACCTGACCCTGGATCAGGGCGGAATCCGCCTGGGCCTGGGCGGCGGCGGCGTCCATCTGGGCTTCCAGCAGCGCCGCGTCCGTCTGCGGATCGGCGCCCCGCGCGAACAGGATCCACAGCACGGCGATCAGCACGACCCCGCCGAGGATGCCGGCGATCCACCAGCCGGTGTTGGACTCGCGCACGACGACGGTTTCCACCGTCTCGGTCACATGGGCCGGCGACACGACGGTCTCCGTGATGATCGTCTCGCGTCGCTCGGGATCGTGGTTCGGATCATAGTGGGTCACGGGCAGTCCTCCATTTGACTGCCGCAACGACTGCGCTTCGCCGACGTTCCGCCGTTAACCCAGCAACGAAATTAGACGCCCCCGTTTCAGGCGACGGAAGAGGGTTCTTGAGGCTGCCCTTGTCTTGCGGCTTCCGCTCCCACCGCCGAGCCGCTTCCGGCAAGAACTCCGCGCCCTCGGCGTGCGGTTCGCCCGCATCTCCCGTCAGGGCGTTCATACGATCGAACTCGCCCAAAACCATCTCGCCGAATGTGCTCCAGACCGCAGCCACATCATCAAAGTCCGTGAGCGAGCAGAGGCGTATTTCCCCCGACTGATTCAGCACCAGCCTCCCCTGCCCAGACCACCCCGATATGACCCCGATGGCCCAGGCGGTGGCCGGCAGACCAGCCGGTCGTTCGACGACGTTCCCGTAGTCCAGACTGACCGGCATGCCGATCCCGACGCCGCATTGGTCGAGCAAGGATCGAGACGAGCCGACCACATGGCTTCCGGTAAAGCTTAGATGCCCGTCGAACAGACTCATTCCATTCGCCCAGCCAAGGAAGCGCCTGTACTCCGGCGGCATCGGCTTTGCGTACGCCGCTTCGGTCTCCACAAGCCGGTCTTCCGTGAGACCGGGATAGACCCAATGCAGATGGGCCAAGGGCGCGACAGCCGGTGTATGGCAGACTTGAAGGCCGCCGCTTTCGTGCGCGGCCCATCCCCGCGCTCGCCAGCGTTCAAGGCGGCTCATCAGGGCGTCAGCGCCCTCCCAGATCACCCCACCCGCCTCAGCACCAGCGCGCTCCAGGCATCCCGATGGATGCGACGCTCGAGGATGAATCCGCGCGACAGATAGGCCGCCGACACCCGCCGCTCCTGCGTCCGCAGCAGGCCCGACAGGATCGCCACCCCGCCCAGGCTCAGCGCGTTCTTGATGTCCTGCGACAGGCTCACCAGCGGCGGGGCGAGGATGTTGGCGAAGACCAGGTCATAGGGTCCGTGCTGGCGCACCTTGCGGTCGTTCAGGCCGAAGGCGTGGACGAAGCGGGCGTCCGCCATGTTCAGCTTGGCGTTCTCGTTGGCGATCCGCACCGAGGGCTGGTCGATGTCGGTGCCGACCGCGACCTTCGATCCGGTCTTCGCCGCGGCGATGGCCAGCACGCCCGTGCCGCAGCCCACGTCCAGCACCCGCTCGAACCGCTCACGCTTGAGCAGTTCGTCGAAGGCGACCAGACAGCCGACCGTCGTGCCGTGGTGGCCGGTGCCGAAGGCGGCGCCGGCGTCGATCTTCAGATTGATCGTGTTGTTCGGAACGATGCCCTCGTCATGGGCGCCATAGACGAAGAATCGCCCCGCGCGCACCGGCGGCAGGCCGGACAGCGACATGGCCAGCCAGTCGGCGTCGGCCAGCTTCTCCACCTTCACGGTCAGGCCGTCATGCGCCTTCAGCCGCGCTTCGATCCCGCGCGCGTCGTCGGCGTCATTGGGAAAGGCGTCGATGCGCCAGATCCCCTTGTCCTCGTCTTCCTCGAGAATGGAATAGGTCGCGCCTTCCAGCAGCGGATCGGAATCCAGCGACAGGGCGGCGGCCTCGGCGACGGCGCGCGGGCCCCTCGCGATTATTTGAACTGCGGACTCGGACATTTCTCAAACACCGCTATCATGACGAATCGAGACGCACGCTGGTGCGCTCTCCTGCGCCAGCATCAACCAACTGAACCGAGGGGTCGGGGAATTCATGGCTAAAGCACCATCCAAGCCTAAGGCGGCCGCCAAACCGAAGGCGGCGCCCGCCGCTTCCAAGCCGAAACCGGCGGCAAAGTCGAGCGCCGCGCCGAAAGCCGCCGCGAAACCGGCTGCGAAACCCGCCGCGCCGAAGGCCGCCGCCAAGCCCGCCGTGAAGGCCGCGCCGAAGCCCGCCGCGACGAAGCCAGCTGCGAAGCCGGTCGCCAAGGCCGCTCCGAAGGCCGCCGCCAAGCCCGCGGTCAAGGCGGCTCCGAAGCCTGCCGCCAAGCCGAAGCCGGCCGCCAAGGCCGCGCCGAAAGCCGCTGCGAAGCCGGCCGCCAAACCGGCGGCCGCCGCGCCCAAGCCCGTCGCTGCGGCGCCCGCGCCCGCTCCGAAACCGGCCGCCGCTGCTCCGGCCCCAGCGCCCGCGGCGAGACCCGTCGAGAAGAAGGGCTTCCTGACCGGCCTGCTCGACACCATCTTCGGCAAGAACTGACCATCAGGTCTGAAACGACGAAGCGCCGGTGGATCGCTCCACCGGCGCTTTTTCGTGCGCGGTGTCGGCCGGGCGATCAGTCCTGAGGCAGGTCTTCCGCCAGGATGGCCATCTCGAACATGAAGCTGCCGGCCTCGTCCTCGTCCTCGAAGACGACGCCGATGAACTCGTCACCGACATAGACTTCGCAGGAGTCATTGGGTTTGCCGCGCGGCTTCAGGATGATGCCGCCGGTGTTGAAAGTGCGCTTCAGGTGCGTCTCGACGCGCTTCATGTCAGCGGTGTTCATGCTCGGCCTCAGGTCTGTCGTGAAGGCGCGGACCCTAGAGAAAGCGGTCCGCGAGGGGAAGGTCAGATCACGAAGTCGTAGACGACATCGGCCAGGGTATGATCCATCGTTCGAGCCGGCGCCGCCCCGGTCGGGCAGTTGACCAGCCGCGCGGGCACCCCTGCGACGGTGCAGCCCGCCGGCACCGGCTTCAGCACCACCGACCCCGAGGCCACCTTGGCGTAGTCGCCGACGGTGATGTTGCCCAGCACCTTGGCCCCGGCGCCCAGCAGGACGCCCTTGCCGATCTTGGGATGGCGGTCGCCGCGCTCTGCGCCGGTCCCGCCAAGGGTGACCGCGTGCAGCATCGACACCTCGTCGCCGACCACCGCCGTCTCGCCGATGACGATGCCGGTGCCGTGGTCGAGGAACAGGCCCGAGCCGAGTTGCGCCGCCGGATGGATGTCGACCTGGAACAACTCCGACATCCGGCTCTGGAAATGGAAGGCCAGGGCCTCGCGGCCCTGGGTCCACAGCCAGTGCGACACGCGGTGCGCCTGCAGGGCCTGGAAGCCCTTGAAATAGAGGAAGGGCTGCAACAGCGACTTGATCGCCGGATCGCGCTCGGCCACCGCCCGAAGGTCGGCCTCGGCGGCCGTGACGATGGCCGGATCGGCCTCGAACGCCTCGAGGCAGACCTCCCGCACCGTCATCGGCCCCAGTTCGGCGTCGCCCAGCTTGCGCGCGATCTGGAAGCTGAGCGCGGAGGCCAGATCGCTGTGCGACAGGATCACCGCATTCAGCTGCGAGGCCAGATGCGGTTCGACCCGCACCGTCTCCTCCGCCGCCGCGCGCAGCTGCGGCCAGGTCCCGGTCCGGTCGGCGACGACTTCGAGCTTGGGCATCAAGGACTCCTTCGCGCCCATCATACGCCCGCCAGCATGGCCTTCGCCAGTTCGGGCGGCAGTTCACCTTCCCGCGCCATATGGTAGGCCCGCAGCGCGGTCGCCAGGGTGAAGATGTCCCGGATCGCTCCGGTCCCGATCTCGCGCAACAGGTCGCGGAACGGCACTCGGACCACCCGGATGATCTCGGTCGGATCCGGCGCGATCGGCACGGGCGTCAGGCCCCAGGCGATCCAGGCCATGGCCCGCTCGTCAGTGACCGAATTGCTCATCTCGGCCTTGTAGGCTGGGACCCAGTGTGCCGCCGCCAGCCCGGCCTCCTCCATCAGTTCGCGCCGCGCCCCCTCGATCGGATCCTCGTCGAACGGCGCCCCGCCCTCGGGCATCTCCCACGACCAGTTCATCAGGGCGAAGCGCTGCTGACCCACCAGCGTCACCGTCCCGTCCTCATGCACCGGCAGCACCCCGACCGACAGGTTTCGCGGCCGCATCACGACATAGTCAGCCTTCAGCCCCGTCGGCGCGGTCGCGTCGTGACGGGTCAGCCGCAGCCACGGATTCTCGAACGTCGTGGTCGAGCCCGCGTCCCGCCACGGCGGCGGCCGGTCGCGGCCGTCGTCCCAGGCGGGCAGCGGACGGTCGTTGTCGAAATCGGCGTGGGAGTCGGTCATGGCCTGCGTATGGCTTCGGACCGTCCGTCCCGCAACGGCGCTTGCCGTTTGACGCCGCCGGCCGCCGACGCCATGTGATCCGCATGACCCGCCCCGCCCTGCCGCGTTTCGCCCTCGGCGACCCCATGCCCGCCCCGACGCCCTCGGACGAGATGCGCCTGCGGCTGGCGACGCGCCGTTCCGCCCCGGCGCAGGCCCTGACCGACCCCGGCCCGTCCGCCGCCGAGATCGAGGACATCCTCGCGCTGGGCGCCCGCAGCCCGGACCATGGCAAGCTCTTTCCCTGGCGCTTCGTCGTGCTGGGCCGTCAGTCCCGCGCCGCCCTCGCCGAGGCTCTGACCCCCCTCGCCGCCTGGCAGCCCCAGCCCGACAAGGCCCGCGCCGTCCTCGCCAAGCTGACGGCCGCCCCGGTCACCATCCTGGTCATCTCGGCCCCGGTCCCCAACCAGAAGGTGCCGGAATGGGAGCAGCACCTGTCCGCCGGCGCCGTCTGCATGAACCTCGAACACGCCGCCAACGCCCTCGGATACGCCGCCAGCTGGATCACCGACTGGTACAGCTATGATCCCCAGGCGCTGGATGTGCTGGACGTCGGCGGCGGCGAACAGGTCGCGGGCTTCATCCATATCGGATCGCTGGCCGAGGTCTCGCTCGAGCGCCCCCGGCCCGATCTGGCCGGCAAGGTGACCCACCGGCCCTGAGGTTCAGCCGAGGACGGCGGCCATCAGCAGGACCGTGCTCACCCCGAGCATCAGCGTCGTCGCGACCAGGGCCGTGATCAGCAGGCATTCGATGACGTCAGGGCCCCGGCTCATCTCGCTCTCCCTCGTCGAGGGTAGAGGGATTCGCCCTTATCGCGGCGACCCGGTCGCCCGCCCCGCGATCCAGGTCCGGGCCAGCAGCGGCTTGCCCAGCCAGTAGGCCAGTTCGGCCGGCCGCTCGATGTCCCACGCCGCCAGATCCGCCGCCTTGCCGGCCTCCAGCGTGCCGATCTCGCCGCCCAGACCCAGCGCCTTCGCCGCCCGTCGCGTCGCCCCCGCCAGTGCCTCCTCCGGCGTCAGCCGGAACTGCACGCAGGCCAGGCTGATCGCCGCCGTCATCGAGGCCACCGGCGACGTCCCCGGATTGCAGTCCGTCGCCACCGCCATGGCCACGCCGTGCCGCCGGAACAGATCGATCGGCGGCGGCGTCGTCTCGCGCAGCATCAGATACGCCCCGGGCAGCAGCACCGCGACCACCCCGGCCTCCGCCATGGCCCGCACCCCGGCCTCGGACGTGTGTTCGACATGATCCGCCGACAGCGCCCCGTATCGTCCCGCCAGCGCCGCCCCGCCGCCGTCCGACAACTGGTCCGCGTGCAGCTTGACCGGCAGGCCCAGCGCCCGCGCCCTGTCGAACAGCCGCCCGACCTCTTCCGTCGAGAAGGCGATCGGCTCGCAATAGGCGTCGACCGCGTCGACCAGACCGTCGGCGTGGGCCGCCGGCAGGATCCCGTCCACCGCCAGATCGACATAGCCGCCGCGATCCGCCTTCCACTCCGGCGGCACGGCGTGCAGGCCCAGATAGCTGGTGCGCACCCGCACCCCCGCCTCGCGCCCGATCCGGCGGGCGACGCGCAGCATCTTCAGCTCGGTCTCGCGGTCCAGCCCGTAGCCGGACTTGATCTCGACCGTGGTCACCCCCGTCGCCGTCAGCCCCGCCAGCCGCCCGAGCGCGCTGGCATACAGCGCGTCCTCCGTCGCCGCCCGCGTCGCCGCCATCGTCGAGACGATGCCGCCTCCGGCCCGCGCGATCTCCTCATAGGTCGCGCCGTTCAGCCGCTGTTCGAACTCCCCCGACCGGTCGCCGCCGAACACCAGATGGGTATGGCAGTCGATCAGCCCCGGCGTCACCCAGCGCCCGTCCAGCCGCTCGGTCTCGACCGCCTCATGCGCCGGCAGGTCCGCCCGCGCCCCGACCCAGGCGATCCGCCCGTCCTCAATGAGGATCGCCCCGTCCTCGATCGCGCCATAGGGCTCGCCGCCCTCGACCATGGTCGCCAGCCGGCAGTCGGTGATCAGCCTGTCCGCCCGGATCATCGCGACGCGAATCCCGCCAGCAGCTCGCAGAACCACCGCCCCGCCGTCAGCGAGCCGAGGTCGCCGATCTCCAGCGACGGATCGTATTCCGTCAGGTCCACCGCCTTCACCTTCGGATGCGCCCCGATCACCCGCGTCGCGTCGAAGAAGTCCTGCACCGAAACCCCGCCCGGCCGCGCGCCCGGCGACGCCGGCCACTGGCCGCGGTCGATCACATCGATGTCGAAATCGACGTAGATGACCTCGCAGAGCCGCGACAGCCGCTCCAGCTCCTGCGCGACCACCACCGCCAGGCCCGGTTCGCGGCAGGCCCGTGCGGTCCGCACCGAGATCCCCGCCGCCTTCGCCTTGTCATGCGCGCGCCGGGTGTTGGCGAAGGGCGCCAGCCCCACCTGGCTGATCCGCTCGCCGGACAGCCCGTCCTCGAGCAGCGCCTGCACCGGATTGCCGTTGGTCAGGCCCTGGTCGGTGTCCCTGAGGTCGAAATGGGCGTCGAGCGTCAGCAGGCCGGTCCGCTCCAGCCCCGTCCCGTGCACCCCCGGCCGGGTGATGGCGTTGTTGCCCCCGACCAGCACCGTCAGCGCCCGCCCCCCCTGCGCCGCCACGGCCTCGCGCACCGGATCGAACGCCCTGTCCGGCGTGACCGCCTTCAGCGCCAGATCGCCGGCGTCGTGAACCCGCAGGTCCAGCGTCTCGCCCGTCTCCACGTCATAGGTCGAGAACCGAGGCAGCACGGCCCGGAACGCCTTCGGCCCCAGGTCGCACCGCCCCGGCGTCAACGACCGCTCGTTCAGCCCGGCGCCGATCAGGGCGACGTCCGCGTCAGGGTGGTTTCCGATCAGGTCGGCGACGCTGCGCCAGCCCAGCGCGTCTGAGTCTGTCATCCGCCCACATAACCCCCTTCTCCCCCGCGCGAGAAGGACCTGGCTGAGCGGACGACGTCACCCACGGGAGCGGGGCTTGTCCTCGGTCTGATACATCGACAGCACATGGCCGTCGGGGTCGGCGAACTCGGCGGACCAGCCGCCGGGCGCCTCGCTGACCGGCGTCACGATGGTCGCGCCCTTCCCGGCCAGGGCGGTGACGATGTCGTCGATGCCGCCGTCCGCGATGTCGAAGACGACGATCGGCGTGTTGCCGGGCCGCGAGTCCTGTTTGAAGAAAATCAGTTCGACGCCGCCCGCCGTATTGGCCATGAGCCAGTCGTTGCCCGCGCCGTCGTCGCCCATGTTGACGACCTCCAGCCCGAGCACGTCACGATAGAAGGCCTCCGTTCGGACCGGGTCCTTCACATAGTAGCAGATGGTGCCGATCCGCGTTTTCCCGAACATCGCAATCTCCTTTTCAGCTGTCGGACGACCCTTGTTGCCGCCGCCCGGGGATTCGTGACGACACGACGAAAAGATTCCCGTCCGGGTCATGCGAGCCCAGCGCTGGCTGCTGGTCGCGCACCCGCCCCAGCAGCGCCCGCCGCATCAGGCCGAAGGGCAGGTCGCCGCGCAGGGCCTCGCCATCGGTCCCGGCGTCGTCGCCGCTCCAGCGCCGGCGGATTTCGCTGATGCGCTTGCGCAAAGCCACGTCGGACAGCCCCTGCAGCCAGGCGATCTCGGCCCGCGTATGGCCGGTCAGGGCCAGCAGCGCCGTGGTTCTCAGCGCGGGCGGCAGGGTCATGACCGGCGGCGGCGACGGCGCGTCCGGCGGGCTGGCCGCGGGCGCCATCGCCTCGAACTCCGCCTCGCGCCGCCGCCGCCGCGCCGCGCTCCGCCCGTCCAGCAGCGCCCGGTTCCTCATCACGCCCGCGAGCCAGCGACGGTTCTCGACCCGGCTCAGATCGCCCCGCCGGGCCTCCAGCGCGATCAGCAGCGCGTCCTGCAACAGGTCCTCGGCCTCGGGCAGGCGCCGGACGCGCCGCCGGGCGTGACGCAACAGCGTCAGATAGGTCGTCCGGTCCATCGCTGCCCCCTCCAGACCGCGCAGCCTACAGAGCGCGACCGGCCCGCCGCAACGCCCCTGTTCGCCCGGACCGCCCCGGCTTCTCGCCCGCCGGGAGACGGGCTAGAGAGGCCGCCATGACGATTCAACAAACCTCGAACACCCGCGTCATCCGCAGCCCGCGCGGTCTCGACATGACCGCGAAGACCTGGGCCGCGGAGGCCGCCCTGCGCATGCTGATGAACAACCTCGATCCCGAGGTGGCCGAACGCCCCGAGGACCTCGTCGTCTACGGCGGCATCGGCAAGGCGGCGCGCGACTGGCCGTCGTTCGATCGCATCGTCACGGAACTCCGCAATCTCGAACCCGACCAGACCCTGCTGGTCCAGTCCGGCAAACCGGTTGGCGTTTTCCGCACCCATGCCGACGCCCCGCGTGTCCTGATCGCCAACTCCAACCTGGTGCCCAAATGGGCGACCTGGGAGCATTTCAACGAGCTCGATCGCAAGGGTCTCATGATGTACGGCCAGATGACGGCCGGCTCATGGATCTACATCGGCACCCAGGGCATCGTTCAGGGCACCTATGAGACCTTCATGGAGGCCGGACGCCAGCACTATGGCGGCGACTGGTCGGGCCGCTGGATTCTCACCGGCGGCCTCGGCGGCATGGGGGGCGCCCAACCGCTGGCCGCGACCATGGCGGGGGCATCCTGCCTCGCCGTCGAATGCCAGCGCAGCCGGATCGAGATGCGCCTGCGCACCCGCTACCTCGACGTCATGGCCGAAACCCTCGACGAGGCCCTGGCCTTGCTCGATCAGGCGAAATCGGACGGAAAAGCTATATCCGTCGGCCTGTTGGCAAATACGGCTGATGTTTTGCCTGAACTTGTCAAACGCGGCGTCCACCCCGATCTGGTCACCGACCAGACCAGCGCCCACGATCTGATCAACGGCTATCTGCCGCAGGGCTGGACCGTCGCCGAATGGGAGGACAAACGCGTCTCCGACCCCGCCGCCGTCGAGGCCGCCGCCCGCGCCTCCTGCGCCGTCCACGTGCAGGCCATGCTGGACTTCCAGTCCATGGGCGTCCCCACCACCGACTACGGAAACAACATCCGTCAGGTGGCCTTCGACGCGGGCGTCAAGAACGCCTTCGACTTCCCCGGCTTCGTCCCCGCCTACATCCGTCCGCTGTTCTGCCGCGGCATCGGCCCGTTCCGCTGGGCCGCCCTGACCGGCGATCCGGAAGACATCCGCAAGACCGACTCGGCGATGAAAGAGCTGTTCCCCGACAACGTCGGCCTGCACCGCTGGCTCGACATGGCCGGCGAGCGCATCGCCTTCCAGGGCCTGCCCGCCCGCATCTGCTGGATCGGCCTCGGCGACCGCCACCGCGCCGGCCTGATGTTCAACGACATGGTCGCCTCGGGCGAACTCAGCGGCCCGATCGTCATCGGCCGCGATCACCTCGACTCCGGCTCGGTCGCCAGCCCGAACCGCGAGACGGAATCAATGATTGATGGATCGGACGCCGTGTCCGACTGGCCCCTGCTGAACGCCCTGCTCAACACGGCCTCGGGCGCGAGCTGGGTGTCGCTGCACCACGGCGGCGGGGTCGGCATGGGCTACAGCCAGCACTCGGGCGTGGTCATCGTCGCCGACGGCACGCCGGAAGCCGCGAAACGCCTCGAACGCGTGCTCTGGAACGACCCCGCCACCGGGGTGATGCGCCACGCCGACGCCGGCTATGAGATCGCGAAGGACGCCGCCCGCGAACACGGGCTCAACCTGCCGGGCGTCACCTGAGCCAGACCGGACGATGACAGACACCTGAGGACCCCGCATGGAATTCGCCGCCGTCGCCCTGCCTCTCGCCCTCGGGGTCATCATGTTCGGCCTCGGGCTGGACCTGACGCCCGCCGATTTCGTCCGCGTGGCGAAACAGCCCAGGGCCGCCGCCGTCGCCCTCGCCTGCCAGCTCCTGCTGCTGCCGGCGATCTGCTTCGGACTGGTGCTGCTGTTCCGGCTGCCGCCGATCCTCGCGGTCGGGATGATGCTGCTGGCCGCCTCGCCCGGCGGCACCACCGCCAACCTCTACAGCCACCTGTTCCGGGGCGATGTGGCGCTGAACATCTCCCTGACCGCGATCAACTCGGTCATCGCCGTCGTCACCCTGCCGGTCCTCACCAACCTGGCCATCGCGTATTTCCAGCCGGGCGACCTCAGCGTCGGCCTGCAGTTCCGCAAGACGCTTGAGGTCTTCCTGATCGTCCTCGGGCCTGTGGCGCTGGGCATGGGTGTTCGCGGACTGAAGCCGGGCTTCGCCACCGCCATGGACAAGCCGGTTCGCATCGCCTCCATGGCCATACTGGTGCTGGTGATCGCCGGGTCCGTTGCGAGCAGTTTCGACCTGCTGGCCGCCAACTTCGTCCTGCTGGGCGGCATCGCGACCGTCTTCTGCGTCCTGAGCCTGACGGTCGGCTATGTCGTTCCGCGCCTGCTCAAGGTCGAGACGTCGCAGGCGGTGGCCAGCGCCTTCGAGGTCGGCATCCACAACGCCACCCTCGCCATCGTCATCGCCCAAGGCGTGCTGGGCCGGCCGGATATGTCGCTGCCGGCCGCCATCTATGGCGTGCTGATGTTCCCGATCGCGGCCCTGTTCGGGCTATGGGTCACCCGGCGGCGGCCCGGCTGAGCCGCAGACAATTTTTCCGACATCCCGCAAAGGGACAGGCAGACGCACATATGACCCTCACCATCGGCCACGCCCCCCTCACCCTCGCACAGCTCCGCGCCGTGCTGGACGCCCCCTGCACCGTTGAGTTGGCCCCCGCCACCTGGACCGCCGTCGAGCGCGGCGCGGCCGTCGTCGCCGCCATCGTGGCCGAGGGCCGCACCGTCTATGGCGTCAACACCGGCTTCGGCCTGCTGGCCAACACCTCCATCGCCACGGAGGATCTGGAGACGCTGCAGAAGAACCTCGTCCTCAGCCACGCCTGCGGCGTCGGGGCCCTGCTGCCCGACAACGTCGTCCGCCTGCTGATGGTGCTGAAGATCGCCTCGCTCTCGAAAGGGGCGTCCGGCATCCGCCGCGGGACGCTCGAAGCCCTGATCGCCCTGGTCAACGCCGACGTCCTGCCCTGCATCCCGTCCAAGGGCTCGGTCGGCGCCTCCGGCGACCTCGCGCCCCTGGCCCATATGTCCTGCGTCCTGATCGGCGTCGGCGAGGCCCGCCACAAGGGCGAGACCCTGTCCGCCGAGGCGGCCCTCGCCCGTGTCGGCCTCACGCCGCTGGTGCTCGGTCCGAAGGAAGGCCTCGCCCTCCTCAACGGCACCCAGTGTTCCACGGCCCTCGCCCTCGCAGGCCTGTTCGCGGCCGAGGCGGCCTTCGCCGCCGGCATCGCCGCCGGGGCCCTGTCGGTCGACGCCCTGAAAGGCTCCGACGCTCCGTTCGACGCCCGTATCCACGCCCTGCGCGGCCAGCTCGGCCAGATCGCCGTCGCCGCCCGCCTGCGCGCCCTGATGGCCGGCTCGGCCATTCGCGACAGCCACCGGGAGGGCTGCCACAAGGTGCAGGATCCCTACTCCCTGCGCTGCCAGCCCCAGGTCATGGGCGCGGTCCTCGACGTCCTGCGCAACGCCGCCGCCACGCTCGAACTCGAGGCCAACGCCGTCACCGACAATCCGCTGGTCTTCATCGAGGAAGGCGACGTCATCTCTGGCGGCAACTTCCACGCAGAACCCGTTGCTTTTGCTGCCGATATGATCGCCATGGCTCTGTGCGAGATCGGCAACATCTCCGAACGCCGCACCTCCATCCTCGTCGATCCGAAGATGAGCGAACTGCCCGCCTTCCTCGTCAAGGAGAGCGGCCTGAACTCCGGCTTCATGATCGCCCAGGTCACCGCCGCCGCCCTCGTCGCCGAGAACCGGATGGTCGCCCACCCCTGCAGCATCGACACCGTGCCGACATCGGCCAACCAGGAGGACCATGTCTCCATGGCCACCCACGGCGCCCGCCGCCTGCTCGACATGGCCGAGAACACCGCCGCCGTGGTCGGCATCGAACTTCTGGCCGCCGCCCAGGGCATGGAATTCCACCGCCCGCTGACCTCGTCGCCCGATCTGGAAAAGGTCTGGGCCATCGTCCGCGAGGCGGCCGCCGCCTACGGCTCCGACCACTATTTCGCGCCGGACATCGCAAGGGCGACCGACGGCGTCCGGGCGGGCCGCTACCGGGCGTTCGCGGGCGATCTGCTGCCGTCGGCCTGATCCCCGCCTTCCCGCTATCGTCATCCTCCGGCAAGCCGCGGCTTCGCGGCGCAGACCGGGGGACCCAGCGGCGCCGAAGGCGACCTTTCCAGCCGCGCTCCCGGCAGGACCGCACGGAGGCCTGCCGATCCCGGCCGAAGGCATACCCCCGCGGTCGCCGCGAAACGCGACGCAATTTTTCGGCTGAAACAGTGTCTTTCCGCCCCCACCGACGGCGAGTCAGCCTTGCAGCGGCGCCCGCCTCAACGCCGTCAGATTGGCCGAGCCGGTGCAGAAACAGACGGTGCGCATCTGGCGGATCATCGTCTGGAAATGCTCGACCACCGCCTCGGTCGAGACGGTCGCCGCCGCCAGCACCCCCGCCGCCTGCCCCACCATGTCGGCCCCCAGCCGGATCGCCTTGGCCGCCTCGACGCCGTCGCGGATGCCGCCCGAGCCGATGATCACGGCCTTCGGGCAGGCCGCCCGGACCTCGGCGATGGCGCGGGCCGTGGGAATGCCCCAGTCGGCGAAGGCGGCGGCGTGGGCCTTGTCCCCCTCGTCCTCGGCCCGTTCGCCCTCGACCGTGGCCCAGTTCGAGCCTCCGGCCCCGGCCACGTCGACCGCCGCCACCCCCATGTCGAACAGGCGCTGGGCCGCGGCCGCCGAGATCCCGGCCCCGGTCTCCTTGACCACCACCGGCGCGTCCAGCGTCTTGACCAGGGCCTCCAGCGCCGCCCCGACGCCCCACCAGTCGCGGTCGCCCTCGGGCTGGCAGGCCTCCTGCAGCGGGTTCAGATGCACGATCAGGGCGTCGGCGGCGATCATGTCCAGCACCCGCCGCGCCTCGTCGACGCCGAAGCCGCGCGTCAGCTGGGCCGCGCCGATATTGGCCAGGATCGGCGTATCCGGCGCCCTGAGCCGCAGGGCCATGTCCAGCCCCGGCGTCGGCGCTTGCGCCTCCAGCGCCGCGCGCTGGGAGCCGACGGCCAGGGCGATGCCCAGATGCTGCGCCGCCTCGGCCAGCCGGGCGTTGATCGCCTCGGCCCGCGCCGGGCCGCCGGTCATCGAACTGATCAACAGCGGGGCCTTCAGCCGCCGCCCGAAGAAATCGGCCCCCAGGTCGATCTTGGCGTGGTCCAGATCCGGCAGGGCCTCATGTTCGAACCGGACGTCGCCGAAGCCGTTGTCCAGCCCGTGGCGGGCCCGGCCCGACAGGATCACGTCGAGATGCTGATCCTTGCGGTCCACGATCCGGGACATTGACTCACTCCACGCATCGCAGCCCCGTTACGACGTCTCAGGGCTGCTTCTCGACGTTCAACGCATAGGACCCGGTCTGGCCCTGCTGGAACGATCCGGCCCGGACCTGGTAGACGCCGTCGGCCGGCGCGGTCCACTCCAGCTTGGCGTGGGTGTCCGACAGGCCGTCGTCGTCCGAGGCCAGCACTTCGAACTCGCCGTCCTCCTGCTCGCGCCCGACGATCAGGAAGCTGTCGACCTCGTTGGAGACCATGGTGATCAGCAGTTTCTCGTCTTCCTTCAGGGTCACGCTGTAGGCGTCGTAGAAGCTGTTGTTGTCGGCGGTGGCGTCCGTCTCGGTCAGGACGCCGCGCGCCGTGGCGCCGACCAGCACGCTGCCGGGCTGCGGTTGCGGGCCGCGGTCGATCAGCTCCAGCGAATAGAGGCCGTCGTCCCCCGACCCCAGCGGCGAGGCCCGCAGCACATAGTCGCCATCCTCGGGAAGGGTGTAGCTGAGCCGGGAATCGGTGCCTTCGCCCAGCCCGTCGTCATCGGAGACCAGGGCCTCGAACTCCGCCCCGGCCCGGCCGATCTGAAGGTAGGTGTCGAAATCGCCCGATCGCATGATCGCCTGCACCCGCTGGCCCGCCACGCCGCGGAAGGCATAGGCGTCAAAGCGGCGGTCATCGCTGTCGGCCGGGTCGGTCTCGCTGACCTCGCCCTGGATGGTCGAGCCGAAGGGCAGATCCTCGGGCGCCTTTTCCGGCTCGACCTCGGAGATCGACAGCGCATAGCCGCCCGTCGCCTCGGTGAAGGCGCGCGCCTCGATGAAATAGTCGCCGGTGCTGGGCAGGGTGAAGGTCAGACGCGAGTTGGTGCCCTCGGGCCCGCCGTCGTCGTCCTCGGCCAGACTGACGCGACCGGCGTCGAACAGCTCCAGATAGGTGTCGAAATCGTCCGAGCTCATGTCGATCCGGATGCGCTGGCCCTCCCGGCCGGAGAACCGGTAGGCGTCGGCGGCCGTGCCCGACTCACCCTTGCTGTCGTCCTCCGACAGCGCGCCCTCGACCGATCCGCCGATCTCGATCGACTGCGCCGCCGGCAGTTCCGGCCCGGACGCCAGCGCCAGGGTGTAGGCGCCCTCGCTCCCCGCGACCAGGGGCGTGGCCCGGATGACGTATTCGCCGCCGTCCACGGCGGTGAAGATCAGCCGCGAGTTGAGGCCCGTCTCCAGGGTGTCGTCGTTCATGGCCAGCTCGGCGAAGGAGCCGTTCTGCATCCGCCCGACGCGGACGACGGGATCAAAGGCGTCCGAGATCAGGTCGATGGCGAACCGCTCGCCGGCGCGGGCGCGGAAGGAAAAGGCGTCATAGGCCTGCCCCTCGTCGGTCTCGGGATCCCGGGCGGTCAGCGCGCCCTGGACGGTCTGGCCGACCCGGATGCCGGACGGCCGCGGCGGACGACCCGCCGGCGGGCGTTCACCCAGAGCCAGGCTGTAGCTCCCGCCCTCGACCCCCGCGAGCGTACGGGCCCGGAGCACGTAGTTCCCGGCCCGCCCGGCGGTGAAGCGAAGCCGCGAATCAGTGCCCTCGCCCAGACCGTCGTCGTCACTGGCCAGGCTTTCGCTCTCGCCCTGATGGAACACCTCCAGAAAGGCGTCGAACTCATCGGCGCGCATGATGACTTCAAACCGCTGACCGGCCCGCGCCCGGATAAGATATTCGTCATAGCGGTAGGCGTCGTCCGCAGCCGTGGGGTCGCCCTCGGCGATCTGGCCCCGCACGGTCTCGCCAGGCGACAGGCGCTCGGCGTCCTGCGACAGGGCCGGCGCCGCGATCGACATCGCCAGCAGGCTGACGGCGGCGAGAATGGTCTGACGGCGCATGGATATCCCCCTGAATGCGACTCCGATCATAGACGCCGAACCGCGCCCTCTGTAAATCGCGGCGACCGCACGATTCCTGACGACCGGAGCCGAAATCCATGACGGCCGACCCCGCCCGCGCGACCCTGATCGACGGCAAGGCCTTCGCGGCAGGCCTCGTCGACCGCGTCACCGCCGCCGCCGCCCGCCTGGAAGCGGCGCACGGCGTCAAACCCGGCCTCGCCGTCGTCATCGTCGGCGAGGACCCGGCCAGTCAGGTCTATGTCCGCAACAAGGGCGAGACGACGCAACGCGCCGGCATGCGTTCGGACACCCACCGCCTCGCCGACACCACCTCGCAGGCCGACCTGCTGGCGCTGATCGCGAGCCTGAACGCCGACGTCGGCATCCACGGCATTCTGGTCCAGCTGCCCCTGCCGGCTCACATCGACGCCTCGGCCGTGCTGGGCGCGATTGATCCGGACAAGGACGTGGACGGCTTTCATGTCGTCAACGCCGGGCGGCTGGCGGTCGGCCTGCCGGGGCTGGTCCCGTGCACGCCCCTGGGCTGCCTGATGCTGCTCAAGGCCGAACTGGGCGACCTGTCCGGCCTGAACGCGGTCATCGTCGGCCGCTCCAACATCGTCGGCAAGCCGATGGCGCAACTGCTGCTGGGCGAGAGCTGCACGGTGACCATCGCCCATTCCCGCACCCGGGATCTGCCGGCCCTGTGCCGCACAGCGGACATCCTCGTCGCGGCTGTCGGGCGACCCGAGATGGTGCGCGGCGACTGGATCAAGCCGGGCGCCGCCGTGATCGACGTCGGCATCAACCGCCTGCCGTCCCGCGATCCGGTCAAGGCGGCCGAGGGCAGGACCCGGCTGGTCGGCGACGTCGCCTTCGACGAGGCCGCCGCGGTTGCGGGCCGGATCACGCCGGTGCCCGGCGGGGTCGGGCCGATGACCATCGCCTGCCTGCTGGCCAACACCTATTCGGCGGCCTGCCGCGCCGCCGGCGTCAGGCCGGAGCCGCTGGACGCTTGAACCTGCGCCGTTGAGGCCCGATACTCAGGGTCTGGCCCGTCAGGAGACGTCGATGATCCGCTTCTCGCCCCGTGTTACGGCCCTCGCCGCCGTTGTCATCCTCGCCCCGGCTGCGGCAGGCTGCGGGATCAACGCCATCCCGACCAAGGAAGAGGCGGCCAAGGCGCGCTGGGCCGATGTCCAGTCGCAGTACCAGCGCCGCGCCGACCTCGTGCCCAATCTGGTCGCCACGGTCCAGGGCGCGGCCATCGCCGAGCGCACCACCCTGACCCAGGTGATCGAGGCCCGGGCGCAGGCGACCGGCGTGACGGTGACCCCCGAGACCCTGAACGACCCGGCGGCCTTCCAGCGCTACCAGGCGGCGCAGGGCCAGCTCTCGCAGGCGCTGTCGCGGCTCCTGCTGGTCGTCGAACGTTATCCCGATATCAAGTCGAACCAGAATTTCATCGCCCTGCAATCGCAGCTGGAAGGCACCGAGAACCGCATCGCGGTGGCGCGGCGCGACTACAATGCGGCCGTGCAGGACTACAACACCTCGCTGCGCACCTTCCCGACGGTGATCTGGGCCAACACTATCCACGGCGGATCCGAGCCGATGCAGCTGTTTACGGCGACCGAGACCGCCCAGACCGCGCCGGGCGTGAATTTTGACGCCCTCAATCCCGCACAGCCCGGCGGGGCGGCTCCGGCCGTTGCGCCCGGCTCGGCTCCAGCCCCGGCGCCGGCGGCTCAGTGATCCGCACCGTTTCGGGCGCTCTCCTGGTCAGGACCGCGGGCCTGATCGCGGCCTTGCTGGCGGTTGTCTGGCTGGCGGCCGTAACTCCGGCGCTGGCCCAGGCAGGCCCGACGTTTCCGCCCCTGAACGGACGGGTCATCGATCACGGAGATCTGGTCTCCGACGCCAAGGAGCTGGCTCTGGCGGCCAAGCTGGAGGCGCTGGAGCGGGACACCACCGACCAGGTCGTCGTCGTCACCGTCCCCGATCTTCAGGGTTATGAGATCGAGGAATACGGCTACCAGCTCGGACGCGCCTGGGGCATCGGCCAGGCCGAAAAGAACAACGGCGTGCTGCTCATCGTCGCGCCCCGGGAACGCAAGGTCCGGATCGAGGTCGGCTACGGCCTCGAACCCGTCCTGACCGACGCCCTCTCCGCCCTGATCATCCAGAATGAAATCCTGCCCTCGTTCCGCGAAGGCTATTTCGAGCGCGGCATCGAACAGGGCGTCGACGCCATCGACCGGCAGCTGCGACTGGACCCGGCCGAGGCCGAGGCCCGCGCCGCGGCGGCCGAGCGGCCCCGGTCCAGCGCCCCCATCGGCATCGCGGTGGTGATCGCCGTGATCTTCGTCCTCATGATTCTCGCCATGATCGGCGGCGGAGGCGGTCGTGGCCGACGACGCCCCGGCGGCGGAGTCGGTCCCATCCTGCTCTGGGCGGCCGCGGAGGCGCTGCGAAACAGCGGCCGGGGCGGCGGAGGAGGATTCGGTGGAGGCGGCGGGGGCGGCGGGTTCGGCGGGGGCGGCGGAAGCTTCGGCGGCGGGGGAGCATCAGGCGGATGGTGATCAAGCTGACTCCCGAGGTTAAGGGCCGTATCGCCGACGCGATCGCGGCCGCCGAGGCGACCACCTCGGGCGAGATATTCTGCGTGCTGGCGCGACAGGTTTCGTCCTATCGCGACATCTCTCTGGGCTGGGCGGCGGCGGCGGCCCTGCTCCTGCCGTTGGGCCTGATCCCGTTCGGCTTCGATCCGGCCTGGATACCGGGACTCGGAGAGGGCTGGCAGGCCGCCCACCTGTCATCCACCGATGTGATCGTGGGCCAGTCCCTGGCCGCCTACGCCCTGATCCAGTCGGCGGTCTTTCTGACGGCGTTCCTGCTGACGTCGATCCCGGGCGTGCGCCGCATGATCACGCCGCGCAGCGTCCGCAGGGCCCGCGTCCGCCGGGCGGCCATGGAGCAGTTCCTCGCCCACGGCCTGCACGTCACCCAGGCGCGGACCGGGGTGCTGATCTTCGCCGCCCTGTCGGATCATCAGGTCGAGGTCGTCGCCGACGAAGGCATTTACAGCAAGGTCGATCACGCTGTCTGGGCCGACGCCGTCGAGGCGCTGGCCAAGGGGATGAAGCAGGGCGACCCTGCCGCCGGCTTCGAGGTCGCGATCGGCCTGTGCGGCGCGGTGCTGGCGGAGCATTTCCCGCCCGGAGCGTCGAACCTCAACGAGGTCGAGGACCGGCTGGTGCTGATCTGAACACGAACCCCCGCCGCCGCGTTGGTGTCGTATTCTCCGTGGTAATGGCCTGACCGCCGCCCGACCTGTTTCCAGGACGTCATGCCCCGTCTGTTGACCTACAATGTGCACCGCTGCGTCGGCGTCGATCGCAAGCTCGACGTGGCCCGTATCGTGGGCGTCATCGCGGAGCACGAGCCGGACATCGTCTGCCTGCAGGAGCTCGACGTCGGGCGCGCCCGCACCGGCTATGTCGACCAGGCCCGGTCGATCGCCGACGGCCTGGCGATGACCTTCCACTTCCACGCCGCGATGCAGGTCGAGGCCGAGCAGTATGGCGATGCCATCCTGACCCTGCGGCCCGAACGGCTGGTGAGATCCGGCCCCCTGCCGTCCGTTCGCGGGGTCCCCGGTCTGGAGCCGCGCGGCGCGCTCTGGTCCGTGATTGATTTTGACGGCGTTGGGTTGAACGTCATCAACACCCATCTCGGCCTGGTTCCGCGCGAGCAGAGACTGCAGGCGGCGGCGCTGGTCGGGGCGGACTGGCTGGGCCATCCGGATTGCGTCGGGCCGACGCTGCTGACCGGCGATTTCAACGCAACCTCGATCACCCGGCCCTACCAGACCCTGACCCGCCGACTGGCGGACTGTCAGCGCAGTCTGGGGCTCAGGCCCTCGGTCAAGACCTTCCCGTCCAGCTTTCCCGCCATCCGGATCGACCACTGTTTCACCAGTCCCGAGGTCGTGGTGACCGCGGTGAAGGCCCCCTTCTCGCCGCTGGCCCGAATGGCGTCGGACCACCTGCCGCTGATCATCGATTTCGAGATCAGGACTCCGTAGGCGGAGGCAGGGTGCGGTGCGAACGGGTGCGCCGTTTCCACGGACGGAAGGCGTCCCGCGGCGAGGTCGGATCGCCCAGTTGAAACTCGGCGATGATGCGCTCGAACCGCGAGGGCGGATCGGCGCCGAGAACGTGCATCCGCCCGGTGTCGAAGCGGTGGATCGCCTCCCCCACCATCCCCGTGACCGCCTCGACCGCGCCGAAGACCTCGCCGTCGACGCCGATCCAGTGGCCGATGGTGCGCTGGCGGAACCGCCGGATCGCGTCCCGGCCGGCGGCGTCCGTCGGTTCGGCGGCGATGTCGCACTCGGTGTCGAAGCCAAACGAGCGGTTGTTCAGATTGGTCGAGCCGATCCGGAGCACCGCGTCGTCATAGATCGAGACCTTGGCGTGCACGATGATCCGCTCGCCCTGACGGGTGTGAGGGGTGAAGGCGAAGAACCGGTTGTGCCGGTCGGCCTGCTCGAGCCGGAACAGAACCTCTGATCGGGCGGTATCCATGGTGATCCGGTCGAACCAGCTGGGGCTTGTTCCCGTCGAGACCAGGACGATCTCCGGCCCATCCTCCTCCGCCAGCCGCGTCGCCAGCGCCTCGGCGATGACCGGCGAGGTGAAATACTGGTTCTCCATATAGATCAGCCGTTTCGCCCGGCGGATAGCGTCCAGATGCAGGGCTTCGTTCTCGCGGACCTCGGCCCGCCCGCCGGTCACTGGTTCGGTGCGGGCGATGGCCACGGGCGTCGCGCGCAGGTCGGGTTCAACCCCATCAGGCCAAGGATCGCTGGCGGCCTCGTCGGGAATGGTCCGCTCTCCGGTCGACCGGAACCAGCGTTCCCGGGCGAGGTCGCCCAGCGCCCGGGCGGCCGCCCCGTCCATGACGGCCATCACCTCGTGGCGCGGCGAGGGGATCAGGCCGGAGGGCTGACAACGGCGCGGATCGCCGTCCAGATGCTCCTCGGTGTCCCAGCGGTCGGTCGAAATGTCCCCGCCGCCGCAGAAGGCTACGGCGTCGTCGATGATGACGACCTTCTGATGATGACAGGCCCCGAGCGGACCCGGCTGGTCGAGCCGGAACTCCACCATCCGCTTGCGGAACCAGCCCTGCGCCTTGTGTGGATAGAAGCCTTGCGACGCCGCGATCAGCAACGGCGACTTCCAGATCAACAGGCGAACATCCAGCTCGGGTTGGGCCTTCACCAGCATGCGCAACTGGTGGCCGATCTGGGCCTGGTGTTCGTAGTGCGGGCTCTGGGGGTCCAGCCGGGTGCGGGGATCGAACTGCCAGCCCAGAATGACGATCGACCGGCGCGCCTTGGCGAGGGCCGAGCGCAAGGCTTCGAAATAGGCCGCGTTCTCCATCAGGACGGCGAAACGGTCCGCGGTCTCGACCCGCCAGCAGTTGCGGCCCGGCGTCAGCAGGCTGTGGCTCTGGCTGTTTCCAAGGTCATTCATGGCGCAAGTCTGGCCGATTCGCGTGACGGCGATGTGCGCCCAAGCTCTACAGGACGTTTGCCGACGACTTCCGTTCCATGAGCCAGCGCACCGGGTCAATGGTGACGCTTTGTTCATGCGGGCCCGGATTGTTCGAACACGGTTTTAGGTTCATAAGACCCGCGTCAGTCGGACAGGGGAGATCGGCGATGCAAGCGCTGATCGAATTCATCGCGGGATTTGTCGCCATGCTGGCCGCTGCGGCCTTGTCGCAGTTCGGCGTGGACCTCGACGCGCGACAGACCCCCCAACGCGAGATCCACCGCGTTCGTGACTGTGGCGATGCTCCAGCGGCCGCGGTGCTCGCCGCGCCCGCCCAGCCCGGGCACGACTGCTGATCCCTCGCGGACCGACTGTCCCCGGAATCATACGCCCTCGACTTTGCGCGCCGCGATTGACTCGTTAGGGTCGAAACGTCCTCTCGCGCGTCGGCCGCCGACGCGCTCCGTGACGAGATCGCCGCTTCATGAAATCACCCCGTCAACGGCCCGCGCTGAACCTGACCGATCCGGAACCGGAAGCGCTGGCGGCCGAGCCGTTTCTGGATGTCTCCCGGCTTTCGGGCCCGGAGCCGGTCGTGACCACTGACCGCCCCATGTCCGAGCGCCGCCGGCGGCGGCTCGCCGAGGAACAGCGCCGCGCCGAGGAACGGGCTTTGGCGGAAGCCGCACGCGCCGCGGCCCCGGCCGCAACGCCCGAGCTTGCGGTGTCCGCCGATGCTCCGCCGGTCGCCTATGAACCGCCCGCCGCGCCGGCCACGATCCGCCAGGGCGACCAACCGGCCCCATCCGGCCGTCACGCCTATCTCGTCGCCGGCGTCGCCTCGGCGCTGTGGATCGGCGGCGTCGCGGCATGGCTGGCCTTCGAGGTCGGGTCGGGCGCCGTCGAACTGGAGCCCTTGCGGCTGGCCGTCTATGCCCTGATCGCCCTTGCCCCGGCTGGTATGGCCATCATGCTGGCCCACGCCGTGCGCCAGGGCGCCGGGCTCGCCGCCGAGACCCGCCGGGCCCGCGAGCTGTCGGAGGCCCTCGTCGCCCCCACCGCCCTGGCGGCGCAGCAGACCGGAGAGGTGCTGCACTCTTTGCGCAACGACATCGATCAGGCGTCGCTGGCCGCCGAACGCGCCCGAAACGACATGGCCCTGCTCCGCGAAGCCCTCTCGCAGGAAACCAGCCGCCTGAACGAGGCCGCCGAGACGGCCGGCCGCACCGCGCGCCGCCTCGCCGAACAACTGGGCAGCGAACGCGAACAGATGCTGGTCCTGGGCTCCCAGCTGGACAGCCAGGCGACCGGGGTGATCGAAGCCGTCGAACGCCAGTCCCGGATGGTGGTGGACGCCTCCGACCTGGCCCAGACCCAGCTCAGAGAAGCCGAAGCCGCCCTGGCCGCCCGCGCCGCCGACCTCGCCGCCGCCGCCAGCGAAGCGCAGGACGCCGCCCGCGTCGCCGCCGACGACCTCGCGCGCCAGACGCTTCGTCTGGAGAACGCTGGGTCGGGCGTCGCCGAACAGATCCAGTCGGTCGAGGAAGGCCTCGGCCAGCAGCGCGCCGCTCTCGTCACCGCGGCCTATGCGCTGCGCACGGACCAGGAGGATTTCTCCGCCCAGGTCGAGAGCCAGCGCGCCCAGTTGAGCGAGCAGCTGTCCGCAACCCGCACCGCCGCGGGCGAGCTGGGAGAGACCTCGACCCGCACGACCGAGACGATCAAGGACCTGGTCGAGGCCGCGACCGACCAGTTCCGGGCGCTGGTCGAAATGTCCCAGCGCGAGGCCGACGGCTTCGACGCGGCGACCAAGCTGGCTCTGGACCGGTTCGAGGCCCTGGCGGCCGAGGCGCGCGACGCCCTGGTCGAGGAAACCCGGCTGGCTCTGTCTGCCTTGCAGGCCACGGCCGAGGAGTCCCGGGCCGCCGCGACCCACGCGGCCGAACAGGCGCAGGTCCGCGCGGATCGGCTCGGCGAGGCCCTGTTCGACGCAGCGCAGAAGGCCGATCAGGCGGCCGATGCCCGGGTCGACAGCGCCCGCAAGGTCGTCATCGAGACCAGCGCACTGGTCGATGAGGCCGGACACCACGCTGTGGAGCGCCTTGAATCGACCGTCGAACGCATGAACGCCGCCCTCGCCCGGATCGACGAGACCATCGGCGATCTGGACGACCGCGCCGCTCGCCTGCCCGAAGAGGCCCGGCAGCGTGTCGAGGCCGTCCGGGCCTCGGTCGAAGAGGGCCTGGCCGCCCTGTCCGCCGCCTCGCAGAAGGCCGCGGCGGATACGGAGGCGCTGGACGCCGGCTTCCAGGAACGGGTGCGCCGCAACTACGACATGCTGACCGAGGCCGTGCGGCTGATGGGGGTGGTGTCCGGCGACACGCCCGCCCTGCGCCGTCGCGAGCCGGTCCCGACGGCGGGGTCTGTCGAGCCCGACTCCGGACGTCCCCGCGCCGCCAGGGCCGAGGAGCCGCGCGCCTTTGGCCTGCGCGGCCGACTGAAGCTGGAGCCCATGCCCGGATCGGGCGCGCCGGCCGCGCCAGCCGAGGAGCGCCTGGGATGGAGCGATCTGGTCGATGACGGTCCGGGCGAGGCCCCGCTGGACCTCGATACGCCTGTGATGCCTGCGGAAGCCGCCGACGCCCTGGAGGAGCGGATCACGGCCGCCATCCGGCGCATGGGCGTCGATCCCAACGCCTTGCTGCCCCGGTCGCGGGTCGAGGAAGCGGCGCAGGCGGTGGCGGACCGCGATCCCGACCGGGCGCGCCAGATCGTGCGCCGCGTGGCGCCCGCGGCGGTGCGCAGCGTGTCGCGCCGGGTGCTGACCGATCCCGACCTGCGGGCGGACGCCGAGGCCTATGTCCGCGCCTTCTCGCGTGATCTGGCCGTCCGGGCCGGGGACAGCGACGGACCGGGGATCCTCGGGCGGCTGACCTCGGACGGCGGGCGCGCCTTCATGCTGCTGGACGCGGCCGTTGGCGACCTCGCCTGAGGCGGGAATCTCAACGCCGCTGAGCCTCGCCGGGCGATTGCGCCTTGACGTCCGGGCTCTGGTGGCGACACCGTGCCGGCGATCGTCACGCTTCTGTCATGTACAGGCCGACCATGTTTGAGTCCAAGGACGAGACCGCCCCGGACGACCGACCGGGGCTCGTCATCTGCGCCTATGACGTTGACGAGGCGGGCTGGGATCCGGTCGAGGATCTGTCGGGCCAGCCCTGGAGCCCGGCCGGCGCCCGCACCCTGGCGGTGGCGGGGGGCGCACCGGAGGTCCTGGCGACGGTCCTGTCCGGCCACCTCGAGGACCGGCGCTGCCGGGGTCTGCTGCTGGTCGGGCGCACCCGCCGCAGCGACGCCTTCCGGGTGCAGATCCGGGCCGAGAACCGCGCCCTCGAAGGCGGCCAGAGACTCGACAGCCTCGGCCCCGGGATGGCGCGGGCGACCGCGCCGGTGGCCGACATGGTCCGGGCGCTGAACGAGGCCGGACTGGCCGCAAGCGCCAGCTCCGACTCCGAGGAGGATGCGGGCAGCTATCTGCTCTACCGGGTTCTCTCCAGCCTCCCTGACGGGCCGGACACGCCGGCGATCGGCCTGCTGCGCGCGCCGGAGGATGAGTCCGACGCCGCGGTGCAGCGGGCGGTCAAGGCCGCGGCCCAGGCGATGGCGCATCACCTGTCCCCCCTGCCCCGCTCCCGCGCCCACTGACGCGCAGGGGAATGGCGGCGAGCAGGCCCGCGCCGGCCAGCGCCGCCATCGCCCAATAGCCGCCCGCGCCGAACCGGTCATAGAGCGGGCCTGACACGGCGGTCGCCAGACCGATCAGGACGCCGGCGGACACGACCGAGCTGAGCATCTGCGCCGCTGTGTGGGTTTCGGGCGGCGAGAGCCGTTCGACCAGCTGAAGCCCCGCGAGGAAGGTCGCGGCGAAGGTCAGGGCGTGCAGCGCCTGCAACGGCCACAGCAGCCAGAGCGGCGGGGCCAGGGCCATGGCGCTCCAGCGCAGCACGGCGGCGGCCGACCCGACCATCAGCAGGCTCCAGGGACCGACGCCGATGCGGCGCCGCCACGGCTCGAACAGCCACATCAGGGCGATCTCGACGACGACGCCGAAGGCCCAGAGCTGGCCGGTGACGGCCTCGCTGATCCCCTGCGCCTTCCACAGGATGGCGGAGAAGCCGTACTGGAAGGCGTGGGCGGCCTGGACCGCGCCGACGGCGAAGATCGTCGTGAGGAAGACCGGATCGCCGAGCAGCCGGCCCAGTCCGCGGAAGCGCTCGCGGCCGAGGACCGGAGCCCCGTCGGCGACGGGCTCCGGCGGCAGGGCGAGGACGGCGGCGGCGGTGAAGGCCAGGGACAGAGCGACGATCCAGACGATCACGCCGTCGACCGGCGCGGTCAGGAGCAAGGCCCCCATGCCGATATTGGCGATCACGAAGGCGGCCGAGCCGGCGCCGCGCGGCAGGGCGAAGGTGAAGCCGAGGCGCGAGGCGAGGCGCAGGGTCATGACGTCGGTCAGGGGCACCAGCACGCCCATGGCCGTGGCGCCGATGAACCAGCCGACGGCGCGCAGGGCGAAGCCGTCCGCAAGGCCGGCCAGGCCGTAGCCCAGCGCCATGACCATGCCGAGCAGGGCGATGGGCGTCCGCCTGTACCGGAAGCCGTCGGCCCAGACGGCGAGCAGGGGCCCGGTGACGATTCGCGCCAGCATCGGGGCCGCAAGAACGGTTCCGATCTGGGCGCCGCTCAACCCCTGCGCGCTCAACCACAGCCCTGCAAACGGAAGGCTCACGCCAGTGGCGCCGAAGAGCAACACATACTGCAGGGACATGCGCTGGGCGGCGGTCATGGCCGGCGAGATAGCAGACGCGCGGGATTCTGTCGGCTAGCGTCTGACCATGAACGCGACTCGCAATCTGGCCGCCTTCGCGGCGCTGAACGGAGCGCTCGCCGTGCTGATCGGGGCGTTCGCCGCACATGGGGCGGGACCGCAGATCAAGACCCTGCTGACCACCGGGAGCCACTACCAGATGGTCCATGCCGTGCTGGCGCTCGTCTGCGCCCTCTGGCCGGGCCGGGACCGGCTGATCGTGGTGGCCGGCTGGCTGGCGGCGGGCGGCGGACTGGTGTTCTGCCTCGCCCTGTCGGCCATCGCCCTGCTGAGCCTTCCGTCGATGGGCGCGGTCGCGCCGGTGGGCGGCGTCCTGATGATCGCAGCTTGGCTTTTGATCCTGTTTGCCGCATTGCGGTCACAATCCACCGCCGCCTGACGGCGCGAAACGAGACCGATCGCAGTATGGCCTTCCCCGTGCCCGAAACCGCCCGCCGCGAACTGTTTCCCGAGATCGAGCCCTACGCCACCGGCTTCATGCCGACGGGCGGAGCGCACGAGATCTACTATGAGGAATGCGGCAATCCGCAGGGGTTGCCCGTGGTGGTCCTGCACGGCGGACCGGGCGGGGCGGTCAATCCCGGCATGCGGCGCTATTTCGATCCGGCAAAATACCGGATCGTGCTGTTCGACCAGCGCGGCTGCGGCCAGAGCCGCCCCAACGCCTCGCTGGAGGACAACACCACCTGGACGCTGATCGAGGACATCGAACGCCTGCGCGAACTGCTGGGCATCGACAAATGGGTCGTCTTCGGGGGCAGCTGGGGATCGACCCTGTCGATGGCCTACGCCATCACCCATCCGGAGCGGGCCAAGGCCCTGCTGCTGCGCGGCATCTTCCTGCTGACCAAGCCGGAGCTGCACTGGTTCTATCAGGACGGGGCGTCCAACATCTTCCCCGACGCCTGGGAGCGGTTCGTCGCCCCGATCCCCGAGGACGAGCGCCACGACCTGATGGGGGCCTACTACAAACGGCTGATCGGCGACGACAAGGCCGAGCGCGAGCGCTGCGCCATCGCCTGGTCGAGCTGGGAGGGCGAGACGGTTAGCGTCGAGGGACCGGACGCCCGCCCCGACAAATTCGCCGAGCCGGATTTCGCTGTCGCCTTCGCCCGCATCGAATGCTGGTACTTCATGAATGGCGGCTTCTTCCCGGAAGAGGGCTGGCTGCTGAAGAACATCGGCCGGATCAGGCACATCCCGTGCTGGGTCGCCCAGGGCCGGTTCGACATGGTGACGCCGATCTCGGGGGCCTGGTCGCTGCATCGCGCCTGGCCGGAGGCGAAGCTGGACATCATCAAGGACGCCGGCCACGCCTCGAGCGAACCGGGCATCATCGACAGCCTGGTGCGGGCCTCGGACTGGGCCGCCGGGCTCTGATCGCGAGGCCCGGCGGGGTCGAGAAGACATCCTTCGTGCCAGAAAAAACGCGACCGCTGAATCGCCCGTGCGCCATCGTCCCGGGCGGGTGGGCGAACCGCGCCTGGGGCGGCGCGGGGGGCGTGTACAAAACTGTCAAAGACCGGCCCGGCGGGCATCCGTTATTGTACAGACGGCTACGTCAGAAGCGGTCGTAACGCCGGTTCGCGCCGGCATTTGACGCCGGCGGCCGGGGTCAAAAGGTCGAACCCGGGTCGATCAGGGGCGAAAAGATACGGGGCGAGAAGACACTGTCCGCGCGCGAGGGCGGCCGGTCACTTCGGATTGGTCTTCTTGACCAGTTCGGAGAGCTGGAAGCCGATCCGGCGGGCTTCGCGCTCCTCGGGCTTCTTGCGGGCGTCGAGCAGGACGTTGATCTGGCCATAGTGCTGGATCAGGCGCACCGGCTTGCCGTCGGCGTTCTTGCCGAGGAACATGATGAAGTCAGGGCCCCAGAAGCCGACGTCGTCGATCGACATGGTCCCGTCGCCGGGGAGGCCGACGATGCGGGCCCCGACCTCGTCATCCTTGTCGAGACCCTTTTCGAAATCCTCGATCAGTTTGGACAGGCGAACGAAGGCCCATTCGGCCGGATTCTCGCGCATGCGGACGCCGTCCATCAGGGCGGCGGTCTGCGCCGGAGTGGCGGCGGGCAGGACCGGCTGCGGGCAGGGTTTGTCGCCCCAGTCGGGGACGAAGACGGGCGGGATGGCCGGGGGGGCTGGCTTGTCGATCATTCAAGCACCGTAGCTCTCCCTCCCCTTCATGGGGAGGGTGGTCGCGCAGCGACCGGGTGGGGGAATGCGAAGCCGGGCGCCGCCGGTGTGGGACTGGCGTTCCC
Organism: Brevundimonas sp. UBA7664; assembly: GCF_002483305.1. Lineage (GTDB taxonomy): Bacteria > Pseudomonadota > Alphaproteobacteria > Caulobacterales > Caulobacteraceae > Brevundimonas. The sequence goes on from NZ_DLHQ01000033.1 coordinate 44,247, forward strand.
CACCCGGGCTCCGCTGCGCTTCGCCCGTCGTCGGATTGGCTCCGCCACTCCTTCCTCCACTCCCCACTTCGGGGGAGGGAGAAGCGACCGCGCCCCTAGAACAGCCCGTGGCCCTTGGGCAGTTCGGCGTAGCGGTGGACGCGTGTGGACAGGATCAGGCCGAAGCCGAACATGACGGTCATCATCGACGAGCCCCCATACGACAGAAGCGGCATCGGCACCCCGACCACCGGCGCCAGGCCCATGACCATCGCCCCGTTGATGAGCACGAACAGGGCGAAGAAGGAGACCATTCCCGCCGCGGCGATGCGGCCGAAATGGCTGTGGGCCAGGGAGGCGATGCGCAGGGCGATCAGGATGATGGCGACGTAGCAGGCCAGGACGGCGAACGAGCCGACGAAGCCGAACTCCTCGGCCACCGTCGAGAATATGAAGTCCGTGTGCCGCTCGGGCAGGAACTCCAGCTGGCTCTGGCTGCCCAGGCCGTAGCCCTTGCCGAGCACGCCGCCCGAGCCGAGGGCGATCTTGGACTGGATGATGTTGTAGCCCGTCCCCGAGGGATCGGATTCCGGGCTGAGGAAGGTCAGGACGCGATTGCGCTGGTAGTCGTGCATGCCGAACATGACGAAGGGCGGAATGATCGCGACGGCGGCGGCGGCCCCCGCGGCGATGACGCGCCAGCTGAGGCCGGCCACGAACATGATCGCGCCGCCGGTCAGGCCGATGACCATGGCCGATCCGAGGTCGGGCTGTTTGGCGACCAGCAGGAAGGGGACGCCGATCATGGCGGCCGGGATCAGCAGCTTCCAGGACCAGCGGGCCTCCTGGGCGGTGTGGCTGTGGTACCAGCGCGCCAGGGCCAGGACGAGGCCCAGCTTCATGAACTCGGCGGGCTGGATGCGGATGAAGCCGAGGTTCAGCCAGTTCCTGGCCCCGCCCGCGACGTAACCCAGCGGGGTGAACTCGATCATCAGGACGAGCAGAAGCAAGACGCCGTAGAGCGGATAGGCGGCGCGGAACCACCATTTCGGATGCAGCATCGCCAGGGCCAGCATGACCACCAGCAGCACGCCGAAGCGGATCACATGCTTGATCGCCCAGGGCTGCCATTGCCCGCCCGCGATCGAATAAAGCATCGCCGCGCCGACCATGGCGACGAGACACAGCAGTCCGATCAGGCGCCAGTCCAGTTCGGTGATCTTGGTCGAGAGACGGTCGCGCTCGCCGGGACGGGTCAGGGCGGAGGCGGTCATTGCGGCGGCTCCGACAGATAGGGACGCGGTCCGCTGGTCGCGGTCGGGGCCGGGCGGCGCGCGGGCGCCGGCGGGGCCGCCTCGACCGCCGCGGCGCCGGTGA
>NZ_DLHQ01000036.1:0-12047 GCF_002483305.1 Brevundimonas sp. UBA7664
ATGATCGAGACGATCAACAAGATCGTCCGCACCAGCCGCCAGATGCTGCACGAGATCGGCCGCGAGCCGACCCCGGAAGAACTGGCCGAAAAGCTGGCCATGCCGCTGGAGAAGGTCCGCAAGGTCCTCAAGATCGCCAAGGAGCCGATCAGCCTCGAGACCCCGATCGGGGACGAGGAGGACTCGCATCTCGGTGATTTCATTGAAGACAAGAACGCCATCCTGCCGATCGACGCGGCCATCCAGTCGAACCTGCGCGAGACCACGACCCGCGTGCTGGCCTCGCTGACGCCGCGCGAGGAGCGGGTGCTGCGCATGCGTTTCGGCATCGGCATGAACACGGATCACACGCTGGAAGAGGTCGGCCAGCAGTTCTCGGTGACGCGCGAACGCATCCGGCAGATCGAGGCCAAGGCGTTGAGAAAGCTGAAGCATCCGAGCCGGAGCCGGAAGCTGCGGTCCTTCCTCGACAGCTGATCCCGCGCGTCAGCGCGAGACGGTTCATCACGACGGACACAACGGATTCACAACGGGCACGACGAGCGCGCGGCGGCCGTTGTGTTCGTTGTGCCCGCGTTGTGATCGCTGTGAAGACCCTCGGGCGGGCGCCGGTCCGCCGTCGGCCGGAATGACGCTTCGCGTCGATCGGCGGCTTTGTCCCGGTCGGATTTGTACCCGCTGAGTCCCGCATCGTACCGGTCTTGCGGCGACAAACCGGGACAAACTGGGACATGCGTCCGATTCTGACGCAGGGCCGGCGCAGACTGCCCGGATGACACAGGAAGGCATCCGCACGCGCCGCAATTTTCCCGCCGAGACCTGGGCCGTCGTGCGCGACGCATATCTGGGGGGCGAGACGGCGGAATCGATCCAGAAGCGGCTGGGCATCTCGGTCAATTCCATCCGCAAGCGCGCCGGCCGCTGCGGCTGGACCCACGCCGCCCATGCGCGGGCCATCGCGCGCGCCGCCGGGGAGGGCGCGCCGGTCCCGAACACCCCTGAGGCGGCGATGATCGCGGCCCTCGACCACGCCGCCCTGGCCTTGGCCGAGGGGCGGGCGAGCGATGCGACGGCCCTGATCCGCGCGGCCGAGTCCATGGGGCGGGTGGCCGGGTTCGATCCGGCGGACACGCCCTTGCGGATGTCGGGTCATGAAGCCCTGACCCCTGAACAGGACGCCGCGCGCGAGGCGGCGGCGAAGAAGGGCTGGGACGACATGCTGGACCTGATCGAGGCCCAGGCCGACGTCCTGGCGCGCCGCATCCTGGCCGAGATCCCCGGCGCCCCGGCGGTGCACAGCGGCTTCGTCCATGCCTGGCGGGCGCAGAATCTGCCCGGGGCCGCCGCCGCCGACCACGCGGCGATGCAGGCCCGCGCCGCCCACCGGGTCCCCTTCCACTGGGACGACGCGGGCCAGCCCCTGCCGGTCGAGGAGGTGCGGGCGATGTATTACGGGGTCTACCGGCGGCAGATCCGGGCGCGGGCGGGGCTGCCGGCGGTGGGGCCGGAGGAGGCGGGGTGAGGGGGAGGGGCGGTTGTGCGCCAGAACCAAACGTCGACGGATCACCGGCAAGAAGACATTCCGACCGACCGAGAACGTAGCGGCCAACCGTTCAGCGTGCTGCCAAAGTTGATAACGGCTTCAGTCGTCAGCTGCGCTGAGAGATCAAGAGCGAGCCCCGCCGGCGAAAGCCGGCGGGGCCAAGATCGTTGGGGCGTCGATCTACCTCAGTCGTCGCGGCGGGTCCCGGCGCTGGCGCCGGCGTTGACGCCGGCCTGTGCCGAGGCGCCGCTGCGGTTAGCTGAAGCGGAGCCGTCGGCATTGGCGTTAGCGTTCGCAGGGCGCGAGCGGCGCGGTCGGTCGTTGTCGCGCTCATTCGAGGCCGAACCGGACGCCGATCCGGAGCCGGCGATCCCGAGATCACCCGACAGGGCGCCCGAGCCGGTGCCGGCCGTGCCGTTCAGGGCTCCATTCAGCGCGCCGGAGGCCGAGCCATCAATGCCTTGCGCGGTCCCATAGGCGGACTGTGCCGTTCCGACGGCGCGGGCGCGGGCCCGCTCCTCGGCTGCCAGGGCGCGTTCACGGGCCCGGGCGGCGCGTTGCTCGGTGCGCTGGCGCAGCCGCTCGGCGCGCGCGGTGGTCTCGCCCAGACGGTCGCGGGCGAAGGCGCCGTCAACCTGGCCTGTCAGGCTGCCGGCGGCGGAACCGCCCACCTGGCCGCCGAGGCCGCCGACCTGGCCGCCCAGTCCGCCGCCGAGGCCGCCCGAGCCGCCCAGCACCTGGGCATTGGCCGCGCCCGCGAGGGCAAGGGTGAAGGTCGCAGTGGTGATCAGCATCAGGGTCTTGCGCATGAGGATGTCTCCTGGAGTATCGCAGGGCGTTCGGGGCCCTCGAGCCATCCAACGACCCTCGGCCGCGGATTCATCCCGACGGCTTGAGGTTTATTCCCTGAGCTGGCCCCGGGCCCCGACCGCGCGCGGTTCCACGCGCAGGTCCGCCGCCACCACTCCCCGGCCGTAGACCGGATCCGGCCCGCGCGCGCCGGCGTCGGTGGCGGTCCTCGTCACGCCCGTCAAGGCGGCCTCCGCCCCGTTCGGGTCCGGCTGTTGCAGTCGCTGCGCCAGCAGGCCCGCCACCAGAGGCGCGGCGAAGGACGAACCCCGGACATTGACATAGCCCTGCCCCGGCCCGGCCGCGGCCATGTCGGCGCCGGGCGCGGCGAAATCCACCTGCGGTCCCCGTCCGGACTCCGGCAGCACCCGCCCGCGCCCGTTCACCGCCGTCACCCCCACCACATCGGCATAGGCCGCGGGATACAGTGGCGGCGCCGACGGTCCGTCATTGCCGACCGCCGCCACGATCAGCATGCCCCGCCCGCTGGCGCGCCGGACCGCTGCCTCGACCACGGCGTTGCGCGGCCCCACCAGGCTGACATTGACCACCGGCACATCGTTCTCGGCCATCCAGGCCAGGGCCTGGGCCAGGCCCGTCGAGGACCCGCCCGTCGGCGAGCCGCCATAGACGTCGGCCGCATACAGCGCCCCCCCCGGCGCCGCGCCCTCGAAGGCGCCCGCACGCCCGACCATCAGCGACGCCACCGCGGTCCCGTGCGGCGCGGCCCGCGCCGGTCCTGCGAAGCCGCGCTGGACCACATGAGCGCCCGCCACCGCCGGATGCTGTTCGTCCACGCCGGTGTCGATCAGCCCCATCCGCCCCCGCCCGCCCTGGGGCGCGCTCACGGCTCCCGCCGCGCCGCCGGCCTCGGCCAGCGCTCCGGCCGGCGCATGCACATGGTTGAAGGCATAGCTCCCCTCCGGATCGAGATCGCGCAGCCGCTCGACCGCCCGCCGCAGGGACAGCCCGCGCGGTGGCGCCAGCACCGCCGTCGTCATGTCCAGCGCCGCCAGCCGCTCTTCCCGCACCACCGTGAACCCCGCCGCCAGCGCCCGGCGCCGGCCCTCGGCCGACAGGTCTACCGCCACGACCTCGCCGCGCACCGCCGGCCAGCCGTCCGGATCGGCCTCAAGCGCGCCACCCGACTGTCGGATCAGGCCGCTGAGCCGCGCCGGGGCCTGAAACCCGCGCTCAAGACCCTCGCGCCCGGCCCGCGTCAGCGCATCCGGATCCACCGGCAGCCGCGAGGGCAGGCCGCCCGGCAGCGCGGGCCTCTGCGGCAGGCCGCCGGGCAGGCCGATCTGGGCCGCCGCGGGTCCGCTGATCACGGCCATGGTCAGGGCCGCGAAAATGCTCGAAAACAGCAGGCGCATCGGCATTGGCGTCATTCCCAGGAACGTCCTTCTTTTCAAGAGCCTTTGGCGATGGCGTGACAAGGGATGAAACGACGGGGGTGGGACGTTCCATCCCCATGACGAGGTTTTCAGCTTGGATGAGTTTCAGACGGGGCTGGTGGATCTTCTGCCGAGGCTGCGCCGGTTCGCGCGCGTACTGGCCCGGTCGGACGCCGATGCCCATGATCTGGTGCAGGAAACCGTCGAACGCGCCCTCGCCAAACGCAGCGGCTTTCGCCCCGGCACCCGTCTGGACAGTTGGACCTTCACCATCATGAGGCGGATCTTCATCGACCAGAGCCGATCGAACGCCCGCTGGGCGCGAGTGGTTGCCCCCGCCGACGACCTCACGCCCAACGTTCCCGACCCCGCCATGGCCGGCGAAGACCTGCGCGCCGACGCCCTGGCCGTGCGCAGCGCCCTCCACGCCCTGCCCGACGATCAGCGCCTCGCCGTGGCCCTCGTGCTGATCGACGGCTTGTCCTACGCCGAGGCCGCCCAGGTCATGGGCGTACCCGCCGGCACCCTGACCAGCCGTCTCGTGCGCGGCCGCCAGGCCCTGATCCAGACCCTTGCCGAACAAGGCGTGAGCGCATGACTTACAATGACGAAGCCCTGATGCGCCGCGTCGATGGCGAACTGACCCCCGAGGCCGGCGCAGCCATCGACGCCGCCGCCGCCGCCGATCCGGCCCTCGCCGCCCGGCTGGAAGCCTTGCGCGATCTGCGCGCCTTGGCCCGCGAGGCCGTCCCCCTGGCCCCTGATCCGCGCGATCGCGACCTCGCCCGAATGATCGCCACGAGCGCTCCTCGCCCCTTGCTCCGCGCCCCTCGCCTGTTCGACCGCCTCGGAGCCGCCTTCGCCCCGCGCCATGCGCCCCTGTGGGGAGGCCTGGCCGCCGCCAGCTTCGTCCTCGGCCTGTCGTTCAGCTGGCTCGGCGCCGGCGCCCCAGACCGCGGCTTCACCGTCGACCCGCAAGGGACCATCTCTGACGCCGCCCTCGTCCGTGTCCTCGACACGCGCCTGACCGCTGACGGCGCCGACACCGGGGGCCGCGCCGTCGGCCTGACCTTCCGCGACGCCGACGGCCGCTGGTGCCGCACCTTCCAGTCGGCCGATGCGGGTGTCGCCGGCCTAGCCTGCCGCGAAGCCGACCTTTGGCGCCTCCAGGCCCTGGCCCGCTTCCAGCCGACCGCGGGCGAACTGCGCACGGCTTCCGCCGACATACCTGCCCCGGTCCTGGCCGCGGTCGACGCCGCCCTCGCCGACGACCCGCTGGACGCCGCCGCCGAGGCCCGCGCCCGCGACGCCGGTTGGAACTAATCCACCCCCCGGGGGGATGAAACAGCCACGCGCCATCGTTGATTGTTCAGGGGCTCCGCCCGGGCAGCCGAAGACGCTCACTCATGGACGAGGAAACCCTCCGAGACCGCGCCGAGGCCTGGACCCGCCGCGCCGCGGAATCGCATGACCCCCGCGAACGCGCCGCCAACCTCCTGATCGCCTCCCACTATGCCGCCCTCGCCGACCTCATATCCGCTCGGGCGCGCGTGTCCGCCCCGGCAGACGACGAGGCGTGAGCAGGTCAGGGCAACAAGTCGATTGCCGCCCTGCGCCGCCGAGAGTGGGAGTCACCTATGCGCCACCACCGTCATTGGCGCGCAGCCGAAACGCGGACGTGTCCAGGGACGGGGGCGAGTCAGACCCGGACGGAACAGGAGGCGCCCCCTCGCCGTCGGATCGCAGACGTCCCGCCCGTCGGCGGGAGGCACGCGTTCCGCCTCCACCCGCCCCCGCCTTCGCCTTCGCAGCGTCCCGACGATCGTTCCCATGCAATCCCGCATGGAAGGCCTGCGGATTTCGGCGGTTTACCCGGTGTGCGCATGGGTTATTCGCTGTCGCGGAAGCGCGCACCGGCGGGGGCGCGGCCGGCGGCGCGTGGGTCCGGGACGGACGCCGGCGCAGACCGGTCTGTGCAAATCTCAAAAGGTGTTCGTGTCATGCTGCCGAGGCTGCTCTTCCGCCCCATCCCGGCGAGACTCCTGTCGCTGTCGGCCTTCGCCGGCGTCCTGTCGGTCGCGGCCGGGGTGACGGCGTCGCACGCCCAGTCCTTCAACGAGATGGCGTCCGAGGCGTCCGCGCAGCAGTTCTATGCCGATGTCCAGGACCGGATCAGCGCATCGACCCACGACGGACCGACCTATTATTTCTCCCAGCGCTACGAGATGACGCCCGAACTCGAGGCGGCGCTCGAGCAGCAGCGTGAGGACGATGAGACGGTCGCCAGGCTGCGGGCCGATCCCGTGCTCATGCGCTACTATGCGGGCTTCTGGGACCACTATCAGGCGCGCGACGACGCGGCGCCGGGCGAGTTCTGCGCCGCGACCTACGTCAATCTGGACGGGTCGATCACCCTGACCGGAAGCGACCGGCGCTGGGACGGCGGGCTGCTGGTGTTCATCGGCAAGGACATTCCCCAACCCGAAGCCTTTCGGGAAATCACCGCGACCCTGACGCAGGATGACGGGCGGCCGGCGACGGTCCGGATCTACAACCTGCCCGCCCGCCCGGAGATGGCGGGACACGGCACGCTGATCTTCGCCGTCCCGAGCATGGCCGACGCGCTTGCCGGCATGGAGGACGATCAGGCGTTCGCCGTCTCGATCGAGGGCGAGGAGGTGTTCCGCATGGCCTGGAAGGACGGCCGGGAGGCCCGCAACGCGCTGCGCCGCTGCGTTCGCCAGCGGTAGGCGGCGCGCGAAACCGGACCGGCGCGGGTCCTCCAGGACCGCCGTTCGGCCAATGGACTTCCCGCGCGGGGCGCGGCATCCTCGCACGATCGCCGAGGAGGGTGTGATGTTCAACCTGGGCTATCTGAAGCGCCGTCTGGGCCAATACGCCGCCCTGTGGGTCGGCGGCTTTCTGGCGGGCGGATCTGCGATCCTGATCGGGCTATTGTTCGCCGACCTGATGACGGCGGTGGATGGGGTGCTGCCGGTGATGCTGGGCGCGCTGGCGCTGGCGCTGGGGGCCGGGACGGTGCTGACCCTGGTGTCGGGCGAGACCCTGGGGACCAAGCTGGCGGTGCTGGTGCTGGCGGTGGCGCTGGTGCTGCCGCTGTTGTGGGCGCCGGTGTCGGCGGCGGTGGCGATCGCCTTCTTCGCCGACCGCTCGATCGAATATTCGGAAACCTATGCCGCCTTCCAGATCGGGGTGTCGCGGGTGCTGTTCCCGATCGGCCAGGCGCTGGGGCAGGGGGATCTGTTCGGCTGGGTGTGGACGGCGTTCCAGTGGGTGTCGACCGTGGTCGGCTTCTTCTCGGCCGTGGCCAAGGTGTGGCCGGCGATCCGGCGGCTGCTGGGGCCCGAGCCGCCGGTCGAGGCCTGAGGCTTGCGGCGGCCGCGCCGGCGGGGCAGGATTCGACCATGACCCGCCCAACCGCGCCCGGCGAACGCTATCCGTCGTTCGAAGCCTTCTATCCCTACTATATCCACGAGCACGCCAACCGGACGTGCCGGCGGATCCATGTGGTGGGGTCGGCGCTGGTGCTGGTGGTGCTGGCGACGGCGATCGTGACGCGGAGCCCGTGGTGGCTGCTGGCCATGCCGCTGGTCGGCTACGGCTTCGCCTGGGTCGGGCATTTCTTCTTCGAGAAGAACCGGCCGGCGACCTTCCAGTATCCGCTGTGGAGCCTGATGGGCGACTGGCGGATGTTCTGGGAAACGGTCAGCGGCAAGCGGAAATTCTAGCGCGAGCCCGCGCTGGTGGTGCCCAGGGCCGCGATCTGGGTCGTCTGGCTGGGCAGGGCGTCCCACGACGGGGGGCAGCCTTCGAAGCGGCCGGCGTCGACGAGGGTCAGGCGGCGCTGGTTGAAGCGCATGGCCGGGGACATCGAGCCGCGGCCGTGGCCGGTGTAGAGGTCGATCTTCTGGCCCTTGATCGCGCCGCCGGTGTCGGAGGCGTACCAGTAGCCGTCATGGATCGCGCCGTCGGGCATCCGCATGCCGACCGTCTCGGGGATGAACAGGCGGGTGCGGCGCGGGATGTAGCGCGGGTCCGTGGCGATGGTGCGCATGGCGATCGGCCGGCAGCCCAGGCTGTCGTTGCCCGTCGCCCCGCCGCCGCCCGCATGGTAGAGATTGATGCGCGCGGTCCAGTCCGCGCCCTCGTCCATCAGGGCCTGCTGTTCGGGGGTCAGCGCGAGCGCGCCGCTGTCGGAACCTTCGTCGGCGCCCGGGGTTGATTCAGCGCCCAGACCCGAAGCCAGGGCGGCTTCGTAGGACACGGGATCTGCCGTGACGCCCGCCTCGGCGGGGAAGGCCATCGCCCAGATAAGGGCGAGCGCAGCGGCGGCGCCGAGCATGAGGCAGACTCGCGGAATCACCGGCCCTGACGCGTCCGGCGACGGGCTTGTCGTTCCGGAATGCGGCGAAAAACAGTCAATCGGGGCATGGTGCGACCACCTGTCCGCCTTTGCGGTGGATAAGCGGGGCTTGTGATGGTTAAGCGGAATCTCGTTTGGCCAACGCCGCGAAACCTGTAAGCAGTATTGGCAGATCAGAAACACTTTGCTGGCGCGAAATGCTTACTGTCCATGGTGATATTCGTTCCGGCAACTGTTTGAAGGTCAAGTGGTTGCTCGACCGGCTCGGGCGTGATTATCGCTGGGTCGAGACCGATGTCATGTCCGGCGCGACCCGAAGCCCGGACTTTCTGGCGCGGAATCCGGCCGGCCAGGTCCCCGCGGTGATGCTGGAGGACGGGCGGGGGCTGGCCCAGTCCAATGCGATCCTGCTGTATTTCGGCGAGGGGACGGCCTTCGTCCCGGTCGATCCGTATGACCGGGCCCGGATGTACGAGTGGCTGTTCTGGGAACAGTACAGCCATGAGCCGTACATCGCCGTGGTCCGGTTCCAGCGGCTGCTGGCCGGCAAGCGCGCGGACGAGATCGAGCCCCGGCTGATCGAGCGCGGCCACGCGGCGCTGGCGCGGATGGAGGCGGCGCTGGCGGGGGCGGACTGGCTGGTCGGGGCGGGGCCGACGCTCGCCGACCTGGCGCTGGTCGCCTACACGCGCGTGGCGCATGAGGGGGATTTCGACCTGGCCGGCTATCCGGCCGTCCGGGCGTGGGTGGCGCGGGTGGAGGGCGCGTTCGGGATCCAGTCCTCCCCCGGAGCTTAGCGACAGGGGGAGGGGGACCGCCGGAACGGCGGTGGAGGGGGTCGGCCCCGGGCGCCGGCGGTTGCCGCAGGCCCCTCCACCATCCTACGGATGGTCCCCCTCCCCCGATGGGGGAGGAATGGAGCCCCTCATGCGCGACCATCCCTGCCAGCCCCTGACCGGCTACGGCCCCATGGACGACGCCGAGCGGATCGCGCGCGCGACGGCCTTCCGCGCCCTGATGGCCGGACGGCGGACGGTGCGGGACTTTTCGGACCAGGCCGTGCCGCGGGCGGTGGTCGAACAGGCGATCCTGACCGCCGGCTCGGCGCCCTCGGGAGCCAACCACCAGCCGTGGTTCTTCAGCGTCATCGAGAGCGCCGGGGCGCGGTCCCGCATCCGCGAAGCCGCCGAGGCCGAGGAGCGGGAGTTCTATGCGACCAAGGCCCCGCAGGAGTGGCTGGATGCGCTGGCGCCGCTGGGCACCGATCCGGACAAGGGGTTTCTGGAGACGGCGCCCGTGCTGATCGCCGTCTTCGGTCAGAAGCGCGGCGGGCCCAATCCCGGCGACGACCGCAAGAACTACTATGTGCCGGAGAGCGTCGGCATCGCCACCGGCCTGCTGATCGCGGCCCTGCATTCGGCGGGGCTGGCGACCCTGACGCACACGCCGGCGCCGATGACCTTCCTGGCCGACATCTGTGGACGGCCGGCCTCGGAGAAGCCCTTCCTGCTGCTGGTGGCAGGCCTTCCGGCGGCGGAGGCGACCGTGCCGACCGCGGCGCTGAACAAGAAGCCGCTCGGCGGGATTGCGGCGTGGATCTAGGGGCGGGCGGGGGACGAAACGGGCGGGCCGGGCGCCTGGACAGGCAGAGTTGGGTCTGCTTTCGGAACGGCTGTCAGGGACCGCTTTCGACCCATTACGGACTCTAAGCGACGCGGCTTGTGGGAGGACTGTGGCGACGAGTTTCAAGGACCCGCCGCAATCTGCTCTATCTTCGTGGATTGCGGTTATGGTTCGGCTGAGCGCAGCGCGGCATGAGAAAACTGCTCAACGTCGGTTACCTGCTCGTCGATATCCGACAGTGTCGATTCCCGGGACCGTGCAATAGCCAGGTCGCGCTCGGACTTGTCGGAGACGACGAAAAAGCCGGCGGCACCCAGCTGACCTTCCAGCGGCGTGCCCAGCGATGGCGCGCGAGCGAAGTTTCCGATGTAGGTGGCTTGCCCAGGCCGGATGGTGAACGGCATCGAGAAGCGGGTGCCGGATGACCAAGACGTGCCCATCCCGGCCACCGTCCCACCGAACCCGAAGTCGAAAACTTCATACTGGCCAGCCGGCAACCGGACCACAAAGACCTTCCCAGTCTCGCGGCCCGCAAAGTCTGGGTTGGCCATCTGGGCCCTGAAAATGCCGACGCATCGGCATTCGATCGATCGGACCCGTTCCGGGACCGGCTCTCCACTGAAGGAAGCCGTCTGGCGGTACTGGAACGAGAAGTTCATCGCGATCCGGATTGTGCTCACCGAATAGACCAGCAAACCCTCATCGGCCGCCGTAGCCGGTTGCTGAGCTTGGGGGGCGGAGGCCAGAAACAGGGAGGCAAACACGGCTCCCAACACTGCGATTAGCCTGTTCATTGACCCCCTGCCTGTCTGTGCATTGCCGCGAATGGCTAGCGTCGTCGAGAGTGGGCAGGCTAGCCTTCGGCCACGACGCGCGTCCAGCGAACGATCGACCGCGCGCTGCCTCCAAGATGGGTCTGCTCTCCAAGCTGGAGCCCACGTCAGCTTTCGACCCATAGCGGACTCCCGCCATCGCGGTATGATCAGGCATGGCCCCGCACATGCTGAGATTTGAGATTTGGAAGGACCCCGCTTCCGATAGCCATCAAATGAGCCGGGTCACGCCCGACGGTGACAGCCTCCGGCAGGCGATCTCCCACGCTGCCGTCTTGGTTCACACCTTCGACGCGAGTTCTGATTTCGATGCATTTCAGAAGAACCACGACTGGCATGGATACGGCACGTGGAACGCTCCCGCCGGTCTCACGGAACGAGCCTTCACCGAGGCCGAGGCCATCGCTCAGCGGGAATATCTCGCTGTTAGAAACATTGACTGACGCGTCCGCTTTCCACCCTCAGGCGACCGTCCGCTCCCGACCCGTTGCGGACATTGCCCGTCAGCATCATGCTTGCCGCATGACCGATACGCCCGATCTCCGCGATGCTTGGCAGACCCGGTTCCATGACGTGATCTGGAAGTTCGGCGAAGACCTCTCAGACCTCCACGGGGCCAACCCTTGGCCGGATCGTCCGCTGCTTTCGCAGGCGATCAACTACCTCATGACGGAACTTTGGGATAAGGGCTTCAGCCAGTCCGAAATCCGCGAGGCTTTCAACGCCGCTGTCGCGGACATGCCCCGATATGCGGCGGGCGAGGAGCGTCGGCCTTAGGTCCGCTTCCTGCGCTTGGACCGAAGGCTGTTCCCGACCCATTGCGGACCCAAGCGCATGCGGTCACACATTGCGGGATGAAAGCTCCCGGTCTCGCCCTCGCGCTGTCCCTTCTCGCAAGCCATGCGGTGGCTCGCGAGTGCGACCTGTGGGACATCCGGCATGGGCGGGAGCTGCACGAGGCGCTGAGTCGTCGAGCTGTTGAGGTCGTAGATCGGGCGTCCGCCGAGGATGAAGACAGCGACGACGCGCTGTCGCGGCTTGTCCTGGCTCAAGCGGTCTTCAGTTTGGGGGTGGGCGATGTCGGAAGGCCTCTGCCCGAAGGTCCGGCCGGCGCTCGCGCGCTGGCCGCGACCATGCGAGCGAGCAGCTTTCGTTTCTATGGGTGGGACTACATGAACATCCCCGTCGACGCATGTGCTCCGCAAAAGGTCACCGTAGAGTTCATCGATGACACCGGCGGCTACAGTTCGCCGGTCGAGTTTGCCTTCGAGGAAGGCCGACTGGTCTCGGCTCGTGGTTGGCAGCGGTCCTTTTCGACGGGTAGACTGCCGACCGAGCGACATCGATAGCTCCCTAGAAGGTCCGCTTTCCGCCCAAAGCCGACCGTCCGCTATCGACCCATAGCGGACCTTCCGTTG
>NZ_DLHQ01000036.1:12190-42844 GCF_002483305.1 Brevundimonas sp. UBA7664
CCCCGCTGTCCGCTCCCGACCCATTGCGGACGCTCGGAAGCGACACGATAAGTGGACCGACACGACCTTAGGAGAGCCCCATGGGCGCAGCGATAGTGTGGATCGCATCAGCCCTAAGTGCGGCTGTTGCCGCTTACGCCAGCTTTGTGGGTTTTTGTGAAGCCCGGCGTGCGTGGGGGAGAGCCAAGGTGTGGCAGTCTGTTGGGTTCGTGATGTTTGGCGTTTTTGCAGGTTTGACAGCTTGGGCATTTATCGCCGGAGCGATGCAAGGTCGATATCTGGGGACTTGATCGCGGCAGAGTCCGCCCTCCACCCATTGCGGACATTGCCCACCCTGAGCCAAGCTGCTGGTATGGCAAGCCTGACCACATATTCTTTCCGGGATACGGCGTTCAGCCCCAGCGGCGATACTTACGTTTGCATCGTTGAGCGTGAAGCCTTGAAAGCGTTCATGTCTCCGGAGGAAGTGGCCGCAGCTTTCAGCGGGCAGGTGGTTTACCGGCGTGGGCTTTTCATCCGCTACGTTGGGGTTTGGGGGCGAAGGAATGGAAAGCGGCTTCGACGTTTCCTCTCAGAACGGGGAGCCACGGTCGCCATTGTCCGAGGTAAGCCAACCGGCGCGCGCAGAGCCATGTTCAGCACCCGGGCAGTCCGCGAACGGATACGGACGATTGCGGCTGTAAGAACCTGAGGGGCGAGCGTCCGCTATCCCCCCATAGCGGACCTTCGGAACGTCCGCTTTCGGGCGGGCATCAAGCCTTTGCCAGGCGCCCCGCCAAAGCCCCCTCCCGACGCGCGTGGGAATGCGCTACGACGCTCCCCATGAAACGCATCCTCATCGCCGCGGCCGTCCTGACGCTTGCCGTCATTCCGGCAACCGTCTCCGCCTGGGGCAATACCGGGCACCGGCTGATCGGCATGGCGGCCGTGCGCGGCCTGCCCGACGACCTGCCCGCCTTCCTGCGGACGCCGGGCGCGGCGGCCGAGGTGGGCGAGCTGGCCCGCGAGCCGGACCGCACCAAGGGCGGCGGCCAGCCGCACGACCGCGAGCGCGACACGGCCCATTTCGTCGACATGCTGGACGATGGCCGGATCATGGTCGCCGAGGGACCGTCGATCGACGCCCTGCCGCGGCTGAAGTCGGAATATGACGCGGCCCTGATCGCGGCGGGCAGTGATGTCGATGACGCCGGCTATCTGCCCTACGCCATCATGGACGGCTATCAGCAGCTGGTCCGCGACCTCGCCACCTGGCGCGTGCTGTACGCCGCCGAGGGGCGCGAGCGCGACCCGGGCAAGCGGGCCTGGTACCGCGAGGACCGCATCCGCCGCGAGGCCCTGATCCTGCGCGACATGGGCTATCTGGGCCACTACGTCGGCGACGGCGCCCAGCCGCACCACACGACGATCCACTACAACGGCTGGAACCGCGACACGCCGAACCCCGAGGGCTTCACGACGTCGCGCCAGACGCACGGCGCGTTCGAGGGGGCGTTCACGTCGCGCGTGGCGCGGCTGGATACGGTCGAGGCGGCGATGGCCGCCCCGGCGCTGGACGGGTTCGACCTGCGGGCGCGCGTGCCGGCTTACCTCCGGGCGACGCTCACGCAGGTGACGCCCTTCTATGTGCTGGAGAAGGCCGGCGGTTTCGCCGAGAGCGACGCGCGCGGCGGGGCCTTTGTGACGGCGCGGCTGGCGGCGGGGGCGTCGGAGCTGCGCGATCTGTTCGTGCTGGCCTGGCGGGACTCGGCCGATGACGAGATCGGCTGGCCCAAGGTGAAGGTGGCCGAGGTCGAGGCCGGAACCGCCGATCCGTGGCTGGCGATGTACGGGGACGATTGATCTCCTTGAGCGCGCCCACACCCCCCGTCATCATCCTCGACAAGTCGCAGATGGCCGAGAACATCGGCGCGGTGGCGCGGGTGATGGCCAATTTCGGCTTGTCCGAGCTGAGGCTGGTCAGCCCGCGCGACGGCTGGCCGCAGGAGCGGGCCTGGGCCACGGCCTCGGGCGCCGACTGGGTGCTGGACGGGATCCGGGTGTTCGACAGCGTGGCCGAGGCCGTCGCCGACCTGAACACGGTGTTCGCCACCACCGCCCGGCCGCGGGAGACGCGCCAGCCGGTGCGCACGCCGCGCGAGGCGGCGCGGGCGCTGTATGACGACCGGGCCTCGGGTCTGGGCGTCGGCCTGTTATTCGGGGGCGAGCGGGCGGGGTTGGAGACCTCGGACATCGCCCTGTGCCAGGGCATCGTCACCATCCCGATCGATCCGCGCCACCAGAGCCTGAACCTGGCCCAGGCCGTGGCGATCAACGCCTATGAGTGGCGGACGCTGGTCCTGGACGCCCCGCCGCCGAATTTCCGCGAGGGCGAGCCGCCGGCGTCGGGGGCGCTGATGCTCGGTATGTACGAGCATCTGGAGACGGAGCTGGACGCCGCCGGCTTCTTCCATCCGCCCGAGAAATTCCGCTCGATGAGCCAGAACCTGCGGGTGATGCTGGGCCGGGCGGCGTTCACGGCCCAGGAGGTCGCCACCTTCCGCGGGGTGATCACGGCCTTGTCCAAGGGGCGGGGACGGGTGCTGGCGCGGCTGGCGAAGAAGGCGGCCAGCGAGGGCTAGCTTTCTGATCCGCTCATCCCGGCGAAAGCCGGGACCCAGTGCTTTGGGCGAGCGGTTCGTCCGAAAATGGACAGCCGCCAATCCCGGAGCACCCGCGCCAAGCTGGACAGAACTGGGTCCCGGCTTTCGCCGGGATGAGCGGAACTGGGGGGTTATCGGGCCAGCAGGGTCTCCACGAACGCCGGCACGACCTCGGTGGCCGGGCCGTGGCGGACCTCGTCGAACCGGTCGCTGATCTGCGAGGGCTCGAGGTTCAGCTCGACCGTGCGGGCGCCCGCGCGTCGGGCCAGTTGTACGAACCCGGCGGCGGGCCAGACAGCGCCGGAGGTGCCGATCGAGACGAACAGGTCGCACCGCGTCAGCGCCGCCTCGATCCGGTCCATGTGCAGGGGCATCTCGCCGAACCAGACGATGTGCGGGCGCAACCGGCCTTGCGGATGGTGCGGCGAGGGCTCGTCGGGGGCGAGGTCGCCGGGCCAGTCGCAGACGCGGCCGGTGCGGGTGCAGTGGGCCTTGAGCAGTTCGCCGTGCATGTGGATCAGCTGAAAGCCGGGGGCGGGCGGGGTTTCGGCGTGGGCGCGGTCGTGCAGGTCGTCGACGTTCTGGGTGACCAGCAGGAGCTCGCCGTGCCAACGGGCGGCGAGCTCGGCGAGGGCGCGGTGGGCGGCGTTGGGGTGGACGGTCGCCAGCTGGCGGCGGCGGCGGTTGTAGAAGTCCTGGACCAGGGCCGGGTCGCGGGCGAAGGCCTCGGGGGTGGCGACGTCCTCGATGCGATGGCCCATCCACAGGCCGTCGGCGGCGCGGAAGGTGGGGACGCCGGACTCGGCGGAGATGCCGGAGCCGGTGAGAATGACGAGGTTTTGGTGCGCCATGCGGTTCCATAGCATCGGCGGTCTGTCCTAGAAGAGCGGCAACGCACAGGAGCCCCGCCCATGAAAACCCGCGCCGCCGTCGCCTTCGAGGCCAAACGTCCGCTCGAGATCGTCGAGGTCGATCTGGAGGGGCCGCGGGCCGGGGAGGTGCTGGTCGAGATCAAGGCGACGGGCATCTGCCACACCGACGCCTATACGCTGGACGGACTGGACAGCGAGGGCATCTTCCCGTCGATCCTCGGCCATGAGGGCGCGGGGGTGGTGGTCGAGGTGGGGCCGGGGGTGACCTCGGTGGCCGTGGGGGACCACGTGATCCCGCTGTACACGCCCGAGTGCCGGCAATGTAAAAGCTGCCTGAGCCGCAAGACCAATCTGTGCACGGCGATCCGGGGGACGCAGGGCAAGGGGGTGATGCCCGACGGGACCTCGCGCTTCAGCTACAAGGGGCAGGCCATCGCCCACTATATGGGCTGTTCGACCTTCTCGAACTTCACCGTCCTGCCCGAGATCGCCCTGGCGAAGATCCGCAAGGACGCGCCGTTCGCGAGCGCCTGCTACGTCGGCTGCGGCGTGACCACGGGGGTGGGCGCGGTGGTCAATACGGCGAAGGTGGAGCCGGGGGCCAACTGCGTCGTCTTCGGCCTCGGCGGCATCGGGCTGAACGTCATCCAGGGGCTGAAGATGGTCGGGGCCGACATGATCGTCGGCGTGGACATCAACGACACCAAGGAAGAGTGGGGCCGGCGGTTCGGGATGACGCATTTCGTCAATCCGAAGAATGTGTCGGACGTGGTGGCGCATCTGGTCGAGATGACCGGCGGCGGGGCGGACTACACCTTTGACTGCACCGGCAACACCACGGTGATGCGTCAGGCGCTGGAGGCCTGCCATCGCGGCTGGGGCGAGAGCATCGTCATCGGCGTGGCCGAGGCGGGCAAGGAGATCGCGACGCGGCCGTTCCAGCTGGTCACCGGCCGGGTCTGGCGCGGCTCGGCCTTCGGCGGCGCGCGGGGTCGTACGGACACGCCGCGGATTGTCGACTGGTACATGGACGGCAAGATCGAGATCGATCCGATGATCACGCATACGCTGCCGCTGGAGCGGATCAACGAGGCGTTCGACCTGATGCATGCGGGGGAGAGCATCCGCAGCGTGGTGGTGTTCTGATGTGGACCGGGCCGGGGTACGAAATCAGAGACCCCCGCCCGATCGCTGCGTCGGCTCCCTATACCTTCTTCATGCCTTCCGAGGCGGAAGTCGGGTCCATTGGCCTTGACGACTGGATTCAGGTCATCATCGCGGCCGTACCGCCAAGCGCCAAATGGGAGGCCGAGCGCCTTTGGTTTGCCGTGACGTCAACCTCGGACGAAGCCATCAAGGCCCGCCTCGAGTCTGAGCCCCGCGACATTGGAGCCTTGCCGAAGGGGAGCGTCATTGCGGTTCCCAGGGCGGCCGTGATTGACGTGATCTTCAAGGACGGGCGACCTCTTCCGCCCGGGGGGCGGCAATATTGGGATCGCTGTTTCGTCGACGCGATCGTGCTGCGGCGCAGACAAAAGGTCGACTACATCTATCGCGAGGAGCCCGAAGGTCGCGAGGCGGACCGCGACCCTGACAGTGGTTGGCGAATTCGGGCGAGCCAGGAAGGCGTTACCGCCAAAGAGATTGAAGAACTGGGCGTGGAATACGTGGCTCTGGGGAAGGTGCTCAATGTGGACGACAGCTGGCTGCACCTGATCGACGCGCCTGTAGGGTCCCGGTTCTTCCGGGAGGGGACTGCGGGGAAGTGGAGCGCGGAAACGCCATAAGCCGCATTGCGTCAGCCCGTCAGTCCTTTAAAGAAACTATCTCAGTAGCAGAGGCAGGGAGGCCACCATGTTCACTCACATCACCGTCGGCGCGAACGACGTCGAGGCGTCGCGGAAATTCTATGATGCGGCGCTCGGCGCGCTGGGCCACGAGCCGGGGCAGGGGCCGGACCCGAAGGGGCGGTACTGGTGGCGGACGCGGATGGGCGCCTTCGCGGTCGGGGCGCCGATCGACGGCGAGCCGGCCTGCCACGCCAACGGCGGCACCATCGGCTTCGCGGCCAAGTCGGCCGAGATGGTCCAGGCCTTCCATGACGCGGGCGTGGCGGCGGGCGGCACGGCGATCGAGGATCCGCCCGGCGAGCGCAACGGTCCGTTCGGCACGCTGAACCTGGCCTATCTGCGCGACCCCTCGGGTAACAAGGTCTGCGCGCTGCACAGGGTGGGATAGGCCGGTTCGCCCGCGGGCGGCGGCTTCCTTGCTCAAGCCAGGCTGGCGAGGGCCAGTCCGCCCGCCAGCGCCAGCAAAGGCCATCCGATGTGGCGGCCGCGCGTCAGGATCACGTCCAGGATTGCGGTCGCCAGATAGGCCAGGCCGATGACGAGGATCTGGGCTCGCGTCGGTCCGAGCCACAGCATGGCGGCCGTCACCACCATGAGGACGGATGTAAGATGCCATGCGCCGCGAATGACCTGTCGCGCCAGATCGGAGGCCGTCACGCCGTCGCTGCGCGCCAGAAGCGGGATGATCAGCCGTCTTTCACCCACGATTGAATGGGTCAGCGCCGTAGCGATCATCGCGACCGAAGCGCCGATCAGAAATCCGGAGTTCATGCGATCCCTCCCTGTCCGCGAGGACGACCATAGAGTCCCCTGAGCCGGTCCTCGGTGCGGCATGTCGTCCAAGAGCAGGCGACAGGGTGTATAGCGCTCTGGAAACGGATTCCCGCCCCAGCGGGCACAGGCGGAGTTGAGATGCAGGTCACCAAACAGCACCAGGTGCACGGCGGCACGCTGCGCTATCTGAAGCACGACAGCGCCACGACCGGCACGCCCATGACCCTGTCGGTCTTCGTGCCGGCGGGCGAGGGACCGTTTCCGGTGCTGATCTGGCTGTCGGGCCTGACCTGCACCGAGGACAATTTCACCACCAAGGCCGGGGCCTATGCGGCGGCGGCGGCGCATGGGGTGATCATCGTCGCGCCCGACACCTCGCCGCGCGGCGAGGGGGTGGCGGACGATCCGGCTTATGATCTGGGGCAGGGGGCGGGCTTCTATGTCGACGCCACCGAGGCGCCGTGGGCGAAGCATTTCCGCATGGAGACCTATTTCGTCGAGGAGTTGATCGGGCTGATCGACGCGGAATTCCCGACGACCAAGGCGCGGTCGATCAGCGGGCATTCGATGGGCGGGCACGGGGCGCTGACGCTGGCGCTGCGGCATCCGCATCTGTTCCGGTCGGTGTCGGCCTTCGCGCCGATCACCTCGCCGACGCGGTGTGCGTGGGGGGAGAAGGCGTTCACCGCCTATCTGGGCGACGACCGGGAGACGTGGGCGGCGCACGATGCGGCGCGGCTGATCGAGGACGGGGTCGGGGCCGGCTGTTACGACGACATCCTGATCGACCAGGGCGACGCCGATCCCTTCCTGGTGGAGCAGCTGAAGCCGGAGTTGCTGGTCGCGGCGGGCGAGGCGGCGGGGCAGACGATCAGCCTGCGGATGCAGCCCGGCTATGACCACTCCTATTTCTTCATGGCCAGTTTCATCGCCGACCATGTGGCGTTCCATGCGGAAAGGCTTAAGGGCTGAGCCATGACCGACGCTTCCGCCGCCCACGCCGATATGTTCGCCGCCCTGTGCAAGGAGGTCGGCTTCTGCCTGCACCCCAAGGGCGAGAAACGGGTGCTGGAGGCGCTGCCGAACGGGCTGGATGCGGCGACCCGGGCGGTGTTCGACGCCGAGGGCGTGGATTTCGCCTCGGCCACGGGCGACCTGCGCCGGGCCGTGCGTGACTGCCTGAAGGCCCATCTGCCGCAGGCCTGACCGGAACGAATCCGCCTGCCTCGCCTTGGGTTCGGTGAACGGGCGCCTAGATGAGGGCTCCCCGAAACCCGTCGAAGGAGCCTCCCCATGGCCTTTACGCTTCCGCCCCTCCCCTATGCCTATGACGCCCTGGAGCCGGCCATCGACAAGGAGACGATGACCTTCCACCACGACAAGCATCATCAGGCCTATGTCGACAATCTGAACAAGGCCGTGGACGCCGACAGCGCCCTGCAGGGCAAGTCGCTGGAAGAGTTGTTCGCCCATATTTCAAAGGCGCCCAAGGCGGTGCGCAACAACGGCGGCGGGCACTGGAACCACAGCCTGTTCTGGGAGCTGCTGGCCCCCGTCGGCGAGACCGGCGAACCCTCGGCTGAACTGGCCGCCGCCATCGACCGCGACCTAGGCGGGATGGACACGTTCAAGGAGGCCTTCAACGCCGCCGGGGCCGGGCAGTTCGGCTCGGGCTGGGCCTGGCTGATCGTGCAGGACGGCAAGCTGAAGGTCACCTCGACGCCGAACCAGGACAATCCGCTGATGGACGTGGCCGATGAGAAGGGCGCCGTGGTGCTGGCCGCCGACGTCTGGGAGCACGCCTATTATCTGAAATACCAGAACCGCCGGCCCGACTATCTGAAGGCCTTCTGGACGGTGGTGAACTGGAACAAGGCCAACGCACTGTTCGCCGCGGCGACGGCCTGAAGTCGCTGACGCCAGCCGGACCGTGCCGAAAAATCAGGCAGCGGTCTGGCGGGCGTCGTCGGTGATCCTATGTGCAGCGTAACCGTATCAGGGACTGGTCCCGATCGTTGGGAGGCTGACATCATGAAGGCGCATACGACCCTCGCCGCTGCGAGCCTGGTGCTCGCCACCTTGCTGGGCGCCGCCGCCTGCTCTCCGGGCGCGGACACCAAGGAGCCGGCGTCGGCTGCAGCGGTTCCGGCCGCGAGCGCCGACGTCTATCCGTTCAAGGTGGGCGAACTCGACGTCGTCGCGCTGCGCGACGGCGGCATGAGCGGCGTTCCCAACGACAACAAGGTGCTGGGCGTGGGTCGCACGCCGGCCGAAGTGGCGGCCGTGCTGACCGCCAACGGCCTGCCGGGCGACAGCTTCAGTCTGAGCGTCCAGCCCCTGCTGGTCCGCGACGGCGCGCGGGTCGTACTGCTGGACGCGGGCGCGGGCAACAGCTTCGGGCCCGGTGCGGGCAAGCTGCCGGCCTCGCTGGCCGCGGCTGGCGTGCAGCCGGATCAGGTCACCGACATCCTGATCTCGCACAGCCACGGCGACCACGTGGTCGGCCTGGTCAACGCCACCGGAGGTCTGACCTTCCCGAACGCGACCATCCGGATGGCGGCGGCCGAGTGGGCCTTCCTTCAGGCCAATACCGAAATGGCTGCGCTCGTCGCCGCGATCACGCCCAAGGTCCAGACCTTCCAGCCCGGCGCCGCCGCACTGACGCCGTCGATCTCTTCGGTGGCCATCAACGGCCATACGCCCGGTCACATGGGTTATGAGATCAAGTCGGGAACCGACAGCCTGCTCTACATCGGCGACGCCATGCACCATTCGGTGGTCTCGGTTCAGCGCCCGGAATGGCAGATCGCCTTTGACACCGACGCGCCGACGGCCACCGCGAGCCGCGAAGCCCTGCTGGAGCGGGCCGCCGCCGGGAACCTGCGGATCTACGCCGTCCACTTCCCCTTCCCGGGGCTTGGCCGGATCCAGCGCCGGGACGACGGCTTCGTCTGGGCGCCGGAACCCGCGGCCCAGCCGTAAGGCCGGACTTGACGAAAGGGGGGCGGGCCTTCATAAGCCCGCCCTTCACGCATCCGGCCCGCCGGGCGCGCGAACCACTACGGACGATGCGTGGACCGCCGTTGAGATCGTCTCTCCAGTTGGGGAGGGACCGGGCCGCATCACGAAGAAGAGTGACACATGTCCAAGCGCCATAGCGCCAAGTACAAACTCGACCGGGTCATGGGTGAAAACCTGTGGGGTCGCGCCAAGTCCCCCGTCAACAAACGCTCGTATGGCCCCGGCCAGCACGGCCAGCGTCGCAAGCAGAAGGTCTCTGACTTCGGCCTGCAGCTGAAGGCCAAGCAGAAGCTGAAGGGCTACTACGGCAACATCACCGAGAAGCAGTTCGCCGCGACCTACGAGGAAGCCTCGCGTCGCAAGGGCAACAGCTCGGAGAACCTGATCGGCCTGCTGGAGTCGCGTCTCGACGCCCTGGTCTATCGCGCCAAATTCACCCCGACCGTCTGGTCCGCCCGTCAGTTCGTCAGCCACGGCCACGTGACTGTGAACGGCAAGAAGGTCGACATCGCGTCGTACCGTCTGAAGGTCGGCGACGTCGTCGAGGTCAAGGAAAAGTCCCGCAACATGGCGCTGGTGCTCGAAGCCCAGCAGTCGTCGGAACGCGACATCCCGGACTACATCGAAATCGGCGACCGCGGCTTCTCGGTCCGCTTCGTCCGCGTGCCGGAACTGGCTGACGTGCCGTTCCCGGTGAAGATGGAGCCGAACCTGGTCGTGGAATACTACTCCTCGTAAGGGCGCTATCGTTCGCCGCGCGGCGGCTCACGGCTTGAGCGCGCGATGCAGAACTTCAGAGAGGCCCCGGAGCGATCCGGGGCCTCTTCGTATTCCGGATGCGGCCTTCCCTTGGCGGGCGAACAGGCGCATTTTCCATGGATCAGGGTTCGGCGCGGGAGGCCGGAGATGAAACGGATCGCTACGCTGGCCGCCGCCATGGCCCTGACCGCCGTCCTGCCCGGCTGCGCCGCCCTGCAGCGGTTCGCGGGCGGGCAGGGGACGCCGGAGGCCGACCTGCCCGGACAGGTCGAACCCGTCCATGCCGCGGTCATCGCGCGGGATCAGGCGGTGTTCTGGGTCACCTCGAACGGCTGCACGGCCAAGGAGGACATCACCCCGGTGGTGCGGTCCTCGAACGACGGCCCGATCATCACCCTGCGCCGCATCAAGGAAGACCGCTGCCTCGAGACCCGGCCCGACGGGACGGAACTGCGCTGGTCGTTCGAGGAGCTGGGACTGGCGCCCGGATCGCGTCTGTCGGTCGAGAATCCCTACCAGTTGCCGCCGGCCTGAGGGTCGCCGAAAATCAGACGGCCCGGCCGGCCATGGCGTCCGCGTCGACGGCGCTGATCTGGCTGTGGACGACCGACACGGTGGTGCCGGGATGGCTTGCGACCACCTGGACGCGGGCATTCAGCTGGTTGGCCAGGGCCTCGACGATGCTGGTGCCCAGGCCGGGCGTCTGGCTCTCGCGGTCCCGGGGCATGCCGACGCCGTCGTCGGCGACCGCCAGGGTCCAGTTGGGACCGTGCGCCTGATAGCTGACGGTGATCCGGCCGCGACGGCCGCCGGGGAAGGCGTGTTTCAAGGAATTGATCACCAGTTCGGTCACGATCAGGCCCAGGCTGACCGAGATGTCAGCGTTCACGGCGCTGTCGTCGCAGTCGACATGGAGCGACAGCTGATCGTGATCGCGGATCATCGAGGCGCCGACGCTGACGCACAGCTGGTCGAAATAGGGCCTCAGGGCCACCTCGCCGAGCCGGGAGACGGCCAGCTGCTGCTGCAGGGCGGCGACCGACATGACGCGGCTGTGGGCGTCGGTCAGATGGGTGCGGGTCTCTTCGGACTGGGACTTGCGCGCGCTCTGCAGGATGACGCTGGCGATGATCTGAAGGCTGTTGGCGACGCGGTGCTGGACCTCCTGCAGCAGGATGGCCTTTTCGCGCAGGAGATCGTCCTTGAGCTTTTCGTTGGCCCGGATCTCGGTGACGTCCGACAGACCCAACAACAGGCGGACATCGGCGTCGTCGCCGTAGGCGAGCAGATGGGCGTTCAACAACAGGTTACGTGCGCCCAGACGCTGGCTCTTCAACTCAAGCTCATAGGCGTCGACAGCAGCCCCGCCGGACAGGGTGGCGGTCAGCAGGGACCGGAGCCGGGGCAGGTTCCACTCGCCGTCGCCCAGGGCGAGGAAGGGTTCGCCCGCGGCCCCCTTGGGATCGATCCCGAAGGCGGTGAAGAAGGAGGCGCTGGCGGCGATGACGTTCAGGTCGCCATCCAACAGAACAAGCGGCGCTGTCGATGATCCGACCACGGCCATGGCCAGGCTTAGAGAACTGTCGGGATGTAGCAGCGTGGGGGCAGCCAAGGCTGTCCCTCCAAATAGTTACCGGAGGCTCGCGGAGCGAAAGCCTTACCCGTCTCAGATTGTAAGCAAACAAAGGCAGTCCGGATTCCTGACCGGACGCCAGATGAAATAGGTGTTAGCATGTATTGGTTGCGTCGCTTCCATGAAATCGCTCGTTCGGGTGCGTGGCTTGAGGCGGAACCAACTCCCCGACAACCCGGTTCGGGCAGCAATGTTTACGGTGGCGCAGTGCCTGGCCAAGGCGGCGGAGCTCGAACAGCGGGCGGCGGAACCGTCTGCGCCGGACGTCCGCGACGAGTTTGCGGCGATGGCGCTGCAATGGCGTCGGCTGGCGGCCCGGGCCGAGATTCAGGACCGGAGAGCCGCGGCTATCGCTCGAACGCCTCAAGCATAGTCGCGGGGATGCGGTGCGGCCGCATCGTCGTCGCGTCGACCAGCACCCATTCCGAGACGCCCTGGGCGCAGACGCGGCCCTCGCCGTCCTCGATCCGGACATAGCGGTTGAAGCGCGGGCCCTGCGGGTCGCCGACCCAGGTGCGGGCGACGACGCCCCGGGCCTCGGGCGGCAGGGGACGGAAATAGTCGACCTCGTGCCGGGTCGCGACCCAGGACCAGCGGGCGCGGGTGGCCTCGTCGAAACGGGCGTTCCAGTGGGCCGTGCCGGCGTCCTGAAGCCAGCCGACATAGACGACATTGTTGACGTGGCCATTGTCGTCGATGTGCTCGGGGCGGACCTCGAGCGGGACGACGAAGATTTCGCGGTCGGGGCGGGGTTCGAGGACCGCGCGCGCCATCAGGCGTCGGCTTGCTCGCCGAGGGCCACGCCCTTGTCGGCCATCAGGGCCTGGAGCTCGCCAGCGTTGAACATCTCGCGCACGATGTCGGAGCCGCCGACGAATTCGCCCTTCACATAGAGCTGGGGAATGGTCGGCCAGTCGCTGAATACCTTGATGCCGTCGCGCAGGGCCTCGTCCTGCAAAACATCGACGCCGATGAATGACGCGCCGATGTGGTCGAGGATCTGCACCGCCAGCGACGAGAACCCGCAGCGCGGCGCGTCCGGCGTGCCTTTCATGAACAACACCACGTCGTGCTGCTTCACCGTGTCGCCGATGAAGGCGTGGACGGGGTCGGTGGGGGCGGTCACGACTTGATCGGTCACGGGATGCTGGCCTTATCAGTGAAGGCCGTCAGGTATGGACCGCGGACCGAAGGGTCAAGGGCGGCGCGGCGATCAGGCCGCCTTGGCGCCGGCGACCCGGGCCATCTCGATCTGGGCCGACAGCCCCGGCGGCATGTCGCGGTCCGGCACCTGGGACAGGGTGTTGAGCCGCTCGATGTCGCTGGCCTCGATCATGACGCTGGACACCGACGGGTCGGTCAGGGTGTAGGCCAGGCAGATGGCCTCGGCCGACCAGTTGTTGGTGCGGTGCAGAAAGGCGAAGGTGCCGGCGTGGGCCAGCGGGCCCTCCTTGGGCTTGGGGGCGCCGCCGAAGCCGAAGAACCCCTTCTTCTCGACATGGACCGTCGCGGCCTTCTTCGCGGTGTTCAGGCTGTCGGGGAAATAGCCATGCACGAAGATGGCCATGTCGGCGTCGCGCGCGGCCCGCAGGCGCGAGCGGACCTGCCAGCTGGCGTTGACGTGGAAGGGCGTGGCCAGGACGTCGAAGGCGCCGGTCGAGACATAGGTGTCCATGACGTCGCCGTCGCCCGAGATGCCCAGCAGCCGCACCCGCTCGGTGGCGCGCAGGGCCTTGAGCGCATTCAGGGTCGATTGCGGCAGTTCGTGATCGCCGGGCTCGTCGAGGATGGCCAGGTCGAAATATCCCAGACCCGAGGCGTGCAGCGCCCGGTCGATGGCCGAGGTGATGCCCTCGGCCGAGAAGTCGCGGTCCGAGCCGCGCCGCCCGTCGCCGGCCCCGAGCGTCAGCGACACCTGCACCAGCTTGCGGTCGACGTGCTTCAGCGCCTCGCCCAGCACCTCGGCCAGGACGGGGTCGGCGGTCTCGAGGCGGTAGGAGTTGATGCCGGCTTCCAGCGCCGAATAGATCAGTTCGCGGCCGGCCTCGGGGCCGCCGGCGATGTCGCGGGCGCCGAGGCTGAGGGTCAGGGCCGAGACGGCCTGTCCGGACACGCCGAAGGGACGGTAGCGCATGGTCTCAGTCTCCCGCCGGGTTTGAAGGGGGCGGCGCGGATGTCTCGAGCGCCAGCGCGTGCAGTTCGCCGCCCATCTGGCCCTTCAGCGCGGCATAGACCAGCTGGTGCTGGCGCACGCGGGGCAGACCGGCGAAGGCCGTGGAGACGATCCGGGCGCGATAATGGTCGCCGTCGCCGGCCAGATCGTCGATGACGATCTCGGCGTCGGGAAAGGCTTCGGTCAGATGGCCGCGAAGCGTTTCTACGGGCATGGGCATGGAAGGCGCGGTCTCCGGAGGCTCCGCGAATGATGGCGCGTAAACCTTAATGGCTGACTACGTTTCCGGCCTAGCGGGCGCTCCGTTCGAGCAGGGTCACCGCCTCGCCCTTGTAGGTCGTCTCGACATAGGGCGCGTAGCGGGCGCGCGCCGCCAGGGCGAGCGACGGGGCGTTGTCCGGCGAGATCATGCAGACGGTGCGCGGCGCGTTCAGGGTGTCGTCGCACCAGGCCAGCGCCGCCGACAGGGCCTCGAAGGCCAGACCCTGGCCCTGGAAGCGGGGATGCACGCCCCAGCCCAGTTCGGGGGCGTCGAAGGCGGGCTCGACGACGCGGCGGAAGTCCAGCACGCCAACCCCGCCGACATGCTCGCCGGTGTCCTTCAGGCGGACGGTCCAGCTGCCGTGACCGAGGGCCTCCCAGTGGCCGATGTCGCGCAGCAGCCGGAACCAGACATCCTCGCCGCTGAGGGGCTCGGGGAAGATGTGCTGGATGAACTGGGGTTCGGACCACAGGGCGCGCAGGTCGTCGTAGTCGGAGACGGCGACGGGGGTCAGGGTCAGGCGTTCGGTGATCAGGGTCGTCATGGGGTCTCGAACAGGGCTGCGGCGCGCGCGATGCGGGTCTGGCCGCTTGTGTCGGTCACGGCGTAGGTGAAGCCGGGCTGGAGCGCAAAGGCGCCGGCGCGCCCCTGTTTGTCGAGGGCGAGCAGGGCGACCTGCGAGGCCGCGACCTTCGTGCCGCGCAGCCGGGCCAGCCGCTCGATCACGCTGCGGCAGGCGGCGGTCGGGTCCATGCCGTGGCGCATGGCCTCGACCACCGCATGGGCCCCGGCGACGCGGACGACATCCTCGCCGACGCCGGTGGCCGTCGCCCCGCCGACCGCGTCATCGACATAGAGGCCGGCGCCGATGAGCGGGCTGTCGCCGACCCGGCCGCGCATCTTGAAGGCCATGCCGGAGGTGGTGCAGGCCCCGGCCATGCGCTGGTCCGCGCCGATCGCCAGCAGGCCGATGGTGTCGTGGTTTCCCGGGCCGCCGGGCATGGCGCGCCAGTCGGTGTTTTCGCTGTTGGGCCGCGGGGCGTAGTTCGCGGTCTTGAGCCATTCACGCCATGCGGCCTCGGCCGCCGGCGTCAGCAGGTTTTGAGTCTCGAACCCCTGATCGACGGCGAAGCTTCGGGCGCCCTCGCCGACCAGCATGGTGTGGGGCGTGCGCTCCATCACCCGCCGGGCCACGGAGACGGCGTGAACCACGTCCTCCAGGGCGCAGACGGCGCCGATGTCGCCGTTCCAGCCCATGATGCAGGCGTCCAGGGTGACCCGGCCGTCGCGGTCCGGCAGGCCGCCGTAGCCGACGGAGGAGTTCGTCTCGTCGGCCTCGGCCACGCGACCGCCGGCCTCGACCATGTCCAGCGCCGAGCCGCCGTTCGCGCGCGCCGCGAGGCCGGCGGCGTTGGCGGCGGCGCCGAAGTCCCACGTCGAGACCATGATGGCGGGTGCGGCGGGCCGGGCGGCAGCCGCGTCTCCGAGGGCGGCGACCGGGGCGGCGGCCAGCAGGGTCCGGCGGGAGACCGCGGGTGGTCGGAATTCCATGGGAGCAGACACCGTGCGCCAATTTCGGACGCCCGAGCCTACCCGCGAGTGAGACCCTTCAAAAGAGGCTGAAGGCGCCGTCAGGAATTGCCGATTTGCGTCGAGCGTTTTCCCGTGCAGGGTCGGCGCTGCGCCGCGGACGAGCGGCGCGAGGGGATGATGGGCCATGGCCGCCAGTCGATTGCGTTCTGTCGTTTTCGCACTTGCGCTCGCGACGGCGCCAGCCATCGCCGCGTCACCGGCGGCCGCCGGCGGTGCAGCGGCCCCGGCGCCCGCTCAGGCCGGGTCCGCTTGCGGCCTTGCGAACCAGAGCCAGTACTGGCTGTGCAAGGCGCTGGAGGAGGGCAGCTGCGGGCTGACCTCGGTGTCCGAGGAATACTGGTTCTGCAAGGGGATCGTGGACCGGCAATGCGGGGTGATCGAAGGCGGCAACTACAATCTCTGCCTGGCGCTGGTCACGCCGAACTGCGACCTGGTCGCGGGCAACCGCTATCGGCTGTGCCGGGGGATCACTGAACAGGACTGCTCGCTGGCGCCCGAGTCGCTCGTCTGGATGTGCCTGGCGCTGCAGAACCGGTTCAGGACCTGACGTCGCGGGACGGGGTCACATCAGCCCCAGTTGCTTGAAACTGGCCACGCCGTCGCGGCCGACGATCAAGTGGTCGTGGACGCTGATGCCGAGGGCGCGGGCGGCCTCGATCACCTGACGCGTCATCTCGATGTCGGGCCGGGACGGGGTCGGGTCGCCGGAGGGGTGGTTGTGGACGATGATCATCGACTTGGCCGACAGCTCCAGCGCCCGGCGCACCACCTCGCGCGGATAGACCGGGGCGTGGTCGACCGTGCCGCGGTTCTGGATCTCGTCGAGGATCAGCTGGTTGCGGTTGTCGAGATACAGGACCCGGAATTGCTCGCGCGCCTCGTGTTGCAGGGACAGGCGGACATAGGCGACCAGGGCGGTCCAGGAGGAGATGACGGTGCGCTGGTTGGCCTCCTCCTTGATGACCCGGCGGGCGACTTCATGCAGGGCGGCGAGGTCGAGGGCGGTTTCGACGCCGACGCCTTTCGACCGGCCGCGCGCATCCTCGGCCTTGACCGTGGTCAGGTCCTCGACCGGGGCGGCCAGCACGGCGGCCAGCGAGCCGAACCGGGCCAGAAGGGCCTTGGCGATCGGCTTGACGTCGCCCTGCGGCTGGCTGCGGAACAGGAACAGCTCGAGCAATTCATAGTCGGGCAGATGATGGATGCCGGCGCCGCGGGCGCGGTCGCGCAGGCGCTCGCGGTGGCCCGTGTGGTGGGGCTTCGGCGCGGGCGACGGGGCGGCGGCGTCCATGGTCAGGCGGCGGCCCGACGGTTCGAAACCCTCAGCTCGAAATAGTCGTAGGGGAAGATGACCTTGCCGCTGTCGCCGCGCCTGACGATCCCGTTCTTGATCAGCCCGGTGATATCGCCGTGCACCGCCTTGACGTCGCGATCGACCTTTCGCGCCACCTCCCGGATGCTCATCTCGCCGGCTCCGGCCATGGCGGTCAGTATGTCCCAGCGTTTGCCGGTCAGGATGCGCCACAGCAGGTCGGAAGTGATGAAGCTGATCTCGGCGTAACCCTTCTCGACACCCTCGAAGGCGCTGTGGAAATCGGCGCGAACCTCGTCAATCGTCCTCACGCTGAACACGACCGTTCTGAACTCGCCACTCTCGTAGCGTTCGCCAGAAGTCGTCGTCGAGTCGGTTGAGGTCATGAAATTCATAGGGCGCCTCCGCGTCATTGATGTGGACATGGTCGCCTTTGCCCCGCTCGTTGTCGAAACGGACGACGCAAACCTCGTCGCAGACGAAGGCGAGGCTGTATTTGTAGAAATGGGTCGAGCCGACGACCGGGTCAGGCACCTCCCATATTCGAAGGTACGCCGTCTCATCCTCGCCGACGACGACCTCATCCTCACGGATCAGCCGCGCCTTCATGTTGGAGTATGCTCCAACATGGCGTGTGTTGTCAATTGGTCCAACAGCACCTCCCGCCTGTGCGGAAGGGCAACCTATCCTAGAATTTCGGCCGGAACAGCCCCGCGGGGCTGGCGCTGAACAGTTCGACGCCGTCGGCGGTGACGCCCACGGTGTGTTCGCACTGGGCCGAGAGGGACTTGTCGCGGGTCACGGCGGTCCAGCCGTCGGACAGGACCTTCACGTGCGGCTTGCCCAGGTTCACCATCGGCTCGACGGTGAAGAACATGCCTTCCTTGAGGGTCGCACCCTCGCCGCGGCGGCCGTAGTGCAGGACGTTGGGGCTGTCGTGGAACAGCCGGCCGATGCCGTGGCCGCAGAAGTCGCGCACCACCGACATGCGGTTGGCCTCGACGACCTGCTGGATAGCGTAGCCGATGTCGCCGAAGGTGTTGCCCGGCTTGATCATGGCCAGACCGGCCTCGAGCGAGTCATAGGTCACGTCGATCAGCTTGCGGGCGCGGGCGTTGACCTCGCCGACCGCATACATGCGGCTGGAGTCGCCGTGCCAGCCGTCGACGATGACGGTGTGGTCGATGTTGACGATGTCGCCGTCCTTGAGGACCTTGTCGCCCGGAATGCCGTGGCAGACGACGTGGTTGATCGAGGTGCAGACGGTCTTCTCATAGCCCTTGTAGCCGAGGCAGGCGGGCAGGGCGCCGTGGTCGAGGGTGAACTCGCGGATACGGTCGTCGATCTCGCCGGTGGTGACGCCCGGGACCGCATACGGCGTGATCATGTCGAGCGCCTCGGCGACCAGACGCCCGGCCGCGCGCATGCCCTCCCAGGCCTCGTCGCCTTCGTAGACGCGGATCTCGTGGGTGCGGACGAAGGCGTCGCTGTCCAGTTCGGGGGTCTCGTACATCAGGCTCGGCTTTCGCGCGGGGAGGCGCAGGCTGCGGTTCAGATGGCGATCATAGCACAGATGCTCAAGCCCATGCGATGACCGGGCGGGAGAGACAGTCTAGCGTACAGGCATGACCGAATCCTCCCCCACCGCCGCCGTCCTCATCATCGGCGACGAGGTGCTGTCCGGACGCACCCAGGACACCAATCTGAACACCATCGCGAGGTTCCTCGCGGCGCTGGGCATCGACTTGCTGGAAGCCCGCACGATCGGGGACCGCAAGGCGCAGATCGTCGACAGCCTGAACGCCCTGCGCGCCGGCCATGACTATGTCTTCACCACCGGGGGCATCGGGCCGACGCATGACGACATCACCGCCGACGCTGTGGCGACGGCCTTCGGCGTGGACCTGCCGGAGCATCCCGAGGCGATGGCCATTCTGGCGCGGCGCTATGGCGACGACTTCAATACGGCGCGGCGGCGGATGGCGCGCATCCCGCAGGGCGGGACGCTGATCGCCAATCCGGTGACCGACGCGCCGGGCTTCCAGATCGGCAATGTCTTCGTCATGGCGGGGGTGCCGAAGATCATGACGGCCATGCTGGAGGATGTGGCCCCGCGGCTGCGCACCGGGGCGGTGGTGCATGCGCGGACGGTCCGGGTCACCGGTGTGGGCGAGGGGGATGTCGCCGATATTCTGACCGCCGCGGCGCGGGCGGAGCGGGAGATCAGCTTCGGCAGCTATCCGTTCGGCCATGGGTCGCTCGGGGAGATGGGGACCCATCTGGTGGTGCGGGGAC
Source organism: Brevundimonas sp. UBA7664 (assembly GCF_002483305.1). Classification (GTDB taxonomy): domain Bacteria; phylum Pseudomonadota; class Alphaproteobacteria; order Caulobacterales; family Caulobacteraceae; genus Brevundimonas. The sequence continues at coordinate 31,377 of NZ_DLHQ01000036.1, forward strand.
GGGATGCGGCGAAGGTGGAGGCGGCGGTCGAGGGACTGCTGGTGGACCTGGCGGCGGCGGGGATCGAGGCGGCTCTGATCTGATCCTTCCCCCGTTGGGAGAGGGTCAGCCTCTGAACGCTTCCGCTACCGCCTGGAACGCCGGATTGGCGCGGCCCTGGGCGTCGAGCAGCAGGGCGCTTTCGTCGGGGCGGTTCTTGCCTTCGGCGCGGACCAGCCAGCTGTCGGGATCGCGCAGGCCCCAGGTGGTGAAGGCGAAACGCTGGCGCGCAGGCAGGGCCATGAAGGCCTCGGCCAGTTCGCCGACGCGGGCGACCTGCTGGGCGCGCCTTTCGATCGTCGAGCGCAGGTCGGGCATCCGGCCGCCGTCGCGCTGCATGGGGAAGTCGAGTTCCGAGACGTGGATCGGCAGGCCGAGCGAACCGGCGTCGCGGAAGAAGTCGCGGATCTGGCCGGCGGGGATCTCGATGTCGAGGTGCGACTGGGTCCCGATGCCGCCGATGGGGGCGCCGAGCTTGAGCAGGCGTTCGACCAGCTTGAGGAAGGTCGCGCCCTTCCGCGGATTGTTCTCGAGATTGTAGTCGTTGAGGAACAGCACGGCCTCCGGGTCGGCGGCGCGGGCCTGTTCGAAGGCGCGGACGATATAGGCCTCGGACCCCAGCTTTCGCGCATAGACGCAGTCGCGCAGGCCGTCGCCGTCCTCGGCCACGGCTTCATTGACCACGTCCCAACCGACCATGCGGCCGCGGTAGCGCGCGGCGACGGTCGAGACATAGCGGTCGAACTCGGCGGCGAAGCGGGCGGCGGGCAGGGCGTCGGTGAAGACGTCCAGCCCCTGGGAGTACCAGACGAGGGTGTGGCCGAAGACGCGCAGGCCCTGTTCACGGCCCCAGTCGACCATCCGGTCCGAGGCGGAGAAGTCATAGGCGAAGCCGGGCCGCAGGATGCGCTCGGGCTTGAGCTCCCATTCGGGGGTGATCTGGTCGACGTGCCGGCGCATGGCCGCGACCCAGACCGGGTCATCGAGCTGGCCGGTCATGCCGGTGGCGCCGACGGGGAAGTCGGCGAGGGATTTGAGCGGCGGGGCGAGGGGCGCTTCGGGCGTCCGGGCCGAGGCGAAGCGGTCGCAGGCGGCCAGGGCGAGGGGTGCGGCGAGGAGCAGGCGGCGGCTTGGATGGGTCATTTCCGGCCGGGTCCCTTGAGATGCGATCTGAGCAGGGCCAGCACGAACGCCGCGACGGCCGAGCCCAAGGACACTGCGAGGACCGTCAGGACCACAGCGACCGGCTCGCCGGTCATGGCCGCTGCGATCGTCATCAGGCAGGCTGCGACGGCGAGGAAGGCCGTCACGACGAGCGGGAATTTCAGACCCCACGCTGCCCGCCGGAAGAGGCGAGAGCGCTCGGTCATCGGTTCCTAGCCCGCACGGCGCCTCAGGCCCAGTTCGTCGAAGGCGGCGGTCTCGCGCTTGCCGGCGGCGATCATGGCGTTGAGGCGGGTCATTTCGGCGACGTGCTCGAACTTCTTCAGTTCCTCGAAGGCGCCGGTCAGGGCGTCGCGGGCCCCTTCTTCCTCGGCGTCGATGACCACGACGTCGGCCTCGGCCGCGCCCTTGCGCAGCTTCCAGCCGCTCAGATAGGCCTGCAGCATCATGGCGGCGTCGGCGTCGTCGCGGGCGCGGTCCTGCTCGATCTCGGCCTCGGCCTCGAGCACGGCGATCCGCATTTCGGCGGAGGCGCGGCGGGCCGTGGTCTCGGCCAGACGCTTCTGCAGCGTCTCGACCTCGTAGTTGGAGATGCGGATCAGCGATTGGGCCCAGGCGGTCATATGCGTACTCCGGTCACTGGATCATTCCCTGATTCAGGATTGCTTCCAGTCGGGTAAAGGAATCGGAAAGAGGCGTGTGATCGTCCCTGTCCTGGCCGAGGAACGCCTCCAGCGCGGGGTTCAGGGCGATGGCGCGGTCGACGATGGGATCGGCGCCGGTGCGATAGGCGCCGATGCGGATCAGCTCTTCCATATTGCCATAGGCGGACAGGCACTGGCGGGCGCGCTTGTTCAGTTCGCGCTCGGGCGGCGTCTGGCAGGCGGGCAGGGTGCGGCTGACGGATTTCAGCACGTCGATGGCCGGGAAGCGGCCGCGTTCGGCGATCTTGCGGTCCATGACGATATGGCCGTCGAGGATGCCTCGCACGGCGTCGGCGATCGGCTCGTCATGGTCGCCGCCGTCCACCAGCACGGTGAACAGGGCGGTGATCGGGCCGGCGGTGGTGCCGTCGGGGCGGACCGGGCCGGGACCGGCGCGCTCCAGCAGTTTGGGCAGTTCGGTGAAGACGGTCGGGGTGTAGCCCTTGGTGGTCGGCGGCTCGCCGGCGGCGAGGCCGATCTCGCGCTGGGCCATGGCGAAGCGGGTGACCGAGTCCATCAGGCACAGGACCTCGAGGTCCTGGTCGCGCAGATATTCGCTGATCGCCATGGTCATATAGGCGGCCTGGCGGCGCTTCAGGGCCGGTTCGTCAGAGGTGGCGACGACGACGATGGCGCGGCGCAGGCCTTCCTCGCCGAGGGTCTCCTCGATGAATTCGCGCACCTCCCGGCCCCGTTCGCCGATCAGGCCGACGACGACCACGTCGCAGGTGGCCTGACGCGCCAGCATGGAGAGCAGCACCGACTTGCCGACGCCGGAGCCGGCGAAGATGCCGAGGCGCTGCCCGCGGCAGGTGGTGGTGAAGACGTCCATGGCTCGGACGCCCAGATCCAGCCGCTCGCCGACCCGACCGCGCGAATGAGCCGGGGGCGGGGGCGCGCGCAGGGGATAGGCGGCGGGGCCGATGGGCAGCGGGCCCTTGCCGTCGATCGGCTGGCCGAAGGCGTCGATGATCCGGCCCAGCCAGCCTGTGGTGGGGCGGACGCTGGCGGCCGAGGAGACGATGCGGATGTCGGCCCCGGGGGCCACGCCCTCGACCGGACCGAACGGCATCAGCAGGGCCTTGGCGTCGCGGAAGCCGACGACCTCGGCGGGGAGTGGGGACAGATGGCGGCGTTCGATCTCGGCCCGGGCGCCGACGGCGAGGCGCGACAGGCCGCCCTTGGACTCGATCAACAGCCCGTTCACGCCGGCGACCTTGCCGGTCACGACCAGCGGATCGATCGCTTCAACGGCGGCGGCGAGATTGCGCAAGCGGAGGACCCCGGATACCAGCCGCGTCGGGTCGAAAAGGCGGCGCCTTTGCGGTCGCGGTCGCTGAAACAGCAGCCGTTAACGAATGGCGCTCACGTGGTTAATGCGGCGTAAATTCCGGGGCCGGTCGCGCTTCAAGCATCTTGCGGATTCTGTCGCCGAGGTCGGCCAGGACGAAGGGCTTGGTCAGGATCTCCATACCGTTATCCAGATGGCCGTTTCCGACGAGGGCGTTTTCGGCGTAGCCGGTGACGAACAGCACTTTCAGGCCGGGCCGCGACTCGCGCGCGGCGTCGGCGACCTGACGGCCGTTCAGGCCACCCGGCAGACCCACGTCCGTGATCAGAAGGTCGATGACGGCGTCAGACCGCAGGATGGCAAGGCCCCCGGGTCCATCCTCGGCCTCCAGCGCGCGATAGCCACTGTCGGTGAGCATTTCGACCACCAGCATGCGGATCGCCGGCTCGTCATCGATGACCAGCACGGTCTCGCCATGGCCGGCCTGGTTGTCTCGCGGCGCGGCGGGTTCGTCGGGCGTATCGAGCGGGCCGGCATGGCGCGGCAGGTAAAGGCACATTCTGGTGCCTTCGCCGACGACGGATTTGATCCTGACCTGTCCGCCGGACTGCCGGACGAAGCCGTGGATCATCGACAGGCCCAGCCCCGTCCCCTGGCCCATCGGCTTGGTGGTGAAGAAGGGGTCGAACGCCTTTTCGATGATCTCGGGCGTCATGCCCGTGCCGGTGTCGCCGACGCACAGGTAGACATATTCGCCGGCCGTCAGGTCGCGCTCCGTCGCCGCGGTTCCGTCCAGAACCTTGTTGGCCGTCTCGATGGTCAGCCGCCCGCCGTTCGGCGCCATGGCGTCGCGGGCGTTGATGGACAGGTTGAGCAGGGCGTTCTCAAGCTGCGAGACGTCGATCTTCGTCGACCACAGCTCGGCCTCGGGACGGAATTCGACCTCGATGGTGGGGCCGACCGTGCGGCGGATCAGATCTTCCATGTCAGCGACGAGGCGATTCACGTCGACCGCGCGGGGGTCGAGAGTCTGGCGACGCGAGAAAGCCAGCAGGCGCTGGGTCAGGGTCGCGGCGCGATCGGCCGAAGCCTGTGCCGCGGTGATGTAACGCGCGATGCCTGTCAGCCGGCCCTCGTCGAGTCGCTTCTCGAGCAGCTCAAGACTGCCGCTGATCCCGGCCAGAAGATTGTTGAAGTCATGAGCGATGCCGCCGGTCAGCTGACCCACCGCCTCCATCTTTTGCGACTGGCGCAGGGCCTCCTGCGCCTGCGCCAGCAGTTGCTCGCGCACCTTGTCCTCGCTCAGGTCGCGGCCGACGGCGATGAAGTGAATGCCGTCCGGTTCCGGTGCGACGGTCCAGCCGATTGAGGTCCAGCGGCCGTCCTTCGACAGGATGCGGTTCTCGAACCGGGTGGGCTGGCGGGTTTCGCCCATTTCCACCAGGGCGGCGGTCGTCGCCGCAATGTTCTCGGGGTTGATGATGTCGGCATAGGGATTGGTCAGCAGTTCATGCTCGGACCAGCCCAGCACCTTGGTCCAGGCCGGATTCACGGCTAGCAGGCCCCCGGCGTAGTCAGCGCGGGCGAGCATATCCTGCGACAGAGTCCAGAGCCGGTCGCGCTCGGCCTTGCTGCCCGCAAGCAGATCCGCCAGCTGCGCGTTCAGCCTCGCCATTTCCACGCCTTGCCGGCGGATGTCGTCGATGTCGATATTCGCGCCGACCCAGCGGATGATGGCCCCGGAATCGTCGCGAACCGCCTCCGCCCGGACCACAAACCAGCGCCATTCGCCGTCACCGCGGCGGATGCGAAACTCCATATGATAGGTCTGGCCGCTCGCCAGCGACCGGGCCCAGGTTTCGCCGGCGGTCGGCAGGTCGTCGGGATGAACGACATCGCCCCAGCCGGCCGGGCCGTCGAGCGCGCCTTCGGCCAGCCCGGTGTAGGCGTAGACCTGTTCGTTGAACCAGTAGAGATGGCCGTCCGGCCGGCTGGCCCAGACATGGTTGGGCACGGCCTGGGCGAAAGCGCGGAACTGATCCTCGCTCTCCCGAAGCGCCGTCTCCGCCATAACGGCGTCAGTCGTCTCCGTGCAGGCGCAGAACATGCCGGCGACGGTCCCGCTCTCGTCGCGTACGGGGGAGTATGAGAAGGTGAACCAGGCCTGTTCGTCATAGCCCTTGCGTTTCATGACGAGCGGCAGGTTCTCGAAATAGGTCGCGTGGCCGGCCATGGCGGCCTCGACCATCGGAAGAATGTCCGGCCAGATTTCGGGCCAGACGTCCTCGAACCGCCGACCCAAGGCGTCCGGGTGCTTGGCGCCCAGGATGCAGGCATAGGCGTCGTTGTAGAGGAACCCAAGCTCCGGACCCCACGCCGTGAACATCGGGAACCCGGAATCGAGCATGAGTTCCGCCACCGTTCGCAACGACGCGGGCCAGGTCTCGGGGGGGCCAAGCGGCGACCGGGACCAGTCGTGGGCGCGCATCCTGTCAGACATCGGACCGCGAGACTTCAGCACGATCGACTCCCTGCGCACCGAAGCGTAGCCGGCCCGTCAACCGCCGGTGTCGCGACGCGGTCCTTCAACGGCAAGCTCCTCATCGGCGGGCCGAGACTCCGATACGTCCGGGGCAGAAGGCTTTATAAGCCCTGCTCCGTCAAGCGTCGCCGGTCGCCCGGCCGTTGCGTCCGGTCGAGGCCGCTCCTAGATCGGGTCGACCCGGTGCGCCGCCTGACGCACGTTCCGCCGTTCCCGCTGCTGGAGTCCGCCATGCCCGACGCCGCCCCGACCCCCTACGACGCCGCCCGCCACCTCAAAACCGGACGCGGCAAGGTCTACGCCTCCATCCTCGACACCATCGGCGATACCCCGCTGGTGGGCCTGCCGCGGCTGTCGGCCGAGTATCAGCCGAAGGCGACGGTGCTGGCCAAGCTGGAGTTCTTCAACCCGATGGCCTCGGTCAAGGACCGGATCGGGGTGTCGATGATCGAGGCGCTGGAGCAGGCGGGGCATATCGGGCCCGACACCGTCCTGATCGAACCGACCAGCGGCAACACCGGCATCGCCCTGGCCTTCGTGGCGGCGGCCAAGGGCTATCGGCTGATCCTGGTCATGCCCGAGAGCATGTCGCTGGAGCGGCGCAAGATGCTGGCCCTGCTGGGGGCCGAACTGGTGCTGACCCCGGCCGAGAAGGGGATGAAGGGGGCCATCGCCATGGCCATGGAGCTGAAGGAGCGGACGCCCGGCGCGGTCATTCCGGCCCAGTTCGACAATCCCGCCAACCCCGCCATTCACCGCGTCTCGACCGCCGAGGAGATCTGGAACGACACGGCGGGCGCGGTCGATATCGTCGTCTCGGGCGTCGGCACGGGCGGGACCATCACCGGCGTCGGCCAGGTGCTGAAGGCGCGCAAGCCTTCGCTGCGGATGATCGCGGTCGAGCCGACGGCCTCGCCGGTGCTGTCCGGCGGGGAGCCGGGGCCGCACAAGATCCAGGGCATCGGGGCCGGCTTCATTCCCTCGATCGTCGACCGCTCGGTCATCGACGGGGTCGAACAGGTGTCGAACGAGGACGCCTTCGACATGTCCCGCAAGGCGGCGCGCGTGGAGGGGATTCCGGTCGGCATCTCGTCGGGCGCCGCCCTGGTCGCGGCCTTCCGTCAGGCGGGGCTGGAGGAGAATGCGGGCAAGACCATCGTGGTGATCATCCCGAGCTTCGCCGAACGCTATCTGTCGACGGCCCTGTTCGAAGGGTTGTGATCGCCGGCTGAACGCGGTTTCAATGCACCGTCGGGCCGCGTGACGGGGGTGGCCCGAGGCCGTCTGAGGGGGAGGATCCGCGCCATGAGACACCGACTGATCGCCGCGGTCGCCCTGTCGCTGCTGTTCGCGGCGCCCGGCCTGTCCGCTGTCGCCCAGGTCGCCGAACTGCCGGCGCCGGGCGTCGGGCGCGCGGCCTATGCCCCGTTCGAGCATCTGGTCGGAAAGACCTGGCGGGGCGTGGGCACCGGACCGGCGGCCGCCGAGGATATCCAGCGCTGGGACTGGGCCGTGGGCGGACATGCGGTGCGCGTCGTGCATTCCGTCGGCGGCGGCGCCTATGCGGGCGAGACCCTGATCTTCCGCGACAAGGACAGCGGGGCCTACATCTTCCACTATTTCACCTCCGGGGGCTTCCACACCACCGGCGTCATGCGGCCGACGGGACCCGGGGCCTTCGAGGCCGAGGAGACGGTGCACGGCCTGGACGGCTTTCCGCCCATCCGCTCCACCATGGTGATGGGCGCGGACGGGGTGCATCGCACGCGCGGGTACCAGCTGGAGAACGGGGTCTGGGTCGAAAAGGGCGGCTTTGATTATCGCGAGGACGCATCAGCCGTACCGGTCATGCCGGCGCTGGCTCCGGTTGCGCGGGAGGCCGCCGTGGCGGTCGGGCCGCTGGACCTGACGCGGCGGATCGTGGCGACCTCGGGGACGGCGGGCGAGGACTCGGCCGGCTATGCGCGCATCGGCAACGGTTCGGCCGTGGCGGATGAGCTGTTCAGCGTCAGCTGCGCCTGCGCCGTTCGGGTCGAGTTCCATCGCATCAACCGGGGTCCTGACGGCGTCAGCATGGACGCCGATCCGATCTGGGCCGTGCCCGCTGAGGGCGCGCTCGAGGTGCGGCCGGGCAGCGACCTGCATTTCATGCTGATCAATTTCGATCCGGCGAAGGCGGTGGCCGGGCGGGTGGAATTGACCCTGACCTTTCGCGACGCCGGGACGGTTCGGGCGGATTTTGCCCTGACGGACAACAGCCGGAACGCCTGGACGGCCTTCGACTGACCGTCACAGCCGGTTAACCGGCGCGGCGCTAGGATTCGCGGGACATGTCCGAGCTCGCGACCAGCCCTGAGGAGGCCGCCCCGGAAGGCGGCTTCCGCGCGCGCCATGCGCTGCTGAAGCGTCTGGCCGATGTCGTGTCGCTGCCCGCCAGCCGGATCAACGCCTTCGAGCGCGCCGTGACCGGAGACCTGTTGGTCGAGATGCTGCGGCTGGCGTCGCCCGAGGACCGCCGCCGGGTGGCCGCGCGCCTGGCGCCGCTGGCCGAATTGCCCAACGCCCTGGCCCGGATGCTGTTGCGCGACGAACCGGAGATCGCCGGCCTGCTGATTGAACAGTGCGCCTCGCTGTCGGACGCCGATCTGGTGGCGTGCGCGCGGGACGCCACCACCGAGCACCGCTTCCTGATGGCCAGCCGACGCGGCCTGTCGGAAGTGGTCACCGAAACCCTGATGAGCTTCGGCGAGACCCATGTCATCGAGGCGGTGCTGCGCAACGGTACGGCGCGGCTGAGCCAGACCGCGATCGAAGGCATCGTCAGCCTCAGCCGGCAGGAGCCGCAGCTGTGCGGCCCGGTGCTGAAACGGCCGGAACTGCGCCCGTCGGGGGCCTATGTGATGTTCTGGTGGTGCGGACCCGAAGATCGCCGGACCATCCTGCAGCGGTTCGCCGTGTCGCGGGAAGTCATGCAGGAGGTTTCCGAAGACGTCTTCGCCATGGCCGCGGCCGAGAACTGGCAGGACCCGGTATCGCGCAAGGCGCTGCAGTTCATCGAGCGGCGTCAGAGAAATCGCGCGGCCATCGACAAGAGCCCCTACGGCGGGCTGGAACAGGCGGTGGCGGCGGCGGCCGAGCGCGGCCTGAACCGCGAGGTGGCGACCGAGATCGCCTATCTGTCGGGGGTCAAGCCGGTCACCGGCGCCAAGATCCTGGGCGATCCGGGCGGTGAGCCCCTGGCCATCCTGTGCAAGGCGACGGGTCTGGGCAAGGGCGACCTGACCAACCTGTGGCGTTCGATGCGCCGGCCCGAGACAGCGGCTGACGGCTCGGTCCATCCCGCCTGGGAGCGGGTGCAGATCACCTATGACATGCTGGCGGTCGACCGGGCGCAGACCGTGCTGCGCTACTGGAACTGGTCCCTGTCCTCGGCCCTGACGCCGGCGCTGCTCAGAGCCATTCGCGATGGCGAGGAAGATGGTCTGGACAACTACTCGGCCCCGGAACGCGCGGCCATGCTTGCGCTGGCCGAGAATTTCGGCCGTTAGGACACGAACACGGTTCGGCCAGTCTGTTTATAGTGATCTTTGCAGCACTTCCCGCTCGCCGCCCTGAGCATGGAACCCGATGTTGCTTTCGTCCGGGAACAAATCTATTGAACTCGCCAACGGCTGATTCAGTCGAATATAAATCGCACAAGGTGAGGCCGCCCCATGGAAGATAACGCCCAAATCCTCGAAATGACGGCGGATATCGTGTCGGCCTATGTCGGCAATAACAACGTGCAGGCGGCGGAAGTCCCGGGCCTGATTTCCAGCATCCACGCCGCCCTGACGCAGGTCTCGAGCGGCGCTGTCGAGCCGGAGCCCGAAGTCAAGGAGCCGGCCGTGCCGGTGCGCAAGTCGATCACCCCCGACTTCCTGATCTGCCTGGAAGACGGCCGCAAATTCAAATCCTTGAAGCGCCACCTGCGCACCAAATACAACATGAGCCCCGAGGAATACCGGGCGAAATGGGGTCTGGCGAAAGACTATCCGATGGTCGCGCCGAACTACGCCAAGGCGCGTTCTGATCTGGCCAAGCAAATGGGTCTCGGCCAGGGCGGCCGCAAACCCGCCCGCGCCGCCGCGAGCCGCGCCAAGAAGTAAATCGGGCCTTCGGTCCGAAAGCAGCGCCCGCCTCCAGCGATGGGGGCGGGCGTTTTGCTGTTCGGTGCTGGAAGAGTGGCTAGTGGTTAGTGACCAGTGGCTGGCCACCGGCGGCGCGACCGAATGGCCGGCGCCGCCCTTCCGCTGCAAATGAAGCTGCAGTCGCTCGCCACTGGCTAGGCCGCAGCCGCCCCCCGGCGCATGCGCCAGAAGCGCAGGGTCCGGAGCGCCGCTTCGCGGGTCAGTTCGGCGTACATCCGGGCGTAGGAGTGCGCCTTGGCCATGGCGTCGCCGTCGTCGTTCAGCAGCACCACCGCATAGGTCAGGAACAGGGCGCGATCGAGATCGGCCGATTTGCAGACCACCGCGAGGGCGTCCAGCTCGCGGCGATCGACGATCTGGCGCGCAGTGTGGAAGTCGATGTCCGACAGCTGGGCCAGGGCGATCAGGAAGGACGTCGTCCCGCCCGAGCGCAGGAACCGCGCGAGCATCTGCGGCGTCAACTGACCGGCGGCCTTCAGTTCCTCGACATAGGCCGAGCACTCGGCGTAGTCGGCCGGCAGGGCGCCGTCGTCGGTGGCGATGCGGGCGCGTCCGGCGGCGAGGGCGCTTTCCAGCAGGGCCGGGTCCATGCGCGCGTTCTGTTCGAGGATCCGCGTCCGCAGCCGCGCCTCGACGACGAAATACATCTCGTTGAGCAGGTCGGCCGGCAGGCTGGCGCGGGACACCGTGACCTCATGCAGCGCCGGATTGACCCGCGCCCGCTCAACCGCCGCCTCGGACGACTTGCGCGACAGCCGGGCGCCGTCGTTGCGGAGCAGGGCGCCCAGGGTCTCGTCGTCGCCGCGTTCGACGATGAGCTCGGACACGGCTTCGGAGACCGAAGGGCGAGCCGAGACGGCGCGCAGGTGGTCCTGGCCATGCGCGCGCACCACGCCCAGCAGGTCTTCGTCGCTCAATACCGGCGAGGTGGCGAGGACGGCGCCGGCGACGGCGGCCTCGTCATGGGCGAGGCGACGGATCAGGGCATGGGGCGCATCGGGCGCATGGGCGAACCGGGCCGACAGCTCGGCCCGGACGGCGGTCTCCATCTCGGCCGCCAGACTGGTCAGGACGGCGCCGTACAGCGTGTCCTCGGTGGCGGTGCGGGCGGAGGAGCCGAAGAAATGCTCGGTCAGTTCACGCAGCAGGGCGCGACGCTTCTCGCTGGAGCCTTCCTCGGCCATGGCGATCAGTTCGGGGAGTCGGGACTGTATCGACGCTTCGGTCACTGATGGTCCCCGTCCGAGGCCGCGGGGGCCTGACGCAGCCGGCCCTGGCTGTCGCGGATCAGCGTCGGGCCCTGCTCGGGCGCGGCAAGATCCTGCGAGGCGATGGTGTCGGGCATGGTCAGGGCGAGGGCGTCGACATAGGTCGGCGCGGGCATCTCCAGCGCGTCGGGTTGCCGGCCGTTCTGGCGGTGGACCGAATAGTATCGGCCGCCCTGCTGGGGCGGGGGTTCGCCGCTGTTCGCCACGTCCGCGACGCGGCGGGGCGCCGGCGCGGCTGCGGCGGCCGCTGACGCGGGCGGGACGGCGGGG
>NZ_DLHQ01000046.1 GCF_002483305.1 Brevundimonas sp. UBA7664
CAAAGCGTAGCTCACTTTCGTGTCGACCGCTCTCGGTGAAGGGCGTGCCCGCGGGACCAGCGCGTTGCGCTTTGGTTGCGCCGAGAAGGTCCGCTTTCCACCCTCAGGCGAGGGTCCGCTCCCGACCCAAAGCGGACGTTGGTTTGGTGCCGCCGCTGGCCCGGTCAGTAAATGGGCAGCCCCTCGGTCGTAGTTTCCTTCCGCGCGTAAACCCAGAGAGGTAGCGCGTCGGATCGCAGGTCGCCCGGATAGTCGAGCCGCACTATCTCTTCGGTTAGGGTCCACGGCGATGGAAAGCCCGCGACGACTTCCGTTCCGACTATCCTCGCGCTTTCCTTATCATCCTCGCTGATGGGGCCGTCGAACACGAACCGGACATTGACGGTCGTTCCGCTCCAGCCGCATGTCATGGCACGCAGGCTTGGTGGCACCGCGAAAAGCAATCCGCGCTGAGCAAAGATGAGGATGTTGAGACGAATGTCCGCGTCGGTCATCGTGCCAGACTACATCTCCGAATGTCCGCTTCCCACCCGCAGGCGATAGTCGGCTTCCGACCCATTGCGGACGTTGGAACGCCTGTTTACCAGTCGCCGATCAGAAATGCGGAACGGCCTGTATGTCATCTCGCACGCGGTCGTTGGCAGGCTATGCATTGGTGGTCGCTTCGATCGGCATCTTCTTCTGGTGGGGCTATCAGTTCGACACGTGGGGGAGGCGATTCAGCCCGGATCCCGCGTTCCTTGGCCTTGTGACCTGGTTCGTGATTGGCGCCTTCGGCGCAGGATACGCCGCCGGCGGCGTTCGAACGGGCCTCAGGTGGGGCGGGCTTGTGCTCGCACTGCTCGCTGCTGCACTGGGCGTTGGAGTGTTGAGCGGGAACTACCGCTAACCACCCCGCGCCGACGTCCCGTGCGCCCGCTTTTGGCCTAGTCAGCAACGTCCGCTTTCCGGCCTGATGCTGAGGGCCGAAGCCGACCCATTGCGGACGTTGAGAGCGCAGCTAATCTGCCGCTATGCCAATGACGCCCAGCACTGCCGAATGGAACTTCCAGTGTGTCGCCGTCATGCAAGCCCTGCTTGGTGCGATCTCGCCGAACTTCCGTCGCGTTACACTCGACTGCGACGGCGACCAATGGATCATTAGCTTCGTCCTTGAACATGAAGACGCGCAGGACCGCGAAGAGATCGAGGACTTTGTGGGCGAGTGGGAAGCTCTGCAAAGCGGGCCGGTGCCTGCTGCAGTCCACACATGGATTGATCCCGGCGTATTGCCAATGAGGTCTGGGCAGATGCGAACGATCTTCAGGCGGCGTGAACCGGCATCTCACGGATAGTGCGCTCAATTCGCCTAAGGGTGGCTAACGTCCGCTAACCACCCGGAGGCGACGGTCGGCTACCGACCCTAAGCGGCCCCCGCCCTGTCCAATAGGTTTGCGACGTCGTCATGGCCGCCGTGTCGAGCGTAGTCCGCCGCTTGGAATGATCCGCAAGCAATACTCGGGTCCGCACCCTTCTGAAGAAGACGGGTTACGACCTCGGCATTGCCGTCTCGCGCGGCGACCATGAGAGGCGTCACGCCGTCGGCAACGCCATTTACGTTTGCACCGCACTCCAGCAGGACCTCGATCAGGTCCTGCGCGTCAACTTGAACTGCCCAGATGAGGCAACTGCTGTCGCCAGCCGCCGTGATGGCGTCTGGGTCTGCACCCGCAGAGAGGAGGGCCGCCACTACTGGACCTTGCTGCCCCACCGCTCCTCTCAGGCAACTCCAGAGAAGCGGCGTGAAGCCCCGATCATCTCGCTCGTCGGGCTTGGCACCGCTCGCCAGTAGAGCCTGCACGGTTTTCAGGTCGGCGTCATAGGCGGCGGCGTGAAGATCGCTCATGTCATCCAAATGCCCGATGGAGTGTCCGCTTTCCACTCTCAAGCCACGGTCGGCTCTCGACCCATAGGAGACTGTGCATCGTCAGGCTACGGTAAAGCTATGACTTGGCCTATCCTGTTTCCGTTGGCCCCCGCGCCTTGGCTGTTTCTACAGATAGGGGCGACGGTGATTTGGGGCGTTTGGGTCGGCCTCCTGATCCGGCGACATGGGCGTCGCGGTCTATTTGCCCTTCTATCAGCCCCGCTCCTGTGGCTGGCGTGGTGGCTCATCGTATTCGCTGGTTATGTCAAAGGATGCGCGGACTTGGGAGGGGCGGGGTGCTGAGTCTGCTTTCCACCCTCAGGCGACTGTCCAGTTCCGACCCATAGCGGTCCCAAGCGTCTCCTGTCAGATTGGCTTTATGAGCGGAGGCGTTGTCATGCGAAGGTCTGACTGGCTTATCGTCGCGGGTCTTGCTCTCGCTGCCATCGGATACTGGCTGACCACGCTTGGAACCCAATCCTACAGGTGGGCACCGTACTGGGTCTGGGCCTGGGCCCAACAGCGACCAACGCTGGTAGTGATAGGGGCGGTCTTGGTGCTGATTGGTGCCTATCGCCGGCTCCGGTTCTCTCGACAACGGTGAAACCCGGACTCCGACCGCGTAGCTCTTGATGTCCGCTTCCCCCCCATAGCGGACCTCCGCAACATCCGCTTTCGTCCCTAGATCCCCGACGCCGCCTCCGGGTCCGCGTCCTTCCCCTCGACGATCCGCGCCGCCGCCAGGTCGGCGGTGACATTGCCGATGGTGCGGAAGATGTCGGGGATGACCTCGACCGCCAGCAGCAGGGGCAGGACCTCGATCGGCACCCCCATGGCGAGGCAGATCGGGGCGATGGAGACGAAGAAGCTGATCTGGCCCGGCAGGCCGACCGAGCCGATGGAGATGGCGATGGCGGTCAGACCGCCGGCGATCCAGGCGGCGGGGCCGAGGTCGACGCCGTGCAGGTGGGCGACATAGATGACCACGGCCAGGTTGGCGACGGGGCTGGTGATGCGGAACACCGCCACCGCCAGCGGCAGGACCAGACCCGCCGTCGGGGTCGAGACGCCGAGCGCGAGACGGGCCTGTTCGACCATGGCCGGCAGGCTGGCCAGGGACGACTGGGTCGAGAAGGCCACCACCTGCGCCGGAATGATGCCCTGGGCGAAACGGGCCAGGCCGATGCGGCCCCAGGGCACGACGACGGCGTAGATCAGCACGATCAGGCCGACCTGGGCGAGAACGACCAGGGCGACGTAGTGGCCCAGGGTGCCCAGGGCGCCGATGCCGGCGTTCAGCCCCACCCCCATCGACAGGGCGAAGACGCCGACGGGGGCCGCCAGCAGCACCCAGTGGACGATGGTGATCATGGTCTCGGACACGGCCTCGAAGAAGCCCACCAGCGGCGCGCGGCGGGCGGCGGCGAGCCGGCTGACGGCGAAACCGAAGGCGATGGCGAAGACCACGATGCCGAGGATGTTGTCCTCGACGGCGGCGCGCACCGGATTGGCGGGGGCCAGATTGGCGAGGAAGGCCGCGATGCCGCCTCCGGCCGCGCTCTCGCGCACCACCGCGGCGTCGGGCGCTCCGGCCAGCAGGGCGGCGGCTCCGGTCGGATCGATCGGCCACAGCAGATGTAGGGCCTCGTTGGCGAAGATGGCGTAGACGGTCGAACCCAGCAGCAGGACGGCGAAGACCATCAGCGCCTTCAGCGCCAGCCGGCCGGTCGCCGCCGCGTCGGCGATCGAGGCGATGCCGGTGACCAGCAGGCTGAAGACCAGCGGGATGATGGTCATCTTCAGGGCGTTGAGCCACAGGGTCCCGACGGCGCCGATCAGGTCGGCGGTTCCCGCCCCGCCCGGCAGGCCCCAGGCCTGGGCCGCGGCCCCGGCGAACAGGCCGGCGAGCAGGGCGACAAGCACCCACAGGCTGAGGGACATCAGGGCGGAACGAAGTCGGGAGGCGGCCATCCGGCCAAGCTAGGCGCCGTCGGGCCGTTTGACCATCCGTCGCGTGCGGCGGCGTGAACGATCCTTAACTCGACCCCGCCGCCACCACGCCGCAAGCTGGGCCATGGGCTGTCGCGGGAGGGGCGAATGCAACGGATGCGCACGGGTGCGAGCTTCTACGGCCTGGTCTTCATCGCCGGCTTCATCACCTTCGCCCTGCACGAGGGCGGGCACTGGCTGGCGGCGGTGCTGCTGGGGCATGAGGCCTATTTCGGACTGAACAGCGCCGGCGCGCGGGGCGCGGTCAGCGCCGCCGACCATGCGATCATCTCGGCGGCCGGGCCGGCGGTGACGGCGGTCCAGGCGCTGGCGGCCCTGTGGCTGGTGCAGGCGCGGGCCAGCGCCGCGGCCTGGGTGTTTCTGTTCCAGGCCGCCTTCATGCGGTTGATGGCCACCGTGATGACCCTGTTCCTCGCCAATGACGAGGCGCGGATCAGCGAATGGCTGGGTTGGGGGCTGTGGACCCTGCCGGTGATCGTCACCGTGGCCCTGTTCGGGCTGCTGGCGATCGGCTCCGTCAAGCTGAAGGTGGGCTGGAAGGCGCTGGCCCTGACATGGCTGGTCGCCTCGGTCTCGGTCAGCGCCGTGATCGGGCTGGACATGCTGATCAAGGGTTGAGGGCGGCCTCGACCAGGGCCGCGGCCTGCTGCAGCGCGGCTTCGCCGAGCGAGGCGATGCCGACGACGGCCCGTTCGGGGCGGCCCCGGCCCTGACCCTCCCGGCGGTAGGCCGGGTCGTAGTGGTGGACGATCAGCTCGGCGGCGAGGGTCTCGACCTCCCCGGCGGCGGCGAGGGCGCGCCACTCCGCGACCACCTGTTTGCCGATGTGGCGCGGCAGGCGGGTCAGGGCCGTGTCGAGCGCCGACGGGTCGGCGGCGATGGCGGCGTAGTCGCGCACGGTGCGCGCGGCCCGGACCTCGACCGGGGACTCGAGGCGGATCACCGGCGCGGCGGCCATCGCGGCCCACAGGGACGGCGGGACGACGCGGGCGCCGATCCGGCTGCTCTCGGCCTCGACCACGACCGGCCGCACGGGATCGAGCCGCGACAGGGCGTCGTGCAGCCGGCTCTCGAAGGCCTTCTGCGACGGCTGGCCGCCGGGCATGGCCCCGAACAGCGAGCCGCGGTGCGCGGCCAGGGCCTCGAGGTCGAGGGTCTGCACGCCGCGCGCCGCCAGGGCGGTCAGCAGCGCCGTCTTGCCCGACCCGGTCGGCCCGTCGAGCAGGACGAGGCGATGGGGCACAGGCGCGTCATAGAGGGCGCCGGTCACCTGTCGCCGCCAGGTCTGGTAGCCGCCCTCCAGCACCGTCACGGGCCAGCCGACCTGGTCCATCACCGTGACCATGGCCCCCGACCGCTGGCCGCCGCGCCAGCAATAGACCAGCGGCTGGAACGACCCGTCGCGGTCGCCGAGGGCGGCTTCCAGATGCGCCGCGATATTGCGCGCCACCAAGGCCGCGCCGGTGCGGCGGGCGAGGAATTTGGAGCCCTGGACATATTCCGTCCCCACCGCCGCGCGCTGGGCGTCGTCGAGCACCGGCAGGTTGATCGCGCCGGGGAGGTGGTCGAGGGCGAATTCGGCGGGGCTGCGCACGTCGATGATGGCGTCGAAGCCGTCGCGGGCGGCGGGCGACAGATCGACGGTGCGGCGGATCATCGGGTGACGCGCACCCGCGGCGGGCCCTCGACCACCCGGCCCACGACCGGAGCGGCGAAGCCCTCGATCCGGGCCAGGGCCTGCAGGGCCTCCGCCCCGGCCTCGGCCACGGCGATGAGCAGGCCGCCCGAGGTCTGGGGGTCGGTCAACAGGTCGCGGCGCCAGTCCTCAAGACCGGCGGGCAGATCGACCTCGGCGCCATAGCTGGCCCAGTTGCGGGTCGAGGCGCCGGTGCGGACGCCGTCCCGCAGCAGATGCTCGACGCCGTGGAGCATCGGGGGATCGGCGGTGATCTCGACGGTCGCCCCCGCCCCCCGCGCCATCTCCAGCGCATGGCCCAGCAGGCCGAAGCCGGTGACGTCGGTGACCGCGTGCACCCCGGCCCTCCCCGCCAGCTTCGCGCCGAGGGTGTTCAACTGCGTCGTCGACGCCTTCAGCGCCGCATAGCCGTCCTTGCCCAGCCGCTCCTGTTTGAAGGCGGCGCTGAGCACGCCGACGCCCAGCCCCTTGGTCAGCAGCAGGACGTCGCCCGGCCGCGCGCCGCGGTTGGTCAGCACCTGGTCGGGATGCACCAGACCCAGGGCGACCAGGCCGTAGATCGGCTCGACGCTGTCGATCGAATGGCCGCCGGCCACGGGAATGCCCGCCGCCCGGCAGGCCTCGGCGCCGCCCTGCAGGATCCGCCCGATCGTCTCCGTCGACAGGACGTTCACCGGCATGCCGACGAGGGCCAGGGCGAAGATCGGCGTCCCGCCCATGGCGTAGACGTCCGACAGGGCGTTGGTCGCCGCGATCTGGCCGAAGTGAAACGGGTCGTCGACCACCGGCATGAAGAAGTCCGTGGTCGCCACCAGCGCCTGCTGGTCATTGAGCCGCCAGACCGCCGCGTCGTCGCTGGTCTCGGTCCCGACCATCAGGTCGGCGAAGGGAGCGGTCAACGGCATCCCCTTGAGGATGTCCTGCAACACCGCCGGGGCCAGCTTGCAGCCACAGCCGCCGCCGTGGGCGAGGGAGGTCAGGCGGGGTTCGGGCGTGGTCATGCGTCGGGATAGGGCCAAAACGCCGCCGAACTCAACAGGCGGGGGCGAGACGGCTGAACCGTTCTCCACGCCGGTCGTTCAGCCGATGAACCGGAGACCGCCATGCCCATTCCCAAACTCGCGACCCTGATCGGCGGACTGCTGCTCAGCAAGGGCGGGCGGCGCATGGCCGGGCGCCATGCGGGCAAGCTGGCCCTGGCCACCCTGGCCTTTCAGTTGTGGGAGCAACGGCAGGCCGCCAAATCCCCGGCCGCCTCTCCGGACCGGGCGAAGCACCCCCGCCGTCGCTGGAGCGGCCGCCAGGTCTGAATCCGCTGGACCGACGCTGCGTCAACAACGCTAACTGGGCGGCCCAACGGAGCCGTCGCCATGATCACCGTCCACCACCTCAACGATTCCCGCTCGCAGCGCGTCCTGTGGCTGCTCGAGGAGCTCGGCGCGCCCTATGAGGTGAAACGCTACCAGCGCGATGCGAAGACCATGCTGGCGCCGCCCGCGCTGAAGGCCATCCACCCGCTGGGCAAGTCGCCGGTGCTGGACGAGGGCGATGCCCGCGTGGCCGAGACCGGGGCCATCGTCGAATATCTGCTGGAAACCCACCCCGCGGCCCATCTGCGCCCCGCGCCGGGGACGGAGGCCGCGCGGCGCTTCACCTACTGGCTGCACTATGCCGAGGGCTCGGCCATGACGCCGCTGTTGCTGAAGCTGATCTTCAACGCCATCCCGGGACGCGTGCCCTTCCTCGCGCGCGGCGTGGCCAAGGGCATCAGCAAGGGGATGAACGCGGCCATGATCGACCCGCAGATCGCGGCCCATACGGCCTACTGGGAGGCCGAACTGGGGCGGTCGGAATGGTTCGCCGGCGACGCCTTCTCGGCCGCCGACATCATGATGAGCTTTCCGGTCGAGGCGGCGGGCAGCCGGGTCGGCTACGGCGCCGACAAGCCGAAGCTCAAGGCCTTCCTGCAGAAGATCCACGCCCGGCCGGCGTATCAGCGGGCGCTGGAGCGCGGCGGGCCCTACAGCTACGCCTGAGCCGCCGACGGACTGGCGCTGGCAGGCTGGCGCCGGCGCCACAGTCGGACGCAACCGGACGCGGGGGCGGATCGGGACCGCAACCCGCGCCTGAATCGGACGTTGATGGTCCCATGCGCCTGAGAACCATCCAAGTCATCGCCGCCCTGGTCGCCGCCGTCGCCTTCGTGCTCGCCTTCATGGCCGCGGGGGTGTTCCTGGTCTCGAGCCTGTTCATGGCCCTGGGTCTCGCGGCCGTGGCCTGGCTGGCCTGGAGCCTGGTCAAGCGGGTCAAATTGTGGGGCGACATCCAGCAGATTCGCGAGCGACGGCGCAACCGGGCCGCATAACAGCGCTCTCGCCGAACGCCATGCCCCTTGAATCCTGGGGCTCGGCGCCCTAGTCTCTTTGGCCGGTCGCAAGCGCCCAGCGACCTCTGGCGTGTCACCAAATCTTCAGTCGGGCGAAGCAAGAAACTCACGACATATGGAAAAAGTGCCGATGACGGCCGAGGGCTACCGTGTCCTCGACGATCAGCTGAAGCAATTGAAGTCCGTGGAGCGGCCGAGCGTGATCTCGGCCATCTCGGAGGCGCGCGAGCATGGCGATCTGTCTGAAAACGCAGAGTATCATGCGGCCAAGGAGCGTCAGGGCTGGATCGAGGGCCAGATCGCCGACATCGAGGACAAGATCAGCCGCGCCCAGGTGATCGACGTCTCGAAGCTGAACGGCAACCAGGTCATGTTCGGCGCGACGGTCACCGTGGTCGACGAGGACACCGAGGAAGAGGCCCGCTACCAGATCGTCGGCGAACACGAAGCCGATGTGAAGGCCGGCAAGATCTCCGTGGCTTCGCCCATCGCCCGGGCGATGATCTCGAAAGAGATCGGCGACGTGGTCGAGGTCAACACGCCCGGCGGCGTGAAGGCCTATGAGATCCTCAAGGTCGAGTGGAAATAGGGTCCGACCAGACCCCGCTTTCGATCCAGGTCGTCTCGGACGGCCGGGCCGGCATGGAAAATCAGGCGCTGGGTCTGGCGGAAGCCATCCAGCGCCTTTTTTCGTCCCGGATCACCGTCAGGCGTGTGTGCTGGCGCAGGGCCTTCGACAAACTGCCGTCGGCCCTGAAGGCGCCGTGGATGCTGGATCCTTCTTCGGATCCGGTCGAACCCGCCGCCGGCGAGGCGTGGCCGGACCTGTGGATCGCCACCGGACGCGCCACCCTGCCGCTGTCGGCCCGGATACGAGCACGGTCCGGCGGCAAGACCTTCGTGGTCCAGACCCAGGACCCCCGTTGGCGCCATGACGTCTATGACCTGATCGTCGCCCCGGCCCATGACGGCGTCGTGGGCGCCAATGTGCTGTCGATCACCGGCTCGCCCCACCGGGTGACGGCCGGGCGGCTGGCCGAGGGCGCAGCCGCCTTCGCCGACCGGCTGGCGCCCCTGCCTCGGCCGCGCGTCGCAGCATTGATCGGAGGACGGTCGAGGGCATTCGACCTGACCGAGGCCCACGCCGCCGACCTGGCCGACCGCATCGCGCGCGCCGTGGAAGCCGTCGGCGGCTCGCTGATGCTGACCTTCTCGCGCCGCACGCCCGAGGCGGCGAAGGCGGCCATGACCGCGCGGCTGGCCCACCTGCCCGGCCTGATCTGGGACGGCGAGGGCGCCAACCCCTATTTCGCCTTCCTGAATTTCGCCGACCACATCCTCGTCACCGAGGACAGCGCCAACATGGCCGCGGAGGCGGCAGCGACCGGCAGACCCGTTCACATCCTGCCGATGATCCCGCTGAAGCCGGCGGACAAATTCGCCCGCCTGCATGCCGACCTGCGGGCGCGCGGGGCGACGCGGCCGTTCGACGGGTCGCTGGCGAGCTGGACCTATGAGCCGCTCGCCGAAACAGACCGGGCGGCGCGAGAGGTCCTGGCGCGCCTGATGACGGCCGGCACGCGTTCCCGATAGACTGCTCCCTCGGGAAGGACGAAAAATCCGTCCCCGTGCATCCACCGCCAGTCGTGGCGGCGACTACCAACGGGGCGTCGGCCAAGGGCTCGCGCCAAGGGGGCATGACCATGAAGCGCTTCTTCCTGTCGTTGTTTGCCGGGCTGTTTGCGGCTGCCTTGGCCGGCGCGATCATCCTGTTCGGGGCGATTGAAGGCTGGGGGCGACCCCGGCTGGCGCCGGCCGGCGAGACCGCGCAGTTCGCCGCCGCCGTGGCCGCCCGCCTCGACAGGGATGCCGTGGGCAATGCGGCCTTCGTCCTGGTCGAGGACGGCGTGCCCGTCAGCGAGCATTTCGTGTCGAGAGGCGTCCCCGTCGATCGGGACACGCAGTTCCAGGTCGCCTCGCTGAGCAAATGGGCGACCGCTTGGGGCGTCATGGCCCTCGTCGAGCGGGGCAGGATCGACCTCGATGCGCCGGTGTCCCGTTACCTGACCCGCTGGCGGCTGCCGGCCGGCGACTTTGACAATGATCAGGTCACCGTCCGGCGGCTGCTCAGCCACACCGCCGGCCTGACGGATGGTCTCGGCTATGCCGGATTCGCGCCGGGCGCCCCGGTCCAGTCGCTCGAAGCCTCCCTGACCCGGGCCGCCGACGCCTCGCCGGGGGCGGATGGACGGGTCCGTGTGGGCATGGAGCCGGGATCCTTCGAATACTCCGGCGGCGGCTACACCCTGTTGCAGCTGGTCGTCGAGGAAGCGTCAGGACAGACGTTCAACGACTACATGAAGGCGGCCGTCTTCACGCCGCTGGGCATGACGCGATCGACCTATCTGCTTGAGGAACCGGAGACGAACGTCGCCGAGTTCTTTGACGCGGACGGCGCGCGGGCGACGCATTTCCGTTTCGCATCGCTGGCCGCGACCTCGCTCTACACCTCCGCCGGCGACATGACGCGCCTCATCGCCGCGCACAGGCCCGGCCCCAACGGCGAGCCCGCGGGTCGCGGGGTTCTGAGCCCGGAAACCCTGAACGCCATGCGCCGGCCCCATGCCTCGGAGATGGGCGCGGACATCTGGGGCCTCGGTGTCATGCTCTATGCGCCCAACACTGCGGGCGACTTCATCATCGGCCATGACGGCGACAATGAACCGGCGATCAACACCGCCGTCCGGCTGGACCCGGCGACGGGGGACGGCATCGTGCTTCTGGAGACCGGCAACAAACGCATGGCGACGGAGCTTGCCGGCGAATGGGTGTTCTGGACCTCGGGCAAGGTCGACTTCCTGACCGTGACCATGGAACTCAGGGAGACGCTGAGATGGGTCGCCATCGGAGCCGGTCTCGCGTTTCTGTCGATATTCCTGATCGTCTGGCGGCTGGCGCGACGCCGACGCCCCGTCGCCGCGAAAAACGCCTGACGGCCTGAAGCGGTCGGGGGGTTAGTCGCCCCCGCCGCCGCCATCGCCGCCGCCATCGGACCCGCTGTCCGACCCGTGGTCCGGGCTCTTGTCGCGCGCGCCGCCGTCAGAGGCGTAGACGCCGCCATCGGACCCGCGAGCGTCACGGTCCGTCCGTTTCCGGCCGGCGTCCATGGCGAGGCCGATGGCCAGGCCGGCGGCGATCCCGACGCCGACGCCGACCGCCAGATTGTCCGTGGCCACGCCGAGGCCGGCGCCGATGGCGACGCCCAGGGCCACGCCCACTCCCAAAAAGCTTCGTCCCGCCATGCCATCCTCCCGACAGACCTGTGAATCCCGTTCAAGGTGGCATCGCGCCGGACAGAATCAACGCCTAAATAGGAGCCATGAGCACTCCCCGAACCGTCCGCGTCGCCATCATCGGCTCCGGCCCCGCCGGCTGGACCGCCGCCATCTATGCGGCGCGCGCCCTGCTGAGCCCGGTCGTCATCGCCGGCCTGCAGCCCGGCGGCCAGCTGACCATCACCACCGATGTCGAGAACTATCCCGGCTTCGCCGACGTCATCCAGGGTCCCTGGCTGATGGAGCAGATGCGCGCCCAGGCCGAGCATGTCGGGACCGAGATCATCGAGGACATCGTGGTCAAGGCCGACCTGTCGCAGCGGCCGTTCCGGCTGACGCTGGACTCCGGGACCGAAATCCTCGCCGAGACGGTGATCATCTCGACCGGGGCCCAGGCCAAATGGCTGGGGATCGAGAGCGAGGCCAAATACCAGGGCTTCGGCGTCTCGGCCTGCGCCACCTGCGACGGCTTCTTCTATCGCGACAAGGACGTGATCGTCGTCGGCGGCGGCAATACCGCGGTCGAGGAGGCGCTGTTCCTGACCAAATTCGCCTCGAAGGTGACCGTCGTCCACCGCCGCGACGAGTTCCGCGCCGAACGCATCCTGCAGGACCGGCTGTTCGCCAATCCCAAGGTGGAGGTGCTCTGGAACTCCGCCATCGACGAAATCCTGGGCGAGACCAACAGCTTCGGCGGGGTCAACGTCACCGGCGCGCGGCTGAAGAACGTCCAGACCGGCGAGACCCGCGAGGTGGCTGCGGACGGGGTCTTCATCGCCATCGGCCACGCGCCGTCATCGGAACTGTTCGCCGGCCAGCTGGAGACCAAACAGGGCGGCTATCTGGTGGTGAAGCCGGGTACCGCGGCCACGGCCATCGAGGGCGTCTGGGCCGCCGGCGACGTCACCGACGACATCTACCGCCAGGCCGTCACCGCCGCCGGCATGGGCTGTATGGCCGCGCTGGAGGCCGTGCGCTTCCTGGCCGAACAGGATCACGCCCGCGCCGGCGACCCGATCTCGCACAAGGAGGCGGAGAAGATCGGCGTCTGGTGACGCCGGCCCCTCGGCTCAGTTGAACATCTGCAGGCCGTAGGGCACCACCGGGGCCGGCTCGCCACGCCGCAGATGCAGGGCGTATTCGACGGCGCCGCGGACACAGCCCTCATCCGTCGGCTTGGTGAGGACGCCCATCGTGCCGGGCACGCCATGACTGACCATGCCGGGGTTGGCGGTCATGTACAGGACGGTGACGCCGTAGGCCTCGCCCAGCTCCTGGCCCAGACCCACGCCGGTGGCGCCGTCGGTCAGGTGGATGTCGACCAGCGACAACTCCACCCCGCCCCGCGACGCCAGCGCCCGCGCGGTTCGGGCGTCGGGCGCGGTGCCCACGACCTCATAGCCGAGGTCCTCGAGCACGAAGCGCAGCTCCATAGCCACCAGGGCCTCATCTTCAACAATCAGGATACGCGCGGTCATCGGTCTTGTTTCAATACGGACATGTTCCTGATCAACGCAGGCGGCGCATCGCGGTTCATGTTTATCTTGAAGCGGCCCGCCGCGGGGCCAGGGCGGTGGCGGGGAGGTCGGCGACGACCCTCAGTCCCTCCGGCGCCCAGGTCTGTTCCAGCGCCCCGCCGAGCTGGCCCTCGACCGACAGCGCCAGCAGGGACGAACCGAAGCCCGAGGCTTCCGGCGCGCCCTTGACCGCGGGCCCGCCCCGCTCCTGCCAGGTCATGACATACCGGTCGCCGCGCCGCGAGGTGGTCAGCTCGACCCGGCCCTCGGGAGCCGACAGGGCCCCGTATTTGGCGGCGTTGGTGGCCAGTTCATGGAACAGCAGGGCCACCGGCGTGGCGGCCTGGTCGTCGAAATCCGCGTCATCGCCGCTGACGACCACGCGCGCCCGGCCCCCGTCGTCGTCATAGGGCAGGAACAGGTCATGCAGGAAGGCGTGCAGGGTGGTGCCGTCCAGGCTGGGCCGGCTGGACTCCGTATGCGGCCGCACGAACTCATGCGCCCGCGCCAGGGCCGCGATCCGCGTCCGCGCGGCCCGCGCGAAGGCCCTGGCCTCGGGATACTGCCGCGCCGACAGGGCCAGCAAGGCCGAGATCACCGCGAAGATGTTCTTGATCCGGTGGCTCAGCTCCTGGCTCAACAGGGCCTTGGCCTGTTCCAGCCGCTTCATCTCGGCGATGTCCGTCCCGGTGCCGAACCAGCGGGTCACCGCGCCCTCCGCATTGCGGATCGGCATCGCCCGGCTCAGGGTCCAGGCGTAGGACCCGGTGTGGTGCAGCAGCCGGTACTCGACCTCATAGGGTTCGCCCGTGGACAACGACGCCCGCCACGCGGTCCGCGCCCGTTCCTGGTCTTCGGGATGGATCATCTCCCCCCAGGCGTCGCCGAGGGTCGACCCCTCGGCCGCCCCGGTGAAGGCGTACCAGCGGGCGTTATAGTAGTCGTGATGGCCGTCCGGCCGCGACGACCAGACCATCTGGGGCATGCTGTCGGCGATGGCCTGGAAGCGGGCGTCGCTCTCGGCCAGCTTTTCGGTCACCAGCCGGGCGGCCTCGACGGCGGCGGTGGCGGCCTCGTCGCTGCGCCGGCGTTCGCGCAGGGCCCGGCGGCGCTCCAGCAGGGCCATGACCTGCCGGGCCAGCACCTCCATGGTCATCCGCTGGGTTTCGTCCAGGCCCTGCGGGCGCGGGTGGGTGTCGATGATGCACAGCGCGCCCAGCGCCAGCCCCTGGTCGTCGATCAGCGGCGCTCCGGCGTAGAAGCGGAAGTCTGAAGGACCCATCGCCGGGCGGTCGGCGAGCGCCGAGTCACGCGCGTCGCACACCTGGGTGACGCCCGGCTGCCCCATCGCATACCGTCCAAAGGCGCCGGCCGCGCCGCTCTCCGGGACATCGGCGCCGTTGCGGGCCTTGAACCACTGCCGGTCGCCGACCGCCAGGCTGACCATGCCGATCGGCGCGTCGCAAATGCGCGCGGCCAGCAGCATGACGTCGTCGAACGCCTGTTCCGGATCGGTGTCGAGGATATCGAAGGATCGCAGCACGCGAAGCCGCTCGGCCTCGATGGCGCCGGAATCGCTTTCGGTCAGACTGATCAAACGGCGCCCCTTCATGAGCGCTGGCGCTCCGGTCAAAGGTCAGAATCCGGACCCGCGTTGTTCAAGCCGCCTGAACCCGGTCCTTCCGGGCCGTCACCGGCCTGTACGCCCCGCGGTAAATGCCCTGCCCGCGATTCCGTTGCGCCCTGCCGCGATCAGGAGGCTGGCCGGCCCACTTCCTCGACATCCATGGCGGTCACGCCGGGCGGCGCGGTGCGGATCGGCTCGTCCGGCGCGGGAAGGGGCGGCGCCTCGAAGGCTGCCATGCGCTGGTTGATGGCCGCGATCTCGGCGGCGGTGGGCGCGCGCCGGCCGCCGAGGGAGACGACGCCGACGACACGGGTCTGACCGTCGATCTCCACCGTGCGCAAGGCCGACGCGGCCTCCGCCTCGGCGAGAAGCGCTGCGTCGATGTCCGTGGAGATCTTGATGCGGGGGCGCGAGAACCGGGCCTCGTCGATCAGGGGTTCGCGGCCCGAATAGGCCTGACGGAAGGCGGCGGGCTCGCCGTAGACGCCCTTCCAGCGATAGAAGATGTGCGCGCCGATCTGGGTCAGCTTGTTCAGCGTCGGCGCCCACCAGGGACGGACGTAGTCGGCGTGGTAGTGGGTCGCCGTGCCGACGCGGGCCGAGACATGTCCCGCCAGCGCCCGTTCGGCCACCAGCCTGGCGCGGTTCCACGCCCAGCCGACCGGCGCCTGCGACAGGGCGCCGTCACAGGTGAAGCTGAACTGGCAGCCGGTGACGCGTTCGGCGCCCTCGAACACCACGCCGCAGATGCTGTTGGCGTAGTTGGGGTCGCGCACGCGGTTCAGGATCACCTGGGCGACGGCTTCCTGGCCCTCGGTGGGCTCCAGCGCGGCCTCGTAATAGATGCCCTGGGTCAGGCAGCGCAGGGCCCGGCGCCGGTCCTCGGCCGTGGCGGGCTTGAAGACGAAGGGGGCGGCGACGCGCAGATACTGCGACGCGTTCGGCGTCGCGGCGTTCAGCTTCATCGCGTCCAGACCCGTGGCGCCGAAATCCAGCGTCGGCCGGCCGGCCAGCGTCAGGTTTTCCCAGCCCGGCGTCAGGCCGTACAGCGCCGCGCGGCGCTCGCCCGGATCGTGGCGCAGGGCGATGGCCAGCTGCGACGGATCCATGCGGCCGGTGATGGCGGCCAGGCCGCGGGCGCCCAGGTCGCCGCGGGTCAGGACCCGGACGGCCTCGGCGCGGCGATCGATCTCCGGACGCGGCGTCGAGCTGGCGGCCATGGCCACGCCGAAGGCGGCCAGCACCACGGGGGCGGCGGCTGCCAGCCGGCGCATCCCCTTCAGTTTCGCGCTCCAGTCGATCTCGGCCAGGAACCCGTCTCCTCCGCCGGACATCATGCCCGACAATTCTCTCTATTATGCGTCAAGCGGGGCGCTTTTCAGGCGGAAAAGCGCGGGTCGGTCAAGCCTGAACGCCTGTCGGGAGCGTATCGCCCACTCCTGACCCCATTTTCCGGCGTCCGAACGCGCCGCGCGGGAAATTGGTGAACCCGGCGGAACGCAAGCCGAAGCCGTACGTTAGCCGGGATCGCGTACGCGCGAGTTGGGGGTTGATGAGCGCGTTGGGGGATATCGGCCAGTCTTTCAGCATCAGGGCCGTCGTGACCCGGCTGGCGCGGGTGAAGACCCGTGCCTGGTGGGTCTCGATACTTGTCGGCGTCGCCTGCGCCGTCGCCATGCTGACCGTGCGTGCGGGGCTCGAGGGCTTCTACCGCGGCCTGGCCGGTTTCATGATCCTGCTGCCCGCCGTGATCGTCGCTTCGCTCGCGGCGGGGCGTCTGGCCGGGCTGACAGCCACCCTGTCCTGCCTCGCGGGCGGACTGGCGCTGTTGACCCTGTATGGCGAGGGACCGGACCTTCTCGGCCACGCAGCCCTCGTCCCCACCGTCAATTTCGCCGTCGTCGGCCTGTTCATCACCATCGTCGCATCGGCGTTGCGCGACATGGTCGGCGCGCTCGACGTCTCGCTTGACGCCCTGCGCACTTCGAAGGCGCGGATCGACGACAGCGAACACCAGCTGCGCCTGATCAGCGAATACGCCCCCGTCATGCTGTGGATGAGCGACGCCTCGGGCCGGTGCGTTCATCTCAATGCCGCCCAGCGTGAGTTCTGGGCCGTGCCCGAGTCGCTCGAGGGTTTCGATTTCGTCGCCACGATCCACCCCGACGACGCCGAGCGGGTGCTCACGGCGACGGCCGAGGCCGGTCAGCGTCAGGCGCCGTTCGAAATCGAGGGCCGGTACCTTCGCCACGACGGTCAATGGCGCGTGCTTCACACCGACGCCCATCCCCGGATCGAACCCGACGGCGGTTACGGCGGCATGATCGGGGTCAACATCGACGTCACCGAGGCCCGGGCGGCCGAGGCGGCGCTGCGCGAAAGCGAGGCCCGCTTCCGCCTGATGGCCGACACGGCGCCATCGCCGGTGTGGATGACCAACGCCGACGCCAGGGTCGAGTTCGTCAATGCGGCGCTGGTCGACTTCTACGGACAGCCGGCCGAAGACATCCTCGGCGACGTCTGGAAACTGGCCATCCACCCCGACGACCAGGCGGCCGTCGAGACCGCCATGGCGGCGGGGCGTTCAAAGCGCGAGCCCTACGGCTTCGAGGCCCGGTTCCAGCGCGCCGACGGCGCCTGGCGCTGGATGCGGATTTCGGTCAAGCCGCGCTTCGCCGGCGACGGCCTCTTCCTCGGCTACGTCGGCATGTCGTTCGACACCACCGAGACGCGCGAGGCCCTGGACGCCCTGGAACGGCAGGAGCGGCGCCAGACCTTCCTGCTGGCCCTGGTGGACCGACTGCGCGACCTGACCTCTCCGGAGGACGTCATTCTCGAGGTCGAGCAGGCGCTGGGCCTGGAGCTGGGCGCGGACCGCGTCGGCTATGGGGTGGTCGATCAGGCGCGCGGCCGGGTGTCCATGACCCGCGACTGGACCACGGGCGTGGTCAGCGCCCAGGGCGAATTCAGCCTCGAAGACCTCGGCGCGGACCTGATCTCGGACCTCGCCGCGGGGCAGGTGATCCACATCGCCGACGTCCGGCAGGACCCGCGCACCCGCGACGCGCTGGAGGTGTTCCAGCGTCTGGAGACCCGCGCCCTGATGCGCACGCCCGTGATCCGCAGCGGCGGTTTGCGGGCCTTCCTGTACGCCCACCACTCGACCGTGCGCGAATGGACCCCGGCCGAAACCGCCCTGTTGCAGGAGGTCGCCGTCCGCACCTGGACCGAGATCGAACGCACCCGCGCCGAGGCCGAGGTGCGCGAGAGCGAGCAACGCTTCCGCGCCATCGCCGACACCGCGCCGGTGCTGATCTGGGTGACCCAGCAGGACCGCACCCGCGCCTTCGTCAACCAGGCCTATGTCGCCTACAACGGCGGGTCGTACGAAGAGGCGCGCCTCGCGGACTGGCGCGCGATCATCCATCCCGACGATCACGAACGCGTCCTGAAGGATTCGCTCGACGGAGAGGCCTCCAGGGAGCCCTTCTCCATGGAGGCCCGATACCTGCGCCACGACGGCGAGTATCGCTGGCTGAAATCCTTCTCCCGGCCGCGGCTTGGGGCCGATGGCGAGATCATCGGCTTCGTCGGCGTGGCGTTCGATGTGACGGACATCCGCGAAGCCCAGGCCCGGCTGCTGGAATCCGAGACCCGGTTCCGCACCGTGGCCGACAGCGCGCCGGCCCTGATCTGGATGCTGGACGCCGAGGGGCGGCCCAGCTTCGCCAATCGCCGCTACCGCACCTTCTTCGGCGTCGAGACCGAGGACCAGATCGCCGACGCCTGGCGGCGGATGATCCATCCCGACGACGCCGCAGCCTTCACCGCCGCCTTCAACAACGCCTTCGAACATCGTGACCGGTTCGAGAGCCTGATCCGTATTCGTCATCCCGCCCTCGGCGAGCGGTGGCTGCGCTGCGAGGGCCTGGCCCGCTTTGACGGCTCGGGCGCCTTCCAGGGCTATGTCGGCGCCAATATCGACGTCACCGAAGCCAAGCGGGCCGAAGAGGACCTCAAGCGGATCAACGAACTGCTGGAGGAACGGGTCGGCGAGGCGCTGGCGGAAAAGGCCAAGGCCGAGGCCGATCTGATGCACGCCCAGCGAATGGAGGCCGTGGGCCGACTGACCGGCGGTGTGGCCCACGATTTCAACAACCTGCTGACCGTGGTGATCGGCGCGCTGGACATCATTCTGCGCTCGCCCGATGACGCCGCCAAACGCCAGAAACTGGGCGAGGCGGCCCTGGCGGCGGCGCGGCGGGGCGAAGGCCTGACGCACCAGCTGCTGGCCTTCTCGCGCCGTCAGGCCCTGCGGCCCGAGGCCGTCGATCTCAACGTCCAGATCCGTGAAAGCGAGCCCCTGCTGCGTCGCGCCGTCGGCGAGGCCGTCGAGTTCAAGCTCAAGCTCCGGCGCGGCGGCGCGCGGGTCAGCGTCGATCCCTCCCAATTCGAGGCCGCCTTGCTGAACCTGGTCGTCAACGCCCGCGACGCCGTGGGCGACAAGGGCCGGATCACGGTCCAGACCCAGTCCTGCACCGTCGCGCCGGGCGAGGTCGTTGACCTCGCGGCCGGCGACTATGTCTGCGTCACGGTCGCCGACAACGGCGCGGGCATGGCGCCCGAAGTGATCGCCCGCGTGTTCGAACCCTTCTTCACCACCAAGGCCGTGGGCAAGGGGACGGGGCTGGGCCTGAGCCAGGTCTATGGGTTTGCGCGTCAGAGCGGCGGGGCCGCCCAGATCATCTCCAGGGTCGGCCGCGGGACCGAGATCAAACTGTTTCTGCCGCCGCGGGACGAGGCCGTCAGCATCGCCCCCGACGCCGGGCCGGAAGCGGCCAGGCCGATGGCGGCGGGTCGTCGCCTCCTGCTGGTCGAGGACGACGCCAGCGTCGCCGTCGTGGCCCTGGAACTGCTGGAAGGCCTGGGGCTCGAGGTGCGCGCGGTCGAGACCGCGCCACAGGCGCTGGACCTGCTGAAACGCGAGCGGTTCGACATGATGCTCAGCGACGTGGTGATGCCGGGCGGCATGACCGGGATCGAACTGGCGCGGGTGTGCGAACGCGACTATCCGGACATGCGGGTGGTGCTGACCTCGGGCTACGCTGGCGAGGATGTGGACGCGGCCCTGTCCGACGCCCCCTGGCCGTTCCTGCGCAAGCCCTATTCGGGCGAGCAGCTGGCCCGCATCCTGGGTGAACTCGGCTAGGGGCCTTCGGTCGACGTCTCCGCCGACCGAGACGGGATCAGCGCGTGCGCGCCTTGCGGGCGGCGTAGC
The DNA here is from genome assembly GCF_002483305.1 of Brevundimonas sp. UBA7664. Classification (GTDB taxonomy): domain Bacteria; phylum Pseudomonadota; class Alphaproteobacteria; order Caulobacterales; family Caulobacteraceae; genus Brevundimonas. The sequence goes on from NZ_DLHQ01000046.1 coordinate 19,756, forward strand.
GGGCGTCGCGGGCCAGCTTCTGCTCGGCCTTGGTCAGGGCCTTGCGCTCCTTGCGGGCGCCGCGACGTTCCGCTTCCGACTCTTCTTCGGCCAGACGGGCGGCTTCGGCGCGGATGGCCTCCTGTTCCGCCTTCTGACGGCGGACCTCGGCCTTGGCCAGCTCGTGCTGCTGGCGCAGCGCCTCCTTCTCGGCGGCGCGCTTGGCGGCCAGCTTGTCGAATTCGGGATCGGGGGCGGCGGCCTTGGGCTTGAACCGGGCCAGCAGGGCCTTCTTGGCCTCCTGCTGGGTCGTGAGGCGGTCCGTGAAGCCGGTCTGTTTCAGATCTCTCATGCGGAGGGCGTCGATGTCCTTGATCGTTTATGGATGCGCGGAACGCAGTCGGGCGGATTTACACAGCGCAGCCCGGCGCGTCGCTAACCCTATATGGGTGCGAAAATCAAGTTCGCGAGGCGCCGGGGCGGTCGCCCGGCGCACTCGGGGACGAACTGTGTCAGTTGGGTTTCTCGGCCTGGCCGACCGCGGCGCCGGCGGCGCCCCCGACCGCCGCGCCGATCGGACCGGCGACGACGGCTCCGGCGACAGCGCCGGTCGCGGCCCTCTGTTCGATGGTCTGGCCGCAGGCGGCGGCGGCGACGGCTGTGAGGGCGAGGACCAGGGTGATGGCGGTGCGTTTCATGGCGAACTCCTTCAAATAGTGGAGCTTCAACGTCGCCCGTCTCCGCCGGTTCCGGCCAACCGGCTCAAGTCAACCGTCGATTTGGCTCGATGATGAAGACAATAGTCGGAACCGCTATCAATCCGTCATGCCGCCCATGACACCTGTTTCGTGTTGTTCTTGTGATGGACAATACAGAAATCCGTTCTTTCACTGGGCGTGACTATCAAACGCCCGCGGTACCTGATCTTCCGGATACCGTCCGGAGCCCCCGCGATGTTGCGCCGCACAACAATCTTGCGAATCAACCACATTGGCGCCACAAACGGCTGGCTTAAGGCGCGTCCTCGACAAATGGCCCGTTCGCCGACCGTCGATTTACCGCAAGCGGATCGCGACGCCGATCTCCAGGGATTGGAGAGGGTCGCCCGGTTGCGAGACTACCCGGGGGCGGCATTGCGCCCTGCCGTACAGGACTGAGCCCTTGCCGAAAGCCCCGCAGACGCGTGTGAACCCTCCTGTCGATCGTGCGGCCCGGATTCGGCCCGGAACGGCGGCGGCGGCGTTCGGCGCACTGGTGGGACTGGCGATCGGCTGCGCATGGCTGGGCGGCACCGCGGCCAAGGCCACGACCGTGCGGGCCCAGGCGGAACGCATCGAGGGCGCGACCGCGGCGGGGTTCACCGAAGAAGCGCTTGCGGCGGCCGCCGGCGGCCTGGACGAAAGCGCCCTGGCCATCGCCCGCCGACATGATCCCTACACCGTCGCCGGCGGCGCCCAGCGGGACCGTCAGGCCGAGCTTCTGACCGCCCGTCTGGAACAGCTGCGCGGCCAGCCCGCCGACGCCGGCCTGCGCCGGGTCAATCTGACCGGCCCTGTCGCGGCCCTGCCCTTCCGCCTCGGCAGCGCGCTGGACGCCTCGCGCGATCTCGATTGCCTGACCCAGGCCGCCTATTACGAAGCCCGCGGCGAAGGCCGCGACGGCATGCGGGCCGTAGCCCAGGTGGTGCTGAACCGCGTCCGCCACGGCGCCTTCCCGAACAGCGTCTGCGGCGTGGTGTTCCAGGGCGCCGGTCGCCGCACCGGCTGCCAGTTCAGCTTCACCTGCGACGGTTCGATGCGCGGGCGGGTCAATCGCGCCGCCTGGAACCGGGCCCGCGAGGTCGCCTCCAGCGCCCTGTCGGGGGCCGTCTACAGCGCCGTCGGCAACGCCACCCATTTCCACACCACCGGCGTCTCGCCGCGCTGGCGCAATTCGCTGGTGCGCGTGGGTCAGGTCGGCGACCACCTGTTCTATCGCTTCGGCGGCCGCTCCGGCTCGCGCGAGGCCTTCTCCTACGCCGCCCGTCCGTCCAGCGACGCCGATGCGCCGCGCCTGATCCAGGCCAGCATGGACCCCACGGGTCCGGTGCGCGAAGCCGGCGCGGTCGCCTACAGCATGCTGATCGCCCAGGAACGCGGCGCCGGCGGCGCGGCCCCGGTTCCGGCGGCGGCGGCCGCTCCGGCCCCCACGGTCGTGGTCACGCCGGTCTCGACCAGCGAGGCATCGGCCCCGGCCGCGCCGACCACCTGATTCCGATCGACCTTCGGGTCAGCGATCCTGCACCTTCCACTGGTTGGTCAGGTTGTGCTTCAGGTCGCCGAACCGGCGCTGTGTCCCGAGGATGACGTCGGCGGCGGGCTGGCCTGACCGGGCCCCGGCCTGCACATCAGGTCGGTCCGGGCTCTCGGCGAAGCCGGGCTGTTCCGGGGGCATGCGGGCGGGGCGGGTCATCGAAGTCTCCTTCATCGACAACCCAAACCCGTGCGGCGTCCCGCCTGTTCCGGAACGGCGTTCGCCGCTCAGCCCGGCACGACGTCCAGCCCGACGTCCAGCGCCGGCGCCGAATGGGTCAGGGCGCCGACCGAGATCACGTCCACGCCCGTTTCAGCGATGCCGCGGACCGTCTGCAGATTGACCCCGCCCGACGCCTCCAGCGTCACCCGCCCGGCCGTCCGCGTCACCGCCTCGCGCAGCATCGCCAGGGTGAAATTGTCCAGCATGATCACGTCCGGGGCCGCGGCCAGCGCCTCGTCCAGCTGGTCCAGACCGTCGACCTCGACCTCGACCTTCATCAGATGGCCGACGGACGCGCGCGCGCGGCGGACGGCCTCGCCGACGCCGCCGCAGACGGCGACGTGATTGTCCTTGATCAGGATGGCGTCATCCAGACCGAACCGGTGATTGACCCCGCCGCCGCACAGCACCGCATGCTTCTCGAGCGCGCGCAGGCCGGGCGTGGTCTTGCGCGTATCGGCGATCCGCGCCTTGGTCCCGGAGACTGCCTCGACATAGGCCCGCGTCAGGGTGGCGATGCCGCACAGCCGCCCCAGCAGGTTCAGCGCCGTGCGTTCGGCGGCGAGGAAGGCGCGCGCGTCGGCCTCGACCTCGGCCAGCACGGCGCCAGCCTCGAAGGCGTCGCCGTCACGCAGCTTCAGTTCAATCGACGCCTCGGGGTCCATCGCCAGCACGGCCAGGCGCACGCAGTCGATCCCTGCCAGCACGCCGGCCTTGCGCGCCGCGAACACGGCCCGCATCCGCGCGCCTTCGGGAATGCAGGCCCGCGCCGTCACATCGCCGGCCCGGCCGAGATCCTCGGCCAGCGCCATGCGCACGATGGGTTCAATCAGAATGTCAGGCAGGGATCGGGTCATCGAGCGCTCGTTCAGGCCGCCGCGACCAGCACAGGGTCGGCATGCACGCGGGTGTGTTTCGCGACCGTGGCCGCGTCCGGATAGTCCGAGCGGAAATGCCCGCCCCGGCTCTCACGCCGCGCCAGCGCCGCCTCCGCGATGAGCCGCGCCGCCGCCAGCGGCAGCGCCCCCGGCGTCGTCTTGTCCAGCTCTGCAATGACCGCCAGCGCCTCGGTCAGGCCGGCCGCGTCGCGCACCACGCCCACGCAGCGGCTCATCGTCTGGCGCAGCGTCTGCAGCGCCCCGGGTGAAAGGTCCTGTGCGACCGGCGGCGCGATCACGGCGCCGACGCCCGACGTTTCCGCCGCCGCCGCCCGCCCCGTCCGCCGCCCGAAGGCCGCGGCCTCCAGCAGGGAGTTGGAGGCCAGCCGGTTGGCGCCGTGCACGCCGGTCGCGGCGCATTCGCCGACGGCGAACAGGCCGGGCAGGCTGGTGCGGCCGTCCGTTCCAGCGGCGATCCCGCCCATGTGATAATGGGCCGCCGCGGCGACCGGGATTGGCGTCTCGCGCGGGTCCAGCCCGGCCCGCATGCAGGCGGCGAACACGGCCGGAAATTCCTCGGCCAGATGCGCGCCCAGCACGCGGCAGTCGAGGAACGCGCCGCGCCCCGCGGCCCGCGCCGCGTGCACCGCCCGCGCCACCACATCGCGCGCCTGCAGATCGGCGTCGGCCGCCTCGCCCAGCAGGAACCGGCCCTCCCGATCGACCAGCCGCGCGCCCTCGCCCCGCAGGGCCTCGGTGGCCAGCGGCATGGGGTCCAGGCCGACGTCGATCGCGGTCGGGTGGAATTGCACGAACTCCGGGTCGAGAATGTCCGCGCCCGCGCGATAGGCCGCCGCCATGCCTTCGCCGAGCAGGGCGGCGGGGGTGGTGGTGTAGGCGAACAGGCCGCCGGCGCCGCCGGTGGCCAGCACCACGGCGGGCGCCAGCACTTCGATCAACCGTCCCGACCCCGGCGCCCCGCGCTCGATCAGGGCGCCCCGCACCCGGCCCGACGCATCCTGGATCAGGCCGCGCAGCCGGCCGTCTTCCTGGACCTCGATATGCGGCGCGGCGCGCACGGCCGCGATCAGGGCCGACAGGATCGCCCGGCCCGCGCCGTCGCCGCCGACCCGGGCGACGCGGGCCTGGGAATGGGCGGCTTCGAGGCTGACGGCGAATCCGCCGGCGGCGTCGCGGTCAAACGGCGCGCCCAGCGACGCCAGCCATTCGACCGTCGCGCGACCGTCTCCGGTCAGGATGTCCGTGGCGCCGGCCTCGACCAGCCCGGCCCCGGCTGCGGTCGTATCGGCCGCATGCAGGGCGGGGGCGTCGTCCTTCGACAGGGCCGCCGCCACGCCGCCCTGGGCCCAGGCCGAGGAGCAGGCCTCCAGCAGGGGCGCAGGCGTGATGACCAGCACCTTGCGCGGCGCGGCTTCCAGCGCGGCCGACAGGCCCGCCAGTCCGCCGCCGATGATCAGCGGCCCGTCATGATGGACGATGCGGCTCAACCGCCGATGCCCAGAAAGCCACCGGCGACGCCGAGGGCGCCCGGCAGCGAGCCCCCGGCCAGCGGCAACAGGGCGGCGATGCCCACGCCTGCGCAGGCGACCGCCGCGGCCACGAACAGGCCAACGCTCTGCGCCGACTCGCGACCGGTCAGCGGCCGCCCTTCCGGCCGCCAGGCGCCGCGACGCAGGTGGCCGATCAGGGCAATGGCCAGGAAGGCGGCGAGGATGAACCGCCCGGTCGTGACGCCCCAGAAGACCACCAGCGCGCCGATCAGCACCATGGCGCCGCGTTCCACATTCGGATGGATGCGCGCCAGCACGGGACCGAGCGCCTTGGAGCCGTCCAGCGGCGGCGCCGGCGCCAGATTGACCAGGTTGATCAGGGCGATCACAGCCGCGCCCAGGAGCCACTCCCCGTGGCCCGTGGCGATGAAGCCGGCGAAGAACGGAATGGCGGCCAGCAGGCCGAATCCCGGTCCGGCCAGCGAGACCAGCACGCCGTCCCACTCGCTCTTCGGCAGACGCTGGCTCTTCGCCACCCCGCCGAGGAAGGGGATGATGTAGATTCTCGCCGGCCCCATGCCGAGCCGGTTCATCGCCAGCACATGGCCGTACTCGTGCACGAACAGGCCCCAGATGGCCGCGACGGCGATCACCCAGCTCTGACTGACCCACCAGATGAAGCCGCCCAGCAGCAGGGTCGAGACAATGGCCCAGACCGGATGCTGACCCTTGTCGAGTGGCGGTTCGTCAGTGCGCGGCGGACCGCGATCAGCCACCGCCGCCTCGCGCGCGGGGGCGGCAGTTCCAGGCTTGGGATCCCAGGGACCGGGCGGACGGGGCGTCGTGTTGTCTGTCATCCCGACGACGTGGCCTTTTCCGACCGCAGCCACAAGGCCAGGAGGGCGAGAAGCCGCAGGCTGCGTTTGTCGATCGTCGCCACGACGCGGACGGGCGGGACGTAGTGCATCAGATCAGCTCCACCGCCACGTGATGCCGGGCCTTGATCATGTCATAGCGCGCCGGAACCGCCGGCGGCGGCAGGTCCACCATCCGCTGCACGGCCAGCCGCGCGCGCTCGGCGATCTCCTCGGGCACGGTCACTTCGAACTGCATGTTCAGCAGGCAGTCGCGGATGTTCTCCAGCGTGATCCGCTTCATGTAGGGGCACATGTTGCAGGGGCCGATGAAGCTGACCTCGGGCACGTCGCCCTGGATGTTGGCGGCCATGGAGCATTCGGTGATCAGCACCACCTGCTTCGGCTTGCGACTGGTGATGTAGTCGGTCATCGCCGCCGTCGAGCCGGCGAAATCGGCCGCCGACAGCACCTCCTCGGGGCACTCCGGGTGGGCAAGGATTTCGGCGCCAGGATAGGCCTCGCGCATCTCGGCGATGTCGGCGGCGGTGAAGCGCTCATGCACCTCGCAGCGGCCCTTCCAGGCGATGATGCCGATGTTGGTCTGGGCCGCCACGTTCCGGGCCAGGAACTCGTCGGGGATCAGGATGACGCGGTCGACGCCCCATTCCTTCGCCGCCCACTCCACCACCTGCACGGCGTTGGCGCTGGTGCAGCAGATGTCGGTCTCGGCCTTCACATCGGCGGTGGTGTTCACATAGGTCACCACCGGCAGACCCGGATAGCGCTGCTTGATCAGCCGCACATCGGCGCCCGTGATCGAGGCCGCCAGCGAACAGCCGGCCTTCAGGTCGGGGATCAGCACCGTCTTGTCCGGGCTGAGGATCTTCGAGGTCTCGGCCATGAAATGCACGCCGGCCTGGACGATCACCTTCGCCTTCGACCGCGCGGCCTCCTTGGCCAGCCCCAGGCTGTCGCCGACATAGTCGCCGACCCCGTGGAAGATCTCGGGCGTCATATAGTTGTGGGCCAGGATGACGGCGTCGCGGCTCTTCTTCAACGCATTGATCTCGCTGATCAACGCCGCCTGCGCCGGCCATTCCAGCGGGGTGACGTGATCCTTGACCTTGGCCCAGACCGGCGCGGTTTCCCGTTCCAGTTCCCTCGACAAGCCGAACATGCCGTCCGCCATCACGCTTCTCCTCTACTTATGCTCAAAGTTAGCATAAGTCGGATTGAATGTAAGGGGGTGGCCGGAAAACGCAAGAGCTACCCGGAATGGCCCCCGGCGCGTTAGATCAGGGACCTGACCGAGAGATGCCCATCATGCGCCGCGCCTGTGTCCTCGCCTTGATCGCCCCACTGATCCTGACCGCTTGTGGCGACGGCGGCGATCCGCCGCCTCAACGGCCCGCGGAACCGCCTGCCGCCCCGGCCCCTGCCCCGGCCCCGGCCCCTGTGGGCCCCACGCCCGATCAGGTCCGCGCGGACATCCTGTCAACGCTGGCGGCCCACCCTGCGGGACTTGAGACGGAGTCTGCCGCCGGCCGCCGCGTTCTCAGCGCCTTCGGTCCCGCCGATTGCCGGCCCGGCGCCGAGGCGGGAGAGGCGCCGTTCGAACGGATCTGCGCGTCGCCCTCGCAATCCGGCGCGGATGTCGGCTCCGGCATCGCCCTGATCATCGACAGCGGCCTGATTCTGGCGGCCGTCGTGCGCGGTCTGCCTGAGGGCGTGGAGGGGTGGGATTGCCAGCCCGCCGAGGCCCCGCCGGACCACACCATCTGTATGGCGACGCGGGTGTCGTCGGCCCAGTCCGGGGCCTGGTCCGGCTACTGGAACGCGCGGGCCGGCGCCTGACCGGTCCGCGCCGGCACGCCCTCGTGGGCCAGAAGCCATTGTTTGCGCTCCAGCCCGCCGGCGTATCCCGTCAGCGTCCCGTTGGCGCCGATCACCCGGTGGCAGGGCACGATGACCGCGATCGGGTTCTGGCCGTTGGCCAGACCCGCGGCCCGCACCGCCTTGGGCGAGCCGACCGCCGCCGCCAGCTGGCCATAGGTCCGCGTCTCGCCCGCCGGAATGGCGCGCAGGGCGGCCCACACGGCGCGCTGGAAGGCGGTGCCGCCGGTCTTGACGTTCAGCCCGTCCAGCGCCGTCAGGTCGCCGCCGAAATAGGCCTCGACCGCCGACCGCACGGCCGAAGGCGCCCGGCCTTCGATCAGCGCCGCCTCGCCCCAGTGGCGGCGCAGCAGCCGCATCATCCGTTCCTCATAGCCGGCGAAATCCAGCGCCCGCACGGCGCCCTCGACATCCGTGACCAGCAGGACCTCGCCGGTCGGAGTCCGGACCCGGTCCAGGGTCAGGGTTTCAGGCTGCGCGTTTCGCATCGTCTTTCTCCATCGTCTCAAGGTCGGCGCCGCTGATCCCCGCCAGTGCGAGGTGCAGCGCCCCATAGGCCCGCCACGGGCGCCAGGCTTCGGCGCGGACGGTGAGCGTTTCATCGTCCAGCCGGTCGTTCGGCACCTCGGCGCCGTCGTCGATCCAGTCACCCGGCAGCCTCAGCCCTGGCCGCGCCGCGACCAGCGGCTTCAGCGCCGGATCGGCCGACAGGTCACGCCCGATGGCGTCGGGATCGGCCGACAGGTCGAACACCCGCCGGACCCGCGCCAGCACCCCCGGCAGGGCCTTCAGATCGTCGGCCTCGACGCAGACCGAGACCCGCCCCGTCTCCGCCGGCTCGACCGAAACCGAGCCCTCGGCGCCGTCGACCGCCCGGGTCAGCGCCCGCGACCAGCGCCGCCCCTCGACCGCATCGCCGCGCGCCGTCAGGGCCGCGAACATGGCGTCCCAGTCATAGGGCGGGCGGTAGGACAGGCTCAGGCGAACGCCCCCCTCATGCACCCGCTCGCCGCGCCGGCGCAGGGCCGAGGGCGGCCGGTCGTACAGGGCCTGGAAGGTCTCATTGAAGCGCCGCACGCTGCCGAAGCCGGAGCCCAGCGCCACCTGCGCCATGCTCAGATCGGTCTGGTGGATCAGCGCCTTGGCCAGCAGCACGCGCCGCGTCTGCGCCACGCTGACCGGGGCGGCGCCCAGATGCTGGCGGAACAGCCGCCGCAGGTGCCGCTCGCCGACGCCCAGCCGCCCGGCCAGGCCGTCGACGTCGCCCTCATCCAGCGCCCCCGCCTCGATCAGGGCCAGGGCCCGGCTGACGGTGTTGGAGGTGCCGCGCCAGGCGCCCATGTCCGGCGCCGTCTCGGGCCGGCAGCGCAGACAGGCGCGAAAGCCCGCCTCCTCGGCCGCGGCGGCCGAGACCACAAAGACCATATTCTCCCGCTTCGGCGTCCGCGCCGGACAGACGGGGCGGCAGTAGATGCCCGTGGTCTTCACACAGCCGAAGAAACGCCCGTCGAACCGCGCGTCGCGCGTCAGCACGGCGCGGTAGCAGGCCTCCTGATCCAGTTCGCCGGCGTTTTCCATGGCCGCAGAATGAGCGCAGGCGGCGTCAGAGTCTCGCGGTTTTCGGACATTGCCGTGGGGGCCGCCCCACCCCTCTCCCGGACAACCGTGGAGGGATTTCCGCTTCGCCTCGGCCGGATGACAGGGAGTCTGAACATTTGCCGCCTGCAGGCTTGGCCTAGCCGGCCCGCGGATCCACCGGCAGCCCCGCCGCCTGCCGCGCCTTCATGGTCCGCAGCCACCCATGCAGCGCCTCGCAATCCAGGCCGTGCATCATCAGCCGATAGCCCGCCTGAAGCGTCGACAGGGCCACCATCGGATGGCCGTTCTTGATGAAGTTCAGGTGGTAGTCCGTGCCGAGGATACGGGCGATGTAGATGGCCACCGTCTCATCCAGCTGCAGGGAATGGGCGGCGCGGACGAAGTCGTTCCTCGGCAGCATCAGGGCGTAGAGCGGGGTGTAGAATTCCACCGCCGTCTGCACATCGATCCTGTTGAGCAGTCCCCTCGGAAAGGTCTCGAAGGCCGGGAATTCGTCCGAGATCATCGAGAAATCGAGCGTCTCGGCCGGCATGATCTCGCGCCCCTCGGCGCGCAGGCGCTGGTTCAGCTCGATGATGAAGTTGAAGACGTTCAGGTCGTGCTGGAGGAAGAGGTTGTCCTCGATGTCCTTCAGCCGGGTCGGGCGCAGCGGATGGCTGGAGATGTCGGCCGCGCCGGCGTTGATCCGCATGAAGGCCAGCAGTTCGGTGCCGACGTGAAAATGGCGCAGGATCAGGGTGTTGGTCTCGGGCGTGCCGAAGATCCGCAGGCCCCAGTGGATGGTCTTGTGCAGCAGGCCGTTGAGGTTGGGAAAGCGCGGCGAGATCGCCCGCAGCACCTTCACCACGCAGAAGAACAGGATCACCAGCGGCCGGCTGACCGGGAACAGCCAGCGGCGCGACCACGAGCGGGCCCCGACCAGCAGGCAACGTTTGGCTTCGGGGTCGATCGGCAGGCTCTGGTCCAGATAGAGGGCCAGCCACGGATCGGGGTCGCGCGGGTCGTGCACCATGGCGGCGAACGGGTCATGGGACGCCGTCACGCCGCGATCTCCTCGATCTGCAGCGCATAGAGCCGCGCGGTCACTCTCGCCGTGGTCACGATCCGCTCGGCCACGGCCTCGTCCGGCAGCACCATGGCCAGCATCTCGCGGAACTCCTCCATATGCGCGACGTCGTTGTCGCCATGGTAGAGCAGGAAGCGCAGGGCGTCCTCGGGCAGGCCCAGCCGCTCCCTGACCTTCAGACCCCACGGCCTGGCCTTGATCGAGCCCAGGCCCTCGATGATCCACATGGCCCCGAGCAGGCCGAACGGATCGGGCCGGGACGCCTCGTGGAACATCCAGGCGGACAGGGCCTCCGAGCCGATATTCTTGGGCGCCGACAGGATGTCGGCCAGCTGACCGCCCGAGGCCACGAAATCCTGTTCCAGCAGGCGAAAGTCGCGGTGTTCGGTGACGGCGTGCTGCATCAGCGTCGAGCGCAGTTCGAGGTGGTCCTCGCCGATGTTGGACGCGGCGCGGCTCATCCACAGCGCCCCGTCCTTCACCTGCTGCCGCAGGTTGATCAGGAAGGCGTGGTAGTCGGCCAGTTCGAAGCGACCGCGGGTCAGCTTGCGGATCAGGGGAGTGGCCTCCAGCCGCTGCTCGAAGTCGGCGAAAACCACGGCCAGCTTGCGCAGGGTGTCGGCGATCGCGGGGTCGGCCATGGCGGGATCGCCCATCACACCACCTCCAGCATCATGAAGCCGATCATCGCCCGCCCGCTCTCCGGCACGATCAGTAGGACCCGGTCGCCCTTCTTCGGTCGCCCGCTGCGCATGAAGGCCTCCAACATGACCCAGATCGAGGCCGAGCCGATGTTGCCCGTCGCCGGCAGGGTGGTGAACCATTTTTCCTCCGGGATCATGGCGGCGGTGTTTTCCAGCAGGCGAACGATTTCCTCGCGCAGCGAACGGGCCGAGTAGTGGCACAACAGGTGGTCGACCTGGTCCGGCACGATCCGGCCGCTGTCGACCTTGTCCAGCCAGACGCCGATCCAGGCGCGGATGACGGTCTTGAGCAGATCGAAATCCTGCAGCAGGGCCACGGCGCCGGCGGCGTGGGCGGCGATCGGACCGGCGTGGCTCCAGGCGCTGGCCAGGTCGGCGCGGTCGCCGCGGGTCGATCCGGCCCACATGCAGGGGTCGAACCGGCCGGCCAGGGAGGTCAGGTCGATCCAGTCGATCTTCAGCGACAGGCCCTGGCCCCGGGGGCGGGGCTCCAGGACCACCGCGCCCGCGCCGTCCGACAGGGTGAAGCGCAGGAAGTCGGCCTCGGTCGCCAGGCGGCCCTTCGAATCGACCAGCGCCGTGCCCTCGTAGAAGCCGGGCCGGAACCAGCGCGACGAGAACTCTCCGGCGGCGGCGACGGCGACGTCCGCCTCCGCGGCGCGAACCTGGAGCCAGGCCCCCTTGGCGGCCATCAGCGATGCGGCGCAGACCGACTGGTAGCTGGCGATCTCCAACGGGCCGGCGCCCAGGGCGGCGTGTACCGCCGTGGCGTGGCCGGGCACCAGATAGTCGCCCTGGGTGGTGGCGGTGGCCAGATGCTGAACGTCATCCACCGCCAGACCCGCCTCGTCGAGCGCCGCCACCACGGCCTTCGCCGTCATGCCGGCGTTGGTGTCGGTCACCGTGCCGCCCGGCTCCATCGCGTAGTGGCGGGTCTGGATGCCGTTCCAGCGCAGCGCCCGGCGGCCGAGGACGGACGCGCGGCCATGCACGCGACCAATGTGATCCTCCATCCGCTCATTGCCGACGGGCGGGCCCGGGAGATGCGCGCCGACGCCCGTGATGTAGACGTCCCTGAGCGGTGGTCTGATTTGCTTCATCCGGTCAGGTTGCCCGACAACCTCGGGCCGAAGAAGGGCCTTCGGATGACGGATCGGTCAGATCATCGCCCGCGCGCCCGGACGTGCCAGCCGGCCCAGATGGGCGAGGATCTGGAACACCAGGCTGATCGCGGAAATGGCCAGCGCCCAGGCCAGCACCACTGACAGGGTGCTGGAGATCCCGACCAGATCCCGCGCGCCGTCCCCGAGGTTCCGCACCGTATCGAAGTCCAGCATCGTCCAGTCGCCGGCGATCCGCGCCGTCTCCTCGCCCCGCGTCAGGGTGAACCAGTGGCCCGCCTTGAAGATCACCCAGGTCAGCCACAGGCCGCCGGCGGCGATGACGAGCTGGGCCGCGGCGCGGGCCCGCACCGCATAGGGGCGGAACAGGCTGGCCAGATCGACCGCCATCTGCGCCACGGCGTACAGCAGGATGGGTCCGAACAGGATCGACCAGATCGGCGCCCCGCTGACCACGGCGTCCTCGCCGCGCAGCTCGAGCGACACCAGACCCGGGAAATGCAGCACCCCGATCCACCACAGCACGAACATGCCGACGGCGAGGAAGGAGAACAGATACTCCCCGCCCGGCCAGGATCGGGCCCGGCGCTTGGGCGCCCATTTCGCCTTCGTCGCCGCCGCGCCCCCCACCGAGGCGCCCCAGGCCGCCGGATCGGCGAGGCCGAAGGCGCCCAGATCCTTGACCCGCCATTTCGTCATCCAGGCCGGCCGGATGCCCTGATGTTCGAAGATCGCCGCGGCCAGCGTCGCCGCGCCGATCAGCGTCAGCCCCGCACCGAGGAAGGCGTGAAAGGCCTGGCCGAGCGCCTGGCCGGCGTCATCCGGCCCGCTGATCAGTCGGATCAACAGGGCGAGCGCATAGACCGCGCCCAGCACCATCAGCCCCGCCTTGACCCCGAACAGCCAGTAGGGAAACAGTTCCGGTCCGACCAGCGAGTCCGGCCCCTTGCGGTACCGCGCCGCCACCACCAGCGGATGGCCGATCTCGCGCAGGATCGCCTCCTGCTCGTCCTCGGTCAGGGCGCGGCCCAGCTCCTCTTCCTTCGCCTCGAACCGGCTCAGGATCAGGTCGCGCAGTTCGGCGGTGATGTCGGCCCGTTCGTCCTGCGGCAGCTGCGCGGCGACGGCGTTCAGATAGCGGTCGATCATGTCCATGGCTTTTCCCCTTCAGCCCGGTTTCAGAGAATCTTGTCGAGCGAGGCGTTGATCCCCCGCCACTCGTCGGTCAGGGCGGCCAGCATCGACACGCCGCCCGGCGACAGGACGTAGAAGCGCTTCTTCCGCTTCTCCTCCTCGCGCCATTCGCTGTTCAGCAGGCCCTGGCTCTCCAGCCGGCGCAGCAGCGGATAGAGGGTCGATTCCTCCATCTCCAGCCCGTCGGCGGCGAGGGCCTGACGCAGGGTGTAGCCGTACCGTTCGGTCCTCAGACAGGCGAGCACCGCCAGCACCAGCGACCCGCGCCGCAGCTCCAGCCGCATCGATTCATAAAGGTCCGGATCGAGGCTCATGCCGCTTCCCTGCATCTCACATAGTGTGTGACGCACAGTGTATGGCGCATACTGTGTGAGGGAGTCAACGCCTCCCGGTCAGTCGACCGTCATTCCGGAATCCGCTGCCCGTCCCAGGCGAAGACGCCGCCGCTGTCGGCGGGCGTCAGTCCCTCCAGCACCGTCAGCAGCCGCTCCGCCGAATGGTCCGCCGTGAACAGCTTCTCCGGCTTCACCCCTCTCTGGAACGGCGCGCTCAGACCCGTGTCCACCGTGCCCGGATGCAGGCCGGCGATCACCGCCTGCGGATGGGTGCGCCCCGTCTCCACGGCCAGATTGCGCAGGATCATGTTCAGCGCCGCCTTGGAGGCACGATAGCTGTGCCAGCCCCCCAGCCGGTTGTCGCCGATCGACCCGACCCGCGCCGACAGGGCCGCGAACGCCGCCCGTCGGTCGCGCGGCATCAGGGGCAGGAAATGTTTGGCGACCAGCGCGGGTCCGACCGTATTGATCCGGTAGTCGCGCAGCATGTGGTCGGCGTCCAGCGCGCGCCAGCTGCGCTCGGGCTCGAACCCGTGGTGCAGCACTCCGGTGGCGACGAACACCAGGGTCGCCGGCGGTCCGTCGGCGACCCGCGCGGCGGCCGCGGCGATGGACGCTTCGTCCTCCAGATCCAGGCCGGTCCCCGAGCGCGACAGGGCGCGGACAATGGCGAACCGTCCGGACGCCTTGAGCCGGCTGGCGACAGCCGCGCCCAGGCCGCCCGATGCGCCAATCACGACGGCCGCCTGATCCTCTGAATTCGTCATGGCGCGATCAGCAACCCGCGCCAACGAATGGTCAAGGCGGCGAGAGGCGGCGAGGCGTTATGCCGCCTTCGTCTTCGCCGCCGGCTTCTTCGCAGCCGCCTTTTTCGTTCCCGCCTTCTTCGCCGGCGCCTTGCCCGCCGCCGGGCCCTTCAGGCTGGCCCTCAGAGCCTCCATCAGGTCGATGACATTGGTGTCGTCGGGCTCGGGCGCCTCGACCAGACCCTGGCCGCCCTTCTGCTTGGCCTTGATCATCTCTTTCAGGGCCTCGTCATAGCGGTCCTTGAACCCCGACGGATCGAAGTCCGCCTCCTTCTGGCCGATGATCCGGGTGGCGATCTCCACCATGTCCCTGTCCGCCTTGACCGCCGGGATGTCGTCGAAGAAATCGCCCGCGTCGCGCACCTCGTCATGCGGCCGCAGCGAGTACGCCACCAACCCCTTGCCCCGCACCTCCAGGGCGATCTGCCGTTCGCGCCCGCGCAGCACCAGGCAGCCGATGGCGATCTTGCCCGCCGCCTTCATGGCGTCGCGGATGACGGCGAAGGCTTCGGCCCCGACGCCCTTTTCCGGCACCACATAGAAGGGATCGTCCCAGTACAGACGGTCGATGTCGTCCTCGTCGACGAACTGGTTGATGTCGATGGTGCGGGTCGACTCCAGCTTGACCTTGTCGAAGTCGGCGTCGTCGAACAGGACGTATTCATCCTTCGACACCTCATAGCCCTTGACCAGATCGGAGCGTTCGACGGGCCCCGTGTCCGGATCGGTCGCCACCATGCGGATGCGGTTGTTGGTCTCGGGATTGATCAGGTGGAAGCTGACGTGGCTCGCGCTCGACGTCGCCGTGTAGAGGGCGACCGGGCAGGTCACCAGCGACAGCTTCAGATGTCCCTGCCAGGTGGGTCGGGCGGCCATGGCGAACTCCTCGAATGACAGGCGCTGAACGCCGTCCCGCGAGACTCGTTCAAACCGCTGGACAGGAGCCGCGACCGGGTGTGTCCTGACGAGTCCGGCGCAAGAAAAACAACAAGCCGGTTCGAGTGAGGAACCATGTCCAATCGTCCGAGCCACATCCGGCTCAACTCCCACCCCGGCGCGGGGACCGTCAGCCGCTTCCCGATCGAATGGGGCGCCGCCACCGCGAAGGAACGCGGGCCCGTCATCGGCACGGTCAACTCCGGCAGCGATCGCAACGCCATCGGCGCCCACGGCGGCGCCTATTCCGTCTATCGCGCGCTCGCCGTCTCGTCCGGCGCCATGGCCGCCAACAACCGGCCCGACCTGACCAACACCGCGCCGACCACGCCGATGGGGCCGTTCCCGCAGTGGACCGACGCCTCGAAGATCGTCTCGTTGGATCCCTGGGGCGCCCGCATCGCCGAGGATTTCGCCGACCAGATCGCCGACGGCGTCGACATCCGCCCGACCATCGCCGTCACCCGCGCCCGCCTGCAGCTGGGCGAGATCGGCGAGGCCATCGCCGCGGGCCGGCTCAAGGCCGATGGCCAGATCGTGCACGAGAGCGGCGACGTCGCCGTGACCAAGGCCGCCATCGACCCGGTCTGGTACCTGCCCGGCATCGCCGAACGCTTCGGCGTCACCGAGACCGCCCTGCGCCGCACCCTGTTCGAACAGACCGGCGGCATGTACGCCGACCTCGTCACCCGGCCGGACATCAAGGTCTTCCTGCCCCCCATCGGCGGGATCACCCTCTACATCTTCGGCGACCCGGCCGCGATCGCCGACCCGAACCGCCGCCTGACCTGCCGGGTGCACGATGAGTGCAACGGCTCGGACGTCTTCGGCTCCGACATCTGCACCTGCCGCCCCTATCTGACCCACGGCATCGAGGAATGCATCCGCGAGGCGCAGGACGGCGGCGCGGGCCTGATCGCCTATAACCGCAAGGAGGGCCGCGCCCTCGGCGAGGTGACCAAATTCCTCGTCTACAACGCCCGCAAACGCCAGCCGGGCGGCGACCAGGCCGCCACCTATTTCGAGCGCACCGAATGCGTCGCCGGGGTCCAGGACGCCCGCTTCCAGCAGCTGATGCCGGACATCCTGCACTGGCTGGGCATCACGAAGATCGATCGCTTCGTCTCCATGTCCAACATGAAGCACGACGCCCTGACCGCATCCGGCATCGAGATCGGCGAGCGGGTGCCGATCCCGGACTATCTCGTTCCGCCCGACGCCTCGGTCGAGATGGAGGCCAAGAAGGCGGCCGGCTATTTCACCCCCGACGCCCCGCCGTCGGCCGAAGACCTGACCCGCGTGGTGGGCCGCGACCTTGAGCAATTCTGACGCCGCGCAGGCGCGCAGCCTGCTCAACGCCGCCGCCGTCCGCGAACGGGCCCATGAGATGCTGGCCCTCGGCGTCGCCGGCGGCCTCGATCACTGGACGGTCGATCTCGACCGCTTGCCGGAGACGGCGCGCTACGTCGCCGCCGTGATCCGCGACCAGTATCCGACCCTGGCCGTGCCCTTCCACGCCCGCTGGCGGCATTTCTCCGTCGACGGCGTCGATCTCTGGAGCCCCGCCGCCGAGGCCCGCGACTGGCTCGATCCCGCCTCCCGCGCGCGGACCGAGTTCGACCTCGCCATCGTCTCCGTCTTGCTGGACGCCGGCGCGGGTCCGGACTGGTCATACAAGGACGCCCGCACGGGCCGCACCCTCACCCGGTCCGAAGGTCTCGCCATCGCCTCCCTGCGGATGTTCGAGGCGGGGGCCTTCTCGATCACCGAGGACGATCGCTGGCGCGTCGACGCCGTGGCCCTGACCTTCCTGACCGCCAGCGATCTGGCCAGGGGATTCCAGGTCTCGGACAAGAACCCGCTGGTCGGGCTGGAGGGCCGCGCCGCCCTGCTGCGCCGCCTCGGCCAGGCCTGCCTCGCCGAACCCGACCTGTTCGCTCTTGAGGATGAACCCCGGCCCGGCGGCCTGTTCGACGCCATGGTCGACCGCGCCGACGAGCACGACCGCCTGCCCGCCCCGGTCATCCTCGAAGTCCTGCTGGAAGCCCTCGGCCCCGTCTGGCGCGACCGGCTGAACCTCGGCGGGGTCGACCTCGGCGACTGCTGGCGGCATCCGGCGATGAAGCGCGCCGACGCCACCGACGGCCTCGTCCCGATCCACAAACTGTCCCAGTGGCTCAGCTATTCGCTGGTCGAACCGCTGCAGACCGCGGGCGTCGAGGTGACCGATCTCGACGGCCTGACCGGTCTCGCGGAATACCGCAACGGCGGCCTGTTCATGGATCTCGGCGTGCTGACGCTGAAGGACCCCTCCGACGCCGGAAAGCCGTGGCCGGTGTCCGATCCGCTGGTGGTCGGCTGGCGCGCCATGACCGTGGCCCTGCTGGACCGGTTCGCCCCGCTGGTCCGCGCCGAACTGGGCGTCACCGCCGAAGCCATGCCGCTGGCCAGCGTGCTGGAGGGCGGCACCTGGGCCGCAGGCCGCCGCGCCGCGGCCGAGCGCCGACCGGGCGGAGGCCCGCCCCTGACCATCCTCTCCGACGGGACCGTATTCTGATGTCGACCCAGCCCTTCAAGATGGACGGCGTCACCGTCGTCACCCACCCGCTGGTCCGCCACAAGCTGTCGATCATGCGGGCGAAGGACACCTCGACCGCCCGCTTCCGCCAGCTGCTGCGCGAGATCTCGACCCTGCTCTGCTACGAGGTCACCCGCGACCTGCCGCTTGAGGACTATCCCGTCGAGACCCCGGTCGGCCCGACCACCGGCCAGCGCATCGCCGGCAAGAAGATGGTCTTCGTCCCCATCCTCCGCGCCGGTCTCGGCCTGGTGGACGGGATGCTGGAACTGGTCCCCTCGGCCCGCGTCGGCCACATCGGCCTGTACCGCGAGCCCGAGACCCTCGACGCCGTCGAATACTATTTCCGCGCGCCCGACGACGTCGCCGACCGCCTGTGCGTGGTCATCGACCCCATGCTGGCGACCGGCAACACCGCCGTCGCCGCCATCGAACGGCTCAAGGAGCGCGGCGTCACCAACATCCGCTTCGTCTGCCTCGTCGCCTCGCCCGAGGGGCTGGAGCGGCTACGCGGCTGGCATCCCGACGTGCCGATCTGGACGGCGGCCGTGGACGAGCGGCTGAACGACCACGGCTACATCGTGCCGGGGCTGGGCGACGCCGGCGACCGGCTGTTCGGGACGCGCTGAGGCCGAAAACGCTCAGAGCCAGCCCAGCCCGCGGAGCGCCAGCAGGATGAAGGCGAGGACGATCAGGGGCCCGAAGACGCGCAGCGTGTACCGCGTGATCCGCTCGGGAAAGAAGGTGTCTGAAATCCCGCTTCCCGCCTTGCCGAGCCGCGTGACCATGGCGGTCATCGGGCATTTCATCCCGTTGCCGACGAAGACGACGATCTCCACGCTGATCAGGCCCAGCGCCCACCAGAGCCAAGGCCCGCGGGCGCCGCTGATCCCGGCGTAGAGCAGCACGAACACCGACCCGGCCATGACGACATAGATCACGGTGTGCAGGCCGCGAACCAGCCCCAGCCGCTGGTCTTCGGTCACCGGCCCGCCGCCCTACTCTACCGCCCGCACATTATCGTCCGAGTTCCGGTCGATCCATTTGTTGTACGGATCGACCCCGGCGAATTCCGGCTCGAGCGTGGTGATGAAGCGCAGCGTCTGCACCCCCGACCGGATCGGACGGCGCTCCAGCAGGACCACGTCGTCCTCGTCGAAGCGGCCCTTGCCCGGCTCGGCGGTGAAGATGCCGACGTCGAACATCTCGTTCAGCGGGGCCGCCGTCTCGACGCCCTTGCCGTCCGCATACAGTTTGCGGGCGTCGACCGTCACCGCCACGTCCCAGCGGCCGTCGGCGCGGCGCGTGGCGGTCACCCCGGTCGTCTTGACGTCATACAGGGTGATCTTCTCGAACAGGTCGGTGATCAGCGCCTGTTTGTCCGCCGGGGCCTCGGCCCGGATGGCCGCGACCAGGTCCAGCGAGCGCGGATAGGGCGCGCCCTTGAAGGCATATTGCGCCAGCAGCCGGCGCAGGGCGCGGTTGACCGCCTCCTCGCCGATCTGGTCGCGCAGCAGATACATGACCAGCCCGCCCTTCTGGTAATGGATGTACTGCTGGTTCTCGTTGCGCATGAGCGGCATCTCTTCCAGCCGCTCGGTCCCCCGCGCGCGCAGGTAGCGGTCCAGTTCCTGCTTCAGGAAGCGACGGATCTGATCCTTGCCGTACATCTTCTCCATGACCATCAGCGCCGAATACTGGGCCAGGGTCTCGGACAGGACGGTCATGCCCTGCTGGTTCGAGCCCACGACCTGGTGGGCCCACCACTGGTGCCCGAACTCGTGCGCGCCGACATAGGTGACGTAGTCGACCTTGGTCGGATCGCTCAGGTCGGCGATGAAGCCCAGCCCTTCGGACCAGGCGAAGGTGTTGGGATAGGACTGGGCGAAGCTGGCGTAGTCGGGGAACTCCACGATGCGCGCCTGCCGGAACTGGTAGGGGCTGAAATTGGCCTGGAAATAGTCCAGCGAGGCCGCCAGTCCATCCAGCATACGCGGCACATTTCGGTCGTGGGCGGGGTCATGGAAGACCACCAGCTCGACCCCGTCATGCATTCGCGCCGTCCGCTCGTAGCGGGCCGACTGCACCGAGAAGAAGTTGAGCACCGGCGACTCGGTGAGGAACCGGCTGGTGCGGCGGTCGCCGTTGACGACGTCCGAGACCATCCGGCCGGGCGCGATGACGGTCTGATCGGCGTCGGTGCTGACGGTGATGTCGGCGGTGACCCAGTCCGCCCCGATATAGTTGCGACGCCGGGCGGATTCGTCCTCCAGCTTCGCCAGACGCAGTTCCGCCGGCAGACCCGCCTTGCGACGTTTGGTGCGGTCGGTCAGCAGTCCCTGGCGGTCCATGCCGACCCTCGGCGCGAACTCGAAATTGTTCACGAAGGTCCCGTTGTCGACCAGTCGCGTGGTGTTGCCGCTGGCCTTGAAGCCGCGCTGCTCCATCACCGTCTCGAAGGTGACGGCGCGGCGCTCTCCCGGCTGCATGGGCGTGGCGAAGCGGTAGATGCGGAACTCGAATTCTTCCCACTCGCGGGCGACGCTCGCGCCCTCGACGGTCAGGCTGACCATCTCCAGATCGTCGCCCCAGCGCAGGTGAACCTCGGGCAGGGGCGCGCCGGTGTTGTTGACCAGCACATAGGATCCGCGCGTGGTCAGCTTCGGCTGATGCGGGCGAAGGTCCATGACCAGCCGCACATCGGCCACCGACGGCTGCGGCGTGATCTCATAGCGCAGCAGGGCCTTCTCCATGGCGGCCTGCTCGGCCTCCTGCGCCGCCTGCGTCCGGTACTCGTTCCAGACGTTGGTGTTGATGTAGATGAAGACGCCGAGGCCGATGAAGGTCGCCAGAGCCGCGCCGCCGATCAGGCCGGCCGGTCCCATCAGCCGGTGCGGCAGCCGCTTCAGACGCGGCCACAGGCGTTGCTCCGTTCCCCGCCGCCACAGGCCATAGGCCAGCACCAGCAGAATGACCCCGAAGGCGCTCCAGTAGCTCCCCCACCAGAGCGCGAAAGTCCCGAAATCCCCCTGGCCGTTCATGTCCGACAGAGGCCCGAGCAACCCGGACCGATAGCTGTAGAGGGGGTGGTCGAAACCGAGGTTCGACAGCACCAGGGTCGAGATCAGATAGACGACCATGATCGCCCAGCCGACGAATTTGTTGGGCGACAGCGCCTGAACGAAAATCGCCAGCACCGCCAGCAGCGTGAAGCTGAGCGCCTGCGGCAGCACGTACCAGAGCAGATACTTGTCGAACTCAAAATCAGTGTGCCCCTTGATCATCTGGGTGACCACGCCGGCAAGCACGCCAATCAGCAGGGTGGAAATCAGGACCAGCGCCAGGGCAAGGGTCTTGGGCAGCAGAAAGGTCCAGTCGGGGGTCGACGACGCATCGACGATCTCATGCACCTTGCGGTCCCGATCCCGCCAGACCAGTTCGCCGGCGTAGTAGATGGAGATGATGATCGAGATCAGGCCGAAGGTCCCGGTCAGGGCGGTGATGACGACCCGCGTCACCAGCAGGATCGGCGCGCCGTAGATCTCGCCGGTGAAGAACAGCGTCGCCACGGCGAAGGCCATGGCCAGCAGGATCAGCACCACATAGGCCGGGCTCTTGAATACCAGCACGGTCTCGAACACCGCACGGGACCAGAGCTGGGTCAGGCCGCTGGAGAAGCCGTAGCTCGGACGCGGCAGGGCGCCGACCGGCGTGACGACGACGTCCTTCTCGACCAGCGCCTTCAGCCGCTCCTGCTTCTTCAGCTTGGCGCCGCGCGGGGAGGGCCGGTACAGCAGGTAGGCGGCGGCCAGCAGGACGGCGCCGACCGCGGTCCAGATCACCCGGTTCCAGAGCAGAACGCCCTCGATCGGGGCGTTGAGCGTGTTCCGCTCGGCCGCCGTCCAGTATTTGGTGACCAGGCCGTAGGCGCCGGCGCCGAACGGTTCGGCCCAGGCCATGGCCGTCTCGAACTCGGGCCGCGATCCGAGCACGCCGTCCGCGGCGAGGTAGGCGATCAGCACCGCCACCACGCCGATGTAGGTCGCCATCATGGACCGGGTGACGGTGGCCAGCATGAAGAACAGGGCCGAGGTCAGGAACAGGCCCGTCAGTCCGAACACCCCATAGGCATAAGCGTAGTCGCCCAGCCGCAAGGGCCCGAGGGTCTCAGGGTCGACCCAGGGCATGAAGGTGCCCAGCAGCGTGCCGATCGCGATGCTCATGTAGCAGAGCGCGACGGCGGCGAAGGCGCCGAAGAACCGCCCGTACAGATAGGCGCCCTTGGTGATCCGCGTGGACAGTATCATCGGGCCGAAACCCGTTTGCGTGTCCCGCGCGACGACATTGGCGACGATCGCCGTCGTCGCCAGCATGAAGAAGACGTTGAAGATGATGTGCGCGCCGGCAAGGGTGTGAGGGGCGTTCTTGTAGACGTTTCCGCCTGACCCCAGCGAGACGTTGTCACTGGCGACCGCGCCGAAGGCCAGCAGGCCGAAGACGATGGCGATGACCCAGAAGGCCGGCTGGCGCAGCTGATAGCGGAATTCGAAACTGGCGATCTTGGCGAACATGATCCGTCCCTCAGGCCGCGCGGCGCGAGGCGTTCACGGTCGCCAGATAGACGTCCTCCAGCCCGCCCGATGCGAGCTCGAAGCCGTCGCCCGGATTGGTGTCGGACAGGACGTGGATCACGGTGCGGCCGGCGAACAGCCGGGTCGAGATGACGTTGTGGCTGGCCTGGTGATCGGCCAGATCAGCCTTGTCGATGGTCTTGCTCCACACCCGGCCCTCGAGGGCGTCGGTCAGGTCGAGCGGCGAGCCCTCCAGCTGGATCTTGCCGCCGGCCAGCACCGCCATGCGCGGGCACAGGTCGGTGACGTCCTCGACGATATGGGTCGACAGGATGACGACGACGTTTTCGCCCACCTCGGCCAGCAGGTTGAGGAAGCGATTGCGCTCCTCCGGATCGAGACCGGCCGTCGGCTCGTCGACGATGATCAGTTCGGGGTTGCCGATCAGGGCCTGGGCGATGCCGAAGCGCTGGCGCATGCCGCCCGAGAAGCCGGCCAGGGCCTTGCCACGCACGGGCCACAGATTGACCTGGTGCAGCAGGGCCTCGACCGTCTGCTTGCGGTCCTTGCCGTTGGAGATCCCCTTCAGGACCGCCATGTGATCCAGCATGTCGTAGGCCGAAACGCGCGGGTAGACCCCGAAATCCTGCGGCAGATAGCCGAGCACGCGGCGCAACTGCTCCGGGTTCCTGATCACGTCGATGTCGCCAAAGCGGATCGAACCCGAGGTCGGGGTCTGCAGGGTGGCGATCGACCGCATCAGGGTCGACTTGCCCGCCCCGTTCGGCCCCAACAGGCCGAACATCCCCTTGGGAATGGCCAGGCTGACGTTGTCCAGCGCCCGCGTTCCGTTGCCGTAGACGTGGGTCAGGTTTTCAATCGTCAGCATGGGAGCCCTCCGTGAAGTAAAGGGACCTTGTCATCGGCCTCCTCCCTCCGCAAGTTACGGTTCGGACAGGTTGGCCGTCCAGCCGGTCAGGCGGCGCCCTTCGCCCGCCGCCGGAAGGCATGCAGCAGCGGCTCCGTATAGCCGTTCGGCTGGCTGACGCCGTCGAACACCAGGGCGCGCGCGGCCTGGAAGGCGAGGCTGTTCGCCGGGTCCGGCGCCATCGGCCGGTAGAGGGGATCGCCGGCGTTCTGGGCGTCGACCTTCGCGGCCATCCCCGCCAGGGCCGCCTCAATCTGTTCCGCCGAGCACACCCCGTGCAGCAGCCAGTTGGCCATGTGCTGGGACGAGATGCGCAGGGTGGCGCGGTCCTCCATCAGGCCGACGTCATGGATGTCCGGCACCTTGGAGCAGCCGACGCCCTGGTCGATCCAGCGCACCACATAGCCGAGCAGGCCCTGGGCGTTGTTGTCCAGCTCCTCGGCGATCTCCGCGTCAGACCAGGTCACGCCGCTGGCCAGCGGCGGGGTCAGCAGGGCGTCGAGACCGGGGACCGGACGGGCGGCGATTTCGGCGCGCAGGGCGAAGACGTCGGTCTGGTGATAGTGGAGCGCGTGCAGGGTCGCGGCGGTCGGCGACGGCACCCAGGCGGTGTTGGCCCCGGTCTTCGGATGCGCCGCCTTCTGCTCGAGCATATCGGCCATGCGGTCCGGCGCGGCCCACATGCCCTTGCCGATCTGGGCCCGGCCCGACAGCCCGCATTGCAGGCCGATGGCGACGTTGCGGGCCTCATAGGCGGCGATCCAGGCCGATGTCTTCATGTCGCCCTTGCGCACCACCGGCCCGGCCTGCATCGCCGTGTGGATCTCGTCGCCGGTGCGGTCGAGGAAGCCGGTGTTGATGAAGACGATCCGGTCCCTCACCGCATGGATACAGGCGGCGAGATTGGCCGAGGTGCGGCGCTCCTCGTCCATCACCCCGACCTTGATCGTGTGCCGATCCAGCCCCAGCAGGTCCTCGACCGCATCGAACAGGGCGTTGGTGAAGGCGCACTCCTCCGGCCCGTGCATCTTGGGTTTGACGATGTAGATCGAACCGGCGCGGCTGTTGCGGAACCGACCCCGCCCCTTCAGGTCGTGCATGCCGATCAGGCTGGTGACGATGGCGTCCAGCACGCCCTCGGGCGCGTCGCCGCCGTCCGGCAGCATCACGGCGGGCGTGGTCATCAGATGACCGACGTTGCGCACGAACAGCAGCGACCGGCCCGGCAGGGTCACGGTTGATCCGTCGGACGCCGTGAAGTCCCGGTCCGGCGCCAGCGCCCGCGTCATCGACCGGCCGCCCTTTTCGAAGGTCTCGACCAGATCGCCGCGCATCAGGCCCAGCCAGTTGCGATACGCCGCGACCTTGTCGGCGGCGTCCACGGCGGCGACGGAGTCCTCCAGATCGACGATGGTCGACAGGGCCGATTCCAGCACCACGTCGGCGATCCCCGAGGGATCGTCGCGGCCGATGGGGTGGTCGCGATCGAACACCACCTCGATATGCAGGCCGTTGTGGCGGAACAGGCGCGACCGCTCGGTGCGGCCGATGTACTGACCCGGATCGCGGATGGCGATGCCGCCGTGCGGATCGCCCAGATCGTCCCAGCGGCCCTCAGCCAACGGGACGGCTTCGTCGAGGAAGGCCTTGGCCCGCGCCACCACACGCGCGCCCCGCGCGGTGTCGAACGGCCCGGGCGGCGGCGGGTCGCCCAGCGCATCGGTGCCGTACAGGGCGTCATACAGACTGCCCCAGCGCGCGTTGGCGGCGTTGAGCACGAAGCGGGCGTTCAGGCTCGGCACCACCAGCTGCGGCCCAGCGAGCGTGGCGACCTCCGCATCGACGTTGCGTGTACCGATGGCGAACGGCGCCGGTTCATCGACCAGATAGCCGATCCCGCGCAGGAAGGCCTCGGAGGCCGCGCCGTCATGGGCCGCGCCGCGCCGCTCGCCCTGCCAGGCGTCGATCCGCACCTGCAGATCATCGCGAACGGTCAGCAGCCGCCGGTTCTCAGGCGCGAACCGCGCGAAGATGTCCGCCACCCCCGACCAGAAGGCGTCTGCCTGTATCCCCGTCCCCGACAGCGCTTCATCCTCAATGAAGGCGGCCAGTTCGTCGGCGACCTGAAGACCGGCGCGCGGCGTCATCGACATGGAGCACTCCTCGGGGGCGGAGCTGAAACATTCCGTGATGACCCTGCAGAAGTCGAGTGCTTTTCGCAGCCGCGAAGGAGACAGCAGTTGCAGTTGAACCGGACGGGCGCATCATCGCGCCATGAAATCACCGTCCTGGCTGCGCCTGCATTGGCCGTTGGTCCTGCTGCTTCTGATCGCGTCCTCCAGCCTGTTCTGGCCCCTCGGCGGTGGCTGGCTGTCCCGACTGGCGTTGGGCTGGGACGTTGGCGTCGGCCTGTTCCTGCTCGAGACCATATGGAAGCTCAGGCGCGCCCGGTCGACGGACGACATCCGCCAGCGCGCGGCGGCGCTCGATGAGGCGGGCGGCGCCGTCCTGCCCCTCGCCCTGTTCGCGGCGCTGGCCAGCATCGCCGTGGTGGTGGGCGAAGCGGTGCGGGTCGCGGGAGACGGCGAAAAGGCCGGCGGCGCCGCCATCCTGGCCTTGGCGACCGTGGCCCTGTCCTGGACCTTCGTGCACCTGATCTTCGCCTTGCACTACGCCCACGCCTTCTACGCGCCGACGGGCAAGGGCAAGGACCGCGGTGGGCTCCTCTTCCCCGGCGGCGAGGCGCCCGACTATTGGGACTTCCTGCATTTCTCACTGATCATCGGCGTGGCCCAGCAGACCGCCGACATCCAGATCACCGACCGGAGGCTGCGCCGCACGACGACCGTGCACAGCCTGACGGCCTTCCTGTTCAACACCGTGATCGTCGCCCTGACGGTCAATCTGGCGGTCGGCTTGCTGGGGGCCCGTTAACCCCTCCGCCTTGACTTGGCCGCAGTTCGCGCCCATTTGCGCTGCGTCGCACAATTGCGATGCCCCGGTGCGCTCCAGCGCGTGTGGGTCTTCTGACTTCGAAGACCTGACTGTAGCAGCGGCCGGCCCTCAAGATTCATTCGCTGCCCGGACACGCGGGGCGGCGCCCGATCCACCCCGAAGGCCTCACCTTGAGGCCCTGTCGGGACTGGCGGTGCGCGGCCTTTTCGGCGTTGAGCCATGGCTGTTGCGCGTCGCCGCATACGCGAAAGACATCCGCTCCATGAGCAAGACATTCGACACCTTTGGCCTGAACCCGGCCCTGCTGCAGGCGCTGGCCTCCGAAGGCTACACCACCCCGACCCCGATCCAGGCCCAGGCCATTCCTGACGTCATGGCCGGCAAGGACCTGCTGGGCATCGCCCAGACCGGCACCGGCAAGACGGCGGCCTTCGCCCTGCCGATCCTGCACCGCCTGGCCGCCAACCGCGTCGCGCCCAAGCCGCGCACCACGCGCGTCCTCATCCTGTCGCCGACCCGCGAACTGGCCAGCCAGATCGCCGAGAGCTTCAAGACCTATGGCCGTCACCTCGGCTTCAAGGTCGCGGTCGTCTTCGGCGGCGTGAAATACGGCCCGCAGGAACGCGCCATCCAGGCCGGCCTCGACGTGCTGGTCGCCACCCCCGGCCGCCTGCTGGACCATATGCAGCAGAATACGCTGGACCTGTCCTGCACCGAGATCTTCGTCCTCGACGAGGCCGACCAGATGCTGGACCTCGGCTTCGTCAAGCCGATCCGCCAGATCGTCAGCCGCATCCCGGCCATGCGCCAGAACCTGTTCTTCTCGGCCACCATGCCCAACGAGATCGGCAAACTGGCCGGCGAACTGCTCAAGGACCCGGTCAAGGTCTCGGTGACGCCCCAGGCCACCACGGTCCAGCGCATCAGCCAGTCGATCATCCACATCGAACAGGGCCGCAAGCGCGCCCTGCTGACCGAGATGTTCAGCGATCCGGGCTATACGCGCTGCCTGGTCTTCACCAAGACCAAGCACGGCGCCGACAAGGTCGCGGCCTATCTGGAAGCCGGCGGCGTCGAAGCCGGAGCCATCCACGGCAACAAGAGCCAGCCGCAACGTGAACGCACCCTGGCCGCCTTCAAGGCCGGCAAGCTGCGCGTCCTGGTCGCCACCGACATCGCCGCCCGCGGCATCGACGTCGACGGCGTCTCGCACGTGCTGAACTTCGAGCTGCCGTTCGTGCCGGAAGCCTATGTGCACCGCATCGGCCGGACGGCCCGCGCGGGCGCCGACGGCACCGCCATCAGCTTCGTCGCCGGCGACGAGATGAAGCTGCTGCGCGACATCGAAAAGGTCACGCGCCAGAAGATCCCCTCGACCGACCGCCGCAACGACAAGTCGCTGGCCCTGCTGGACCAGTCGATCATGGCCGCCGGCGTCGGCTCCAAGGCCTCGATGCCCGACGACGGCCGCGGCGACCGCCAGCAGCAGCGCGGCCCGCGCAATCCGCGCCGCGACGGCGTCAAGCTGGAAGGCGGCGGGCAGCCGCACCGCGTCCGCAAGGCCGGCCCGGGCCGCGACGCCCGCCCGACCCCGGAACGCGCCTTCGATCCGCTGGCCCGCGAGCGTCCGCGCACCAGCAACAACGACCCGCGCCACACCAGCGCCCCGGCCTCTGCCTCGGCCAAGCCCGACGGCGAGATCAAACGCCGCCCCCGCCGCCGGAAGCCGTCCAATGGCGGCAAGGGGTATGCAGCCCAGGGCTGATCGGCTCGACTGAATAGCAAGACGCCCGCCGGAGCGATCCGGCGGGCGTTGTCGTGTGTGCAGGAGGAACCCGACCTTCAGCCTGAGGCAGCGGGGTCTTCCGGCAGGCCGTCGGTCACCAGCCGGCCGCCGGTGTATCGAATGTCGTCGGTGACCTCGAGGAAGGCGAAGTCCGGCATCGGATAGTTGGCCATCGCCTCGACGTCACCGAACTCCGCTTCCGCCATGATGAGGCCGGTGAGCGCGCCTTCGAACACATCCACCGAAACATCGGCGCCCGCGATGTTTCCTAGGTAGTGCCGCGTTTTCCGAAGAATGTTCCCCGGCAGCGAAGACAGCAGATCGAACTCCACGGGCGACAGATAGATCGAGGTCAGCAGCCGGACCGCTGGATTGACGTCGGCCTTTCGCCCCAGCCGCAGCATCGGAGGACCTCCATCCGAAGGCAGCGCCTCGCGTAGCCGAAGCTGGGTGCCCTCGACATAGAGATCCTTAAACGCCTCGGTGCGGACGACCCTGTCAAACGGCACGGCCCTGCAGAGCCAGCGGCGCTCACGCTCGATCCATGCGTATTTCGTCTTCGGCCAACCGAGCGCCGCGGCCGTCGCCTGATCGATTTCCGGCACGCCACCCTCTCCTGATGCGCCTCCCTGTAACGAAAACGCCCGACGGATCGCTCCGGCGGGCGTTCTGGTTTCAGCGCCTTGAGCCCAAGGGGATCAGGCGGCGGCGCTGACCGGCGCGGGGGCCGAGGATTCCGACGGGTCGCGCAGCACATAGCCGCGGCCCCAGACGGTCTCGATATAGTGTTTGCCGCCGGCGGCCGTGGCCAGCTTCTTGCGCAGCTTGCAGATGAAGACGTCGATGATCTTCAGCTCGGGCTCGTCCATGCCGCCGTACAGGTGGTTGAGGAACATTTCCTTGGTCAGGGTGGTGCCCTTGCGGAGCGAGAGCAGCTCCAGCATCTGGTATTCCTTGCCCGTCAGATGGACGCGGTGACCGTTCACCTCGACCGTCTTGCCGTCCAGGTTCACGGCGATCTCGCCGGTGTGGATGATGGCCTGGGCGTGACCCTTGGAGCGGCGGACCACGGCATGGGTGCGCGCGATCAGCTCGTCCTTGTGGAAGGGCTTGGTCATATAGTCGTCGGCGCCGCCGCCGAAGGTCTTGACCTTGGTCTCGATCTCCGAGGAGCCCGAGAGGATCATCACCGGCGTATTGACCTTGCCGACGCGCAGCTGACGCAGAACCTCAAGCCCGTTCATGTCGGGCAGGTTCAGGTCGAGCAGGATCAGGTCATAGTCATAGATCTTGCCGAGATCGATGCCTTCCTCGCCGAGGTCCGTCGTGTAGACGTTGAAACCCTCCGACTTGAGCATCAGTTCGATGCTCTGCGCGGTCGCGTGATCATCTTCGATAAGCAGGACGCGCATTCATGCCCCTCCAGGCAAAGCTTGACGGTAAGAACCGTCATCGGAGAACGGGTAACCTTGTTCGGGAGTTAACCGAGGAAAAACTTAAGAAAGGTTAACACCAGTCCAGTGAGGCGAATCGTAGGCTGATTTGCGAATCGGCGTCGAGAGTCCCGAGTCAAGCGAACGAGATTATTTCGGACGGTGACCGGTTCGCGCCGATGCGTCCGTTTTCGACGTGGCTATAGGATTATATTCCTCTGGCGGCGTTCGCGGCCTGAATGACGGGCGTCCGACGGGATGATGGGAGTTTTGGGATGGACGAGATCTGGCGCGCGCCGGTCACGGATGACGATCGCATCCGGGCCGGACTGGCGCTGCAGCTGGTCGCGGCGGCGACGGGCATCACGGCGGAACGGATGAAGGCGAGCGCCCGCCTGCGGGGCCCTGCCTGTCGGGCCCGCTGGCTGGCCCTGTACACGGCCTATGTCACCTTCGGCTGGCCGCTGGAGCGGGTGGCCCACGCCTTCGGACTGAACCGGGCGACGGCGGCGGCGGCCTGCCGCTGGGCCGAGGACGGACGCGACCATCCGTCGATCGACGCCCTGCTGGACCGGCTGGAGCTGTGTGTGAACCACCTGCTCGACGCGCCCGCCTGCGAGCTGCCGGCATGACGGGCGGCGCGGCGAACCCGGAAGACGGGGCCGTGGCGCGGGCCCGCCGTCTGTTGGCCCGGCGCGGCGGTTGGATCGAGGCCGTGCCGGACGGCTACGGGCTGAGAGCTGGCGGCGACCGGCGCGGCCGCATCGTCCTGACCCTCGACGAGGCGGGTTTTCGCCGGCTGGTCGAGGCGCCCGGCCTGAAACGGCGTCCCGGCGGCGGCTGGGTCGCGCGGTCCGCTGTCCCGCCCGGCGCGGAGGCTCCGGAACCCGGCCGGCCGGGTCTGATCGAGGGCACCCGGACCGTGATGGAGGGCGACGGGCGGCCCGTCGCGCGGCGCGCCAACCTAGGACAATCGGCCGTCGCCTGGCTGGCCCGGCGGCGCGACGCGGACGGCCGCCCCTGGCTCGGCGCGGCCGAGG